>CANGBB010000001.1 GCA_947452065.1 Gammaproteobacteria bacterium
GGACTGGCGGAAGGAATACAACGAGGAAAGACCGAAGAAATCACTCGGCGGGCTGACGCCTGCCCAGTATGCGAAGCAACTGGCCATAAAGGCCATTACAATGCCGGAAAACTCTAGATCCGCTCGCTACTAAAAGCGGGGGGACGTCGCCTGAACCCTGACTGCAGCGGGTAGCAGCTCGTACCCGGGGTGTTACCTGAGATCGCCGAGATGCGAAGGCGCGTGGAGGCCACTGCTCGTGAGGTGCACGTCGAGGTCTATGGTGGCGTGAAAGCCGACAACATGGGCGCCGTTGCTGAGGAAGGAGCGGAAACCATGGTCTTGGTCCCGTCGAGTCCCACCGAGGACACTACGAACGATCGAAAAATAGGGCTAGGAGCGCGATATACCATGATCAATTCTCGAATTGGCGGAGCGCGAAAGGTTTATTTGTTATAGAATTTTCTGTTGTCCGACCTGTGTTCAGTGTTGGCATGGATCTAATTTTATGAACTTTTTAGTGCGTCTCTTATCGCTGGCGCTGTTCGCTTGTCTATCCCCTTGGGCCGCCGCCGCACCCGATAACGATGAGCTGGCGTCGTTGGTTAATCGTGTGGTTGAGACCCACCCGGAAGTTCGGTCTGCGCGGGCTCGATTAAAGGCTGCTGAAACGGACGTGAATGCCAGTAAGCTGGCGCGCCTGCCGAGTCTGACTGTTGAAAGTTTTTCTGATAGCAATGCGAAGAATGGCGTTTCAAGCTCCATCGCCCTTGAGCAGCCAGTATGGGCAGGAGGGCGTATCAGTGCAGGCATCACTTATGCGAAGGCGTTGGTTGAGGTTGCAAGAGCGGGCGTGGACGAGGCGTCGCTTAACGTAGCGCTGCGTTCCTCGGATGCCTACGTGGAGTATCTACGTCTGAATTCGCTGGCAAAAATTCTGTCAGAGGGCGTTGAGCAACATCAGCGCCTCGTGGATTCCATTAAACGTCGAGTCGAGCAGCAGGTCAGTCCTAGCTCAGATCTCGACTATGCGGTGCAGCGTCTGCTGTCTATTCAGCAGGATGAGATGCAGAACCGGATCGGCATTCAGCTTGCTTTGAGTCGACTAAGGGAGCTGGCTGGCGATCAAGATCTAAGCTTGAACGGTTGGTTGCACTATTCATCCGATGAGCTGAAGGTCCGGACAGATAATTTATTGCGCGCTGCTATTGACTATGACCCGACTGAGCGGCGCTTGCGTGCTGAGATCAATGCCGCCCAGGCTGAGACGGCGGTCCGCAAGGGTCAGGTCTGGCCGCAGCTCAATGCTCAGGCTTTGCATTACGCCGGTGGCGGCTACTCTGGCTTAAAGGATCGGATCGGGCTGGTGCTCCGACTACAAACTGACGGAGGCTTCGGTCGTTTAGCTGCGGTGCGCGCATCTGCTCAAAGAGAGGAGTCAGCTCGCGCAGCCGCCGAGGCAGGGGTTCGTGATCTACGCGAAAAAGTGGTTGCGGATCTAAGCGATTATTCAGCCGCAGCCGCACGTCTTGACGCTGGGCGCTCCGCTGTCATGGCTGCGCTCACGGTCACAGAGTCGTATCTGCGACAATTTACAGCGGGCCGAAGAACCTGGCCGGAAGTGCTCAATGTCGTGCGCGAAGAAGTCACGGCGCGCTCTAACGAGGTCAACGTGCAAGCGAATGCTCTGGCTGCGGGGCTGCGTCTGCAGTTGCGTGCAGGCCAGTGGCGTCCAGGAGAGTCCTTGACCTCTGCAGCCACTAAGGAAATTTTGCCATGAAAACCGTTTTGGCTATTCTGGAGGCGATCGCGCGTCGGCGTCATATCGAGTTGACGCCGGGTTGGCAGAGTCCTGTGCAGTCAGTCATCGTCGAATCCGGAGATGTGGACGATCAGGGCGCTGATTCTCTTGCTCGCGCGTGCAAGCTACTCGGTTGGCCTGAGCCAAAGCTTGTGCGCGCTCATCCCGGTCCGGAGTCCTTTCCATTGGTTGCCTGGTGTCCAGGCTTGGGTTGGGGCTTGGCTGAGCAATGGCAGAGCGAGAAGCTTGTTCGCGTGCTCACGGTGCGCGGCTTTGAAGAGTGGGAGGTGGGAAAGGGCGAGATTCTCTTTTTTGCGCCCCGAATGCCCGGTGCGCGAGACAGCAAGCTTCCGTCAAAGGCATTCTCGATTTTCATTCAAGCGATCCTTTCTAGAAAAAAAATGCTCGTCGAGGGATTTGTCTCGACGTTTGTGTTGAGCCTTATCGGGCTATCTACCTCCCTTTTTTCAATGCAGGTCTATGATCGCGTTATTCCGCAAGGGGGGCTTGCAACCCTCTGGGTTCTTGTAGTCGGTGTGATGGTGGCCTTGTTGATTGACACCTCTCTCCGCTTGGTTCGATCGATCACTCTTGATAACGAAGCCGCTTCAATCGACAAGGAGATCTCTGAGAAATTCTTTGCCCGCATGCAGGCTGTACGCCTCGATGCGCGACCTCCCTCAATCGGTAGCCTAGCCGCTCAGATTAAAGGTCTTGAGCAAGTCAGATCAGTGATGTCATCGGCATCGTTGTTGGTCTTGGCGGATCTGCCGTTCGCATTCTTTCTGATTTGGGTCGTTTGGTCTCTGGGCGGAATTGTCGCTCTGGTGCCGTTGGTGGCCTTCCCGCTATCTGTTGCATTGGCTTTTTTTGTCGCATACCAGATTAAGGAGAACACGCAGCGCGCTCAAGTTGGAGCCAATCGAAAGAATGGCCAATTAGTTGAGGCGCTTGATGCGGCCGAGACGATCAAAGCCACTCGTGGTCACTGGGAGTTGCTCGCCCGATGGAATCAATTGACACGTGATGTACACAGGGAAGATCGCCACATCAGGCAATGGTCAGCAATCTCCAATGCTGGCGTCGGTGCGATTTCTCAGGTCACCTACGTCGTGATGATCGTGGTTGGTTCTTTAGAGGTGATTCAGGGCCATATGACAACCGGTGCACTGATTGCCTGCTCAATCATCTCGGGTCGGATCACAGGACCATTGATCGCTTCACTTCCGGGCCTGATTGTGCAGTGGAGTTATGCGCGCGCAGCACTCGATGGATTGGATCGAATTCTTGCTATGCCTGTCGATCGAGAGCCTGGCGTGGAATATCTACGTCCTGAGTCGTTGCACGGTTCTCTGCGTCTTGACGCAGTTCGCTTCGGCTACCCTGGCTCACGTTCTGGTTTGGAGGTGCCGGCGCTTCAAATCAATCCCGGCGAGCGTGTTGCCATCATTGGCCCAGTAGGCTCCGGAAAGAGCACGCTGTTAAAGATTATGGCGGGTCTTTATCGCCCGCAGGCCGGGACAATTCTACTCGCCGGCCTCGATGTGCATCAGGTGGCTGATGATGTGTTGCGTCGCGAGGTGGGCTACCTGCCTCAGGACTATCGCTTGATCAATGGCACATTGCGAGAAAATTTACTGCTCGGTCGCTCCGATACGGGGGATCAAGCGCTGATGTCTGTAGCTGCATCGGTGGGGTTAGACGCCATGATCGCGGCCCATCCCAAAGGGTTGCAGTTGCCGATCGCTGAGGGTGGCCAGGGCGTATCCGGTGGGCAGCGGCAGCTGGCTGGACTTACTCGGCTCCTGCTGGGTAAGCCACGTTGGCTCCTGCTTGACGAGCCTACAGCGGCGCTGGATCCGGAAACTGAAAATCGAGTCATGGCAACGCTACAGCGTGCAGCTAGTGAAGCAGGGACGATTGTAATGGTCACCCATAAGCTGTCGCTTCTTAACTACGTTCAGCGTGTGATTTTAGTTGTGGGTGGTCGCGTTGTGCTCGATGGGCCGACCAAAGCCGTACTCGAGCGGTTGCAGGTGCCGCAAAGTGCATCGCCAACGGCCATCGCTGCCGGCAGTATGGGAGGGGCGTGAACGTGACTAAAGACTCGCCTGTTGAGGCTGATCCATTTTCCCGCTCCGGCGATAATGACTTTGATGCCGATGACTCGATCTATCACGGCCGTGCTTCGCAGTGGGTTGTTTACGTCAGCTTTTCTTTTATCGTTGCCGTCGTCGTCTGGGGAAATTGGGCGCGTGTGGACCAGGTCAGTCGCGCTCCTGGATCAGTGATCCCTAGTGATCGCCTTCAGATTGTTCAAAGTGCAGACGGAGGCGTAGTTAAGGAAATCCTTGTTAAAGCCGGCGACAAGGTGGCCCGTGGCCAGCTTCTGGTCAAGTTAGACCGAGTCAAGATCTTGGCCTCCGTAGAAGAATCGCGAGCGAAGGAAGCGGCATTGCGGGCGCAGCTCGCTCGACTGAATGCGGAGCTGTATGAGAAGCCTCTTGAGTTTCCAGACACGCTCAAGTCGTATCCAGAGCTCACGTCTAACCAAAGGATGCTCTTTGAAAAACGTCGCGCAGCTCTGCAGGGTGAGCTAAAAACCCTTGGTGAACTCAAGCAGTTGGCCAGTCAAGAGCTGCAGATGAATGAACCGCTTCTAAAAACTGGTGACGTCAGTCGCGCCGAAGTGCTGCGTCTGCAGCGACAGGTCGCTGATTTGAGTGGACAGATGCAAGCCAAGCAAGCGCGTTATCTGCAGGAACTGCAGACTGAAATTTCGAAAGCTCAAGAAGACTTGAACTCGGTCGAGCAAGGGCGTCGACAGCGGGAGGACCAACTCGCCTACACGGAGCTTGCTGCTCCAACAGACGGGATCGTTAAGAGCATTCGCCTCACGACGATCGGTGCTGTATTGCATCCAGGCGACGAAATGTTGCAAATCGTGCCCACCGATGATGAGCTGATCGTTGAGGCCAAGGTAAAGCCGGCCGACATCGGATTCATTCGTCTCGGTCAGCCTGCCAGCATCAAATTCGACGCTTACGATTATTCGATTTATGGCAGCGCTTCAGGGCAAGTCAGCTACATCAGTCCCGATACCCTGGCGGACCAAGGAGAGAGGGGGGTAGAGCAGACCTATTACCGGGTCCATTTGAAGGTGGACGCTAGCCACCTACGGCCTCGTCGGTCAGGCGAGAAAATCGAACTGCAGCCCGGCATGGTCGCGACCGTAGAGATCAAGACTGGCGATGCAACGGTCATGCACTATCTGTTAAAGCCAATAGTGAAGACCCTCAATGAATCAATGGGCGAGCGCTGATGCCAAGTTGCCCTCAGCGCCAGGCATATTCCACTGGAGGGCCCGATCTTGCGGACGCAGATCGAGCATTGGGTTCAGATGCCCCCTAGCCGGGCGCTAGGCGGCCCTCCTTACCACGTTATTTTAATAAAAGCAAGAATTTAATGGAGAATTTTGAGGCTGGTGAGGCGGTGCGGGCTTGAAAATTTTGGACTCCTGTACTTGCCAGCAATCCGGAACATTAGGTAATCTGCGTTCTACAAGGGGGGCCGGAAGGTCTCTTTGAGTTGTAAAAATCAATTTTTTTGGAAGGAAGCTGGCAAACATGGCAATCACAATCAACGTTAAGCCTTCGAGCGGCCACGCCAAAGGTAATTCTCTGGTTCTGCAAAAGGGCGTTAACAAGATTAGCGTCGCCTCAGGCGATGCAGTCCAGGTTGTGGATTCGGTGTCTCAGCAGGTTCCCGCGGATGCAGTGATGCATCGTGTGGGCAACGTGCTGGTCGTCGAGATTCCCTCTGAGGGCGTGCGGGCCGAGTTGGATGGCTTCTACGCTTCCGACGACAGCGGTAAGAGTGCTTCGATCGTTCTGCCTGACTTCGCTTCCTCGGGTGATGTTGCTGCTGCCTCGCTGGCGCCGCAGTCTCTTTCACTGGCCACTGAGTCGCTATCGTTCGTCACTGCCGATGCTTCCTCGGGCGGTGGTTCTTCGGGCAGCGGCGCTGCCTCTCACTCGGGTGGTCTGTCCACAGGGTGGCTGATTGGTGGTGCTGCGCTCATCGCGGGCGCCGCTGCGGCCGGTTCGAGTGGTAGTAAGTCCACGACCACTGCGGTTCCGGTTCCGGTTCCGACTCCCACTCCGGTTCCGGCTCCGGCTCCGGCTCCCCTGGCTGTCAGTGCCATCACCGCTGATGCTTCGGTGAATGAAGGTGCCGCTACGGTTGTCAAGATTCAGACGAATCAGACTTCTGGAACTATTTCCTACACGCTGTCGGGTACGGGCATTGCCGCTGGCGACGTGACGGGCGGTGCGCTCACCGGTTCGGCTTCGATCGGTGCTGATGGCATTGCGACCGTTCAGATCAATGTCGCTAATGACGTTTCGACCGAAGGCGCTGAGACGCTTGTATTCACCGCGGGTGGCAAGACGGCGAACATCACGATCAACGACACTTCTCTTACTCCGGCGCCAACGACGACCTTCAACCTCACAACGTCGCAAGACAAGGTTGCTGGTAGCTCACTCAACGACACGATCAACGCGGCGACCGTTTCAACTCTCACCGCGCTCGACAGCATCGATGGCGGAGCGGGCACCGATACTCTCGCCATTTCTGACCCCGCCACAGGTGGGTCTACTATCAATTTCAACTCAGTTACTCTGGCCAACGTCGAAAACATCACCCTGGCCTCTGGCGGTGCTACCAGCATCGACACGACTTCGACCAATGTGACTGGCCTGACGCAGGTCACTGTGTCTCAGGCAACCTCGGCGACGGTGACTGCTGGAGCAACCACTGGCGTCTCGGTCAATTCGTCAGGCGCGGCTACGGTTAACGGCGGCCTTGCGGTCTCTGTGACCGCTGCAGGCACCACGAGCGTCGGTGCGACCACCGCTGCTGCCGGTGCTGTTAGCGTCACGAACACGGGCGCCGCTGCGGCCACCACAGTTGTGGGTGGTACTTCTCAGACGATTACTGCTGCTGGCGCAGTGACGCTGTCGAAGTCCTCGGGCGCGGTTTCCGTGACGGAAAGTGCCAACGCCGCGCAGACTATTGATGGAGGCACGTCGGTGACCGACGTGGCTACTTATACGCTTCTCTCTGGTAATACAGGCGGCACCATCACAGTTGGCGGTACCACCAAGCCGACGGGCGCCGTCACCATCACTCAGAACACCACGGGTGATGCTAGTGCCAACCTCTCGGGCGACCAGGCCGCAGCCGGCATCACGGTGTCGGGTGGAACGACCGTTGCGGTCACGAGCAAGGTGACTAGTGGTGCTGCCGCGACAGCCACCGCTACAAATTACAAGGTCTCTCAGGGCAACGTATCAGTGACCGGTGGTGGTACGGCCACCTCAGTTAACGTGTCCCAGACTGCAAAGTTGGCGACGGTCAATACCGTGGCGGCTGGCACCGGCACGGTCGAGGTTGATACCGTTCAGTTCGGCGCTCTCAATGCTGGAAGCTCAATTACGGTTGCAGGCTTCACCCTGTACAACAGCACTGGTGGCAACCTGAATGGCAAGCAAGTTGCCGCTGCCTATGCGAACCTGACTAGCACGCAGTTGAGCTCAGGTGGTGGTTGGTCCAGCTCCGCCGCGGGCGGTACGGGTTCCGACACGGTTACCTTCACTGCGGCGAAAGCTGCGGCTTCTGCTGCCATCGTTGTGACGGGTACTGGTACTTACAGTGGTACCGTGGCTGCAGTCACTGCAGGTGTGGCCGCTACCACCGCCACGGCTGGTGTGATGGGTGTGGACGTCGGGACTGTGACTGTCACCGATTCTTCAGCTACCGTCGCATCGGTCACGCTGACGAACTTTGGAAACTCGACGGTTACCTCAGACGCACTGACAAGCCTGAGCCTTACCAACACCTCCGGCAGCGGTAACAAGGATGGTACCGTTACTGTCACCAACACTAAGGCGACCACTCTGGATCTCACGGTCAACGCAGGCAAGGGTGGCATCGGAACTGTAGACTTGGGCTCTACATACACGACCCTGAAGGTTCATACCTCCGGTTCGGACTCCACGCTTGACAGGCTGACTGCCGGCGGCGTCACGTCTTTGACGATTGATGGTACCAACCAGTTGAAGCTGAGTGCCAACACGCTCACGAACCTCAAGACGGTTGCGGTATCCGGTTCAGCTTCTGTGAATGCCAACCTCAGTGCATCCAGCAGCTTGACCTCGGTTGATGCCTCTGCATCGACCGGTAATAACTCCGTGACAATTGGTAATGGCGTTACCTTCGCCGGCGGGTCAGGTAATGATTCGCTGACCGTCGGTGCTGCTCCGACTGCCGCAATCAGCGGCGGTGCTGGTACTGATACCCTGACGTTGAACTTCGCTGGCGGCGCTGGATACGCATCGTGGCAGAACGTCTACACCAGTGGCTTTGAGACGCTCGGTCTCGGTGCGTCCGGAAGTGGCACTTACGACGCCTCGGGCTTCACCGGTCTGACTCTCGGCTTAGTTACGGCTGCGGTCGAATTCAGTAACGTCGCTGCGGGCGCAACATTGGCGCTCACGGCCAGCCCAGGGTTCAATACGACGTATACGCTGAAGGACGCTACTGGGTCGTCAGATGCCCTCACTGTTAATGCGAGTCATAACGGTGGTACGTTCACTGGCGGTACGATTACCGCCAACGGCATCGAGTCCGTGACCCTTAACATCAACGATACCGCTAGCTCCGCAAAGGCCGGTGGGAATAACGCCTCGATCACCCTGAGTGATGCGGCAGCAACCAAGATTGTTATCACCGGTAACGATAACATCACACTGAATAGCTCGAACACAGCGGTGACGTTGGTGGATGCTTCTGCGGTGACTGGTTCGTTCACCTATACCGCAGCAGGCACTGTTGCTGAGACGGTTAAGGCGGGCGCTGGTAACAGTTCGCTGACGGCCTCATCCGGTACCATCGCGGATACTCTAATCGGTGGTAAGGGTCACGATACTCTGACAGCTAATAGTGGCGCTGACACGCTGACTGGTGGTGCAGGAAACGACACTTTTGTGGTTGCCCAGGCCACCAGCAATCTGAACGTGTACACCACCATCACCGATGCCGCGGCTGGCGATCAGGTCAAGCTTGCTGACAAGGGCACTGAGACCTTCAATGCAACGAAGGTAACTCTTGCTGGAACTGCTGTGTTTGCTGACTACGCGAATGCGGTTGTCAATGCGGGAGGGAACTCAGCCACAAACGGAGCAATTGGTTGGTTCCAGTTCGGTGGAGATACCTACATCGTTGAGGCGATGCATGACGCTTCAACGACCAAGGACTTCTTGAACGGCACCGATTTGGTTGTCAAGCTCTCGGGTCTGGTGGATCTATCTACGGCTACGATGTTCGGTGCGATTTCCACCGCCAGCGTTGCGCCGGTGATTGTGCTCCACTAAGCGCCCTCCTAATTCGGTGTACCCAGTACGCTGATAGTGAGACTGTAAGCCCCGGCTTCCTTAGGAAGCTGGGGCTTTTTTTTTACCAACTCGGGCGGCTTCAAATATGAGCAACTGGCGGGCAGGCTATGCTGAAGGTATCAGCTACCCAGCGTACTACCAAGCAGAGCTAAATCCTCTTCGGGTTAAGCTCGCATTGCTGAACGCTGGTTATGCACCACCTCAGATCGAGACGGCTTGCGAACTCGGTTTCGGGAAGGGCTTATCCATCAACATCCATGCTGCAGCATCGGACGTTCAATGGTGGGGAACCGATTTTGATCCCGAAAATGTATCCTTCGCTCACACCTTGGCTTCATGGAGCGGTTCGGGTGCCACTCTCCGCGACGATGCCTTTAAGGAGTTCTTCAATCGGTCGGATCTTCCAGACTTCGATTACATATGTCTTCACGGCATCTGGAGCTGGGTAAATGATGAAAATCGATCGGCAATTGTGGACTTTCTCAAACGTAAGCTTCGCATTGGTGGGGTGCTGTATCTCAGCTACAACGCCCAGCCGGGCTGGGCGGACCTCTCGCAGATTCAGCACCTCTTGGCCGAACACGATTCGTCAATGGGTGGCAGTAGCACTACAGTCGCGGAAAGGCTTACTGCCGCGCTCGGTTTCGCTGAAGGGTTGCTAGCCGCGAGCCCGAGTTTTCTTAGAGAACTCCCAGGTGTCGCGGGGAAATTGAAAGCACTGAAAGATCTCGACCCCGCTTATCTCGCCCACGAGTATTTCAACCGTAATTGGCAGGCGATGCATTTTGCTAGTGTCGCGAAATGGCTGGAGCCTGCAAAGCTACAGTTTGTGTGCTCTGCACGACATGTCGATGACATTGATGGGCTACAAATCACTGAGCAGCAAGCCAAGTTCTTAAAAGGCATCCCTGATCCATATTTTCGTGAAACAGCCCGTGACTATATGATCGGCCAGAAGTTTCGCCGAGATTTGTGGATAAAGGGTGGGCGACGTTTAAGTTCGTTAGACAGGCATGAAGCTCTGCGCGAGCAACAAGTTGTACTCGTAAACGAGCCAAAAGACGTTGCTCGAAGTATTAAGACCAACTTAGGTTCATTAACCCTCCATGAGAATATCCACTCCCGTGCATTGGAAGTGCTGGCGGATCATAGACCGAAGAAGCTTTGCGAGCTTGAGGCATCGGTTGGGCAGAAGGGAGTGGGCTTTTCGCAGTTGCTAGAGACGATATTGATATGGACTTCGCCCGGTACTGTCGGGGGGCATCAGACGGTTGGGCATGTTAATTTGGCGCAAAATGACACGGTTGCAAAGAGCGCAAGCCGCACGACCAAAGCTTTGAACCATCATTTGATGCAGCTCTCACGAGGCAGTGCTGAGATCTCATATCTCGCGAGCCCATTAACCGGAGGAGGTATACCCCTTGGGCGCGCCGAACAGTTATTTCTCCAGGATTTTCATCGCGGGAGAAAGGAGCCGCGACAGTGGGCGGAGGCCATGTGGAATGTCTTAGAGTCCCAAGGCGAGCGAATCAATAAGGATGGTCGGGTGCTTGAGTCTGCTGAGGAGAATCTCGCAGAGATAACCCGTTGGGCAATAGTATTCGAGAAAAAATATCTTCCGATATTGAGCGCTCTAGGAATTAGCTAGTGTAATCGTTTTTACTTGCTTGAAGCGGCTCTATGCGGCTACGCGTAGCTTTTGCATACATCGGGTTCATTAGAATATGCCGCATTACCCTAGCCGCATTGGCAGGCCATGCTGGTTGCAAATGCTCTTATCGCGAGCGAGCTATGCCGGGTGCGCTGCAAGCCGCTCAGTTCTCCAGGTCCTCTGCCTCACGCGGGATGAGCTGGCTTCAGTTTCGGGGTGGTTTTGCGCAGGTAACGACTTAATAATTCGCAGATAGAAATGAAGTTAAATGTTGATCAGGTGCTTTTAAAGGCCGTTCAGGCTCACAAAGCAGGGCGCCTTCAAGCGGCCAAACAACTGTATCTGGCTATTCTTAAGGATCACCCCGGGCACCCGGATGCAAATCATAACTTTGGCGTCCTGCATTCGAGTCTAGGCCAACATCAGAGAGCTCTTCAGTTTCTGAAGAAGGCGCTTGATGGTGATCGGAGTCAAGGGCAGTACTGGGTAAGCTATATCAATGCACTCATCCTATGCAACAAGTTCTCTGAGGCTTTGTCGGTATTGCGTGACGGTATGCATGTCGGCTTATCTGGAAGCGCAGTCACGCAATTGGCAGAGAGACTTGCAGATAAAATAGGGCCAATAAAACATCTTCTGCAAAGCCCGTCTGAGCAGGACATCAATAATGTTCTCGCGAGCTTTGGTTCTGGTGACTATCTACTGGCCGAGCAGCAAGCAAGAACCCTCACCAACATCTATCCAAATCATGCTTTCGGATGGAAGGCTCTTGGGACTGTCATCAGAGCGACTGGGAGAGTGGAGGAGTCTCTTGAGTTTTTGAGGCAAGCGTTACAGATCAATCCACTTGACTCAGAGATATGTAGCAACCTTGGTAATGCCTTGTTGGACCTGGGTAGAGTGAAGGAGGCGGAAGAATATTATCGAGAGGCAATTCGTCTGAAGCCCGACTTTGCGGAGGCTCAGCATAATCTAGGAACCAGTCTTGTCGCTCTTCGTAGCCTGCAGGAGGCGGAGGTATGCTATCGAGAAGCTATTCGGACAAGACCAACCTTTGCGGAAGCCTACAGTAATCTAGGGAATGTATTGAAAGAGCTTCATAAAAGGTCTGAAGCCGAGGCAAGCTATCGTGAAGCTATCCGATTAAACCCGAAATTATCCGCGGCTCATAATAGCTTGGGAAGTTTTCTCAGAGAGAATGGAAAACTGCATGAGGCAGAGGCGAGCTATCGCGAGGCGGTTAGACTGTCTCCTGGCGATGCTGGAGCTCACTGTAACCTAGGTAACGTACTCGATGATCTCGGCAGACCGATCGAAGCGGAGGCGTGCTATCGGGAGTCACTTCGAATTCGACCGGACTATTCAGAGGTTCTCAGTAATCTTGGTGCTACGCTAAATAAGCTCGGACGCTCCTCAGAGGCCGAAATTAGCTATCGAGAGGCTATTCGATTACGGCCTGGCTTTGCGATTGCACATAGCAATCTGGGTAAGTTGCTCATGGAGCGTGGGCAAATAGTGGAAGCTGAGGCGAGCTATAGAGAGGCGATTCGGATTGAGCCGAATTTCGCAGAGGCCTATAGCAATTTAGTTGATGTTTTATGTGAAAGCGGCCGGCTTGCAGAAGCAGAGATGGCCTGTCGTGAAGCTATCCGGCTCAAGCCGGAACTTGCGGAGGCGCATTACAATCTCGGGTTAGTTCTTGCAAATTTAGGACGCATCAGTGAAGCGGAGAATAGCTATCGCCAATCCATCCATTTCAAGCCCAACTATGTCACAGCCTACTGGAACCTATCCCTAGCTCTGCTATTGATGGGTAAATTCGACGAAGGTTTGCAGCTTTACGAACTTAGGTGGGATGGGGCTAAAGAGGCCTTTGGGCAGCGACGCGAATTCCCACAGCCCCTATGGTCGGGGAGGGAGGCTCTCGCTGGAAAGACCATACTGATTCATGCTGAACAAGGGCTTGGAGACACTATTCAGTTTTGCCGATACTTGGCCAACGTGAAGGAGCTCGGGGCCACCGTCATTTTTGAGGTCCAACCGTCTTTAGTGTCATTGCTCTCTGGCCTTAGTGGTGTGGATATGCTCATTCCTAAAGGCCAGCCACTCCCAAATTTTGATTTGCATTGTTCACTCCTAAGTCTTCCATTGGCTTTTAAAACCCAGCTGATGACTATCCCGGCGTACAACACTTACATTGTTGCTCAGCCTGAGCGTATCGCTCGCTGGGCTAGTACTCTTGGAAGGGAGGGATTTAGAGTAGGTATTTGTTGGAGAGGTGCGGGTCATATCAAGGGCCGAGCCATCCCGATTGAATACTTTGGTCAATTGTCATCAATTCCCGGGATTCGCCTTATCAGCCTTCATAAGGGAGAGGGCGAGGGAGATCTCGGTAATCTTCCGGGCCACATGCGTGTGGAAACCTTGGGCTCCAGTCTTGATGTGGATGGTGCATTTATGGATACGGCAGCAGTGATTAAATGCTGCGATCTGATCATTACGAATGACACATCAATAGCACACCTGGCGGGAGCGCTCGGCGCCCCCACGTGGACCGTATTGAAAGCCGTCCCTGACTGGAGATGGATGATGGATAGAAGCGATTCGCCTTGGTATCCCACAATGCGGTTATTCAGACAGACCAAGATCGGTGACTGGGAGGGCGTTTTTACGCAAATTCGCGCGGCACTCGAGGCCGCCGTCGGCACTGCTGTCTGATTTTTCGGACGCTGCGCCGATTAGAGCCTTCGTTAACACGCAAGGCTAGGTGGGAGGGAATCGGAGCCATCTGCATGCTGACTTACAAAACGAACCCAATTCCGCTTCGTTTTTGGATGGACTAGGGCCCTAAACCGCTGTGGTTGCCTAGTGGCCAGCCAGCACTGACTTTTTTCCTGCCCCCCCCCCCCCCGACCTACCGGTATGTAGGACAGGTTTGGGCTTGATGCTCGGACCGGAGCCTGTGACCGCCTTCCCCTTGCAGGTTGCAGGTGATCGGTTGTATAAATCCCTATTGTTTTGTGAACTTTATCGTGGGGGAGCTGTGAAAAGAATATTTAATCTGAAGCAAATCTTTGCTGCGCTGTCGCTGTTGGTACTCTACTCGTGGTCTTCCCCTGTTCTGGCTCAGACCACTGTTGACTTAAGCAGTATGCCGGCCACTGCTACTGTCGGGGTGGCTTATAGCGGCACCATAAAAATAAACTATGGTGGTAAGGGCCCATCTCAATATCCTTGGACTTATTCCTTGGCATCCGGCACTGCCCCGCCGGGGTTGCCAGCCCTGCCCCAGACCGCGGGGGCCACTGGTACAAGTTGCGCTCCCAGCAGCGTTTGCTCGCCCTTCACCTGGACAGGGACCCCTACGCAGGCCGGTACCTATGATTTCGCGGTCAACATCACCGACTCCAACGGTAAGGCTGTCAATAGCACTCCTATTGCTATCACCATTGTTGTAGCAGCAGCTGGCGGTGGCGGAGGTGCATCGGCCCCGACTGCAACGGTGGCGCAGGCCGCTGTCAGTGGTACGGCCGGTACGGCGCTCACGGCAGTCACTCCGGTCACCGGTGCTGGCGGGACGGGCACCCTGACTTATTCGATCAGCCCTGCCATTGCCGCGGGTCTGTCCTTCAGCACGTCAACCGGTCAACTCACCGGTACGCCAAGTGCGGCGCAGGCTGCGACCAGCTACACCGTCACGGTCACTGATACGGCCGGTAAGACGGCCAGCGCCAGCTTCACGCTCACCGTTGCAGCAGCAAGCGGCGGCGGTGCATCGGCTCCGACCGCAACGGTGGCGCAGGCCGCTGTCAGTGGTACGGCCGGTACGGCGCTCACGGCGGTCACTCCGGTCACCGGTGCTGGCGGGACGGGCACCCTGACTTATTCGATCAGCCCTGCCATTGCCGCGGGTCTGTCCTTCAGCACGTCGACCGGTCAGCTCACCGGTACGCCAAGTGCAGCGCAGGCGGCCACCAGCTACACCGTCACAGTCACCGACACGGCCGGTAAGACCGCGACCGCTAGCTTCACTCTGACCGTTGCGGCGGCTGCCGCATCGGCCCCGACCGCAACGGTGGCGCAGGCCGCTGTCGTTGGTACGGCCGGTACGGCGCTCACGGCGGTGACCCCGGTCACCGGTGCCGGCGGGACGGGCGCGCTGACGTACTCGATCAGCCCTGCCATTGCCGCGGGTCTGTCCTTCGGCACCTCTAACGGCCAGCTCTCGGGCACGCCGAGTGCGACGCAGGCGGCCTCCAGCTACACCGTCACCGTCACTGATACGGCCGGTAAGACGGCAACCGCCAGCTTCACTCTGACCGTTGTGGCGGCGCCTGTCGTCAATCCGGTCTCCCGTCCCGATCCTTCCAAGGATTTGGCGGTTCGCGGACTGCTCACCGCGCAGGGCCAGATGGCGCAGCAGTTTGCGCGCTCGCAGCTGTCGAACGTTTCCTCAAGGGCGCACCAGCTCGGCTCCAATGGCGACTCCCAGTCTGGCTTCTGGGCTGGTGGTGAGACGCAGAACGCCTCGATGGACCTGGTTCACAAGCTGTCCTCCAATTCGCTGACGCTGGGCCTCGATGGTCGGCTTCAGGAGAAGCTCGTCGGTGGCATCGCTGCCGGATTTGCCGATGATTCTGCCCAGATTGATAACTCTGGAAACCGAGTCGACGGGACGAGCTATTCCTTTGTCGCTTACGGCGCCTACAGTTTGCCCACGTTGCGGTTGAACGCGTCGCTGGGATACGGCACCAGTTCCTTGGATAGCCGTCGCTGGGTGGCGGTTGATGGGGCCTTTGTGTCCGGTTCTCGTCAGGCGCGAAGCACGTTCGGCTCTGTGGAGTTGAGCAAGCAAGCCCACGCCGGTGGCTGGGTTCTTGAGCCAAGCGTTGGGGCGGAATTCATCAATTCCGCTCTCCGTGGCTTCTCCGAAACGGATAAGTCCAAGGCGACTAATCTGTCTCTGACTTACAACGACTCCAGCGTGCGCTCTTTGGCCTGGCTCGTAGGCGCTCAGGCGACTTACGATGTCCACCTGTCTACCGGCCTCTTGACGCCCGTGGTCAAGGCCGTTTACCGGCAGATCAGTGACCAATCGCAGAGCCAGAGCCTGTTCTACAGTGATGCACCTAGCACGGTCTATACGACGGCCGGCAGCGGGCTGCCTGAAAGCCTCCTGTCAGCCGAAGCCGGGGTGCAGTTTGCCAATCGATCCGGTCTGAATACCCGGGTTGTCCTTGGGTACGCGAGTGGCGGTAACGGTTACTCCGGAACGGCCATTAAGGCGACTTTCAATAAGGCGATCGGTCGTTAATCATCGCTGATGCTCTACATGGCTGCTGGCCGTCTATAGAAGCTCTTGCTTCGAGGCGGTCAGCAGCCATCTTCATTTTTCGACCCGCCAACCTTCAGTGGCTGGGTGCGAGCTTGAGTTTTTCTAGTTTCTAGGAATCCAGCTGGACTAGCGCCAAGGCCGCTGGCGCAGCCACTTGGTGGCGATCCATTTCTCGCCGGCAACCACCGGCTCGCCGGCGTGCAGGGTTTTATCGTCCAGCTGGCCATAGCGGCTGTAGTAGGCGAAGTAGACCGCGGAGCCTTTCTTCGGGGCGACACGCAGATTGCCGGCGCTTGGGAATGAGGTCTCGCCACCGGCCTCGACATCATTCAGATACAGCACCAGCGTCGCAATGCGCTGGCCCCCGCTTTTCAGATGTTCCTGGCTCCCAGACTCATGCGGCGGGAAGTAATCGTAATGGGGCAGGTATTGGCCGCCCACCTGATAGTTCAGGATCTGCAGGCCTTCGCCCTGATTGGCTGGTACTCCGGTGAGCTCGGCGATCCGCGCCTCAAGGACAGGGACCACGGCCAATTCGCCGGGCTGAAAGAAGGTGCCGGAACTGGTTCTGACTGAGCTCACATCGCCTTTGCCAGTCTCGGGGTTGACCACGAGCGAGCGCTGAATCTTGGCACGAGACGCGGCCACGAGAATGTCGCACTCCTCGGCGCTCAGCAGATTGTCTATGGCGACCACATCGGGCCGGTCCGAACGCGCTGTGATGCGCACGGTGCGATCCTTCAGGACGATATGGTTACGTCGCGGGATGCGGCTGGCTTCGGGCACGTAGGCCGCATCGGGCGCTGCCGGGGGCGGGCTGCCAGGTGGCAGGATAGGCAGGGCTTGAGTCCGAAAGCTCTCTAAAGCTGCTGCGACGTTTTCCTCGGCAAATCCATACTGGCGCACTTGGCTTGAGACATCGCCCTCGCGACAGCCGCGCTGCAGGTTGGTGCGAATCCAATTCATCCACTCCGGCGGTAAGGGATCAGAGGGTGCGGATGTTGCGAGGCTCATGGGGCTGTCTTGAGAGATAAGGCGATCAGTAATTGGTGCAGTGATGGGGAGCGATTATTTGCGTGCAGAGCAGGCCGGTGAGCCACCCAGCAGTTCGCGGCCGTCGCTGAGTTTGACGCTGGCGAATGAGCCGCCGTGGCGCCCGTCCTTGAGTGGGCTGTAGCGCACGCTCACCTTGTCGCCTTCCTTAAGGGTGCTGCGCGTCCAGCCCACGCGCTGCAGGACCACGGGCGATGCGCCTTCGAATCCCCACGGTGTCACGACGCCTTTGGTGTCGGTGACGTTCACCCACAGCCAGGCGTGCGGATAGGTCCATTCCACCCGGTTGACGGTGCCTTCGAGCGACTGGCATTTGGCGGAGTCGAATTGCGAGTAAGAGTGATGCGCGAAAGATCGGGCAGAGCCCAGCCCTAGACAAGCGATGAGTGCCGTGAGGCCCAGAGTGCGTTGGTTCATCGTGCGTCCCATCCTATGGATACGTTTTTCAGCGCGCCGCGCCCGGCGGCGTGAGGTCGATGTGATCGTCGGTGTCGCGGTTATTGCGTGTGCAGCCGACGACGAAATTCGCCTCGCCCACATGCGGATAACGGCGCGTGTAGCGATAGGGTGAAGAGAAAATTTCCGGGTCAGTGACTTCAGTGTCGATCTGTAGCGGACCTTCCGGTGTGCGGGTGATACGCTCGACGATATGCGTGTTCGGTGTGACGGTCAGGCCGTTCTCGAGGAAGAGCTCCGCGCGCGGATGCATACCAATGGTGTCGACAACCAGAGTGTTGCCTTCCCAGTGACCGATGGAATGACCCGCTTCATCGATGTAGAGCTCAGACTTGTCGGGATGTGTGCGGCCGTCGGTGTGAATGCGCCGGATCTCGCCATCCTCAAAGATCATGGTGACGCGTCCGGGGGTGAACAGGAATTCAAACTGCACGCCATGGTTCATCAGCGACGGCATGCCGCTGGGCAGGCAGTGATGCAGTGCGCCGCCCGGAGGACCGCCTTGGCTCTTCAAGGCGGCGGTGCGGAGCGCCGCGTACTTGGGGGTGAAGGGTACGGCGCTGCCAGGCAGTCCGATGCTGTCGCGCACGGCGAGGAAGATGCTGTGCGGCGTTTGCGTGCCGGGCTCGAAATCGTCGGCATCCGCAGCCCAGGCACCGGACCAGTCGGGCAGGGTAGGCGCTGAGCCATTCTGCGTCGCGCTGCAGGCGCCGAGCAGAATGGACCCGCAGGCCGCAATAGTGACGCGCAATGCCGTTGAAAACCTCATCACCATTCGAGTCTATGCCCGGGATGCACGGCCCACAAGGCGAGGGCGCTCACGGCAAGGTGCTGAAGCCGGCCTTCTGGAATGCCGCGGTAGCGACTGGACTGCGGAGGAAGGCGGCGAATCGGTCAGCGGCGGGCGAGGCATTGTGGGTCAGGGCCAGCGGATAGACGATGGGCGGATGCGTAGCGGCGGGGAAAAGGTCCACCTCCCGCACCCGCGAGTCAGCACGGGCATCCGTGCGGTAGACGATTCCTAGAGGCGTCTCGCCGCGCGCGACAAAGGCCAGTGCACCGCGCACGTCCTCGGTCCGCGCGAGGCGTGTGGCCACCGTATCCCAGACCCCGAGCGCTGTCAGCGCAGCACGGGCGTAGCGCCCGGCAGGCGCGCTGTCCGGGTCAGCCAGCGCCAGCCGGCCCTGACCCAATGCGGACGCCAACGCGAACTGCGGGCCGATTCTGAGCGACACAGGGTTGTCGCGCGCCGCGACCAGCACCAGATGATTGCCCAGCAGGTTGATGCGCGTGCCAGAGCGGATCAGTTGGCGCTGCGCCAGATAGTCCATCCATTCCTGATCCGCGGAGATGAAGATGTCCGCGCGAGCGCCGGCCTCGATCTGCCGTGCCAGCACTGCACTCGAGGCAAACGAGAGCACGGGGCGGGGGGCGCCGCTCCGTGCGTATTCAGTGGCGAGTTGTTCGAGGACATCGACCAGCGATGCCGCCGCATAGACGGTCACTTGCGCTGAAGGTGCTGATGCGGCCGTTGACGCCGGTGTTGCAGCGAAAGCGTGCGAGCTCAGCGCTACGGTGAATACCGTGGCCAGCAGCGCATACAGAACCGGTCGCCGATGCGGCATCGTGCGGCTAGGGCGAGGGCGCTTTCTTGGGTTTGGCGCCCGGAGGCGGTTCGGCGGCGCGGAGGCTCGTAAGAGTGCACTTGCCCGCCTGGTGACTGACCACCGAGCTCCATCGGTCAAAGGTTCCAATGCCGCCACCTGGAACAAAACCCAGCGTGATGGCGAACTGGATGCCAAGGCACGGCGTCAGGAACTTGCCGTAGTACCACTGGCCACTGCGGGCCTGCACCCAAAGGCCGAGTTCGTCCTCGACATGGAAGTCGTAGATGCCGCCCTGATTGGCGAACGGGATCGAGGCCTCCGGACCGGTCAGCACCGGTGCGACTGAAGCGCCTTTCGAGTTAGCGCTCGGCTTGTCGGCCGCCGGCAGAGCCGCACTGACAGCCAGCAGGGTTAGACCTAGCACGATGCGGATGTTCATGGGGTGAGCCCTCATGCGAGTCACTCTACACATTAAAGACGCTGTGCCAATGAGTAAGTTCCGACCCGCAGCAGGGAGGGCTCAGTGTTGTGGTTCCAAATCAAAAAGGGGAAGGGCGCCCCTGGGCTTTTGGGGGTCTGGGGGAACCTTGCGCATCGAAGCACGGGGGGTGCTTTGGCGCCAGGGACGCACTTCCCGCGAGAACGATCGGCCTCTATGCAGACCAATCGTTGCCGCATAAGGAAGACCAAGACGCGGCCAGACAGTTCCCTCGCTGGAGTACAGCTCTCGCCAGGCAGCCGTGCCCCGGGTGCAGAACTCGCGCGGTTCGCGCCGGCATGGCAATTCGGCGGGCATTCCCCTGAAATCCGGCGCCTCGTGTGGGGCGGTAGCTCAGCGGGGAGAGCGTCGCGTTCGCAATGCGAAGGTCGAGGGTTCGATCTCTGGAGTTGCCCACATTAGACCCGACAGGCGGCTGCCGGTTGATGGCAGTTCACGTGCTTAATGAAGCATCGCCTGGAGGCTGGAAGCAGACATGGCCTTGAATCCATATGGACTTAAAAACATAATCTATGCCTGCGCTGGACCGTAATCCTTCACGAGGACTTTGATGACGAGCTGGCCTTGTTGGCAGAGGATTTGCAGGACGAAGTTCTGGCTCACGCCAGCCTACTGGCGCAGTTTGGTCCCAACCTCGGGCGGCCTGCGGCTGACACGCTCAAAGGCTCGCGCCACGCCAACATGAAAGAGTTGCGGTTTGACTGGAATGGCGAGGTCTGGCGCGTGGCCTTTGCCTTCGATCCCAAGCGGCAGGCCATTCTGCTGGCGGGAGGGGACAAGGCAGGTACTGATCAGCGTCGGTTCTACAAGCGGTTGATCGCAATTGCCGATGATAGGTACAACGAGTACCTGACAACGTTGAAGAAGGAGTCAAAGCATGGCAAGAAAACTCGATGACGTGATGGCTGCCTTGCCCAAGGCGCGGCGTGAGCGTATTGAAGCTCGTGCCATGGAGTTGGCCACCCTGAAGGACCTGCGCCAAGCCGCGCAGCAAACACAGGAGCAACTGGCAGCGGCCCTGGGTGTCGGGCAAGACACCATTTCCAGGTTGGAAAAGCGCAGCGACATGCTGCTCTCGACGCTCCGTCACTACGTAGAGGGCATGGGGGGCGAGCTCAACCTGGTGGCGCAGTTCCCAAACCGTCCGCCCGTCGTAATCGAGCATCTGGGGTCTGAGCCGGTGGCGCGCAAGAAATCCACTGCCGGCCCGCGCCGAGCACGTGCGCTCGCCTAACGGGTCTGGTAGAGCACGCTGCCACCCTAACTGGATATGAGCTATATCCAGAACTCCCCAATGATGGCAATGAGCTAGTAACGTTCCTCAACTTCCGGGTTGCCACCAATTCATAAACCCCAGCTCATCTGAGTGGAAGTTTTTTAAAGACGCTGTGCCTACGGACAAGTTCCAGCCCGCAGCAGGGTGGGCTCAGCGTTGTGGTTCGAATAAAAAAGGGGAAGGGCGCCCCTGGGCCTTGTGGGGGTCTGGGGGAACCTTGCGAATCGAAGCACGGGGGGTGCTTTGGCGCCAGGGACGCACTTCCCGCGAGAACGATCGGCCTCGGTAGAGGCTAGTCGTTGCCGCAAAAGGAAGACCAAGACGTGGCCAGACAGTTCCCTCGCTGGAGTACAGCTCTCGCCAGGCAGCAGTGCCCTGGGTGCAGAACTCGCGCGGTTTGCGCCGGCATGGCAATTCGGCGGGCATTCCCCTAAAATCCGCCGCCTCGTGTGGGGCGGTAGCTCAGCTGGGAGAGCGTCGCGTTCGCAATGCGAAGGTCGAGGGTTCGATCCCCTTCCGCTCCACCATCTCTCCGAAACTCCACCCACGATCTGGGTGGGATGTTTTTGGATTTCCCAATTTTGACAATCACTTGCGCGCTGCATGGCGAGCGTCGGGTACCCTAGATTCCGGTGTTTTGCCTAAAAAACAGCCGAACTCTCTGTTTTTCTCCTCTGGCCTCGCGAGCGTTCTCTAGGCCAAATCCTTATAAATCAGCGACCTACGAGTGACAGGTTGGAACTGGCAGATATTCTCCAATTGGATTTGAAATATGAAAAATCATCCGCGCTGTCAGCCAGACGTGGGTCACCGCCTGCGCTTAACTTGACTGGCCGTGCGCCGCCATATACAAATGCTATATAGGTCTGCGCAAGGAGCACAACATGTCAATCGGCACCGTATTCGTCAACAACCGTACTCAAGCCGTCCGGCTGCCGTTGGACGTTCGTTTGCCCGAGGGTGTGCACAAGGTGGCGATACGCGTCAAAGGTCAAGAACGCATCATCGCCCCCATCGGTCAAACCTGGGACAGCTTCTTTTTGGATGGACCGCGTGTGAGTGACGACTTCCTGGCCGAGCGTGCGTCCCAGCAGCAAACAGAGCGGGAGGCGCTTTGATGCTGCGTTACCTGCTCGACACCAACATCGTCATCTACGTGCTCAAGCGTCGACCGGTCGAGGTACTTCCCACCTTTAACGCCCATGCCAGTCGCATGGCCATCTCCTCGATCACACTGGCCGAACTGATGCACGGCGCCGAGAAAAGTCAACGTGTGAATGAGAACTTGGCGGCCATCGAGGACTTTTGTAGCCGCTTGGAAGTGCTGACCTATGGCATGAAGGCTGCCCAACACTATGGTGCCATCCGCGCGGCGCTTGAAAAAATCGGTCAACCCATCGGGGTAAATGACCTGCACATTGCAGCTCACGCTAGGAGCGAAGGCTTGGTACTGGTCACCAATAACATTGCGGAATTTGAGCGGGTACCAGCGCTCGAACTGGAGAACTGGGTCGCTGACTGCCAGTAAGTTATCGACTGACTGAGTAGCAGGGTGCTTGTAAGGAGAAGCCCTTACCATGAGCGCATATTGAGGAGATCGGCTATGCCAACCATTCACCAGGTTGCCAATATCACTTCCAAAGGTCAGATCACTTTGCCCAAGGCCATCCGTCAGGCGCTGGGCGTGGACTACGGTGGCAAGGTCGCGTTTGACCTGCGAGGCTCGCAAGTCATCGTCACCCGTGCCGATGATACATCTCACGAGGATCCGGCCATGGCTTCGTTTTTGGCCTTGCTCGAAAAAGACATCCGCACGGGTCAGAACTTGTGCAACTTGCCAGACGGGCTGGTGCAGGCCATGCAGGCCGCAGCGACGCAGCCTGTTGATCTGGACGCCGACATTGAAGGCGATGTGGCACTGTGATCCCGCGTCACGGCTAGAATCTGCTCTTCCACGAATGTCTGTGCGAGCAACTGCAAAAATTGCATGCCGCCGAGCAGCGGGCGCGGCAGCAAGACCCACAAGGGTTTGAGTCCAACGCCAACGTTCGGCTGTTTGCCGCGCTCTCGAAATTGATCTTTGATGCGGTGCCCAGTGATCCGAACAGGGAGCAGTACCGGCAAGGTAACACCATGGGGGCGGCATTTCGGCACTGGCGGCGCGCAAAGATCGGGCGGCGGTTTCGTCTATTTTTTCGGTTTGACTCCAAGACCCGGATCATCATCTTTGCTTGGGTCAATGATGAAAATACATTGCGATCTTCAGGCAGCAAGAGCGATCCGTACACGGTGTTTCAGCGCATGCTCGAACGGGGCCATCCGCCTGATGACTGGGCCGCACTCGTGGCAGAAAGTCGGGCCGATTGGCTGTAATGGCTCGGGCCGTTGACCGGCTACCCAACATTGAGTTTTTAGTTTTTTGAAGTGAAACCGACCTGGCACTCTCTATCAACCCCGTTCATGCAGGCGCTGGGGGGGGGTTGGGGGCAATAATGGGGGCAGTGTTGTGAGCGGTATTTAAAATAAGTGACTCAGAGCAATCAGGTAGGCGCTACGTTCGATCTCCTTCCGCTCTACCAAAACACAAAGCCCAACCGCTTTCGGTGGGGCTTTTTTATGGGCGTGTTCTCACGCTAACAGCGCGATCCAGCGCGTAACAGCAAACGCCCGCCGCGGCGCACAACTCACCGATTCAATCTTGACCGAACGGTAGAGAGATAAGTAAAGTGTTCATGTTCGAACAGAAAATTACTTCGACTCTCTTGTGCCGCGCTTGCTGAACGTGAAGCGTCATGGCGGTAGCGTGCCCAAAACACATGTAGCGCTGTACTGAGCAAAGAAATAGTTTCAATGTTATGAAAAGTCGCCAAGCCAAGCTACAAGAAGACACCTACTTTCAAGTGATGCGCATCCTGCAAGAAAACCCGGACCTTACCCAGCGTGAGCTGGCCGAAAAAGTGGGTATCAGCGTCGGTGGTCTGAATTACTGCCTGAAAGCACTAATAAAAAAGGGATACGTAAAGATGAAGAACTTTGCCTATTCCAAGAATAAGTTCGGTTATGTCTATGTGCTAACCCCGAGTGGTATGGCTGAAAAAGCCGATACCACCCATCGCTTTCTGCAACGGAAGATGGATGAGTACGAGGCGTTAAAGGCGGAAATCGAAGCTCTGAAAAAACAATACATCGAATACAAAGCGCTTGGTTTGAGTGAATTCGATCAATGACCAGCAAGCGTTGACGACCATCTTTTTACTAAAAGCAATCAATATGAAATTAAGCGATGTAAAACTGTCCATTGTCGGTTTGGGCTATGTTGGTCTTCCTTTGGCGGTGGAGTTTGGCAAGAAGCGTCCGGTGATCGGGTTCGACATCAATGAGCGCCGGATTGCCGAGCTGAGGTTAGGCAATGATTTCACTCTTGAAAATACGCGGGAAGAGCTCGCAGCGGCAGAACGCCTAACTTTCACGACCGATATCGATGAATTACGCGTCTGCAACTGCTACATCGTCACCGTCCCAACTCCGATTGATGAATACAAGCGGCCCGATCTCACGCCGCTGATGAAAGCCAGCGAGACTGTGGGTAAAGTCCTCAAGAAGGGCGACATCGTCATCTACGAATCTACCGTTTATCCCGGATGTACTGAAGAAGACTGTGTGCCCGTTCTCGAAAACCATTCGGGCTTGAAATTTAACGTCGACTTCTTCTGCGGCTATAGCCCGGAGCGCATCAATCCTGGCGACAGGGAGCACAGTGTCACTAACATCAGAAAGGTCACCTCCGGGTCCAAGCCCGAGATCGCTGAACTGATCGACGCGCTCTACAGCCAGATCATAGTTGCTGGTACCCACCGCGCCGAGAGCATCAAGGTGGCTGAGGCAGCCAAAGTGATCGAAAACACGCAGCGCGACCTCAACATCGCTTTGATCAACGAACTGGCGCTGATATTCAACCGGATGGGGATCGACACCGAGGCGGTGCTCAAGGCGGCGGGCAGTAAGTGGAATTTTCTGCCCTTCCGTCCGGGTCTCGTAGGTGGCCACTGCATCGGCGTGGACCCCTACTACTTGACGCACAAGGCGCAGGCAATCGGCTATCACCCTGAAATCATCCTCGCCGGTCGGCGCCTGAACGACAGCATGGGCACCTACGTGGTGGCGCAGCTCGTCAAGGCGATGACCAAGAAGCGCATCCAAGTGGAGGGCGCGAAGGTACTGGTAATGGGCCTAACCTTCAAGGAGAACTGCCCGGACTTGCGCAACACGCGTGTGGTCGACATCGTGGCCGAGCTCAAGGATTACAACTGCGAGGTGGATGTCTACGACCCCTGGGTCACGGTCGAAGATGCGCAACACGAATACGCTATCACGCCGGTAGCCGAAGTCCGGCCAGGCCAGTACGACGCGATCATCCTGACGGTGGCGCACAACCAGTTCAAGTCAATGGGGGCGGACAATATCCGCGCCCTCGGCAAGCAGCACGCGGTGATCTACGACTTGAAGTACATCCTCCCAGCTCAAGCGTCGGACCTGAGGCTGTGACATGACGGCGTATGAATCCATGAAACATCAACTCCGGACCGATCGCCGCACGTGGCTCGTGACCGGGGTGGCAGGCTTTGTCGGCAGCAACCTTCTGGAAAGCCTGCTGAAACTGGATCAGCGCGTTATCGGCCTTGATAACTTCAGTACCGGCAAGCAGAGCAACCTCGACGAGGTGAGCTCGATGGTTTCAGAGGCGCAGTGGGCGAACTTCGCGTTCATCGAAGGGGACATCCGTGACCTCGCGACCTGCCAGCGTGTCTGCACCGACGTTCATCATGTGCTGCACCAGGCCGCGTTGGGTTCGGTACCGCGAAGCATAGAGAATCCGATTGCCACCAGTCAGAATAATATCGACGGCTTCCTGAACATGCTGGTTGCGGCGCGCGATGCCAAGGTCAAGCGCTTTGTGTACGCAGCGAGCAGTTCGACCTACGGGGATCATCCGGATCTGCCCAAGGTTGAGGACAAGATCGGACAGCCGCTTTCGCCCTACGCCGTGACGAAGCTGGTGAACGAGCTTTACGCGAAGGTCTTCGCTAGGACCTACGGATTCAAGAGCATCGGCCTGCGCTACTTCAATCTCTTCGGGCGTCGCCAAGACCCGGAAGGCGCATACGCGGCGGTCATTCCCAAATGGATTGCCGCGATGATCAAGGACCAGCCGGTCTGCATAAATGGCGATGGGGAAACGAGCCGGGACTTCTGCTATGTAGACAACGCGGTCCAGGCAAACCTGCTCGCTGCCACGGTCGAATCGGAAAGTGCGACCGACCAGATATACAACGTATCCGTGGGGGATCAGACAACTCTCAACGAACTCTACGAACACCTGCGCGCAAATCTCTCCGGCAGATATCCGCATCTAGAAAAGACGCGTCCTTCTTATCGCGAATTCCGTCCGGGAGACGTGCGCCACTCGATGGCCGACATCGCCAAGGCTAGGGAACGCCTGGGTTACGCCCCCGTATGGCGCGTACAGGATGGGTTGCGCGAAGCAATCGACTGGTACGCAAAGGCGCTCACCGCATAATCAAACAACAGGATTACGCATGCTCACCAATTCAACGATACTTATAACGGGCGGCACTGGTTCTTTCGGGAACACCTTCGTTCCCATGACGCTGCAACGATTTAACCCGAAGAAAATCATCGTCTTCTCGCGCGACGAAATGAAGCAGTGGGAGATGGCCAAGAGGTTCACTGGAGAAGAGCGCGTCAGATTTTTCATCGGCGACGTGCGCGACAAGGATCGCCTTTATCGGGCTCTTGATGGCATCGATTTCGTCGTTCATGCCGCGGCGACCAAGATCGTCCCGACCGCCGAGTACAACCCCTTCGAATGCATCAAGACGAATATAAACGGCGCGATGAATCTGATCGATGTCTGCATCGACAAAGGGATCAAGCGCGTGGTCGCTCTGTCGACCGACAAGGCCAGCAGCCCGATCAACCTTTACGGGGCGACAAAGCTGGCCTCGGATAAGGTGTTTGTCGCCGGTAACTCTTACGCGGGAGGACACAACACCCGGTTCGCGGTGGTGCGATACGGCAACGTGATGGGATCGCGCGGCTCAGTCATTCCATTCTTCATGGCGATCAAGGACAAGGGCGTAATTCCCATTACCGACCCGAGAATGACCCGCTTCATGATCTCCCTCGAGAAAGGGGTTGAGTTGGTCTGGCACGCCTTCGAGGATATGGTGGGCGGCGAGACCTACGTCAAGAAAATTCCCTCGATGAAGATCACCGACCTAGCTCGGGTAATCGCTCCCGAAGCGCGCCAGGAAGTGGTTGGCATCCGGCCTGGCGAGAAGTTGCACGAGCAGATGATCGGCTCGGAGGACTCCTTTTATACCTATGAGTATCTGAACCATTTCAAGATCCTCCCGGCCATTCATGAATGGGACCGGGATGCCAATCGCATCAAGGACGGTACGAAAGTACCGGAAGGGTTCAGCTACACCAGCGACAACAATTCTGAATGGATGACCGCGGCGGATCTGCGGGAGTGGATTGGCCGCAATCGGGAAAAAATCGGGAACATCTGAGCCACGATGAGGGTTGCTCTTGGAACGGTTCAGTTCGGTCTGCGCTACGGCGTGGCGAATGCTGGCGGCCCGGTTCCGCGTGACGAAGTCGCGCGCATTCTCACTGAGGCGCTGAACGCCGGCATCGACACTCTCGATACGGCCGTTGCCTATGGCAACAGTGAAGAGCGCCTCGGTGAGTTCGGTGTGCAGGGCTGGAATGTCATTTCTAAATTGCCGGAGCTGCCCAAAGATGTGGTGGACGCCGGCGCCTGGGTTAAGCAGCAAGTGCAGGGCTCGCTAGCCCGATTGCGCATCGACCGGCTGGATGGCCTGCTACTGCACAAGCCTTCAGACATTTTGGGAAGGCATCGGTCTGTATACGTGCGGGAGCTTGAACAGATCCGCGAACAGGGGCTTGCAGGATCGATCGGGTACTCCATCTACTCACCCGACGAACTCCCCGAGCTTTGCAAAGCACTTGCGCCCGGTCTGGTGCAAGCACCCTACAACCTACTTGACCGAAGGCTCGAGTCCAGCGGCTGGATGGCGAAGCTGGCTGGAGAAGGTGTCCGGATCCATACCCGTTCAGCCTTCCTTCAAGGACTGCTCCTGATGCCCGAAGGCGAAAGGCCGCCGCGCTTCGATCGCTGGCGGTCCCTGTGGCAAACCTGGACCCGCGCCTGCGCCGAGCTGCAAGAGGCGCCCTTGAAACTGTCGCTCGGATTCGTCCTGTCCCAGCCAGCCATCGAACGAGTCGTGGTCGGCGTGGACAGCGCCGTACACTTGCGGGAAATCCTAGCGTCCGCTCATCCTCTACCGACGGATGGATTTCCCCAAATTGAGTCTCAGGATCTCGACCTGATAGAGCCATCCCGCTGGAGCATCACATGAAAGTCGTTGCCGTTGTCCAAGCCCGAATGGGCTCGATGCGCTTACCCGACAAGGTCTTGAAGACCATTTGCGGCAGGCCGATGATTGAGCTTCTCTTGGCGCGGTTGTCCCTGTCGCGAGAGATCGACCAGATTGTCGTCGCGACTTCGGTCGACCCGCGTAATATGTCCCTCGTGAAGTGCGTCGTCCAGTTGGGTTACGCTTGCGAGCAGGGTAGCGAGGACGACGTGCTTGAGCGCTATCTTCAGGCGTCCAAGAAGCACGGGGCGGAAATCGTGGTCCGCGTCACCGGCGACTGTCCGCTGATCGATACCGGCCTCGTGGACCAAGCCATCCGGAAATTCAAGGACGGGGACTTCGATTACCTCTCCAATTCCTATCCTCCGACTTATCCGGATGGTCTGGATGTCGAGGTGTTCACGTTCGCAGCGTTGCAGCGCGCATCCAAAGAGACGACCAAGCCGTTCGACCGCGAGCATGTCACGCCGTATTTGCGCACCCCCGGTGTGTTCAAGCAAGGGACGTTCTCAGGCAATGCAGACCTATCCGGTTTGCGCTGGACGGTCGACGAACCAGCGGACTTCAAGGTGGTTTCCGCTGTCTTCGAGCATTTCTCGCCCGACATCCACTTCGATTGGCAGCAGGTCCTGGAACTACAACGCACTCAACCCGAGCTGTTCTCCGCCAACCACAGCATCATTCGCAACGAAGGAGCCACTCTAAATAAGGGCCAAAAGCTCTGGAAGCGCGCAAAGCAGGTCATTCCTGGCGGAAATATGCTCTTGTCGAAGCGTGCCGAAATGTTCCTGCCCGACCAATGGCCGGCCTATTTCAGTAAGGCCAAGGGCTGCAAGGTGTGGGACCTAGACGGCACGGAGTATATCGACATGTCCATCATGGGCATCGGAACCAATATCCTCGGGTATGGCCAGTCGGAGGTCGATGACGCCGTGCGCAAGGTCGTCGACGCGGGCAACATGTCTACGCTGAATTGCCCGGAAGAGGTCTACCTCGCCGAGCGCTTGATCGAGTTGCATCCCTGGGCCGAGATGGCCCGCTTTGCGCGCTCCGGGGGGGAGGCCAACGCGATTGCGATCCGCATTGCACGCGCCGCCTCGGGCAAGGACAAGGTTGCTGTGTGCGGATATCACGGCTGGCACGACTGGTATCTTTCGGCGAACCTCGGGGGCGATGAACGGCTCGCGGGCCACCTGCTGCCCGGACTCGATCCGCGCGGAGTGCCTCAGAACCTGCGGAACACGGTCTTTCCGTTCAACTACAACAATTTCTCCGAACTCGAAGCCCTCGTGAGCCAGCACGACATCGGCGTCATCAAGATGGAAGTCGTGCGCAACATGGAGCCGCAGGATGGATTTCTTCACAAGGTGCGCAAACTTGCCACCGATCGGGGCATCGTGCTGATATTCGATGAATGCACCTCGGGCTTTCGCGAGACTTTCGGTGGCTTGCACAAGAAGTATGGTGTCGAGCCCGATGTGGCGATGTTCGGTAAGGCATTGGGAAATGGTTACGCGATCACCGCGACTATCGGCACCCGCGAGGTCATGGAGGCCGCGCAATCCACTTTCATCAGTAGCACCTTCTGGACGGAACGCATCGGCCCCTCCGCCGCATTGCGGACACTGGAAGTCATGGAGCGCATGCAATCGTGGGACGCGATAACGCGCACCGGCCTGGAGATCCGCAAACGCTGGCAGAGCCTGGCCGATAAGCACGGCCTTCGCATTAGTCATTGGGGCTTGCCGGCGTTGACCGGATTCACCTTCGAAAGTTCATCTTCGCTCGCTTACAAGACGCTTATGACCCAGGAGATGCTGGCCAAGGGCTTCCTCGCGAGCAACAGCGTCTACTCATGCACGGAACACACGCCAGAGATTGTTGACCGGTACTTCGATGCCCTCGAATCCGTCTTTGCGCAGGTCGCGGAATGCGAAGCCGGGCGCGACATATCGGCCCTCCTCAAGGGACCGATCTGCCATAGTGGATTTAAGCGTCTTAACTGAGAACTGCAGTGGGCACTGTCGTTATTTTCGGAGCAACGGGACTACTCGGCAGCAGTCTTTGCCCGTATCTCGCCGACAGTGGATTCGAGGTCATTCAGGCAGGACGCGACCCGTCTTCGAACCGGATCCTGGACGTCACCGATTCGAGCGCAATCGCGGACCTTTTCCGTGCCACCGCGCCGAGTTACGTCATCAACCTCGTGGCGGCGACCGATGTGGACCGGTGTGAATCCGATGTCAAGTATGCTTACCTGGCGAACACGAAAGTCCCGGGAGCGATTGCCGCCGCGATGGACACTTGCGGTCACTTCGATATCCATGCCGTGCATATTTCCACCGATCAGGTCTACGCTGGCCCGGGAACTCACTCCGAAGGCAATATCAACCCGATCAATGTCTATGGTTTGTCCAAATACGCCGGGGAACTGTTGGTGGCCGCGAAGACGACAGCGATCCTCCGCACCAATTTCTATGGCCGAAGTAAGCTGCCGAATCGCAAGAGCTTCAGCGACTGGCTCGTCACCGCCCTGAAGAAACGAGAGGCCATCACCCTGTTCGAAGATGTTCTGTTCAGCGCTCTGAATATTCAAACGCTCTGCGATCTCGTTCTCGACGTCATGAAGCAGCGGGTGACGGGCACGTTCAACGTCGGTTGCGCCAACGGCATTTCAAAGGCCGAATTTGCCATTCAGCTGGCATCACGGCTTGGCTTGTCTACAGAGAATGCCAAGGTTGGCCGCCTTGCCGATCTGGCGCTCAAAGCCAAGCGGCCGACTGACATGACCTTGGACGTCAGGAAGTTCGAGTCCGCAATGAACCTCCGCTGCCCAGATATTTTCGATCAAATTTCGCTAACTGCTGAAGAGTACTCAGATGAATAAACCCTCGCACGAAATTACCATCGAGAATGCCATTATCGGTGAAGACCATCCGACCTACTTCATCGCAGACATCGCCGCGAACCATGACGGAGATCTTTCTAGGGCCATCGACCTGATTCACATGGCGAAGGAATCCGGGGCGGACGCCGCCAAGTTTCAGCACTTTAAGGCCGATACAATTGTCAGCGATCGTGGCTTCAAGTCCTTGGGCGGACAACAATCGCACCAGTCGAAATGGAAAAAATCGGTCTTCGATGTATATCAGGACGCATCGGTCAGCACCGACTGGACGCCGACCCTCAAAGAGACCTGCGACAAAGCGGGCATTTCATTTTTCACCAGCCCGTATGCGTTCGACCTAGTCGATCACATTGATCCGTACGTGCCCGCTTACAAGATTGGTTCAGGCGACATCACCTGGATCGACATGATCAAACACATTGCCGGCAAGGGTAGGCCCTACATTCTGGCCACGGGCGCATCGACGATGGACGATGTGTACCGTGCGGTCGTCGCGGGCCTGGAAATCAACCCGGACATGGTCCTACTTCAATGCAATACCAACTACACCGGCTCGATCGAGAACATGCGCTTCGTGCAGCTCAATGTTCTGAAGTCCTACCGGGCGATGTTTCCATCGATGATTCTCGGGCTGAGCGATCACACTCCAGGCCACAGCACCGTCTTGGGCGCCGTCGCGCTCGGCGCATGCATGATCGAAAAGCACTTCACCGATGACACCAAGCGGGTTGGACCCGACCATGCTTTCAGCATGGATCCGAATTCCTGGAAGGAAATGGTGGTAAGGACCCGCGAATTGGAGGCGGCGCTCGGAAGTGGCGTCAAAAAGGTTGAAGAAAACGAAAAGCAAACTGTCGTACTGCAACGCCGGGCGGTCCGCACGACGCGGAGACTGGATGCGGGACACGTGCTGCAACGCGAGGACCTTTGCGTGCTCCGACCCTGTCCGGCGGATGCGGTCCTCCCTTACCAATTCGACGATCTGCTTGGTCGGCAACTGCTTCGCTGCAAGGAATCCGGCGATCACATAACGTTCAGCGACTGCGAATGACTACAAACGATCAACCGGGTCGTTCGAACCACTTCGCGGTGGTCATACCGGCCTTGAACGAAGCCCGGGCCATCAGCGAAGTGATCGCCGGGGTCGGTCAATACGGAGTACCCATCGTTGTCGACGATGGCTCGACGGACGACACCGCTCAGCTGGCTGAGCGGGGCGGCGCGATCGTCGTCAAGCATGCAATGACCCGGGGCTACGACAAGGCGCTTGAGTCCGGCCTGTTCAAGGCAATTGAGCTCGGATTCGATTACGCAGTCACCCTCGACGCGGACGGCCAGCACTTTCCGCAGACGATACTCAGATTCGAGACCGAGCTATCGAATAGCGCCGATCTGGTCATCGGCTACCGCGATCGCCACCAGCGATTGGCCGAGTCCGCCTTTGCGATCCTAGGCAAGGCGCTATGGGGTATGGCGGACCCGCTGTGCGGGATGAAGGGCTACAAACTCTGCCACCTGGAGAAACTGGGCCATTTCGATTCCTATCGCTCCATCGGCACCGAGTTCGCGATTCGTTGCGCTCGTTCAAGGCTGGATCTCCGCTATGTTCCAGTCCCGACCCGGGACCGCAGCGGAAGGTCGCGATTCGGATCGGGTTTCCGGGCCAATTATAAGATTTTCCGCGCGATGCTTATTGGGCTATTCAGAGCCACCTCCTTCTAGAAAATGAAAACGGTATTGGGATTCGACAGTTGGACGGGCGGCGCACACAACTTCGCACGGTTGGTTCCTGCATTCCGTCAATTTGGGCTGGAACTCCGCCTCCTTCACATCGGCTCGTGGGGCGGCGATGTCGCAAGCCCCAAGGAAGAAACCATCGGCGAACTGCCGGTGCGGGATGTCTCCTGGTATGGCGGCAGAAGCATGGTTGAAATCCTCGACCTAGAGTCGCCGACTGCGGTTCTGTTTCTTTCAAACGATGTCTTTGCCCACCGCGCCTTCAATCGCTATTGTGCGTTGCGGGGCATACCAACTATCCATCTCTATCACGGCCTGGTCGAGATCCAGTCGACGGTGGGCGACCGGATGTACAAGGTGGACCCCATTACCCAGTTCTTTTACGTCCTGAAGCGCATGCCCAAGGCGCTAACGCGAGTATGGCCGCTATATGCGCAAGCGCTGTACCAGACCCATGCCAGTTTTCAGGATTGGAAAAGGTTTACCTCGGACATCGTCAATCTGACGGTGGGCAAATACATCCCGGTGGCCGCGCCGGACTCGCAAACGAACGCATGCGCTGTATACGCAGAGGCGGATGTGGGCCACGCGATGAAAAAATACGGCTATTCGAGGGCTGATGTGCACGTGGTTGGAAATCCCGATCTGTGCAAATTCAAATTGACCGATCAGTTGTTGGGGATCGCCAATTCGACCGCGCGCACACCCAACGATGAAATCGTTTATATCGATACAGGGCTGATCTATGCTGGCATGGTATTCGCTGGCCCTGCAGACTTCCTTGCCCATCTGACCGACTTGGCGAAGATACTCGCAGTACACGGTCTCAAGCTTGCCACTAAGCTGCACCCCGATCACTATCGAACGAACGTCCCCGTCGAAGTCAATAAGCGGGGTATCCGCGTTATCAATGACGGGGACTTTGTCAATTCGCTTTTGAAGTGCAGGGCGGCCATGGTCGAGCCCTCCACGGCTGCATTGATACCTTCTCTGTTGGGCCTTCCCGTGCTTATGGTGGCGTTTGGGAAGCTCCAAAACCAGAAGTATGGAAAGATCCTGATGGACTATCCGCGTGGAGCGCTCCTCACCGATGCAACGGCCGTGATGCTCAATATCGTCCATATTGAGAAGGAAACTAAACCGGAGGTTGACGCCTGGATCAAGAAAAATTCCGGCCCCTTGCCTGCTGATGAAATGCCTACCCGCGTTGCTGAAATCGTGTGGCGTGTTTCCCGCCACTGGTTTACTACTGGAATTGGACAGGCTCGAAATGGGAACGATCCCAGCTCATCTTAACCACAACAGGTACGACTTGGCTCAGATCGCTTTGTACTTGCTTTGTGTGTTACCTATTTCCATCGATGGTTTGGGGGTCAACTACCTGTTCACTTTGATTCCGGTTTGGGCCCTTCTGTCCGGGAGAGCCTTGCAGAGGCCATCGAGCGATGTCGTCCTGTTCATGTACGGCTGCATGGCCATGTTTCTTATTTCGAGCGCATATCAATACGAATGGATCGAGTTCTTCGATCGACGGCTTATCAGCTTCATTCTTTTCATGGCCATGTTCTTTATGTGTTTCGTTAGTATCACCGAAGAACACATCGCCTCGTTCAAGCTGGCCGTCCTGATCGGCGCGCTTCTTTTTTCCTTGAATTCGCTACTCACCTTTTTTTCTCTCGGTCTGGCGGCGCAGGCCTTCGAATCCAAGGATATCGTTGGTAGTCAGCGTTATGGCTTTGTCTACATTCTGGCCTTCTGGGTCATTTGGTACGGCACCTCGCTGCGAGTGGGAAAGCTGGTGCGGCTGGTCATCCTGCTGACTCTGGTGCTAGGTATGACGCTGACGTTCTCCCGGGCCACGATCGTCGCATTCGGGGCAAGTGGCCTTGTCGCGATTGCGCGCGGCATCGTGACTTCGCGACGCTCAATCGTCAGCCTTGTCGGGCGCCTTGCTGCTGGATTGGTCTTTGCCCTGCTCGGCGTCTTGGCGGTGTATCTCGTTGCACCGATCATTTTCGATTTCTTTTACATACGCCTTTTTGATTACATCCTCTCCGGAGCCTCGGCTGAGGCCCTCGCGGATCCGGAGACTTCTGACGGAACGCGGGTCTTCATCTGGACGCACATCCTTGAATATGTGGTGCGCAATCCCGTGACAGGAGCGGGATTCCTAGGTGTCTGGGTATTGAATCTGTTTGAAGGATTCAGCGGCTCCTCCCACAGCCAATATTTCGACGCCCTCTTCAGGCTCGGGCCCTTGCTTTTCCTGGGATATCTCTATTTCATTCTAAAGATTCTTAAGCACTACGCCCGTACCGATATCGGACTGTTCGTCGGCATAACTGGCATGCTTGTGTATGGACTTTTCCATGAGACGTTTAAGGAATCCCATGGAACCTTTATCCTGTCGATGTTACTTGCGGGCTCGATGCGCCCCAGGGGCTCGAAGCCGTTCAAATACGTCGAGAATCCCATATGACCATAATCCTCAAAAATTACTATGAACGCGATGCGGACCGCTTCTGGGACCCGCAAAAGGGACTGACTGGCCGTGACCTGGACGTCTATCCGCTCCTTGAGAGTACGCACGGCAAGCTCATCGAGTACGGATGCGGATCGGGATCCCTCCTTTTGGGCCTGGCACGCGAAGATCGGTTCGAGCAATGCCATGGCGTCGATATCAGTCAAAATGCGCTGCGCAAAATCGATGCCGCGTGGAAGGCGCTCACGCAAGACAATGGCCACGGCAACAAGGTGACACTTTCGACACCCGTGGATGACCGCCTGGCTGACATTCCCTCTGGTACGTTCGACGTCGTGATTTCAGTGGCGACGATAGAGCATGTCCTCGATCCTTACATCGTTCTCGATGAACTGCACAGGATCGCAAAGCCGGGCGGTCTGTTGATCTGCAGCGTTCCCAACTACGCGTATCTGAAACACCGAATTCAGCTGCTGTTCGGGATCCAGCCCCGCACCGGCACCGACGAACCGGTTGAAAACTGGCGCGAGGAAGGGTGGGACGGCATGCACCTGCACACCTTCACCAGGTCATCGTTTGAAATCCTGCTGAAGGATTGCGGCTGGCAGCCAAGGAAATGGCGCGGCTGTGGCACGCGCTTCAACTCCATTGGTCTCGGAATCTTGCGCCGCAATTTCCCGGGCCTCTGGTCTGGTGAACTGATTGTTTCCTGTCTTAAAGGCTAGCCTGCATGTCACGTCCCCAATCCACCAGTCTTCCCGCAAAGATCACCCCGGAAATCAGGGATGGCTCCCACCTCGTCGGAGACGACTTCACTGCAGCACAGTTGCAATGCTGGTTCTCGGAGGAGCAGGAAGCCTTCTTCGAAGGCGACTCGGGAAACAGTGAAGAGGACCCGTGGTACGCCTACATGCGCTACGTGAACCGGGTCTTGGGATTTTCAGCCGTCAAGGAAAAGATGACGCAGGCCGACAACATGCTTGTGCTCGGCCCCGGATCGGGCAAGGAGGTTGAGGAATTCGCGGTAGAGCATCCGGATTGCCGGCTGCATTTTCTCGAAGCATCGGAAAATTTTCAGAGGATTCTCAAGGAACGCTTTCCAAGTTCGAGAATCGTGGTTCCTCAATTCAGCGGCGACATTGCCCTGGCTGATAACACGCAAAATTTCGTTTGCGCCTTCTCCGTGTTGCATCACATACCGAATGTCAGCAAGGTGATCAATGAAATCGGCCGAGTTATGCGGCAAGGCGGACTGCTGATGGTGCGGGAGCCCTGTTCCTCGATGGGGGATTGGCGTGGTCCTCGTTCCGCAACCCCCAATGAGAGGGGCATCAGCCGCGCCCTTATCAACCATTTTGCCGAGCGTGCTGGGTTCGAATTGGAGCGGGCGCCGACGCCAATCCTCCTCGAACCATTGAACAAGATATTTAAGAAGTCCCTGGGGTTAAAGGTAATTCCCCATCCAGCCCTGTATGCCGTTGACCGCGTCCTGTCCCGAATTTTGTCCTTCAACGACTACTACTGGCGGGATACCTTCTATAAAAAGCTAGGGCCCTCTTCGTATTTCTACTTATTCAGGAAGATTTGATGAGCCACCCGGGCCGACGCTGAGGAGATTACTGAATTGGTAGGCTACGCGCTCCTCTATGCCGGATCGGCGGCCCTTCTCAAGGGCCTTGGATTCCTGTTGTCCCTATGGGTCGCGAAGGTCCTGGCACCTGAACAATATGGCTTGTGGGGGCTTGCCTATGCATCCCAGGTCGGCATCGGCACCTTTGGGATTGTTGGTATCCAGGAAGCGATAGTCGGTTTGCTGCACAAATATTCGCTGCACAAATATTCAAAGGATGCGGGCCGCCAGAGTCTTTACGCCGCTGCAATGAGAACGTTAGCTTCGACGCTTTCGATCACCTTGGCGTTAAGCGTCTGCGGGATTTTTTTTATCTCTAGCCAAAAGGAGATTGGCTTCATCGGCATAGCCGGGGTGATGTCCTCCGGCGCCCTGCTAGCGCTCGCGACACTGCAGGCGCAGATTTCCCGCCTGGAAGAAGATCATCTCTCGTCGCTCGCCTTCAGCTTCCTGATTCCCCTCGCGGGCGTGGCGGGCAGCGCGATTGCATTTACGCTTAGTCCTGCGACGGGCGCATTCTTCTTGGGCTCGGGACTTGGTATGCTGCTTCTCGCGCTGGTACTCAAGGGCCGGTTGAGGGGTCTATCGGGTTCGGTAGGTGAGCTGCCCGCCATACGAGGCGAGTTACTGCAACGCATTTGGCCGTTCATCCTTGTGGCTTTTTTCGGCTGGGTCAGTGGATATGGTAGCAACTTCATCGTGGATCGCCTGTTCGGCCTGAAGGATGTGGCTCAGCTGACGTTTCTGCTGACGATTGGCTCGGTGCTGCAATTGTTGACGACCGCGCTTAATCAGGTCTGGTCTCCCCGCTTTTACCGACTGGTTCATTCCAATGCCGATGGAGCGGCGATCGAACGGCTCAATCGTCGGTTCTACAGTTACCAAAGTTGGGGATTGGGCGCGTTCGCAGCCGCATGCTTGGCCGGAATGCCCCTTCTGCTCGACTTTGCCGGTGGTCAACTCAGCAATTACCGGGATATGAGGCTGGAAATGTGGCTCATTTTTTCCGGCTATATCATTCTCGTGCTCTGGACCCACTGCCAGAATTATCTGCTTGTGTACGACAAGGGCAACCTGTTGATGCATGTGGTCCTTATTACCAGCCTTATCGGGGTGGCGGTCTGGATTCCTTTGATGCTGCTCCTTGGGCCGATCGGAATCTATCTCGGATTTTTTTTTCAAATGTTGGTCAGAACCTTGGGGATCATCATTGCCGCGCGCAAGTGGCACCTCCGGCTCTGTTGGGCCAGCACCGCCGGTGCCATAGTCCTCGCCGCCATACCCATCCTTTTTCCGATTGCCTGATCTATGTGTGGACTCGCAGGGATTGCCTCCAGTAGATTCATCGAGAAAAGAGACTGGCTCATCGCGGGCCGTGACGCGATGCGCCACCGCGGTCCAGATGATGCGGGCGAGTGGTGGTCGGCGGATGGACGTGTCGGGCTGGGTCATCGGCGGCTGTCGGTCATCGATTTGTCCGGCGATGCCCACCAGCCCATGATCGATCGGACAGGCGAGCTTACCATCGCCTTCAATGGTGAGATTTACAACTTCGCGGACCTGCGCACCACCCTAGAGCGCGCCGGAGCCAGCTTCACTTCCCACAGCGACACCGAGGTGCTGCTAGCCGCCTATCGAATCTGGGGCGAGGATTGCCTGTCGCGCCTCAATGGCATGTTCGCCTTCGCGATCTATGACGTGCGCCGCGGCACGCTGTTTCTCGCCCGGGACCGGGCCGGAGAGAAGCCGCTCTATTATCACCTGGCATCCGGCACGCTCAGTTTTGCCTCCGAACTTAAGGCGCTGATGCGGAACCCTCGCATCGAGCGCCGCATAGATGCCTCGAGCCTAGACTGTTTCCTGGGCATGGGGTTTGTGCCAGGCAACCGCTCGATCCTGGCAAAGGTGTGCAAACTGCCTCCGGCGCATGCCATGCGCTTTGATCTGGCAAGCGGCAAGCTGAAACTGTGGCGCTATTGGTCCTTGCCACCCGCGCCGGAGCCGCAAGCCGCGACCGACGCGGATGCCTTGTGCGCTGAGCTCGAGACCCTGCTTGGCAATGCGGTGCGCAGGCAACTGGTCGCCGATGTACCCGTCGGCATCCTGTTGAGCGGGGGCCTGGATTCCAGCATCGTCACGGCACTAGCTGCCGCTGCGCGCTCGCAGGTCAAGACCTTCACGGTCTGCTTCCCCGGTGCGGGCAAGCTGGACGAAACGGAACATGCCCGGCGTGTCGCCGAGCACTTTGGCACCGACCACTCCACCCTCGTCGGTGAGCCCTCTACCGTTGAACTGTTGCCGCTCCTAGCCCGGCAGTTCGACGAACCGATGAACGATTCGTCAATGGTGCCGACCTTTCTGGTTAGCCAGCTGATCCGGAAGCACTGCACGGTGGCTTTGGGCGGCGATGGCGGCGACGAACTCTTCGGGGGCTATACGCATTACGATCGGATGTTGAAATTGCAGGAGCAATTCGGCGCGGTGCCGCTCGCCCTTCGCCGCCTCGCTGCAGCGGCGGGTTCCGCCTTGCTACCCATGGGTTTCAAGGGGCGCAACTGGGTGCGGGCGCTGGGGACGGATTTTCAGCGCGAAGTTCCGCTGATTGCCAGCTACTTCGATCGTGGTGCCCGCAGCATTCTGCTGAGCCATGCTTTCGAAGCAATCGGCGCAACGGAGAAAGCGTGGGCCGCTAGTACGCCTGCAGGCGCGGATCTGCTCGATCGTGCCATGCGCCTCGACTTCGGCAGCTACCTGGCCGAGGACATCCTCGTCAAGGTAGACCGGACTAGCATGCTCAATTCGCTGGAGATACGCGCCCCGATGCTCGACATCAACGTGATTGAATTTGCCTTCGGGCGCGTCCCGTCGCGCTTGAAGGCATTTTCGGGCGTGCGCAAGATCCTGCTCCAGCGTCTTGCTCGGAAGCTTTTGCCAGCATCGTTCGATGCCACCCGGAAGCAGGGCTTTTCTATCCCCATCTCCAGCTGGCTGGAATCGGGGCCGTGGCGACAATTTTTTCGGCAGGTATTGCTCGATCCCAGTCAGGAGATGTTCAATCACGCCTACTTGGAAAAGCTGTTACAAGGCCAGGCGGATGGGCGCTCTAACGGTGAACGTCTGTTCGGGCTGGTGATGTTTGAACTCTGGCGACGTGAGTACTCCATAAATTCGTAATCCTCCCCTAAATGTAATCCTCCCCTAAATATGAAAACCTCGCTCATCCCCCTCCTGCGTTGTCCCGTCAGCGGTCAGCCACTGCACGTTCAGGATCCGCATGGCGAGCCAACGCCTTCGTCCGCACTGGAAATCGAAGAAGGTTGGCTGATCTCCGAAGATGGTAAGAACCGTCATCCGGTGCGAGGCGGCATCCCACGTTTCGTGCCGGAAAGCAACTACGCCGACAACTTCGGTATGCAATGGAATAAGTTCAGCCGCACCCAGTTGGACAGCCACTCAGGCCACCCGATCACGGCCGAGCGTTTCTGGGCCGCTACCGGGTGGAAGCCGGAAGACCTGAAGGGCCGATGGTTGCTCGATGTCGGTTGCGGCTCAGGCCGCTTTGCCGAAGTGGCGTTAAGCGCCGGCGCGAATGTAGTCGCATTGGATTATTCCAGCGCGGTCGATGCGGCCGCCGCCAACCTCGGGCAACACGAGAGGTTGCATATCGTGCAGGGTGACATCTATGCATTGCCCTTCGCGCAAGCATCGTTCGATGCTGTCTATTCGCTGGGCGTTCTGCAACACACGCCAGACGTTGAGCAAGCCTTTATGGCGCTGCCGCGAATGATCAGGGCCGGTGGCGCACTCGTGGTCGACTTCTATGGCAAATCGTGGAAGAGCGCGTTGTTGCCGAAATATTGGTTGCGACCGATCACGAAACGACTTCCCAAGACCGCGCTCTTCCGCCTCCTGGAAATGGTAGTACCGGTGATGCTGCCGGTGAGCAACCTGCTTGCCGAGATACCGGTTCTGGGACACCTGCTACGCCGCCTTGTGCCCGTTGCGAATTACACAGGAAGGCTCCCGCTTTCGAGGCAACAGATTCGCGAATGGGCTTTGTTGGATACGTTCGACTGGCTCTCTCCCACCTATGATCACCCCCAAACACCGGAGACAGTGAATCGTTGGCTCCACGCTGCTAACCTCCAGCAGGTCGAGGTGCTGCACGCAGGCCACTTGGTGGGGCGAGGACGGCGCTCCTGACACGCCAAGCCGTCATCGTCGGCATCGATGCATCGCGCAACCGCTCGGGTGGCGCAAAGGCGCACCTCATAGGAATCCTCGGAAAGGTCGATCCGCGCGATCATGGCATCGGAACCGTGCATGTTTGGGCCTACAAATCCCTCCTCGATAGCATTCACGACCGACCCTGGCTGGTGAAGCACAGCCCGCCCGAACTCGAGCAGGGCCTGCTGCGCCAGGTGATCTGGCAGGTATTCAAATTCCCTGGGGAGGTTGCGCAGGCCGGATGCGACATCGTGCTAAATACTGATGCTGGCACCATGTCTCATGTGCGGCCGGCGGTCACGATGAGTCGAGACATGCTTTCTTATGAGCCCGGCGAGATTGAACGCTACGGCTGTAGCAAGGCACGTGTGCGGCTTGTGCTGTTGCGCTATGTCCAAAACCGGTCCCTTCGCCGCTCGGATGGCGTCATCTTCCTTACACGCTATGCGTCCGAGGTGATCCAGCGTTCCAGCGGCTTGGTGCGGCGCATTGGGCTGGTGCCGCACGGGGTTGGACCTAACTTCCAGAACCTTCGGCGCACTCTCCCTTGGCCCGCCAAGGGGGAACGTGCTATCCGTCTTCTCTATATTTCCAATGCCGCCTGGTACAAGCACCAGTGGATGGTAGTGCGCGCCGTCGAGCAGTTGCGAAATCAGGGAATTAATGTCTCACTCACCCTTGTGGGCGGAGGCAGCGGGCCGGCACAAGAGCGGTTGCGTGCGCAAATGGGCCATTCTGATCCGCATGGGGAATATATTACCCAGAAGGAATTCGTTCCCCAGTCGGACCTGCCGGGCTATCTACTCGATGCCGATATCTTCGTGTTCGCTTCCAGCTGCGAAAACATGCCCAACACGTTGGTCGAAGCCATGGCCGCGGGATTGCCGATCGCCTGTTCCCGGCGCGGCCCGATGCCAGAGGTGCTCGAAGATGGGGGAGAGTATTTCGATCCCGAGATCTCCGAGTCAATCGCTGCGGCGCTGCGCAAATTAATCGACGACGAGGGATTGCGGCAACGCCTGGCTAGCCGGGCAAAGACACTGGCCGCACGTTATTCCTGGGAACGCTGCGCCCGGGAAACCTGGTCGTTCCTTGTCGAAACCCACCAACATGTGCATCGGTCGATGCGATAGAAACTGAAGCTAGTGACGAACAGCCAATGACTACCCGCCCTTACCAAGTCTGCACTTCGTGCGTAATGGACACGACGGACTCGAAGATCGTCTTCGACAACCACGGCATCTGCGATCACTGCAATACCTTTAATACTGTCACACTGCCTAGCTGGGATACCAGCGCGGCCGGCGAAGTCAGACTGAACGGCTTGGTCGAGGCAATTAAGCAGGACGGGCACGGCAAGGACTTCGACTGCATCATCGGCATGAGCGGCGGCATCGACAGCTCCTACCTGACGTACATCGCCAAGGAAAAAATGGGTCTGCGTCCGCTGGTGTTCCATGTCGACGCGGGCTGGAATTCGCAGATCGCTGTCAATAATATCGAACGCCTGATCGACGGCCTCGGCCTCGACCTGTTCACCGAAGTGATCGACTGGCAGGAGATGCGCGACCTGCAGCTCGCCTTCTTCAAGTCGGGCGTTCCGCATATTGACACGCCGCAGGACCATGCCTTCTTCGCGACCATGTACAAGTTCGCGACGCAGCACAACGTCAAGTACATTCTGACCGGTGCCAACCTGTCGACCGAGTGTATCCGTAACCCGATCGAGTGGATGTACTACCAGTCGGACTCGCGCCAGCTGCTCGACATCCAACGCCGCTTCGGCACGCGGCCGCTGAAGACCTTCCCGGTGACCTCGATTCTGTGGCACAAGGTATGGCTGCCGTACTTCAAGGGAATCAAGGTTGCCCGACCGCTGAATATGGTGCCCTATATCAAGGCCGAGGCACGGCAGTTGCTCATGGACCGCTTCGGGTGGCAGCCGTATCCGCAAAAGCACTTCGAGTCGCGCTTCACCAAATTCTACGAAAGCTACTGGCTGCCAAAGCGCTTCGGTTACGACGTGCGCCGGGTGCAGTACTCGAGCCTGATCGTCACGGGGCAGATGACTCGTGAAGAAGCCATCGAGCTTCTTAAGCAACTAAGTTATGACGAGGCCACCATTGGTCACGAGATCGAGTTCGTTGCTAACAAGCTGGGAATTTCGGTTGCTGAGCTCAACGGCTATATGACGCTGCCACACAAGACCTACATGGACTACAAGAACCAGCGGCAAATCTATGAATATGGCGCGCGCGCAATGAGGGCTCTGGGTCTAGAGATTGGAGGTAAACGATGATCGCCTTGGTTGATTACGGTCTTGGCAACATCGAGGCCTTCGCCAACATCTATCGACGCCTCGGTATCGAGGCGTGGGCCGCACGCACCGTCGATGATTTGCAGCGCGCGTCCCGCATCATCCTGCCTGGCGTCGGTGCCTTCGACTGGGCTATGACCCGTCTGCAGGAATCGGGCTTGCGTGAAGCCCTTGACGCGCAAGTCCTCGGCGCGAAAAAACCGGTGCTAGGCATTTGCGTGGGCATGCAGATGATGGCCCGCTCCAGCGAGGAGGGCGAGTTACCCGGCCTGGGCTGGATCGATGCGACCGTGGTGAAATTCGATACCGCGGCATTCGAGGGCTCAACTCACCTTCCGCACATGGGCTGGAACGACACTAGGCCCGCCAGCACGGAGACGCTCTTTTCAGGACTGGGTATGCCGCGCTACTACTTCCTGCACTCCTACTTTATGCAACCGGATCGCGAGGAAACCATCCTAGCCACTTCCAGCTATGGCGTCGCCTTCACGGCGGCCGTCCGCTCCGGCAATGTGTATGGCACACAGTTTCATCCGGAAAAAAGCCATCACTGGGGCGTGCAGCTCCTGAAGAATTTTGCGGAGCTGTGCTGATGCTGCGCCCCCGCCTGATTCCCTGCCTGCTGGTCCATAACGGTGGCTTGGTTAAGACCGTCCATTTCGGTGACCCTAAGTACGTAGGCGATCCCATCAATGCGGTGCGGATCTTTAACGAAAAGGAAGTCGATGAGCTGACGGTGCTGGACATCGATGCCACTGTGAAAGGTGCGGAGCCTAACTACCAGTTGATCTCCCATCTCGCCTCCGAATGTCGGATGCCGCTCTGCTATGGGGGCGGCGTACGTACGGTCGCCCAGATCGAGCGCATCATCAGCTTAGGCGTGGAGAAGGTGGCCATCAGCGCGGCGGCCGTGGAAAATCCCTCGCTGATCGCCGATGCCGCGGCGCGGGTTGGTAGCCAGAGCGTGGTGGTCGTGATCGACGTCAAGAAGGCGGGCATGCTGCGTCGGCAAGAGGTGCTCACGCATAATGGGTCACGCCAGACTGGGCTGCAGCCGGTCGATTTCGTCAAACGGGTCACCGAGTTGGGTGCAGGCGAAATCGTGATCAATTCAGTGGACCGCGACGGCGAGATGAAGGGGTATGACCTCGACCTGATCGAGCAGATCCGGCACGCGGTGCATCTGCCGCTCACGGTGCTAGGCGGGGCAGGCTCTCTCGATGACATCAAGAAGCTGATCGGCCGCTACGGCATCATCGGCGCCGCCGCCGGAAGCCTGTTCGTGTTCAAGGGCAAGTATCGTGCAGTGCTGATTAACTATCCGAACCGCGAAGAGAAAGAGGCGTTGCTGCCTACCTGATGGGTTCACTATGAAACAGATCCTGCAAAGCCTCAAGACCGGCGCCACCGAGGTGGCCGAAATTCCCGTGCCCGCGGTGAAGCGCGGGCAGTTGCTCATCCGCACCCATCAGACACTAGTGTCCGCCGGAACCGAGCGCATGCTCGTCGAATTCGGTAAGGCCGGCTGGATCGAAAAAGCCCGTCAGCAGCCCGACAAGGTTCGCATGGTCCTTGACAAGATCCGGACCGACGGCCTGCAGCCCACCATCGAAGCGGTGTTCAATAAGCTCGATCAGCCTTTGCCGCTTGGGTACTGCAACGTCGGCCGCATTGCCGAAGTAGGTGCCGGGGTGGTTGGCTACTCCCTAGGGGAGCGCGTCATCAGCAACGGCAAGCATGCCGAGGTTGTGAGTGTACCCATTAACCTGTGCGCTAAGGTCCCGGACGCGGTAACAGACGAGGAAGCCGCCTTCACGGTGCTGGGCGCCATCGCGCTGCAGGGTATCCGCCTCACACAGCCAACGCTCGGCGAAACCGTCGTGGTGACGGGCCTGGGCCTGGTCGGGTTGATGACCGTACAACTGCTGCGTGCTCACGGCTGCCGCGTGCTCGGCCTAGACTTCGACAAGGAAAAGCTGGCGTTGGCGCACCAGCTCGGCGCCGAGGTCGTGGACTTGGCTGCGGGTCAGGATCCGGTCAAGGCTGCCGAGCTGTGCTCCCGCGGCCGCGGTGTCGATGCAGTGATCGTGACCGCGGCTACCAAGAGCAGCGAGCCTATCCACCAGGCTGCACTTATGTGCCGCAAGCGCGGCCGGATTGTGCTGGTCGGGGTCACGGGGCTGGAACTGTCGCGCGATGATTTTTTCAAGAAGGAGCTGTCCTTCCAGGTCTCTGCTTCCTACGGTCCGGGCCGTTACGACCCGAATTATGAAGAGAAAGGCCAGGACTACCCAGTGGGCTTCGTGCGCTGGACGGAACAGCGCAATTTCGAGGCCGTGCTCGACATGATGGCCGATGGTCGGCTCGACGTGAAGCCGCTGATCACGCATCGATTCGGTATCGAAGACGCAACCAAAGCGTACGAGCTAGTGGGCGGTGCAGGCCCGTCGCTGGGTATTCTTTTGAAGTATCCGGGAATCGAAATCGGTGAGGGTTCGCGCACGGTACGTCTCCAGCCCGTCTCGCCTGCCGCAAACGGAACGTCTGGTAAGGCCGGAATCAGCTTTGTCGGTTCCGGCAACTATGCGACGGCGGTATTGATCCCGGCCTTCAAAGAGGCCGGCGCACATCTGCGCAGTGTTGCCTCTAGCACCGGCGTTAGCGGAGTGCACGCGGGACGCAAGTTTGGTATTGAGGAAACTACGACCGACACCAACGCCTTGTTTGCGGATGGGTCTACGAAGGCCGTCGTGATCACCACCCAGCACGACAGCCATGCGCGTTTCGTTATGCAGGCGCTCGAACACGGCAAGCATGTCTTCGTTGAAAAGCCTTTGTGTCTTACCCTTTTCGAGCTGGCCGGGATCGAAGCCGCGCACGCGGCTACTGCAAACGGTACAACACTGACCCCCATCGTGATGGTCGGCTTCAATCGCCGCTTCGCCCCGCAGGTGCAGAAGATCAAGCAGCTCCTCAATGGCGTGGCTGGCCCAAAATCTTTCATCGTGACGGTGAATGCGGGTGGCATCCCCGCCGACCACTGGACCCAGGATCCGGAAGCTGGTGGTGGACGGATCATCGGCGAGGCTTGTCACTTTATCGATCTGCTGCGCTTCCTTGCGGGCGCGCCCATTGCGAACTGGCAGCGCATGGTAATGGAGTCGCCGACGCGCGATACCGTCACGCTCCACTTGCGTTTTGCCGATGGTTCTATCGGCACCGTGCACTACTTCGCCAACGGGACCAAGGCCTTTCCAAAGGAACGGCTCGAGGTCTTCGCTGCGGGACGCGTCTTGCAGCTTGACAATTTCCGCAAGCTGACCGGGTTCTCATGGCCAGGATTTCGCAAGATGAACCTGTGGCGGCAGGACAAAGGACAGAAGGCCTGCGCCAAGGCCTTTGTCTATGCCATTGAAGGCAGGGGGCCTGTTCCGATTCCCTTCGAGGAAATTCTGGAAGTAGCCCGTGTCAGTATCGAACTCTCGGGAGTGAGCCGGTGAAGCTGGTCGATGTCATCGTCGGGGCGCGGCCCAATTTCATGAAAGTCGCGCCGATTATCCGCGCCATCGAATGCAGCACTGCATTGAGCGGAAAGATCTCGTATCGGCTGATTCATACGGGGCAGCATTACGACCCCCGGATGTCGGGCGAATTTTTCCGCCAGCTTGGGATTCCGGAGCCAGATGTGAACATGGAAGTAGGCTCGGGCACCCAGGCCGAGCAAACAGGTGCAATCATGGCTCGCTATGAACGGCTGCTACTCGAGTCGCCTAGCGACCTGTGCCTAGTGGTTGGCGACGTGACTTCAACCATGGCATGCGCGATTGCGGCGCAGAAGCTGCAAGTCCCGGTAGCGCACGTGGAAGCTGGCATCCGGTCTGGCGACTGGTCCATGCCAGAAGAGATTAACCGACTGGTGACGGACGCTGTTACCAACTGGTTCTTCACCACTAGCGAGGTGGCCAATGCCAATCTGCACAATGCTGGTGTGGGGGAAGAGCGGATCTTCTTTGTTGGCAACACGATGATCGACACCTTGCTAGCAAATCTGCCGCGCCTACAGAAGCCGGACTTCTGGGACGACCGGGGCTTGAAGGCTGGCGAATACTTTGTGGTGACGCTGCATCGCCCGGCCAATGTGGACAAGGACGATAGTTTTGCCTGTCTACTGCGAGCGATTGCGGAGGGCACTCGCGGGCTTCCTGTGGTGTTCCCCGTGCATCCGCGCACGGCCAAGACGCTACGCGAACTGAAAGAGGTACCAGACAGCTTCCGCCTAGTGGATCCGCAGCCGTATCTAGAATTTAACTATCTTGTAAAGCACGCTAAGGCGGTGATCACCGATTCGGGCGGCATCACCGAAGAGACGACGGTGATGGGCATCCCGTGTATGACGCTGCGTGACAACACAGAGCGCCCCGAAACGGTGAGCACCGGCACCAATGAGCTGATCGGTACCGACCCTGCAGCCCTGTTGCCAGCGCTGGAGAAACTCTTCGCCGGGCAATGGAAAAAGGGCGGGATACCGCCGCTGTGGGATGGCAAGACCGGAGAGCGAATCGTGGCGATTTTGGAAGAGCTGCTGGGCGTCAAGCACGGGACGAACTAAGCGGCCATGGGTTTATTGAACAAGGCCCGACTCTACTGGGACACCATAAGCTATTTGCGCCCGGTGCAGTTTTATGGCCGGATATGGTTCCGATTTGCGCGGCCCCAACCCGATCTGAGTCAGGCACCTGAACTGCGTGAACGCACTTGCGCATGGCAGGCGCCGGCGCGTCGGCTTGCGAGTATGATGGGGCCACGTCAGTTTGTTTTTCTGAACGAGTCTGGTGAGCTGGACGAGATCGGTTGGGACGGCCCGGAGCGTGAAAAGCTGTGGCGTTACAACCAGCACTATTTTAACGACCTCAACGCCATGGATGCTGGGGCGCGCAAGACCTGGCACCTGGCGCTGATTGAGGACTGGATCTCCCACAACCGACCGGGGCAGGGAAACGGCTGGGAGCCTTACCCACTCTCCCTGCGCGTGGTCAACTGGATAAAGTGGGCACTATCGGGTAGTGAGCTATCGCCGGCGTCGTTACACAGTCTGGCAGTACAGGTTCGCTGGTTGACCAAGCGGCTTGAGATCCATCTGCAGGGCAACCATCTGTTCGCAAACGCCAAAGCGCTGCTCTTTGCCGGGCTGTTTTTCGAGGGCGCAGAGGCAGACGGCTGGCGCAAGACCGCCCTAGAGATCCTGGCCCGCGAAATTCCCGAGCAGCTTCTGCCGGATGGCGGTCATTTTGAGTTAAGCACGATGTACCACGCAATGGCCTTGGAAGATGTGCTGGACATAGTGAATGTGTTGGCGTGTTACGAGAGGACAGCGCCAGCTGAGAACTGCAAGCAGGTTCGCGTTTGGCTGTTGCCTCGCCTGCAGGCCATGCGGCGCTGGCTCCGGGTGATGTGCCACCCGGACGGCGATATTGGGCTGTTCAACGATGCAGCAACAGGCATGGCGCCGGCAGTTGCGGAGCTCGAGGCCTACTTCACGCGCTGTGTTCAGGAGGCTTCAGATATAAAAATAGTGGCTATGGAGCTGCTGGCAGACAGCGGCTATGTGCGGCTGTCTCACGGTCCTGCGGTGGCGCTGCTTGATGTGGCACGCGTGGGGCCAGATTACCTTCCGGGACATGCGCATGCAGATACGTTGAGCTTTGAGCTGTCAGTAGGCAGGCAACGGGTTTTGGTAAATTCGGGCACTTCTTGTTACGGCAACAGCTCCGAAAGATTTCGCCAACGTGGCACCGCAGCCCACAACACGGTGGTGGTGGATGGACAGGATTCATCCGAGGTGTGGGGTGGGTTTCGGGTGGCACGTCGGGCCTATCCTTTCGGGCTGCGCATTCTGGAGGCTACGGACTCGGCCGCCACTGAGGTGAACTGCGCACACAATGGCTACACCCGCCTGCCTGGAAACCCAGTGCACCACCGCACCTGGCGCATGGATGACCAAAGTTTGACCGTAATAGACCGTGTGGAAGGCTCGTATCAGACCGCCGAGGCAAGATTCCATTTTCATCCTGCAATCCAATTGCAGACAACGCAGGCAAATGCAGATAGCGGTACCGCCATGCTGCCCGACGGCACTGAATTAATTTGGCAGATCGAACAGGGCCAGGCACGTCTGGAAACCAGCACCTGGCACCCTCGGTTTGGAGAAGCAAAACCGAGTTTCTGCCTCGTCGTCCAGCTTTTTAACAGATCCAGCAGCCTGCGTTTTACCTGGAGCTCTTCAATTGGCGAGTACGCCTGACATTCGATCGATGCATATATTATTTTTGACCGACAACTTCCCCCCGGAAGTGAACGCTCCGGCGAGCCGAACCTTCGAGCACTGCCGCGAGTGGGTCAAGGCCGGACATCGTGTCACAGTGATCACCAGCGCTCCAAATTTCCCCAAGGGCAAGGTGTTTGAGGGCTACCGGAACCGGATTTGGCAGCGTGAAACCATGGCTGGCATCGACGTGATTCGTGTCTGGACCTACATCACAGCCAACGAGGGTTTTGCAAAACGCACTCTGGACTACGTAAGCTATATGGTGACTGGTTTCCTGGTCAGCCTGTTCGTACAGCGTGTGGACGTGATTGTGGGAACTTCTCCGCAGTTTTTCACTGTGTGTGCGGCATACGCAAGCAGCGTATTCAAACGGGTGCCCTGGGTGTTCGAACTTCGCGACATCTGGCCCGAATCTATTCGGGCTGTGGGTGCGATGAAGCAAGGCAAGGTGCTGAACTTGCTTGAAAAGGTGGAGCTTTTTCTTTATCGCAAAGCTGGTGCTATTGTGGCGGTAACCAATGCGTCCCGCACTTCACTAATGAGGCGTGGCATAAATGGAGATAAGATTCACGTAGTAACCAACGGCGTGGATATCAGTCGCTTCGCGCCAAGAGAGAAGGACGCCAAGCTGCAGAAAAAGCTTGGGCTGCAAGGCAAGTTTGTGGCAGGTTACATTGGCACTCACGGTCTGGCACATGCGTTAGATACTCTTCTAGACGCTGCTAAAGCACTCAAAACTGCTCCCGATGGTGACCGCTTCCGCATCATTCTGGTTGGAGACGGCGCTAATAAAGCTTTACTTCGCCAGCGTGCGCAAATCGAAGGGCTAGACAACGTTGTCTTTGTGGAGTCGGTATCTAAAGATCAGGTGGTACGATATTGGTCGATATTGGATGTATCCGTTATCCACCTCAAGAAAGACGAACTTTTTACCACCGTTATCCCATCCAAGCTTTTCGAATGTATGGGTATGGCCATCCCTGTGCTGTACGGCGTAGAGGGTGAGTCGGCTGACATCGTCGAGCGTGAAGAAGTTGGTTTATTGTTTGAACCAGAGAGCCCGGAGGCACTTGTCGCTGGGCTTCGGCGACTCTCCGACGACTCAGAATTGCTAGCTCGCTACAGAGCAAATGGTCCCGTGAGCGCCAAGCGCTATGACCGATCATCCCTTGCTGTGGCGATGCTGAAGATATTAAAGACCCAGGCTGAGAGGTGACGTGGAACAGGTCAGTCACCCGAACCTCTACTCACTGCCCCATCTCCCAGCTTTGCTCTGGCTTTGAGGGAATTGGTTCGAAACCAGTCGCCTCTGCAACTGGCCCGCGGCCAATCAGCTGGTCAGCTGACCCTCCAAGTTACTTCTGAGGGCCGATTTTCAAAACGAACCCAACTTGAAGCGCGCCCAGCCAAAAGGCGGAGAGAGTCGCTCGGTCAGTAGCCAAAAAAGAAGCCCCGCCTAAGCGGGGCTTCTTCGTTTTGGCGACCGATTACGATCGGACTGCAAAGGCTTGGATCAGCCTCCGCCCATGCCACCGCCGCCCATGCCGCCACCACCGCCGGTGTCGCCGCCACTACGGCCAGCGCCACGCATGCTCTGCATGTAGGCGGTGAGTTCTTCGACGGTCAATGAGCCGTCTTTGTTGGTGTCGGCAGCCTTGAAGCGGTCCGCCATCGACATGGCGGCCGGTGCGCCGGCTGCTCCAGCGGTTGCACCGCCAGCACCACCGCCACCAGCGGCAGCACCGCCCGCACGCCCGACGGTCATGGCGCTGAACTCTTCGAGGCTTAGCTTGCCGTCGTTGTTCTTGTCCAGTTCCTTGAAGCGAGCCGCCGGATCCATGCGGCCAGCACCCTTACCGCCAGCGCCGTCTGCCGGCGGTGCGTTCTGCGCCAGCGCCAGGGTTGCGCCAGCCATCAGCACCGCAGTGGTCATGATCTTGTTCAACATGTTCATCCCCTCCGTGAAGGAAAAAAGGTCAATGAAATAGTGACCTGCCGGAAGGTTAGGGCAGATCGCCCGGAGGGAGTTCCGGGATGTACGAAAATTCACTTTCGGTCGGCAATCTTTGCTCTGGCAGAGCAGGGGTGCATGAGGGGGCGTTGCGCGCGGTGGTGCGGCGAACCCGCTACAATTCAGGGAAGCCCCCGTAGCTCAGTGGATAGAGCGACCGCCTCCTAAGCGGTAGGTCGTCGGTTCAACTCCGGCCGGGGGCGCCACTCTCGCTGAACTGCTTCTGGCTTCTGCCACGAGCTATACGCCGTAAACATCCTGCTTGCTGTCTCGCGAGCTATGGCGCACACCCCAGACGGTCTGTTAAAAACGCTTGGAATGCCTTTAATTCCAGTGTTTTCCACTTGCCCGGAGAGTTCTCGATTCGTTGCTCGGGCGTTGAATTGGATGCGAAGTTTTCAGTCAGTCATTTTGACCATATGCACCAAACGGGTGATTTACCGCAGGGATTCAATCGGTAAGATTTGTAAAGTTTAGGTGTCGCGACGCGTGACACAGGCATTGCGGCGGTGAAGTTCGAGTGACCAACTCCAGCGATACGGAATTCAGGCAGAAGACGGTACCAGCGTCATCGGACGAATCAGTCCGCGCCGAGTCAGATCGTCGCATGGACGGGCAGTTGGGCGCCTGCGCTGCACTTCGCTTTCTCACTGATCAGTTGGGCTACGGTGTGCTGATCGCCTCGCCGGAGGGTGAGTTGCTGCACTCGAATGCGGCGACGGCGGAACTGCCGTCTGGTGACTCACCGTTCAGTGTCTCCAAGCGGCTGCTCTTGGTCCAGGGCATGGTCTGCACGCAGTGGGTGGAGCAATTGCCGTCGGGCCCACATTTTTTCCGGTGTGCGGTCATTAAGCACCGCTCGACCGAAAACAATAAATTCGATGCGGACTATCGCGTGGCGGTGACTTACGGCGCTCTGAAGCGAGCCGGCGATCCGATGGTCATGTGTGTGTATTCGACTCTGCTCCGTCGCAAGGTGGAGCCGGAGATTCTGCGCGCCCTGTACGGCCTCACGCCGGCCGAGGCGGCCATGGCCATTGGCGTCTATGACGGGCATTCGCTCTCGGATCTGGCCCGTGATCGATCCACCTCAATTCATACAGTGCGAACCCAACTGAAGCGGGTCATGAACAAGTGTCAGGTCCGATCGCAGCTAGAGCTGTGTCAGCTCCTGACATCCGGGCCCGGGGTGTTCTGAAATAGCAGCGATCGCTGCTGAGATTCGCCGCGCTGGTGGCGGCCCTGGCTGGGTACCTCGGACGCTTCCTTTTCAGGGCATGAGCCCGGACCGGGACCGTGACCAGGGCGCCACGCGATACGGCGTCCCAGCTCTAGATCATGATCCGGCTAGCTCATGAGGTCATGAGAAATACATCCATGCCGCACTGCTGGACATATTCGACGTACGCACGTTCCGCCACGCCGAGCTTGTAGCCGATCCACTTGAAGTAGTCGTAATAAATGGTGCCGCCGGCCACGTGATCCAGCAGCTCTGCTGGCAGCAGCGTTGCCTCGAGGGGCAGGGAGCAGTCATTGACAAGCGCGTTTGAAGACATTGATGAATCCCTCCATGGAGTCAGTGATTTCTTGCAAGTAAGTGAACAGCAGCGCGAGCGTGACCAAAACGGCCAGTGTGAGGGGTCGCACACCCGCCTTTTCAGCCAGCTGCTGCCAAAGGGCCTTTAGGGACGGCACACGGGCTCCGCCGAGGGCATCTCTCGGCCCATGAAACCGGCTTCGAACCCGTCCCTGAATCCGCGCAGGGAGTCGCTGATCTTCTCGAGGTTGAGGTAGACGAACGCCAAACCGGCAACCCAGTAAGCACCGCCCGATACCTGATCGAGCTTTTCTTCGTTGAGAACTTCCATATTCCCTCCTGTTTGGGTGTGACTTGATGTCCGCTCCCGGGGCGGACAGGGTGCATTGCACCTGATCAGTGCATCCCTCTGCCAGCCGCAAAATGGATGTTGATGCACAGTTTCTGGGGTTGCTTTGCTCTTGGCTGGCCGGTTCCGCTAAACTAATAGGCCCTCCAGGTCGCTGCGTTCGTAGTGCCTTGAGCCGTAAAGGTATTTCCGTCCATGTCCAACTCGCTGTTGTCCATTGGCAATGCGGATTACGTCGATTCGCTCTATCGCCAGTACTTGGCGGATCCAAACGCCGTAGGGGCGGAGTGGCAGCGCTACTTCGCGTCGCTAGAGGCGTCGCCGAGCGAACGTACCGACCGGTTGGTTGCTCACACCGCGCCGTCCGCGGGGTTGACCTCATCTCAGGCCGATGTCCGGCAGGCTGCGGTTTCGCGTCTGATGGTCTACTACGCAAATCGCGGGCATCTTGCTGCGAAGATCGAGCCGCTGGGGCTTTCACCGCGTGTGCGGCCCAGTGTGCTGGAGTTGGAGAACAGCGGTCTCGGCACTGCGGATCTCGACACGGAATTCTTCACTGGCAGCAAAAGTCATTGGCTGCCGCGCTTCGCATCACTGCGCGAGATCCTGCGTCGCTATGAGCACGTTTATTGCGGCAGTGTCGGGGCAGAGTTTGCGCATGTGTCGGACACTGACGAGCGCATCTGGTTGCATGAGGAGTTTCAGCTCGGACGCATGGGCCAGCGTTTCGATGCTGAGACCCAGAAGACCATTCTCTGGCAGCTGACTGCAGCCGAGGGTCTCGAGCGTTATCTGCATACCCGTTATACGGGACAGAAGCGCTTCTCGCTGGAGGGCGGCGAGGCACTGATCCCGCTGCTGGATGATCTCATCCAGGAGTCGGGTCGCGGTGGTGTCGAGGAAGTGATCATCGGCATGGCTCATCGCGGGCGGTTGAATGTGCTGGTCAACACGCTTGGCAAGTCGCCGGGAAAATTGTTCACCGAGTTCGAGGGTCAGTACGAGGTCCTCGGCGCCGGCGACGTGAAGTACCACAAAGGATTTTCTTCTGACCTGAAGACGCCGGGCGGCAATGTGCATGTCTCGCTGGCCTTCAATCCCTCGCATCTGGAGATCGTCGATCCGGTGGTCGAGGGGTCGGTGCGGGCGCGGCAGGATCGCCGCCGGGGCGAGTTGCCTAAGAACGCCGTCGACAAGGTGATCCCGGTGCTGATCCACGGGGACTCGGCCTTTGCGGGGCAGGGTGTGGTCATGGAGACGCTGCAGCTGTCGCAGACGCGCGGCTATGGCACGGGCGGCACGCTGCACATCATTGTCAACAATCAGGTCGGCTTCACAACCAGCGATCCGCGCGATACGCGCTCGACGATTTACTGCAGCGACGTGGCCAAGATGATCGAGGCGCCGATTCTGCACGTCAATGGTGATGATCCGGAGGCAGTGTTGTTCGCCGGTCGACTGGCGCTGCGTTACCGACAGAAATTCAACAAGGATTTCGTCATTGATCTGGTCTGCTATCGCCGGCTGGGTCACAACGAGGCTGACGAGCCGTCGGCGACGCAACCGCTGATGTACAAGGCGATCCGTGCACATGCACCGGTGCGTCGTTTGTACGCTGAGCAGTTGATGAGTGCGGGAGTGATCGCCGCTGCTGAAGCCGAGCAGATGATCGAGCAGTATCGGCAGGCGCTGGATGAAGGTCGTCAACAGCGCCATCCATCACTGGGCATGATCGGCAACAAATACACCGTCGACTGGAACCGATACACGGCCGTCGACTCGGGTGAGCCGGTGCGTACGGCGGTGGAGCCTAACCGTCTTGCAGCGCTGGGTCAGAGGGTCCTCGCGTATCCCGCGCACTTCACTCTGCATCCGCGTGTGGCGCAGGTGGTTGCGGGTCGCGGCAAGATGCTGGCCGGCGAGCAGCCGCTGGACTGGGGCTGCGCTGAGACGCTGGCATACGCTTCCCTAGTAGATGAAGGTCATGCGATTCGTCTGAGCGGTCAGGATTGTGGCCGCAGCACATTCTTCCATCGTCACGCCGTGTTTCATGATCAGAACAGCGGCGAGAGTCACGTGCCCTTGCAGCATGTGCGCGAAGGGCAGGCGAGCTTCTTAGCCATCGACTCGCTGCTCTCCGAAGAGGCAGTGCTGGGTTTTGAATACGGTTACTCCAGCACGAGTCCCGATTCGCTGGTGATTTGGGAGGGGCAGTTCGGCGACTTCGTCAACGGCGCCCAGGTGGTCATCGATCAGTTCATCAGTTCGGGCGAGTCCAAGTGGCAGCGGCTATGCGGCTTGGTTCTGTTCCTGCCGCATGGCTACGAGGGGCAGGGTGCCGAGCACTCCTCGGCACGCCTCGAGCGCTTCCTGCAATTGTGCGCCGAGAACAACATGCAGGTCTGTGTGCCATCGACGCCGGCGCAGATGTTTCACATGCTGCGGCGGCAGATGCTGCGGTCGATCCGCAAGCCGCTGATCGTGATGACGCCCAAGAGCCTGTTGCGGCACGAGCTAGCGGTTTCGCCGCTGGCGGAGCTGACCACCGGGCGGTTCCAGCGTGTGATCGGCGAGACGGACGAGTTGGCCGCTGACAAAGTGCGCCGCGTCGTGTTCTGCAGTGGCAAGGTTTATTTTGATCTGCTGCGCGCGCGTCGTGCGGCCAAACAGGACGATGTTGCACTGGTGCGCATTGAGCAGCTTTATCCGTTCCCGACAGAAGAATATCTGGCCGTGCTGTCGCGGTATCCGACCGCGGAACTGGTCTGGTGTCAGGAAGAGCCGCAGAATCAGGGTGCCTGGTTTCAGATTCGTCATCGCTTGCAGGAACTCGCTGGCGAGCAACGTCCGATTTACTACGCTGGACGTCCGCCGGGCGCGGCGCCGGCCACCGGCCTAGTCAGGCTCCATGAGATTGAACAGCAGCGGCTGGTGGTGGCGGCGCTCAGCGCCGTGGCCTCCGAGCCGGAACGCAAAAGCGGCAAGCCTGCTGCGAAAACTCGCGCGATGAGGAAAACATCATGAGCGTCGTTGAGATTCGAGTGCCGCAACTGCCCGAGTCCGTGGCTGATGCAACGCTGGTTAGCTGGCGTAAGCAGCCGGGAGAGAGCGTCAGTCGCGAGGAAAATCTCGCTGATCTGGAAACCGACAAGGTGGTGCTGGAAGTGCCGGCGCCGCTCAACGGTGTGATCCGTGAGCTGAAGGTGCAGGCGGGTGCCACCGTGAAGAGCGGTGAACTGCTGGCCATCATTGAGGCGGGTGCTGCGCCGGAACGTGCCGCTGCACCGGAGCAGGCCAAAGCGCCGGAGCGCGCCTCAGCCGGTTCTGTGAAGCTCGGGCCGGCCGCGGCGCGTGTCGCTGAAGAGGCGCGTTTGAGCGATGAGCAGATTGCGGCCGTGGCGCGCGAAGGGCGCGTTTCCAAGGCTGATCTGCTCGCGGCGGCTGCACCGCGAATTGCCCCCGCACCGCAGGCGGCGGCCGTACAACCGGCTGCTGTTTCGGCTGCAAAGTCAGCGCCGTCGCTGACTCCGCGATCGGTCGCGGCGACTGGCGGCGGCACGCGTGCCGATCGTCGTGTGCCGATGACGCGGCTGCGGCAACGTGTAGCCGAAAGGCTGATTGCCGCGCAGTCGAATGCAGCGCTGCTGACCACGTTCAATGAAGTTGATATGAGTGCGGTGATTGTTCTGCGCAACCGCTACAAGGATGCATTCGAGAAGAAGCACGGCGTCAAGCTGGGCTTCATGGGCTTTTTTGTGCAGGCCGCGATTGAGGGTCTGAAGCGCTTCCCCATTCTCAATGCGTCGGTGGAAGGCACGGATATCGTCCATCACGATTACTACGATGTGGGCGTCGCAGTTTCGACCGAGCGCGGCCTGATGGTGCCGGTGCTGCGCAATGCCGATACGCTGGGCATCGCCGGCGTGGAGCAGCGCATTGCGGACTTTGCGCGACAGGCGCGAGATGGCAGCATTGCGCTGGAGGATCTGTCGGGCGGTACGTTCAGTATCACCAACGGTGGTGTGTTCGGCTCGATGCTGTCCACGCCCATCGTCAACGCGCCGCAAAGTGCCATCCTTGGCATGCACAAGACACAGGAGCGTGCCGTGGTCGTCAATGGCCAGGTGGTGGCGCGGCCCGTGATGTATCTGGCGGTGACGTATGATCACCGCATCATCGACGGCCGCGATGCGGTGCAGTTCCTCGTCACGATCAAGGATTGCCTGGAAGATCCGGGCCGTCTGTTACTGGGAGTATGAGCATGGATTTTGATGTTGTTGTCATTGGTGGCGGCCCCGCTGGATATCCTGCGGCAATCCGCGCTGCGCAGAACGGGCTGACTGTGGCCTGCGTGGATGGCTGGAAGAACCGCGACGGCAGTTACGCCATGGGTGGCACGTGCCTGAACGCAGGGTGTATTCCGTCCAAGGCGCTGCTGGAGAGCTCGGAGCTCTATCACCGCGCGCAGGCCGAGTTCGCCGTGCACGGCATCAAGGCAGCGGGGGTGTCGATGGACATTGCAGCGATGCAGAAGCGTCGCGCAACCATCGTCAAGACCATGACCGGTGGCATTGGCATGCTGCTCAAGGCGGCGGGTGTAAAGAGCTTTGCGGGTCACGGCAAGCTGCTGCCGGGTCGCAAGGTTGAAGTCACCGGTGCCGACGGCGCGGTGCAGACGCTGCAGGCCAAGCACGTGGTGCTGGCCAGTGGTTCGACACCGTTTGAACTGCCGTCGCTCCCGTTTGATCGGACAAACATTCTCGATTCGTGGGATGCGCTCGAGATGGATGCGGTGCCCAAGCGCCTGTGCGTGATCGGTGCCGGTGTGATCGGTCTGGAACTCGGCAGCGTGTGGCGCCGGCTGGGTGCCGAAGTGGTGGTGCTCGAGGCGATGGACAAGTTCCTCGCCGTCGCTGACGGTCAGGTTGCCAGCGAGGCAGCGCGACACTTCAAGAAGCAGGGGCTGGATATTCGCCTCGGCGCCAAGGTCACGGGCGCAACGCCCGGTGCCGATGGCGTCACGGTCCACTACACCGACGCCAAGGGTGAGCAGACACTGGTGGCCGACAAGGTGGTCGTGGCCGTGGGCCGCCGTCCTTTCACCACGGGCCTGTTGGCCGATGGCACGGGCGTGACCATCGATGCGCGTGGCTTCATCAATGTTGATGAGAACTGCGCCACGGGCGTGGAAAACGTCTGGGCCGTGGGGGATTGCGTGCGCGGCCCGATGCTGGCGCACAAGGGTAAGGACGAGGGCGTGGCCGTTGCCGATCGAATCGCCGGTCGGCATGCACACATCAACTACGACCTGGTGCCTTCAGTGATCTACACCGCTCCGGAAATTGCCTGGGTGGGCAAGACGGAAGAGGCGGTGAAGGCCGCAGGGATCGAGTACAAGCTCGGCGTGTTCCCATTCTTGGCCAGCGGTCGTGCGCGTGCGATGGAAGCCAGCGCCGGCTTCGTGAAGCTGATCGCAGACAAGGCCAGCGACCAGATCCTCGGCGTTCACATCGTCGGTCCGATGGCCGGCGAATTGATCGGCGAGGCCTGCGTGGCGATGGAGTTCAAGGCCAGCTGTGAAGATCTGCAGCGCACGATGCACGCGCATCCGACGCTCAGCGAGGCGCTGCACGAGGCGGCGCTTGCCGCTGACAAGCGCGCCATCGATAACGTCAACCGCTGAGAGACGGGCGAGCTAGATGAAGCCGAGGTGATGCCAGTGGGCATCACCTCGGCCGTCGCCAGCGCAGATTCAAGGAGCCGGTGAAGCGCCGGATGCCTGTCCAGCGCCCGACTGCGGGGCGGGCGGGTTGGGCATGACGATCTGCTTCGCATTGGGCTCGATCGGCATGATGATCACTTCACCGTTTTTCGGCTTGCGCTTGTCCGGCGGAGGCAGGATGAAGTTCAGCATGTCGTTGTAGAAGTTGGTCAGCCACTGGTCGGGGCGGGTGGCGTAAGCGCGGCTGTCATACAGCGTGAACTGGCTGTTGGCTTTCTTCACCGCCGTCGACAACTTGCCAGCGCCCAGTGATAGCGGTCGCATGTTCTCGTCGTACATTTCGTAGGCCACCATGACGTTGGCGCCCGCCGGCCAATTCCAGCTGTCTGGCGCGCCATCTGCGATGCCTGCTCCGCTGGCCTCACGGCCGCCATACAGTCGGCGCCAAGTGTTGAGCGTGGTGTTGTCGCCGTTCAGGTAGAACAGACGATCCAGAGTGTTGATGCGCGACCACGGCTTGAGCTGCTCGCGATCTAATTGCGGATTAATGGCCACGGCGCACCCTACGGCGCTGCTGTTGGCCACTGCGCTCAAAACTGCATACGAGTTGGCGTTCTGGCCCAAGAGGCACACGGGATCGGTACGGTTCAGGTTTAGGCGGCGCAGCACCTGTTCACGCGCTTCGGCGATACGGTCGCCAACCAGAGCGCGCCACGTTGCGCCGTTGGCGCGACCCGGCTCGGTGCCGGGCATGGGCACCTGCACCTGGGCCACGGTCATGCCGTTCGCCGCGAACCACTCGACAGTGCTGTTAAAGCGGCCGATCAGGCTGCTGGCGGTCGTGGCGTCGCTGGCAATGACCGGCATGATCAGCAGGCCCTGACTGTTAAGAGTGCGCAGCGGTGGCGTGATGCCGATCACGGCGCCGCCTTCGAGCCAGTCATTGTGAAGGGTGGTGGGCGAGATGTTTTCCTCGCCCAGCTGCCGGCGCCCGGTGACCATCAGCAGTGAGGGGTCATTGGCGCGCCACAGCAGGTAAGCACCGGGGTTGTTGATGCCATCGACGCTGATGACCGCACGGTCCAGCGGCTCGGTAATGTGTTCCCAAGCCACGCGCATGTCGGACATCGACGGCGTGTTCTTGATTGAGCGGGTCAGCGCGTCGTCGATGAGAGCCAGCTCAGGCTTGAAAGACGCAAGGGTCTGCTCCGGCGTGAAGAGCTGGATACCAACCGGTCGTCCGGTCTCGGAGGTCTGCAACACAGTGCCCACGGGCTCCAGGTCCTGCGGCAGTTTCTCGTGCACCACGCGCCACAGCGCCGAATAATCCTGCTCACTGGAATCGGTTTGAGCCAGCAGCATGCCGGGATCCGGTGGCGTGATCTTGTCCCAGCGCTTGTGCTGTTCGTTCCATTCGCCGTAGACCAGCTTGCCGGAGTTGTCCACGCCCTCGGCCTTGATGTGTTCGCCGCTGCTGCTGGCGAAGAAACGCACCGGATTGCCGTAGAAGGCACGCGCGACGCTCTTGGCGACGTTCTTGGTGGCATCCCAGTCATACAGGCTGCAGAGAATGGTGCTGTCGGGGACTGCGAACTGGTCCGCGAAAGTGAAGCCACTATCCATGGTGCGCGTGCGCTGTTTGACGCCCCCCATGCCGGAGTGCGAGCACTCGGTGATCAGCGCATGGCCCGGTGCGCCCCATGGCGCGCGCACCAGATCGCCTGAGATGGGGTAGGGCGAAACCAGATCGAAGTCGCCTTTGATCGGTTGACGACGTTCGGTGATTTTCTTGGTCTTCAGGTCCCACACTGCGATGTACATCGCCGAGGGTTGATTGTCGTCAGAAAACTGACTGGTATCGATGTCGACCCACATCACCAGTTGATCTTCGCTGGTCCAGCCGTAGTTCCGTACATTGAGCATGTAAGGGACTTCGACGCGGCCCACCGGTGTGACGCGATCCTGACCGAGGTCGACGACCAGAAGCGATGTCTGGCTGTCGGGCAGTCGCGCGACCATCGCCAATCGCGAGCCATTGGGTGAGAGTTTTGGGCGGCTGAAATTCGGACGTGCCGCATATTCGTATGGGTCGTTGAAGCGCAGCGACTGGAGACTCTGAACTTCGACCTGCTTGTTGGTCTTCTTGTCCTGGGTTTGCTGTTGGTTCTGGGTGTCAGTCTTGGTGTTGCGGGAGTTGATGCCGCCGGTTGAGCTTCGCAGGCCACTGTTTCCGCCGCCAAAGCCGCCACCGCCACCGCCACCGCCGCCGAAACCGCCACCACCGCCGCCGCCTCCACCGCCGCCACCACCGCCGCCGCCACCACCACCTGCGCCCGCAGACCAGGCAGCGGAGCAAATCAGCAACGCTGAAGCGAGGGCTAGAACGACATTTTTCTTTTTCATGAAGGGGTATCTATGGTCAGAGGTAGGGGAAAAGATTGCAGCAATTGAACTGGACCATCATATACGACAAAGAGTTCCCTGATCCCGGTGCTGGAATTGAAGGGATTTTTCAGTCGATTCGACTGGCACTGATGACACTTGGCACACGGCCCAAGGCCTTGAGCAGCGCCTCGAGTTGCGTCTGATCCCGCACGGCGGTCTCGAGCGTCAGCAGCGTGCTGTGTTCAGCGGTGTTGCGCGTATCGAGTCCATCCAGCCACAGGTCAGCGAGCGCCAACTGATCGGTGACGTCCCGCAGCAGATCGCGGCGCTCGAAGGCCTCGATGCGCAATCGGACCGGCATGCGCTCGTCGGCGCGCAGATTCCAGCGGGCGCGGAGCAGGCGATCGGGGCGTTGTGCGGTCATGCGCGCCAGACTCGGGCATTCGGCACGATGCACGGTGACGCCGCGGCCAATGGTCAGGTAGCCGGCAATCGCCAGCGGCGGCACCGGACCACAGCAGCGGGCCAGTGTGCTGGGCAGATCGTCCACGCCCTCGAAAAGCACTGGCGAGAGCGGCCCGCGACGTGTCGCGGGCTTGCGACGCAGTACCCTGACCGGTAGCACGGATGTCTCGCTTGGCGGTGCGCTGGCTTCGGCTGCAGCCGCCGGCGGTGCACTGCGCGCGGCTTCATCCTGCTGGTGAAACCAGGCGCGCACCTTGGCACGACTCCGTGGCGAGGCCAGATAGCCGGACTCCGGGTTCAGCCAGTCGCGACTCGGTCCACCGCTGCGCCCGGCGATCACCTCGACGATGGCGCCGTTGGCCAGTGGTGTGTCCAGCGCGACGATGCGGCCGTTGGCCTTAGCACCACGGCAGCGATGACCGAGGCTGGTGTGGATGTGATAAGCGAAATCGAGTGCGGTCGCACCCTGCGGCAGATCGACCACATCACCCTTCGGCGTGAGCACATAGATCCGGTCGGCGAAGAGTGTGCGGCGCAGCTCGTCGAGGTGGTCCTCGTCGCTCTCGTCAGTCGTCACAGCTGCCATGCGCGGCTCAAGCAGCTGACGGGCCCACTCAATCTTCTGCTCATAGCGGGCGTCGCGACCGACACCTTCCTTGTAGCGCCAGTGTGCTGCCACGCCGAGCTCGGCGTGTTCATGCATCTCGCGCGTCCGGAACTGGATTTCTACCGCCTTGCCACCGGGGCCGGTGACGGCGGTGTGGATGGAGCGGTAGTGGTTGTCCTTGGGGGTGGCGATGTAATCATCGAATTCGCTGGGAATGTAGGGCCAGCGACCGTGCACCAGTCCCAGCGCCGCGTAGCAGTCGGCAACGCTGCCAAGCACGATGCGCAGTGCCCGCACGTCGAAAACCTGATCAAAGGCCAGATGTTTGCGCTGCATCTTCCGCCAGATGCTGTAGATGTGCTTGGGTCGGCCGTACACCTCGGCCTTGATGCCGGCCCGCGCCAGCGCATCACGCAGTTCGGCGCAAAGCTCGGCAATGTAGCGCTCGCGGTCCACGCGCCGCTCCGCCAATGCGCCGGCAATGGCTTGGTATGCCGACGGATGCTGGTAGCGGAACGCCAGGTCCTCGAGCTCCCACTTCAGGCTCCAGATACCGAGCCGATTGGCCAGCGGTGCGAACAGCAGTTCAGTGCTGCGGGCCAGCTGTTGCTGCACCTCGGGCGGCTGTTCACGCGCCTCCTGCAGTTGCAGCAGCTGTTCGGCGAGACGGGCGAGGATCAGCCGCGGGTCATTGGCAACGGCCATCAGCATCTTGCGAGTCGCCTCGGTTTGCTGAGGTGTGAATGCGCGCTCTACGCCGGCGGCGCCGAGGCCGGCTAGCGAATGGAGACCGGCGGCCAGTCGCAGTGTCTCGGTCGGCCACTGTGCAGCCACGGCTGACCCCTGAAGGTCCAGTCCGGCAGCCGCGGCCTGGGCCAGCTGAATGGCGGCCAGCAACTGTGGATCGCCGCTGTGCGCCGCCACCAGTTGGGCGATGCGTTCACCACGGCCGATGGCGCCGGCTTCGGCGCCGAGTGCCCGCAATAGCTCCACGGTCGCCTGCAGGGCGGGCCGCGTGTCGGGTGCTGCTGTGCGAATGGTCTCCATATGCGCCTTCCGGCTATCATAGGTCATGCCGCGTTACTCAAGTGCCGCCTGGCGCGCCTACCGGCCGGATACGCAGACTGCCGAGCGTGTTGCGGCGGTGCCGCCTTCCGGCGACTGCCTGATCCTAGGACTTGATCCTGGCTCCCGCCGTACGGGCTTTGGGCTGCTGCAGGTGCGTGGCGGTGCCTTGGCGCATGTGGCACACGGCTGCATCGATGTGCGCGGCGAAGATCTGGCTGCGCGCCTGCGCTACATCTACGCGGAGGTGGATGCGCTGGTAGCCACCCACCAGCCAACAGAGGTCGCCATCGAGCGCGTGTTCCTGCACAAGAATGCCGACAGTGCGCTGAAGCTGGGTCAGGCGCGCGGTGTGGCGCTCTGTGCGGCCAGTGTTCGCGGTGCATCGGCGTACGAATACGCGCCGCGGGCTATCAAGCAGGCTGTGACCGGTTATGGTGGAGCCGAGAAGGGACAGGTGGGTCACATGATCGCGCTGCTGCTGCAACTTGAGTCTGTTCCGCAGCCGGATGCTGCGGATGCCCTCGCTATTGCGGTGTGCCATGCGCAGAGCCGGCGGCTAGCCGCAGTGCTGGAGCGCGGCGCATGATTGGTTCTCTGGAAGGGCTCATCGTTCACAAGTCTCCGCCGCACCTCTTGCTGGATGTGGGTGGCGTTGGCTATGAGATCGAGGCGCCGATGTCGAGTTTCTACGGCCTGCCGGGTACTGGCGAGCGTGTGCGATTGCTCACTCATCTGGTGGTGCGCGAAGACGCACACATTCTGTATGGCTTTGCCACAGCTGATGAGCGTGTGGTGTTTCGCGCGCTGCTGAAGGTTTCCGGCGTCGGGCCGAAGATTGCACTGGCGTTGCTTTCGGGTATGTCTGCTGCGGACTTCGCACGCTGTGTGCGCGAGTCCAATCATGCGGCGCTGACGCGCATTCCGGGTGTCGGACGGAAGATTGCCGAGCGCGTGGTGATCGAGATGCGCGACCATATTGATGCGCTTGGCGCCGGTATGATCACGGGTGGCGGCCGCGAAGGCGCTGGCGTAATCGCTGCGCAGGACGTTGCGGCAGACCCGGCGTCTGAGGCTTGGAATGCGCTGGTCGCGCTGGGTTACAAGCCCGCGGAGGCGACGAAGATGCTCAAGGGAGTCGACACCGGTAGCACCGAAGAGCGTATTCGTCGTGCCTTGCAGAGCGCGGCGATATGAGCTCAAACATCGACGAACGTTTGGTGAGCGCGGCCAACGCCACCCGTGATGAGGAGGCCATCGACCGCGCGATCCGGCCCAAGCACCTTGCTGATTACATCGGTCAGGAGTCGATGAAGAACCAGCTCGGGATCTTCATCGAAGCGGCGCGTGGCCGCGGCGAGGCGCTCGATCATGCGCTGATTTTCGGCCCTCCGGGCCTTGGCAAGACCACACTTGCCAACATCATCGCAGCGGAGCTTGGCGTGAACCTGCGCCAGACATCAGGTCCGGTGCTGGAGCGGCCCGGCGATCTGGCTGCAATCCTCACCAACCTTCAGCCGCGCGACGTGCTGTTCGTTGATGAGATCCATCGACTCAGTCCCATCGTTGAAGAAGTGCTTTATCCGGCGATGGAGGACTATCAGCTCGACATCATGATCGGCGAGGGACCCGCAGCGCGGTCCATCAAGATCAATCTGCCACCGTTCACGCTGGTCGGTGCGACAACGCGTGCCGGTCTGCTCACATCGCCGCTCCGAGACCGTTTCGGCATCGTGCAGCGGCTGGATTTCTACAGTGTGACCGAACTGCAGCGCATCGTGACACGCTCGGCCGGCATCCTTGAGGTGCCGATCAGCGAAGAGGGTGCGCAGCGCATCGCACAGCGCGCCCGCGGCACGCCGCGCATTGCCAACCGGCTGTTGCGTCGGGTCCGCGATTACGCTCAGGTACGTGGGAGCGGTGCCATCGATGCGGCCATTGCAGCCTCTGCGCTCGACATGCTGGATGTGGATCCGCAGGGACTCGATGCGCTGGATCGCAAGCTCCTGCTGATGGTTCTGGAGAAGTTCGACGGCGGGCCGGTGGGTATCGAGAGCATTGCCGCAGCCATCGGCGAGGAGCGCGGTACACTGGAAGACGTGGTCGAGCCTTACCTGATCCAACAGGGATTTCTGGCCCGTACGGCGCGCGGCCGCATTGCCACGCGCAATGCCTGGTTGCACTTCGGCCTCAAGGTGCCCGAGCGCGCGGCCGCCAGCATGCCGCTGTTCGGGGAGGGTGGATGAGTGAATTCGTCTGGCAGGCCCGTGTCTATTGGGAAGACACGGATGCCGGCGGCGTGGTGTATTACGCCAACTATCTGCGCTTCCTTGAGCGTGCGCGCAGCGAATGGTTGCGGGCCAAGGGCTGGTCGCAGGCTCAGTTGCAGGCCGAGGCCGGCGTGGTTTTTACCGTCGTCAGCCTGCAGGCGAACTATCGTCGCGCCGCACGGCTTGATGATCTGCTATCGATCAGTTGTGAGGCTCGCACCGACGGTGGTGCCAGTGTGTGGTTCGGGCAGACAGTCCGGCGCGGTGCGCCGGACGGGGAGTTGCTGCTCGATGCCGAGGTGCGAGTGGCCTGTGTGTCGGTCGATGGATTCAAGCCGCGGCGGCTGCCGCCGGAACTGTTGAAGGAGTTTGCCTGATGGATCAGAAGCTTTCAGTGATCAACCTGGTGTTGCACGCGAGCTGGATCGTGCAGTGCGTGATCGCCATGTTGCTGGCTTCTTCCGTCGCGTCTTGGGCGATCATCTTTGCCAAGCGTTCGTTGCTGCGCCGTTCGCGTGCTGACGCGGATCATTTCGAGAACAGCTTCTGGTCTGGCGGGGAACTGACCAGCCTTTACCGTGCCATCGAGGCGCGTGATAAGACCGGCGGTATGGAGAGCATCTTCGCGTTCGGCTTCCGCGAGTTTGCGCGACTGCGGCAGCAGGGTGGCATCGCGCCGGAAATGCTGCTCGATGGTGCGCGCCGCGCGATGCGGGTCGCACAGCTTAAGGAAATTGATCGCCTCGAGCAGAGTCTGGCAACGCTGGCCACTATCGGCTCGATGAGCCCCTATGTGGGTCTGTTCGGCACGGTGTGGGGCATCATGAATGCCTTCACGTCACTCGGTACTGCAACACAGGCGACGTTGCAGGCGGTGGCGCCCGGTATCGCCGAATCACTGGTGGCCACTGCAATCGGGCTGTTTGCAGCCATCCCCGCCGGCATCGCCTATAACCGCTTCGCCGATCAGGTGTCGCGTCTGGAGATGCGCTACGACGGATTCATGGAAGAGTTTTCGTCGCTGTTGCAGCGTCATGCCACGGTATCGACGGACTGATCCATGGTCGTGCCACTGAAACAGCGCCGTCGGCTGGTGAGCGAGATCAACGTCGTGCCGTACATCGACGTGATGCTGGTGCTGCTGGTGATCTTCATGGTCACCGCGCCGCTCTTGCAGCAGGGTGTCAAGGTGGAGCTACCCAAAGCCGCCGCCGAGCCGTTGCAGGTTTCACAGAAAGACGGGGAGCCGATGGTGTTGTCGATCGACACCGGCGGCCAGTTGTACTTGAACATGGGTGCGCGACCGGACACTCCGCTGACGGATGCCGAAATCCTGACGCTTGCGACGCAGGGGCTGCAGGCCAATCCACAGCGTGCGGTGCTCGTGAAGGGTGACCGGCAGACGCGCTACGGGCGTCTCGTCGAAGCCATGCTGCTGCTGCAGAAGGCGGGTGCCTCGAAGATCGGCTTCCTCACCGACCCGGCCGCGGCCCCGCGCGCCCGAGCGGTACCTGAATCGCAATGAGGGCGGATCACGCCCGTGCCCCATGGGGGCCGTTTCTTTACTCATTCCTTTTGCACGCTGTGCTGCTGACGGTGATCGCCTTCGGCTGGTTTCACATGACCCCGCCGGCCCCGCAGGCGGTGCAGTTGGCCATCGAGGCGGCGGTGGTGACCGAATTGCCCGCCCAGCCGGCGCCGGCCGAAGAGGCGCCTCCACAGCCGCAGCCGGACCCATCCGCCGCCAAGGCCAAAGCCGAGGCGGAAGCCGCGGAGCAGGCCCGGCTGGCTCAGGAAAAGAAGGCTGCGGATGCGAGGAAGGCCGCCAATGAGCGCCGCGCCGAGCAGCAGCGCATCGAGGCCGAGGCGGCCGATGCCGCGCGCCAGAAGAAACAGCAGGCCGATCGCCAACTCGCGGCTCAGCGCAAGGCCGAGGCCGAGCAGAAGGCGCAGCTTGAGAAGCGGAAGGCCGAAGAAGAGCGTCAGAAACAGGCGGAGCTGCAGAAAAAAGCCGAGTTGCAGAAACAGGCTGAACAGGAAGCCAAGGCACGCGAGCAGGCGGCCGACCTGCGGGCCCGCATGGCGGCGGAAGAGCGCTTGACCGCCGCCCGCTCCGGTTCTCAGGCGGCGCAGTACAAGGCGCTGATCCGGGCCCGCATTGAACGTGCATGGATCCGGCCGCCGAGCGCCCGGGCGGGCCTGGACTGTGAGGTGCGCGTGACGCAGGTCCCCGGCGGCGCAGTGACGGCAGTCAAGATCGAGCGATGCAATGGCGATGCCGCAGTTCGCGAGTCGATCGAGGCGGCGGTCTACAGAGCCTCGCCATTGCCGATGCCTGAAAATCCTGACTTGTTCGAGCGCGATCTGTTGTTTAATTTCCGTCCGAATGATTGATAGCAAGCGACTTCTGCGCTGGGTGTTCGCCGGACTGATGGCGTTGACCGCCTCAATGGCTGTCCGCGCCGAGCTTTCCATCGACATTACGCAGGGCGTGACCGATCCGATTCCCATTGCGGTTGTCCCATTCGCGCGGGCCGTGCCAGCAGATGGTGGTTTGGATGTGGCTGCCGTGGTTCAGCACGATCTGGATGGGAGTGGGCGGTTCCGGAGCATGGCTCGCACTGCCATGTTGTCGCAGCCCACCCAGTCCTCGCAGGTACAGACTGCCGCCTGGCGGGCAGCGGGTAATGACTACGTGCTGATTGGCCGCGTGCTGCCGCTGTCCTCAGCCGAGGCCGCCGCGCAGGGCGGGACGTTGGCGGTGGAGTGCGAGCTTTTCAACACCTTCAGCGGCCAGAGCCTAGGCACGCTGCGTGTACTGGCCAACGCGGATTCGCTGCGCAATTCAGCCCATCGAGTCAGCGACTTTGTTTACGAGAAGATCATCGGCACACGTGGTGCATTCGCGACCCGTATCGCCTACATCGCGGTCGATGGACAACCGCCGAATCAGCGTTACCAGCTCATCGTCGCCGACTCCGATGGTGAGAGTCCGAAGGTGGTGCTGGCCAGTCGCCTGCCGATCATGTCGCCGGCCTGGTCAGCGGACGGGCAGTGGTTGGCCTACGTGTCCTTCGAGAGCAGCACTTCCGCCATTTATATCCAGCGGCTGGCCACTGGCGAGCGGCGGCGCGTGTCAGCCCGCGTCGGCATCAACGGGGCGCCAGCCTTTTCGCCTGACGGCAAGCGGCTTGCGCTGACGCTGTCGGGTTCGGGGGGGAACCTCGATATCTACATCCTGGACCTGGCAACCCAGGCGCTGACGCGCGTCACCACTGATCCGGCAATCGACACCGAGCCGGTCTGGAGCCGCGACGGACAGCAGTTGTATTTCACCTCTGACCGTTCCGGTGGCCCGCAGGTCTATGTGGCTGCAGCGGCGGCCAGTGCGTCGGCCAAGCGTCTGACCTTCGGCAGCAGTTACAACGCCCGGCCGCGAATCTCCCCGGATGGCAAGTTGCTGGCATTCGTCACGCGCGATGGCTCAGGCTACCGGGTAGCCGTGCAGGATCTGGGCAGCCTGGGTGGCAGCACGGTGCGCACGCTGACCCGCGGACCACTGGACGAGTCCCCCGACTTTGCGCCGAATGGCCTGTCGCTCATCTATGCGGGTCGCAATGGCGCGGCGGGCGTGTTGGCGACAATCAGCGTCGATGGGCAGATCGCCCAGCGGTTGCGCTCGGACCAGGGCGAGGTGCGCGAGCCCGTCTGGGGGCCTCTGTTGCCCTGAGTCGCTTGGGCCGGGTCGTATAGCTCTCGTATAAACTATCGTCTGTTTCAGTTAGGAGAATTGATCATGCAGAAGACGCGTTTGCTCGCCGGAGTTCTGATGGCCGTAGCGCTGGCGGCCTGCCATAGCCGCAAGGCTGCTGACACCGCATCGACCACCAAGGTGGCCACGCCACCGCCGGCTGCTGCTGCGGCTGCACCGATGGCTGACAGCGCCGCCCGCACCGGTAATGGTGCTGGATCGACGGCTGCTGCCGGTGTGCCCGCAAAGCTGGTGATCTATTTCGATTTCGACAAGAGCGACATCCGTCCTGAATTTGCTGACGTGATCGCCCAGCACGCCCGCTACCTCTCACGCAATGCCAGCATCCGTGTGCATCTCGAAGGTCATACCGATGAGCGCGGCACGCGCGAGTACAACGTCGGTCTCAGTGAGCGCCGTGCGCAGGCTGTGCGCCGCGCGCTGCTGTTGCAGGGCGTAGCGGAAAGTCAGGTTGCCACGGTGAGCTACGGCGAGGAAAAGCCGGCGGTCGCAGGCAGCACCGAAGAAGCGCTGGCAAAGAACCGCCGGGTCGAGTTCGCCTACCAGAACTGACATGCGTCGCGCCCTCGCCATGTTCGGTCTGTGTGTTGCTGCCCAAGGGGGCGCAATGCTGCTGGCCGACGTTGCTGAGGCGCGCGATCCGACTCCGACAGAGCTCAAGCTCAGTGATCTGGACAACCGCCTCGGACGCGTCGAGGCGGTGGTCAACAACCAGAGCCTGCTGGAGCTCTCGCGTCGCATTGATGAGTTGGAAGCGCAGTTGCGGCAGTTGCGCGGCGCTCAGGAAGAGACGCAGAACGCGGCCGAAGCGTTGGTGAAGCAGCAGCGCGATCTGTACGCGGACCTTGATCGGCGTCTCGGTGCGCTGGAGACGGCGGTGCGTACAGCGGCGATGTCGCGCGCGAACAGCGGCGGCTCGTCGCCCGTCGAGTCCTCTGAGTCGCGTCCTGCTGTAGCCGGCGCTTCGTCAACGACCTCTGGCAGCGGAGCGGTGAATGCAGCCGTTGACGATCAGGCTGCCTACAGTCGTGCCTTCGAGACTTTGAAGGCTGGTAACTATGTGCCAGCCATTGCGCAGTGGCTGGACTTTCTCAAGAACTATCCCGCTAGCAAGCTTCAGGAAAACGCACAGTACTGGCTCGGCGAGTCCTATTACGTCACGCGCGATTACGACAATGCCGCGCTGGTCTTCAAGGGGCTGGTGAACAGCTTCCCCAATTCGGCCAAGGCGCCTGATGGGCTGCTGAAACTCGCGTTCTGCCAGTACGAGCTGAAACATCTGGCCGAGGCTGCCGCCACACTCAAGCAGGTGCAGAGCCGCTATCCGGATTCCGATGCGGCGCGGCTGGCTGGCGAGCGGCTGGCCAAGATGGGCGCCGGCGGCGGCGCTGCGAAGCGTTGAATTCCGCCACTGCGGTGATGCCGCGGCTGCGCATCACGGAGATCTTCCATTCCCTGCAGGGCGAGTCCTCCCTCGTTGGACTTCCCACCGTGTTCGTGCGTCTCACCGGCTGCCCGTTGCGCTGCCAGTATTGCGACACGACCTATGCGTTCCAGGGCGGTGAGTGGCACACCATTCCGCAAATTCTCGAACGAGTCGCCAACTTTGGCGCGTCCTGCGTCTGTGTAACGGGCGGTGAGCCACTGGCGCAGAAGGCCTGTTTGCCACTGCTGGTAGCGCTGTGCGATGCCGGTTACCGCGTGTCGCTGGAGACCAGCGGCGCATTGCCGGTGACCGACGTTGATCCGCGCGTGGTGCGTGTCGTAGACGTCAAGACGCCTGGCTCTGGCGAGGAGGAGCGCAATCTCTATGCGCAGTTGCCGCTGCTGGGTGAGCGCGATGAAATCAAGTTTGTGATCTGTGATCGTGCTGACTACGAGTGGAGCCTGGCGCAGGTCCGGTCACTGGAACCTCGCGCCGCCGTGCTCTTCTCGCCCAGCCATGGTCAGGTGAGTCCGCGGGAGCTGGCCGAATGGATACTCGCGGACCGGGCCCCGGTTCGTTTTCAGATGCAGCTGCACAAGTTATTGTGGGGCCATGAGCAGGGCCGCTGAATGAACCGTGATTCCAAGCCACGCGATGCAGCGGTTGTATTGCTGTCGGGCGGATTGGACTCGGCCACCGTGCTGGCCTGGGCGCGCAAGCAGGGCTGGCGTTGTCACACCCTGTCTGTCCACTACGGTCAACGCCATGGTGCTGAGCTGCAGGCCGCGCAACGACTGTCCGCGAGCCTCGGCGCCGTCATGCATCGTGTCATGCGCATTGATCTGGAGCAGCTGGGCGGCTCTGCATTGCTGGATGCTTCCATTGCCGTTCCGGAGACGCCGGGGGAGGGTATCCCGGTCACTTACGTGCCGGCGCGCAATACGCTGCTGCTCTCTCTGGCGCTGGCCTGGGCCGAAGTTATTCAGGCGCCACACATCGCCATCGGCGTCAATGCGGTGGACTACTCGGGCTATCCGGACTGCCGACCGGAGTTCATCGCGGCCTTCGAGCACATGGCGCAGTTGGCCACGAAATGCGGCGTCGAGGGTGTGCCACTGCGCATCCATACCCCGCTGATCAGCCTCAGCAAGGCACAGATCATCCGCATGGGGCTCGATCTGGGCGTTGATTACGCCGGTACGGTGTCTTGCTATCAGGCGGACGATCAGGGCGCCGCCTGTGGTGTGTGCGACGCCTGCCGCCTGCGGCGTGCTGGCTTTGAGCAGTCCGGCGTGGCGGATCCGACTCGTTATCAGCTTCGTTCCGGCTACCGCTGAGGCAGCGCTGCCGGTATGATTCCGGCCCGTCTAGCGGGCACATTCCGTGATCCATGGGTCCTTAGCTCAGCCGGTAGAGCAGCTCCCTTTTAAGGAGTTGGTCGTGCGTTCGAATCGCACAGGACCCACCATGGATTTCCCTACTTCCGCGCATGCGCCGAACCGTGCGTCAAGCACCCCAGATCGCTGCAGAAAGCGCCCCGCAGCACCGCTGGCGGCGGTACCCCGGTTGGCGCTTGACAGTGACAGACTGGTTCCGTAACGTCGCGCCCCTTACGTGGGGCCATAGCTCAGCTGGGAGAGCGCTTGCATGGCATGCAAGAGGTCGGCGGTTCGATCCCGCCTGGCTCCACCAAATGATTGAAACAACGCCGCGGCATCTGCTGCGGCGTTCATTCAGTAGACCGTAATCCCTGCGTCCCCATCGTCTAGAGGCCCAGGACATCGCCCTTTCACGGCGGTAACGGGGGTTCGAATCCCCCTGGGGACGCCACGACTCAAGATCAGGCAGTCGAGCTCAAGCTCCTGCTGGCGTCGCTGCTGCGGTATGCCTATCATTCGGTCTGCTTGTAGTCATCAGGGCGCAATCCTTTGAAACAGCATTTTGAACAGCGTGTACTGGTGACCGGTGGCGCCGGCTTTCTGGGCAGCCATCTGTGCGATCGCCTCGTTGCCATGGGTCACGACGTCATCTGCGTCGACAATTTCTTCACCGGCTCCAAGAGCAATGTCGCGCATCTGTTGGGCAAGCCTAACTTCGAGCTGATCCGGCACGATGTGACGTTTCCGCTCTACGTCGAGGTGGACCAGATTTTCAATCTGGCTTGCCCGGCATCACCGATTCATTACCAGCATGATCCAGTGCAGACCACCAAGACCAGTGTCCATGGTGCGATCAACATGCTGGGCTTGGCCAAGCGTTTGCGCGCCACCATCTTCCAAGCATCGACCAGTGAAGTGTACGGCGATCCGAGCGTCCATCCGCAGGTCGAGGGCTACTGGGGTAATGTCAATCCAATCGGTCCGCGGTCCTGCTATGACGAGGGCAAGCGCTGCGCCGAGACGCTGTTCTTCGATTATCACCGCCAGCATGGGCTCAACATCAAGGTGGGCCGCATCTTCAATACCTACGGCCCGCGGATGCATCCGAATGATGGACGTGTGGTGTCTACCTTTATCGTGCAGGCACTCCGGGGTGAACCCATCACGGTCAATGGCGACGGCTCTCAGACCCGTTCTTTCTGCTATGTCAGCGACCTGATTGAGGCCTTCGTCCGCTACATGGATCTGCCCGAGATGTTCCCCGGCCCAATCAACCTGGGCAACCCGGTGGAATTCACGATTCGCGAGCTGGCCGAAGAGGTGATCAAGCTCACCGGATCGCGCTCGAAGATTATCTCCAGTCCCATTCCTACCGATGATCCCAAGCAGCGCCGGCCGGATATCAGCCTGGCGCGAGCGCGTCTGGGTTGGCAGCCAACCGTACAGCTGGCCGAAGGGCTGAAGAAGACCGTCGAGTATTTCGACGCCACGCTGTCGCGCTAAATGGCCGGTCCTTCCGGCCTAGCGCTGCGCCTGCAGGAGCTGCCGCAGTTCATCCGCTTTGCCATCGTTGGCGGGCTGGGTTTCTTCACCGACGTGGCTGTGCTGATGCTGTTGATGCAGGGATTTGGCCTCGGGCCTTATCAGGGCCGCGTGCTCTCCTATCTCTCCGGTGCGACAGCGACCTGGTGGCTGAATCGCAACTTCACCTTCGTGAGGCGCGGCAGCGCCCATCGTGTTCGGGAGTGGCTGCTGTTTGTCTCATGCAGCGCGCTCGCTGGCTTGCTGAACTACACCGCCTATGCCCTGTTCGTATTCCTGTTCGGCCAGCGGCCGTCCTCGGCCATCATCGGCGTTGCCCTCGGTGCCTGTGCCGGACTGTGGGTCAACTACACCCTCTCCAGTCGCATTGTCTTTCGCCAGATTGACGGGTGAGAGCGGCTGTCAGACGCTGTCGTCGATGAAGTAGCGCGGGCGGCGCTTGCTCTCAAGGTAGATCTTGCCGATGTATTCGCCGAGTACGCCAATGCTCAGCAGCTGGATGCCACCGAGCAGATAGATTGGGATCACCGATGAAGCCCAGCCTGGCACGCCCTGCGTGGTGAAAAGTCTAATCCAGAGTATGTACAGGATCATGCAACCGCTGAATGCGGAGACCAGCAGTCCCAGTACAGCAATCATGCGCAGCGGTGCAGCGGAGAATGAGGTAATGCCGTTGATGGCCAGTGCCAGCATCCTGCGCAGCGGGTACTTGGATTCACCGGCGAAGCGTGCGGCGCGCTCGTAGTGGACGATGGCCGTCCGATAGCCCAGCAGCGGCACGATGCCGCGGAGAAACAGGTTCACCTCGCTATAGCTCTTCAGCGCTTCCAGTGCGCGGCGGCTCATGAGTCTGAAGTCGGCATGATTGTGGACGATCTCCACGTCCATCCGCGCCAGTAGCCGGTAGTACCACTCTGCCGTGGTGCGCTTGAACGTCGTGTCGGTGCGGCGTTCGTTGCGCACTCCGTAAACAATGTCTGCGCCGGCTATGTACTCATCCATCATCTTCTCGATGGCGCCGATGTCGTCCTGCAGGTCAGCATCAATGCTGACGATGGCTTCGCCCTTGGCGCTTGCCAGTCCGGCCAGCAGCGCAGTCTGATGGCCGCGGTTGCCTGAGAGCTTGATGCCATGAATCCGCTCATCCTCGCGGTGACAGGCACGGATCAGCTCCCAGGTGGTATCGCGGCTGCCGTCATCGACAAAGATGACTTCGCTGTCGGGCGTGATCTTGCCCGCCTGAGTCAGGCTGTCCAGAAGGTCACGCAGGCGATGCTGCGTTTCCGGCAGCACCTCGCTCTCGTTGTAGCAGGGGACGACGATGGACAAGCGTCGGCTGCGATTCGGCGCTGTGGTCACTGCGGGCTGCTCCATGAATCCAGAACTCTCAACCTGCGGTCCAGGGCTCGCGCTGCAGCTTCTCTTCCCAGCGCAGCGAATGACGCACGATGGCGTCGAGGTCGTCGAACTGCGGCTTCCAGCCCAGCTTTTCCCGGACACCTGCGGCATGCGAGATCAAACTTGGAGGATCCCCCTCGCGCCGTGGTTCGATGCGAACGTCCAGCTTCTTGCCCGAGACCCGCGCTACGCTGTCGAGCACTTCGCGCACGCTATAGCCGTGGCCATAGCCACAGTTCAACACGGTAGAGGCCCCGTCGCGGCGCAGGTATGCCAGTGCGTCGAGATGCGCTGCAGCCAGATCGCTGACGTGAATGTAGTCGCGGACGCCGGTGCCATCTGCAGTTGGATAGTCGGTGCCGTAGATCGAGATGTAGGGCCGCTTCCCCACCACGTGCTCGCAGGCCACTTTGATCAGCAGCGTTGCTTTGGCGGTGGCCTGCCCAACGCGGCACTCAGGATCGGAACCTGCGACGTTGAAATAGCGCAGGCTGACGTAGCGGAAATCAGAGACCGCCGCGAGGTCGCGCAGGATCCACTCTGACATCAGCTTCGAGGTGCCGTAGGGGTTGATGGGTGCGAGCAACCCATCCTCGCGCGCAACACCGCTTTCCGGAATGCCATACACGGCGGCCGTCGAGGAGAAAACGAAGCGGCGCACAGCGCCACGCATGCATGACTCAAGGAGGTTTCGGGTCATGCTGGTGTTGTTCTGGTAGTACATCAGCGGCTGACGCACGGATTCGGGCACGATGGTCTTGGCGGCGAAATGCATCACCGTATCGACATTGTGCTCCGCCAGTACCTGGTCGAGCAGCGCCATATCGCCAACGTCGCCGATCACCAGCGGCGTGTCATACGCCGCCTGACGGAAGCCCGTGGAAAGATTATCGATGATGACCACGCGCTCGCCGCGCTGGCGCAGTGCCAGCACTACATGGCTGCCGATGTAGCCGGCGCCTCCGGTCACCAGAATCGCTTTCTTCGTGCTCATGGTTGCAAACAGGTCAGCGGAACGTCAGTGAATGGCCCGATGGGGGCATAATAGCCGCAATGACACCTCCGGCTGTGAACAAGTCAGCAGACAGCCTGCCCTATGCCAGTCTTTCCCCCGACCGCGTACTCAGTATCGCCGAGGGGATCGGCCTAGTGCCCGACGGCCGACTGTTTGCGCTCAATAGTTATGAGAATCGCGTCTACCGCATAGGCTGCGAAGAGGCTGAGCCCTGTGTACTTAAGTTCTATCGCGCCGGCCGCTGGAGCGACGCGCAGATCCTCGAGGAGCATGACTTTGCCGTCGAGCTCGAGGCGGCGGACCTACCGGTGGTTGCGCCGTTAGCCTTGCACGGCACCACACTGCATCATGCGGAAGGCTTTCGTGTCGCGGTGTTCCCATTGCGACCCGGTGCATCGCCGGATCTTGGCGCCCCGGAAACGCTGCCGCTGCTGGGCCGAACTCTGGGTCGGCTCCACGCCTGCGGTGCGCGTCGGCCCTTCCGTGTGCGGCCGGCGCTCCGCGGTGAAATGCTGGGCGAGCGCGCTCGGCGTACGGTGCTCGCTTCGCCGCAGCTGCCCGAGGACTGCGCGGCGCGTTATGCCGGAATCTCCGCGGAATTGGTGGCCGCCATCCTCTCGTGCTGGGAATCGATCGGTGACGTGCGTGCCATCCGGCTGCACGGCGACTGCCATCTGGGCAATATCCTCTGGCAGGAGCGCGGTCCGCTGTTTGTCGATCTCGATGACTGCATGAGTGGTCCGAGCATTCAGGATCTGTGGATGTTTCTCTCGGGTACCGGTGACGAGCAGCGTCGCCAATGGGATTTGCTGCTGTCGGGGTATGAGCAGTTCAGCGGCTTTGACTACCAAGAACTGGGGCTGATTGAGGCGCTGCGCGCGACTCGGATGTTGAACCACACGGCCTGGATTGCCGCCCGCTGGAGTGACCCGGCATTCCCGCGCGCCTTCCCTGAATTCGCGGCGCCCAGTTATTGGCAGCGGCACCTTAACGACCTGCAAGAGCAGCTCCAGGCCGTACACAATCCACCGCTGTTGCTGGGCTGAGTCCCCAAACAGCCCGCCGTTGGGCATATCAGGCCCATCGCGACTCGAAACCGCGATCTGGCTCACGCGGCTGCGGGCGGCTACTCCGTATGATTTTCCGACGGAGTTTCGGCCCGGCCTATGTCAAAACCAGTCACCTCTTCTCAAGTCAGCGCTAGCCCCCGGTATGCCGATGACGGTGCGCGAGCCCATGTGACCTTGGAGTCAATGTCTGATGCCGTGGTGACGGTGGATACCCAGGGCAACATCGATTATCTCAATCCGGTCGCAGCCCAGCTCACTGGCTGGAGTCTGGGCGAGGCGCGTGGCCTGCCGGTCGACGCGGTGCTGACGCTGCGCGATGAGCGTATGCAGGCGGAATTTCGGCATCCAGCGCTGGCGGCCTTGCGTGCGGATGAGCCGGGGAGCGTCTCAGCGCAATGTGTCATGGTCGATCGCAGCAGCAACGAGCTGGCCGTGCAGTATTCGGTGGCACCGATCCGCAACGAGGCGGGTCCGGCCTCGGGCGCCGTGCTGGTGTTCCGCGATGTGACGCGTGAGCATCACATGCGGCGGACGTTGTCCTATCAAGCCAAGCATGACGCTCTGACCGGACTGATCAATCGCCGCGAGTTCGATGCGCGGCTGAATGCGGCGCTGGAAGGCGCCCGCGCCGGTGAAGGCCAGCATGTCTTGCTGTATCTGGATCTGGACCAGTTCAAGGTCGTCAACGACACCTGCGGTCATGCTGCCGGTGATCGGCTGCTGCGCGATGTCACGGCACTCCTGCAGCATCACATGCGTGCGGCCGACAGCATCGCGCGGCTGGGCGGCGACGAGTTCGGCATCATCGCTGAGCATTGCACGGTGGAGCAGGGAATACGGCTGGCGGAAAGCATCCGCCAGGTCATCGAACAACACCGTTTCGTCTGGGAGCAGCGTGAGTTCCGCATTGGCACCAGCGTCGGTGTCGTGGGTATCAACCGGGACAGTGAGGCGGTCGCAAGCCTGATCAGTGCTGCGGACGCCGCCTGCTATGCCGCCAAGGATGCCGGCCGCAACCGTGTGCATGTCTTCTCTCAAGGCCAAGCCAGCGATCGCCAGCGAGACCTGTTCTGGGTCAGTCGTGTGACCCGCGCCGTGGAAGAGGGACGGTTGGAACTCTACCAGCAGCCCATCGTTTCAACCGGCGAGCGCGCCCAGCGCATGCAGTTCCATGAGTTGTTAATTCGCCTGCGCGACGAGGGCGATTCACTGGTTCTGCCCGGTGAATTCGTGCCGGCGGCAGAGCGCTATAACGTGATCACAGCCATTGATCGTTGGGTGGTTCGGCAAGCGGCCGACCTTATTTTGGCGCGCGCCGCACGCGGTCTACCGCCGACGCTGCTGCTGGCAGTCAATGTTTCCAGCGCATCAATCTGTGAACGTGCCTTCATCGAATTCACCAAGCGACTGACGGATAACCCGGTGGTCGGTCATGGTCTGTGCTTTGAATTCACCGAGAATACGGCCATTCATCATCTGGTGCAGGTGCAGGAATTCATCGCGGCACTCAAGCCGCGGGGATGTCGCTTTACGCTCGATAATTTCGGCAGCGCTTCCGCATCGCTCCAATGTATCCGCAGTCTGCTGATCGATTTTCTGAAGATCGAGGGCGGGTTTACGGCTGGTGTCGTCGATGACCCGGTGGATCAGAGCGTGGTCGAGGCACTGCTCAAGGTCGCGCATGCGCAGGGCATTGCGGTGATTGCCGAGCGGGTGGAATCGCTGCCCGTGTGTGGGCAGCTCGCTCAACTCGGTCTCGACTACCTACAGGGCTATCAGATCGGGCGGCCACAACCTCTGGCGCCGTTGGTGGAGCGGGTCTTGCGCGAGTAGCGCGCCGCTCAGCCGAATGCCGGGACCGGCTAGCGCGGACCGGTTATTCTTGATTACTCTGGCAGTGACCAAACAGGTCTGCCATCCCCGATTGACGGAGCCTCCGCGGCACGTTGCAGCATGGAAGTCATTGCAGCCTCAGGTATGTCTGGCGCAGCGCCAGATCAGCGCGCTGGATTCGGCGTGTCCGTCGCTCCGATGATGGACTGGACCGATCGCCACTGCCGTTATTTCCTGCGCGGTTTCAGCCCGAATGTCTTGCTTTACACCGAGATGATCGTCGCCGACGCGCTACTGCGTGGCAATGCTGAGCGGCTACTGCGTCATCATGCCGACGAGCACCCCGTCGCGCTCCAGCTCGGCGGCTCGGAGCCGCACAAGCTGGCGGCGGCGGCGCGCATCGGCGCGGCTGCTGGATACGATGAGATCAATCTAAATTGCGGCTGCCCCAGCGATCGAGTTCATGCCGGCGCTTTTGGCGCCTGCCTGCTGCATGAGCCGGCGCGTGTCGGCGAGTGCATCGCGGCGATGACAGCGGTCGTGAACGTACCGGTCACGGTGAAGATGCGCATCGGCGTGATCGACGGCGGTGATGGACTGCGTGATCGCGTGCAGGCATTCGATGAGCCGGAGTGGCGCGTTCTGCATGAGTTTGTGAACACCGTGGCGGCCGCTGGATGCCGTCGTGTGATTGTCCATGCCCGCAAGGCAGTTCTCGGCGGGCTCTCCCCTGAGCAGAATCGCGCGGTGCCGCCGTTGCGTTACGACATCGTCCGGCAGATCAAGGAGCGATGGCCGGATCTTGCAGTGATTCTCAATGGCGGGCTGCGCACAGTCGCGCAGGTCGCCGAGGCGCGTGCCTGGTGCGACGGTGTGATGCTGGGGCGGGAGGCTTACCACCGTCCCTATGTGCTCTCGGAGCTCGAGGAGTCGCTGGGGCGGGGGGATTATGCGCGGCCCAGCGAGGTGCAGGTGCTAGAGCGCATGGGCCAGTATGCCGAGCAGGAGCTGGCACGCGGGGAGCGACTGAGCGCCATCGTGCGGCACATGCTGGGTCTGTGTGCGGGTCGACCCGGTGCCCGTGACCTGCGCCGTGAGCTGTCCGAGGGGGCGCGCGAGAATGGCGCCGGAGCTGAATTGCTGCACCGGGTTGCGCGCCGGTTGGCCTTGCAGCCGCAAGCCGTATAAGCTTTACGGTCTTAATAATATGTAAAGCCAGTCAGCGCCCGATGGTCCACGACACTGAACTCGCAATCCTGTTCGCCGATGTCGTGGGATCGACGCGGCTATTCGAGCAGATGGGCGATTTGCGCGCCCGCGATCTGATCACCACCTGCATCGATATCATGCGTGCCGCTACCGAGGCGCATGGCGGGACGGTGATCAAGACCATCGGCGACGAGGTCATGGCTACATTTCCGACCGCCGATGCGGCCCTGAATGCGGCCAGCCAGATGCAAATGCTGATCAGCCGGCATCCTGACCTGCGATCGGAGGGCCAACCCGTTTCAATCCGCGTCGGCTGTCATTTTGGTTCCGTGGTGCTCGACAGCCGCGACGTCTTCGGTGCCAGCGTGCACACCGCCAATCGCATGACGAGTCAGGCGAAGGCCGGCCAGATCATGACTTCGGCCGCGACCATTGAGCGGCTGTCCCCCGAGTGGCGTTCGGTGGCGCGGCAGGTCGACGTACTGGCCATCCACGGTCAATCCGCCGAGCTGGCGCTCTACGAGGTGCTCTGGCATGGCGAGGATGTCACCAGCATGCTGCCGGCCAGTACGCTGGGCGCGCACGCTCAGCAGCGCCCGCTGCGGCTGACATTGCAGGCGAACGGTCGGGACTTCGTTGTCGATGAGCGGCATCCGCGCCTGATCATCGGACGCGCCGAGGACAGTCACGTCGTGATGCAGGGCCAGCTGGTTTCACGGCTCCATGCGCGGATCGAATACACCCGCAACCGTTTTCTGATCACTGATCAGAGCACCAATGGAACCTTCGTTGTGCTGGAAGGCCAGGAGCAGGCCTTCGTGCGTCGTGACAGTTTGCCACTGAGCGGCAACGGCCGGATCGGGCTCGGGTCGACGCCCGATCCGGAATCGCCGCAGACGCTGCGCTTCAGCTGCGAAGAGAGCTGAGCGCAGCGGCCGGGGGCTTCAGCCCCGGGCCAATCTCTGCGCTACGCCTTCGAGCTGCGCAAACATCTCAGCGGGCATGCGGTCGCCGAATTCCTCGAGATACTTGCGCATGTCGGTCACCTCGTTCTTCCACGCATCCGTGTGGACCGTGGTCAGCTCGCGGATGGCTTCCGGCTTGACGTCAGCGCCGTTGAGGTTCAGATCCTCGATGTGCGGCAGGTGGCCGATGGCCGTGTCCTGGGCACCGTTACGGCCGCTGCAACGCTCGAGAATCCAGGCCAGTACGCGCAGGTTGTCGCCGAAGCCGGGCCACAGGAACTCGCCGCTGGCCGACTGACGGAACCAGTTGACGTGGAAGATGCGCGGCGGCTGCTTGAGCTTTTTGCCCATCTCCAGCCAGTGAGCGAAGTAGTCGCCGTAGTTGTAGCCGGCGAAGGGCTTCATCGCCATCGGATCGCGACGCACGACGCCAACGGCGCCCGTGGCGGCGGCGGTGGTCTCTGAGGCGATCGAGGCTGCGACGAGCACGCCATGGGCCCAGTCGCGGGCCTCGTACACCAGCGGTGCCAGTTCGCGGCGCCGGCCGCCGAAGATCAGCGCCGAGATGGGGACGCCACGCGGGTCATGCGCGGCATCGCTGTAGCTCGGATTCTGAGTGGCGGCGACCGTGAAGCGGGAATTCGGATGGGCCGCCGGGCCGTGCTTGGGGTCATAGGGGCGACCCAGCCAGTCGATGGCCGGCTCCGCGTCCTTGCGTCCTTCCCACCAAGGTTCGTTGTTGGCCGTCAGTGCCACGTTCGTGAAGATCGTGTCGCGACGGATCATGTCGTAGGCGTTCTTGTTGGTCTTCGGGTTGGTACCCGGAGCAACGCCGAAGTAGCCGGCTTCCGGATTGATCGCCCAGAGGCGGCCGTCCGGTCCCGGATGCAGCCAGGCGATGTCATCGCCGATGGTGAAGACCTTCCAGCCCGGCAGTGCGTCCGGCGGGATCAGCATGGCCAGGTTGGTCTTGCCGCAGGCCGAGGGGAAGGCCGCTGCGACGTAATGCGTCTCGCCCTGAGGGCTCTGCAGGCCAACGATGAGCATGTGCTCCGCCAGCCAGCCTTCGGTGCGTGCCTGATAGCTGGCGATGCGCAGCGCATGGCACTTCTTGCCCAGCAGCGCATTGCCGCCGTAGCCCGAGCCAAAGCTCTCGATAGTGAGCTCTTCAGGGAAGTGAACGATGAAGCGACGTGCCGGATCGAGTTCGCCGGTGGAATGCAGTCCCTTGACGAAGGTGCCGTCGCGGGCGATCCGCTCCAGGGCGCCGCGTCCGATGCGGGTCATGATGGCCATGTTCAGCACCACATAGGCGCTGTCGGTGATCTCCACGCCGCAGCGGGAGTAGGGCGAGTCCAGCGGGCCCATGCAGTAGGGGATGACATACAGCGTGCGGCCGCGCATGCAGTCCTTGAACAGGCCGCGCATCATGCCCTTGGCCTCGGCCGGATCCATCCAGTTGTTGTTCGGGCCCGCGTCGGTCTTGTCACGCGTGCAGACGAATGTCAGGTGCTCGACGCGCGCCACGTCGGTGGGGTTCGAGCGTGAGAGGTAGCAGCCCGGGAAGGTGTCCTTGTTGAGCGGCTGCAGTTCGCCGCGCTCGACCAGCTCGGTGCGCAGCCGTTCGAACTCGGCCTTGCTGCCGTCACACCAGTAAACGCGGTCAGGATTCGTCAGGGAACGGACGCTCTCCACCCAGTCAGTCACCGTTTGTGACAGTTTGGCCATCGAAACCATGGTGTGGGGAGCGGTCGCCATGTCGTATCCTCGCTGGGCTGATCTCGGGTTAGCCACCCATTATAGCGGCCCGGACGCTTGCGGTGGCCTTCTGACGGTGATTTTGTCCAATTCTTCGGCAGTATCGTGCGGCGATCGTGACCCAACTTGTTGAACTTTTTGGCCCAGGCGGGGCCCTGGCGCGGGCGTTGGAGGGGTTTGTACCTCGCGGTGCGCAGCGCCGGATGGCCGCGCGCATCGAGTCGGCGCTGGCCGAGCGCGAGGTGCTGCTGGTGGAGGCGGGGACCGGCACCGGCAAGACCTTCGCCTATCTCGTCCCGGCGCTGCTCTCGGGGCTGCGCGTGCTCATCTCGACTGGCACACGCACCTTGCAGGATCAGCTGTTCGCCCGGGACATCCCCTTGCTCTCCGGGGCATTGGGCCGGCCGGCGCGCGTCGCGCTGCTCAAAGGGCGGGCCAATTACCTGTGTCGCTCACGGCTTTTGGCGCAGCAGGGTCAGGGCGGACTCTTTCAGGAGCGCCGCCAGCTGGGTGCGGTGAGCGACTGGGCCTCTGGCACCCGCAGCGGGGATTTGGCCGAGTGCACCGCGTTGGGCGAGTCCGATCCCCTGCGCTCGCAACTGACCAGCACCCGCGACAGTTGCACCGGCAACCAATGCGCTGAATTCAGCCGATGCCATGTGTTCGCCGCCCGGCGCGCGGCGCTGGAGGCGGACATCGTCGTGGTGAACCATCACCTACTGATGGCTGATCTGGCGCTGAAGGAAGACGGCTTCGGCGATCTGCTGCCGTCCGTGGATGCCGTGGTGCTCGACGAGGCGCATCAACTACCCGATCTGGCCGCCGAATTTTTTGGTGTGGATTGCAGCACGCGTCAGATCGAGCTGCTGCTTCAGGATGCGCGGCGTGAACTGGCGACAGCGGCCGTTGATGCCGCGCGCAGCCGTAGCTGGTGTGGCGATCTTGAGCGCGCACTGCGTGAGTTGCGCCGCGCCTTCGGCGATGCCGAGCGGCGCATTGCGTGGCAGGACACGACAGTGGAACAGCAGAGAGTCGTCGCGGATCTGCGCGATGCGCTCGAGTCATTCGCCGCCGGGCTATCCGGTGAGGAGGCGGCCGAGGTCAAACAATGTGGTGAACGCGCGCGTCAGGCCGCGCTGGCGCTTGCGGCCATCGCCGACACCGAGGCGGGTAGCGTGGAGGGTGCGCGCGCCGCGCGTGTCAGCCCGCGTGGCGTCCACTTCAGTTTGCTGCCCTATGAAATCGCGACGCGTTTCAGCGCGCTGGTCAAGCAGCGCCCCGGCGCCTGGATATTCACTTCCGCAACGCTGGCGCTGGCAGGCAAGTTCGATCACTTTGCCGGGCGGCTGGGACTGGCCGACGCCGCCACACTGTGTGTGGACAGTCCCTTCGACTATGGCCGTCAGGCCTTGCTGTATTTGCCTGCCGGCTTGCCCGATCCGGCCGATAGTCAGTACACGGCACGTGTGCTGCAGGTGGCCCAACCACTGATTGAGGCCGCCGACGGCGGCGCATTCCTGCTGTTCACGTCACACCGCGCACTGGGTCAGGCGGCGGCACAGTTGCGTTCGGCGCCAGATACGGGCCGCCACGAGCTGCTGGTGCAAGGCGAGGCGCCCCGCGAACAACTGCTCCGCCGCTTCCGCGAATCCGGTCGCGCCGTGCTGCTAGGCACCGCGAGTTTCTGGGAAGGTGTGGATGTGCAGGGTGCGGCTTTGCGGCTGGTCATCATCGATCGTCTGCCGTTTGCGCATGTCGACGATCCGCTGGTGCGTGCCCGCGTCGAGTATCTGCAGGCCCACGGCGGCAACGCCTTTCGCGAGTATCAGCTGCCGGAGGCAGCGATGGCCTTGAAGCAAGGTGTGGGGCGCTTGATCCGCAGCGAGAGTGATCGCGGCGTGGCCGTGATCTGCGATCCGCGCTTGACCAGCAAAGGCTATGGCAAGAGTTTTCTGGCGGTGCTGCCGCCCATGCGCGTCACGCGTGATGGCGCAGAGGTGCTGACTTTGCTGCGCAGCTGCGCGGGTGATCTTCTGCCCGAGCAGCGTCAGCGATGGCTGGAGGAATTGACATGAAAGTGCTGGCAGTGGATTGCGCCACCGAGTATTGCTCGGCCGCGCTGTGGCTCGATGGTGCGTTGATCGAGCGCAGTGCGCCGCCAGCGCGCGGTCAGTCCGAGCAGCTGTTGCATTGGGTGGCGGAACTGCTGGCCGAGGGTGGAGTCAGTCTACGTGCGCTCGATCTGATCGCGTTTGGTCGCGGGCCTGGCGCCTTCACCGGGGTTCGGATGGCTACCAGCATTGCCCAAGGATTGGCGTTCTCGTTGGGTCTGCCGGTCGCGCCGGTGTCGACACTGCGCGCCGTGGCGGTGCATGCGCTCGCCCTTGCGCCGCAGGCCGATGAGGTGCTGGTCTGTCAGGATGCGCGAATTCACGAAGTGTACTGGGCGCGGTTTGCGCGCTGTGCGGAGGGTGCCTGCCTGCAGGGCGAAGAGCATCTGGGTTCGCCCACCAGTGTGGATCTCGCGCTGCGCCCAGCGCAGGTGGTGGCGGGCAGCGGCTTCAATGCCTACGCTGAACTGGCTGCAGCCTGGCAGGGGCGATCTGCCGCCGGAGCGAATGGTTTCGTTGCGCCGCTCCATGCGCCATCCCGGGCGCAAGACATTGCACGCTTAGCAGCTGGTGATGGGCTCGCGGCTGCAGTGACGCCTGATCACGCGTTACCGGTCTATTTGCGCGACGACGTGGCCAAACCGTCAGTGCCCGAGGCGCTATAATCATCGTATGAAGTCACCTCGCGTAGGCTATTTGCTTGGCTTTTTCGCCTGCGCGGCATTGCTGGGCTACGCGCTCTACGCGCAGTTCGTGCTCCACCTGGAACCCTGCCCGCTGTGCATTTTTCAGCGCGTCGGCGTTGCAGCGCTCGGTGCGCTGTTCCTGATTGCGGGTCTGCATGCGCCGCGCGGCTGGGGTGCGCGGGTCTATGCTGTACTCATTGCGCTCGCCGCGCTCGCGACCATGGGTATTGCCGCGCGTCACGTGTATATCCAGCATTTGCCGGAAGGTGCGGTACCGGCCTGCGGCGCTGGGCTGGATTACCTGTTGCGGGTGTTCCCGGTGGTGGATGTCATCCGCAAGGTTCTCACCGGTTCCGGTGAGTGCGCCAAGATCACCTGGACCTTCCTCACGCTTTCGATGCCCACCTGGGTGCTGCTGTCTTCAGCGGCACTCGGACTCTGGGGCGTGGCGGTCAGTCGACGCGCGGCGCGCCGACACCTATAAGCCGACCGGCTTCAGCCCAGCAGATTGCGCAGGGCCTGCAGGTACATGCCGTGCAGCGCCTCGACGTCCTCTAGGCGCACACACTCATTGACCTTGTGGATGGTGGGGTTCGGCACACCCAGCTCGACCACTTCCGCGCCCATCTGCGCGATGAAACGGCCATCCGAAGTGCCGCCGCCCGTGGAGTACACCGGCTGCTTGCCAAGGATTTTGCCGACCGCGCTGCTCACGCCCTTCAGGAGCTTGCCGGGCGGGGTGTAGAAAGGTTCGCCTGAGAGATGCCAGTCCAAGGTGTAGCGCACCTTGTGACGATTCAGGATCTCTTCGACCGTGGCCTTCAGCTGATCGAGCTTCTGCACGGGCGAATAGCGCAAATTAAAGCGCGCCTTGAGTTCGCCCGGAATTACGTTCGGTGCGCCGGTGCCGACGTTCAGGTTGGACACCTGAAAGCTGGTGGGCTGAAAGTGTTCGTTGCCATGGTCCCAAACCCGGCTGACCAGTTCGGCCAGCGCAGGGGCAAAGGTGTGCATGGGGTTTTCCGCCAGCTGCGGGTAGGCGATGTGGCCCTGCACGCCGTGCACCGTCAGGCGACCGGACAGAGAGCCGCGACGCCCGATCTTGATGGTGTCGCCCGTGACCACTTCGCTGGAGGGCTCGCCGACGATGCACCAGTCGATGCGTTGCTTGCGCTCCATCAGCGTCTCGACCACTTTCTTGGTGCCGTCGACTGAAGGGCCTTCTTCATCGCTGGTGATCAGGAAGGCGATTGAGCCCTTGTGGTTCGGTTTCTCGGCAACGAAGGCCTCTGTGGCCGTGATCATGGCGGCCAGCCCGCTCTTCATGTCTGCGGCGCCACGGCCGTAGAGCATCCCGTCGCGTACCGTGGCCACGAACGGGTTGGACTGCCACTCGTGCAGCGGACCGGTCGGGACCACATCTGTATGGCCGGCGAAGCAGAGCACCGGACTGGCCGTGCCGCGCACCGCCCACAGGTTGTCGACATTGCCGTAGCGCAGTTTTTCCACCCGGAAGCCACAGGCTTCCAGCCGCTGGGCCATCAGGTCCTGGCAGCCCTCGTCGGCGGGGGTGACGGAGTTGCGCTCCAGCAGGTTGCGGGTCAGGTCAAGGGTGGCAGACATCCCGTTCAGGTTCCTCGATCACGTCTGGACATTAACAGCGGACTTATACGGCCAGAGGGCGGTGAGGGCAAGGGGACATCTCTAACGCCCAGACCCCGCTCAGTATTTCACGGAACTGCAATGCGCCATCTTGGCTGTCACAATAGTGACATGGACGGCTCTGACACTGATGCCAGTGCGCCTGCAAATTGCGGCGCGTTACGCGGATGACACTGGCATGAAAGACAAAAACATCCTGTTGGTCGAGGATGAGCGGGCAATACGGGAGATGATCGCTTTCGGACTGCGCCGCGCCGGCTTCGAGGTGCGTGAGGCCGAGGACAGCCGCGCGGCCCGTGTGGCGATTGCCGACCGCCTTCCCGATCTGGTGCTGATCGACTGGATGCTGCCCGACACCAGTGGTTTGGAACTGACACGGACGCTCAAACGCGGCCGTGAAACACGCGATCTGCCCATCATCATGCTCACGGCGCGCGCCGAGGAATCCGACAAGGTCGCGGGCCTTGAGGGCGGCGCCGATGACTACATTACAAAGCCTTTCTCGCCGCGCGAGCTCCAAGCGCGCGTCAACGCGCTGCTGCGTCGTACCGAGGGCCATGATGCGGAGGAAGTGCTGAAGGTCGGGGTGCTGGCGATGGATCGGGCGGCCCATCGCGTCACGGCGTCCGATGAGCCCGTGGAACTAGGGCCAACCGAATACCGGCTGCTGGAATTCTTCATGCGCAATCCCGAGCGCGTATTCAGCCGCGAGCAACTGCTCGACCGCGTCTGGGGCGGCAATGTCTATGTCGAGGAGCGAACCATCGACGTGCATATCCGTCGCCTGAGAAAGAGCTTGGAACCGGTTAAGGCGGCTGAGTATGTGCAGACCGTGCGTGGTGCGGGCTACCGGCTGTCGACGAGGCCTGACTCTTGATCTCGCGTGCCGTCCGTAATCTGGGTTGGACGGGCGGCATTCTGTTCCGTGTCGGTTTGACGGTTTTAATCGGGGCGCTGCTAGGGTTTTTTATCGGTCGTCCCTGGACCGGCGTCGCAGCTGCGCTGGCGGTGGTGCTGGCCTGGCAATGGCGCCGCCGACTGCAGTTGTTGCAGTGGCTGATGCGCAATTCCTCAGATAGCGCGCCGGAGTGGCGCGGCCAATGGGGTGAGTTGGCAACGGCTATGTTGAGGCAACTCAAGCGCAAGCAGTTCCACAAGAGCCAGTTGCTGCGCGTCTTGCGACAACTTCGGCAGTCCACCACAGCTCTTCCGGATGGTGTGGTGCTGCTAAGTCCCAAGGCCGAAATTCAGTGGTTCAATGATGCTGCGATGAGGCTCCTTCGCCTCGCTACCAGCGATCAGGGCCTGCGCATCGATAACCTCGTGCGCTATCCGGAATTTGTCAGTTACCTGCGTGACGGTCATTTCGAGTCGCCGATCCTGATTCGCTCCATCGGTCCGGTGGAGGGCTGGCTGTCTTTGCAGCTCGTGCCATTTGGTGAAGGGCAGTTGTTGCTGATGGTAAGAGATGTGACCAGCCAAGCCAGGCTGGATGCCATGCGCAAGGATTTCATCGCCAATGCGTCGCACGAGTTGCGTTCGCCGTTGACGGTGATTTCTGGTTATTTGGAAACGCTGACATCCGACGACACTTTGGACCCCTTGCTCTCCGGTCCACTAGTAGAGATGCGTCGTCAGGCGCAGCGAATGAATGGCATCGTTGAGGATCTTCTTAGCCTGTCGCGTTTGGAGGCGGCTGATCGGGAGGCTCCGCGCGAGGAAGTTGATGTCGCAGGCATCATTGGCCAACTGAAAAAAGATGTACTGGCTCGTGCCGTGCACCCTCAGGAGGTCATGGTGGTCGCCGAGTCTCAGGCGAAGCTGTTGGGCGATACGCTGCAGATCCACTCCGCATTCCACAACTTGGTCGACAACGCCGCAAAGTACACACCAGCCACGGGCAGTCTCCATGCCCGCTGGTGGGTGGACGCGGATGGGGCGCACTTTGCCGTCCGCGACACCGGAATCGGCATTCCAGCCGAGCACATCCCGCGGCTCACCGAGCGTTTCTATCGTGTGGACGCCGGTCGCAGTCGCGCCACCGGAGGCTCCGGACTGGGGCTGGCCATCGTTAAGCATGTACTGCAGCGACACGGTGCGACGTTGGAAATCCGTAGCAGCGAGGGGAAGGGAAGCGAATTCATCTGCCATTTCCCTCCAGATCGTGTCCAACAAGTGACGTTGCAGCCGGGAACCAACGCGCTATAGTTCCGCCATGGATCCCGCAGACCTCTCGCATCACACCTCTCGCCGTTTCAACGAAGACTTGGAGCGCGTCCGTACGCGGGTGCTCGCCATGGGTGGCCTGGTCGAGGAGCAATTGCTGCGTGGCCTGACCGCGCTGGTGGAAGGCGACAGCCAGCTTGGCCAGAGCGTTGCGATTGAGGACCGAAAAGTCAACGCTCTTGAGCTCACCATTGACGAGGAGTGCAGCCGCATCTTGGCCACGCGCGCGCCCACTGCGGGTGATTTGCGGGTCATCGTGGCCACAATCAAGATCATCACCGACCTTGAGCGCATTGGCGACGAGTGCGAGAAGATTGGCATTGCCGCCAGCCGTCTGGCGGTTGCTGAGCGTCCGAGCGATCACTACCGCGAGGTCCGTCATCTGGGGAAGGCGGTTCAGGATCTGGTCCATGACGCGCTGGACGCATTCGCGCGGATGGACGCCGGTCACGCTCTTAACGTGGCGCGTCGGGATCGCATCGTCGATGACGAGTACGAATCGATCCAGCGTCAGTGCATTACTTTCATGATGGAGGACGTGCGGCAGATCCGGCGCACGCTCGATGTCATGTGGGTGGTCCGTGCCCTTGAGCGCATCGGCGATCATGCCAAGAACATCTGTGAATACGTCATCTACATGGTGCACGGCAAGGATGTGCGACACACCTCTCTGGATAGTGTCGAAAGTGTGATTCTGCCGCGCAGCGGTTGACCCCGCCGCTCGCGTAGTCTTCTCGGTCAGGCGGTCTTCCGGCGCTTTTCGGTGGCGCTAAGGAGGCTTGCAACCCCTTGTATTAAAAAGAACTATTTCTCATTAAGGGGTGTGTCGCCGCGCGCGCCCCGCTCTGACACAAATCTGTCATGACTGCTCGGTATAAAGGCGTCGCCCGAGAGTCGCAATTTCTGTGGAACAACGTAAGTCAGAGGGAGAGATCAGAGTGAAAGCACTTTTCAAGAAGACGTTGATGGCGGGCTCCGTTGCCGCGCTGTTGTCAGCGCCGGCCTTTGCCCAGAGCGCCGATGCATCGAAGCTCGATGACATCGCCCGTCAGCTCCAGTCTCTGAAGGAGCAGAACGAGCGTCTGCAGGCTGAGGTGGAATACCTGAAGTCCAACGCCAAGGAAGAACGCAAGCAGATTGCCAGCGATGAGGTTGTGCTGACTGCTCTCAACACGACGGCCTCCGTTGCGGCAAACAAGTACACCTGGAGTGGTGACTTCCGTTACCGCCACGAGAATATGGCCCCGGAAGAGAATCTGACCACGCGTAATCGTGAGCGCATCCGCGTCCGCTTCGGCGTCGGTGGCAAGGTGAACGATACCGTCAATTTCAAGCTGCAGTTGTCGACGACCAATTCGGGTAACGACAACTACCGCTCGACCAACCAGACGCTGGGCACCGAGTGGGACCGCAAGCCGGTCAGCTTTGATCAGGCATATGTCGACTGGAAGGCCAGCGACACGGCCAACCTCGTTCTCGGCAAGATGCCGATTCCCTGGGTCACCACTGTCAGCTACTTGTTCGACAAGGACCTGACTCCGGAAGGTGCTGCGCTCAAGTACGTGCGCGGTCCGCTGTTCGCGGGTGCCTACTTCGGTGCCATCAACGAGCGTGATAGCGGAACCAACGCGATGGCTGCCAAGGACGCCGACCTGTGGGCGACTCAGGTCGGCTTCAAGAAGGCCGTGGGCAAGGTGACCTTCACCGGTGCCGTGGGCTATTTCCAGCTGAACGGTATCCGCGACCGCGTCATCTCGGCGGCAGTGCCGTCAAGTGCTCCGGCCGGTACAAGCTGCTCTCTGGATGGCGCCTTTGGCTCCGGACAGGGCACGGGTAACAACGCATTCGGTAACAGCACTTACGTCGGTGCGGCCCTGGATGCCACGGGTAGCAGCGCGGTTTGCACACGTCTGCTCAATGACTACAAGCTCCTCGAGGTGCTGGGTCAGGCCGACTTCGTTGCCGGCAAGTATCCGCTCAGCCTCTTCGTTGACTACATGCAGAACAACGGTGTTGTTGCCAGCCAGACCAACAAGCAGGATACCGGCTACTCGGCGGGCGTCCTCTTCAACAAGGCTGCCGCTGCCAAGACCTGGGAGCTCGGCTATGTCTACCAGAAGGTAGAGAAAGATGGTGTCTGGACCGGCTTCCATGATTCCGACTTCGGTGGCGGACTCACGGACACCAGCGGTAGCGTTTTCAAGGCGGCCTATGTTCCGGCCACGAACTGGACGCTGAACGCCACCTACTTTGTCGATAACCGTTTCATCGACAAGGCGGACAGCGCTGCGACCAAGAACTACAACCGTCTGCAGCTCGACCTCAACTACAAGTTCTGAGGAGAGACGAAATGGATGCCGAATCACTAGGCCACCACACATCCAGCCGGTTTGATGCCGATCTGGAGCGGCTGCGCGGAAACGTGCTGCAAATGGGTGGCTTGGTGGAGCGGCAGCTGCAGCGGGCGCTCGCCGGCTTCGTCGATGCCAACTTCCAGCAGCTCGTGACGGTCGTCCGTGAGGAGCAGATCGTCAACGAGCTGGAGAGGGCTATCGACGAAGATTGCGGCCGGATTCTGGCGACACGCAGCCCGGTCGGTTCCGACCTTCGTCTTCTGATCTCGATCCTGAAGTCCAATGCGGATCTGGAGCGGATCGGCGACGAGGCGGAAAAGATCGCTGCGATTGCCGCCAAGCGGTCCGGCCGCGACCTGCCGCAGGATGACTTTGTCGAATTACGTCACATGGGTGAAGTTGCCCAGTCAATGGTCCATGACGCGCTGGATGCCTCAGCGCGGTTGGACGCAAAGCTGGCGTTGGACGTCATCCGTCGTGACCGTGTTCTGGACGAGGAATACGACACACTTCAGCGCCAGTCAGTGGCCCGGTTGTCGGAGGATCCGCGTGGTGTCCGGCGGACCCTTGATGCGATGTGGGTGGTCCGTGCCCTAGAGCGGGTAGGGGATCACGCCAAGAACGTCTGCGAACACTTGATCTATGCGGTGCATGGCAAAGACGTACGTCATGTGCCGCTCGAGGATGCCGAGCGTCAACTGAATGAAAATGCAATCTGAACTTAGCGGAGTACGAACGAAATGAAGCTGAACAACATTTTTGCGGCCGGTTCGCTGGCCGTTCTGGTGGCAGCTGCGGTGCCCGGCATCGCTTCTGCTGCCGATGCCACCATCAAAGTGGATGGATCGAGCACCGTGTTCCCGATCACCGAGGCTGTAGCTGAGGAATTCCAGATCAGCAAGCGCGGCAAAGTGCATGTGACGGTGGGTATCGCCGGCACCGGCGGTGGTTTCAAGAAATTCTGCCGTGGCGAGACCGATATTTCGGACGCTTCGCGCCCGATCACGGCGGCCGAGATGGCAGCCTGTGCCCAGGCCGGCATCAAGTACATCGAGCTGCCGATCGCCTATGACGCGTTGACCGTGGTGGTGAACCCGAAGGCGACCTGGGTCGACCAGATCACCATCGCTGAGCTGAACAAGATGTGGTCCCCGGCGGCACAGGGCGTCGTCACGCAGTGGAATCAGGTCAACTCCAAGTGGCCTGCTGCAAAGCTGAAGCTCTACGGCCCGGGTAACGACTCCGGCACCTTCGACTACTTCACTGAAGCGGTCAACGGCAAGCAGAAGTCCAGCCGTGGCGACTACACGGCGAGCGAGGATGACAACGTTCTGGTGCAGGGCGTGGAAGCCGACGCCAATGCCATGGCCTACTTCGGCTATGCCTACTATGCTGCGAACAGCAGCAAGATGAAGGCGCTGAAGGTGGTGAACTCCGCCGGCCAGGCTGTGCTGCCGAGTGAGGCCGCGGTGCTGGATGGTTCGTACAATCCGTTCTCCCGCCCGCTGTTCATTTATGTGAATGCCGAGTCGGCCAAGAAGCCTGACGTCCGCGAGTTCGTCGAGTTCTACCTGACTAAGGGCGCAAGCTTCGTGAAGGAAGTCAAGTACGTGCCGTTCAAGGCCGGGGCCTACGCGACTGCGCTGGCACATTTCAAGGCCGGTCGCACGGGTACCGTCTTCAATGGGGTTCCGGCGGTGGGTCTGAAGGTTGAAGATCTGCTGGCGCGCGAGGCCAAGTAAGGTCCTGCATTGATTTTCCCGGCGGAGGTCATGCGTACATGGCCTCCGCCGGGTTATCATTCACTCAGGTATCAACAGATGGCTGAAGCAGGAAAAAACCACGCGATGCTGCGCAGACTTCGTCGGCGCAAGATCCGCGACCGCGTGATCGAGTCCCTGCTGCTCCTCTCGGGCCTTTTTGCCGTCTTCATCACGGCAGCCATCGTCTACATTCTAGTTTCGGAATCCATTCCTTTCTTCCGCCACATCCGGTTGGTCGAGTTTTTCACCGACACGATGTGGACGCCGATGTTCGACAGTCCGCGCTTCGGTATCTTGCCGTTGCTAGCCGGCACATTGGTTACCACCTTCGTGGCGCTTTGTGTTGCCATCCCCTGCGGCATCATCATTGCCATCTATTTAAGCGAGTTCGCGCCGCATCGCGTGCGTGAAGTGGTTAAGCCCTTTCTGGAATTGCTGGGTGCAGTTCCTACAGTGGTATATGGCTACTTCGCCCTGATGATGGTGACGCCGTTCTTGCGCCATTTTCTCCCGGACCTGCCGGGCTTCAATATGCTCAGCCCAGGTCTGGTCATCGGCATCATGATCATTCCCTACATCGCTTCGGTTAGCGAGGACGCCATGCGCTCGGTGCCGAACTACATGCGTGAGGGCAGTTATGCCATGGGTGCCACGCGCTTCCAGACCGCCGTGCGCGTGGTTGTGCCCGGCGCCATCTCCGGCATTGCCGCGGCCTTCATTCTCGGCATTTCGCGTGCTGTCGGCGAGACCATGGTGGTGGCAGTGGCGGGCGGTCTGCAGCCCAACCTGACCTGGAATCCGATGGAGTCGGCGGCCACCATTACCGCATTCATCGTGCAAGTGAGCTTGGGTGACCTGCCGCACGATAGCATCGGTTATCAATCGATTTTTGCCGCCGGCCTGACGCTGATGGTCACGACGCTGATCTTCAACATTGCCGGCTTCATGCTCACGCGCCGCTTCAGAGAGGTGTACTGATGGCCGGTGCAGTAGAGACTGCGCGCGCGCAGCTGTATGCCTCGGTCGGGCGCCGCAAGCTCCTAGATCGTCTCTTCGTGTTGCTGGGCATGTGCATCCTGTTTGCGGCATTGCTGACGTTGGCAGTGCTGTTCCTGAATCTGGTGCATGACGGCGCGGGTCGTTTTGGGTGGGATTTCTTCACCTCATTTCCCTCGCGTATCGCCACTCGCGCCGGCATCCTCTCTGCCTGGGTCGGTACGTCGCTGGTGATGCTGGTCACGGTAGCTGTGGCGATGCCAATGGGCGTGGCTGCAGCCATCTATCTGGAAGAGTACGCGCCGAAGAACTGGGTCACAGCGATCATCGAGATCAACGTCACCAATCTGGCCGGTGTGCCTTCCATCATTTACGGTCTGCTGGCGCTGGGGTTGTTTGTCTACAAGATGAGCCTTGGCGAGAGCATTGCCACCGCTGGCTTGACGTTGGCACTCCTCATCCTGCCCATTGTCATCGTGGCTACGCGCGAGGCGCTGCGCGCGGTGCCGCGTTCGATCCGTGAAGCGGCTTATGCGCTGGGCGCCACGCAGTGGGAAGTGACAGCTCACCATGTGCTGCCTTATTCCACCGGTGGCATTCTCACCGGCATGATCATCGGTCTGTCGCGTGCCATCGGTGAAACGGCACCGATCATCACGATCGGCGCGCTGGCATTCATCGCCTTCCTGCCAACGCCGCCGTTGAGCGGTGATTTCCCCTACGTCAATTTCACCTGGCTCAGCGATTCGTTCACGGTGATGCCGATCCAGATGTTCAACTGGGTTTCACGTCCCGATCCCGCTTTCCAGGTCAATGCCGCAGCGGCCGGAGCCATATTGCTCGGTATGACGCTGCTCATGAACGGCGTGGCCATCTACGTGCGCTACCGCTTCCGCAAGAAGATCAACTGGTGAACCATGGATAATCCGGCGATGACGAGCGAGCGGCCCCTGAAGATCGGGCCTGAAGCGGGCGAAGCGGAGGACCGGGCCGTTCAGATGGGCGCGGTGCATCTGTCCGGTGATGAGGCGCGGCGCAATGCGGCGGCTGCGGCGCCGATTAAGGCACGGGCCACGAACCTCGACTTCTATTACGGCAACTTCCAAGCGCTTAAGTCGATCAACATCGACATCCGCGAGAAGCAGGTCACCGCGCTCATCGGTCCTTCCGGTTGCGGCAAGAGCACCTTCTTGCGGTGCTTTAATCGTATGCACGATCTGACGCCCGGCACGCGCTACGAGGGCAGCATCACGCTCTTCCCTGATGACACCAACCTGGTGGCACGCAACGTCGATCCGATTGAGGTTCGCATGCGTATCGGCATGGTGTTTCAGAAGCCGAATCCGTTCCCCAAGTCGATCTTTGAGAACGTGGCCTATGGACTGCGGGTCAGTGGGCGCCGTTCGCGTGTCGGTATCGCCGAGGAAGTGGAAAAGGCACTGCGTCATGCGGCCCTGTGGGACGAAGTGAAGGACCGGCTGGACAGTTCCGGCCTGTCGCTTTCGGGTGGTCAGCAGCAGCGTCTGTGCATTGCCCGCGCGCTGGCGACGCGACCGGAGATCTTGCTGTTCGATGAGCCAACTTCGGCGCTGGATCCCATCGCCACGGCGCGCATCGAAGAACTGATTGCAACGCTGCGTGATGAGGTGACGGTGATCATCGTCACACACAACATGCAGCAGGCGGCGCGCGTCTCTGATTACACCGCCTTCATGTATCTGGGTGAGTTGGTTGAATTCGATGCCACCAGCCGTATTTTCACCAACCCCGGTAAGAAGGCGACCGAGGACTACATCACCGGTCGTTACGGCTGAGTGGCCCGCCGGCGCGGTGGCGCGCCGGACCGGCAATCCGTCCCGCAGGTGTGATCGGTCCTTCAGCGTGCGTTAATCAAGCACGCCGCGCGGAAAGTGCGTAAAAGGGGGACCCTCAAGATTCCCGGAGCACCGCGCCTTGGTCAATCCTGCCGTTACATTCGCCGATCTGGCCCTGTCCGACCCAGTCCTGCAGGCGCTCACCGCTGTCGGTTATGAGTCACCTACACCCGTGCAGGCGGCCACCATTCCGGCGTTGCTGGCGGGTCGTGATGTGCTGGGTCAGGCGCAGACGGGCACCGGCAAGACAGCGGCCTTTGCATTGCCCATCCTCTCGCGCCTCGATCTGAAGCAGCGTGACCCGCAGGCTCTCGTCCTCGTGCCCACGCGCGAACTGGCCATTCAGGTGGCCGAAGCGTTCCAGAAATACGCCGCCAGCATGCCAGGATTCCATGTGCTGCCGGTCTATGGCGGCCAGAGCTACGGGCCACAACTCGCGGCGCTCAAGCGCGGCGCCCATGTCATCGTCGGCACGCCCGGTCGAGTGATCGATCATCTGGAACGTGGTGCACTGACGCTGGCTGGTGTGCGTTTCGTCGTGCTGGATGAGGCCGATGAGATGCTGGCAATGGGCTTCGTCGATGCCATGGAAGCCATCCTCGGGCAGGTGCCGCAGGAGCGGCAGGTAGCGCTCTTCTCCGCGACGATGGCACCGGCGATTCACAAGATCACTCGGCGTCATTTGCGTGACCCGCTGGAAATCGCCATCCGCGGCAAGACCAGCACCGCAGCCAACATCCGCCAGCGCTACTGGTTGGTCAGTGGCATGCACAAGCTCGACGCGCTGACGCGCATCCTCGAGGTGGTGACCTTCGATGCCATGCTGGTATTCGCCCGCACGAAACTGGTCACTACTGAACTGGCGGAGCGTCTCGGTGCCCGCGGTTTTGCGGTGGCTGCGCTCAATGGCGACATGCAGCAGGCTGAACGCGAGCGTGCGGTGGCACAGCTCAAGGCGGGGCGGATCGACATCCTCGTGGCCACCGATGTGGCGGCGCGCGGTCTCGACGTCGAACGCATCAGTCATGTTGTGAATTACGACGTGCCTTACGACACCGAATCCTACATCCATCGCATCGGGCGTACGGGGCGCGCCGGCCGCAGCGGTGAGGCAATCCTTTTCATCGCTCCACGCGAGCGCAACATGCTGCGGCTGATCGAGCGTGCGACGCGGCAGCCGCTCGAGCAGATGGATCTGCCGACCATCGCGGATGTGAATGCCACGCGAGTCAAAAAATTCAAGGCGCGGGTCATGTCGACCCTAGAAGCGGGCCCCGCGGATATCTACCGCGGCATCGTCGAGGAGCTGCATCAGGAGACCGGAGCGCCGGTGGAAGAATTGGCGGCAGCTTTGGCGTCGCTGGCGCAGGGCAAGGTGCCGCTGTTGCTGGGCGCACGTGATGAGTCGCGCGCCGCAGCACCGCAGGAGGCGCCAGAGCGACGCCCCGTGCCTCGCCCGGCGGGTCGCTTCGGGCCGCAGGATACCTACCGATTGGAGGTGGGCAGTGAACATGGTGTGCAGCCCGGTCACATCGTTGGTGCCATCGCCAACGAGGCGGGGCTGGATGGTCAGGAAATCAATGGCGTGAAAGTCCGCGCCGATCACACTCTGGTGCGCCTGCCCGCGGGTATGCCGCAGGAAGTTCTGCAGAGGCTGGCACGGGTGAAAGTGCGCGGTCGTCCGCTGGCCATCCAGTTGCTGGGAGCAAGACCGAAGAAGCACCGCAAGGGCCAAGGGCGCTAAACCCGCCAAAACGGCCCGTGCTGGCTTTGCCGGCCGAGGCAAAGCACAATGTGGGAATGAAGTTCCCAAACCTGCTTGCCACGCGCAACGGTCGACTGGCGACTTTCTTCCTGCTGTACATCACAGAGGGGATCCCGCTCGGGTTTGCTGCGACCGCGCTCGCGACGCAGATGCGGCGCCAAGGCGTCAGTGCCGGCGCCATCGGTGCATTCACCGCTGCAATCTATCTGCCCTGGGCATTCAAGTGGGCCATGGGCCCAATCGTCGATGTCATCGCCTCGGACCGCTTCGGCCGCCGGCGCATCTGGATCCTGCTTATGCAGCTCGGGATGGTTGCTTCGTTGTTCACGCTGCAGTCTGCGGGTCTCAGCGCGGATGTTGGGCTGCTGACAACACTGATCATCATTCACAATGTTTTTGCTGCGACTCAGGACATCGCCATCGATGCACTCGCGGTGGGTACGCTGAAGGAAAGCGAGCGTGGCCTGGCCGGCGGACTGACTTTTGCGGGGGCCTATCTTGGCCAGGCGATTGGTGGTTCGGGTGCACTGTATCTCGTGCAGTACATCGGCTTCAGCAACACGTATTACTTTGTCGCTGCGACCATCCTGACTGTCACCGTGCTGGTCGTGCTGCCGCTGCAGGAGCCTTTGATGGAGCGTGCCACAGCGGCTGGCTCGGGCCTGGCGCGTATTGGTGCCGAGATCGGTCAGTTCATGCGTGATGTCTGGGGTGCCTTTACCTCATCACGCGCTTCGCTGATCGGACTGTTCTTTGCGGTGCTGCCAGCCGGCGCGATGGCGCTGGGTCTGGCGCTCGTCAACACGCTCGCGGTGGATCTCGGCTTTGATGACGCGCGAGTCGCGGCGCTGAATCTCTGGACCACGGTGTCTGCGGCCGCTGGCTGTGTGATCGGCGGCTGGCTGTCTGACCGACTCGGTCGGCGGCGCGCCTTGACCTTGTTCATCATCAGCATGTCGCCGATCACGCTGTGGCTGGCCTGGGCCTTGTGGCAGGCAGGCTGGGTCATGCCGGTGGACGAATCGTTGCGTGCCCGCATGGTGGTTCCGGCCGCCTTGATCAGCGTTTTCTGGCTTACCTCGCTGCTGTATTCCTTTGCCAATGGCCTGATGTATGGCGCGCGCGCAGCGTTGTACATGGATGTCTCCAATCCGCGCGTCGCGGCCACGCAGTTCACGGCCTACATGGCCTTGCTGAATCTTGGTATCGCTTACTCAGCCAAGTGGCAGGGCTGGGCGGTAGACCGCTACGGCTATCCGCTGACGTTGCTGGCCGATTCGATCATCGGCCTGGTGTGTCTTGTATTTCTGTCGGCGATGGGACCGATCACGGCGCACAGAACGGCCGTCCCCGCACCCAAGACAGATTGAAAAGCTGAGCGTCGCGCGCGCTCAGTCCGTCATTCGCAACAGTTCATTCAGCGATGTCTTGGCGCGCGTCTGCGCATCCACGCGCTTGACGATGATGGCCGCGTACAGGCTGTGCGTGCCGTCCTTCGACGGCAGCGTGCCCGACACCACCACCGAGCCCGGAGGCACACGGCCCTGCAGGACTTCGCCGGTGGTGCGGTCGTAGATACGGGTGCTCTGGCCAATGTACACACCCATTGAGATCACCGAACCTTCGCCGACGATCACGCCCTCGACGATCTCCGAGCGTGCGCCGATGAAACAGTTGTCTTCGATGATGGTCGGGTTGGCCTGCAGCGGTTCGAGCACGCCGCCAAGACCCACGCCGCCGGACAGGTGTACGTTCTTGCCCACCTGCGCGCAGGAGCCGACCGTGGCCCAGGTGTCCACCATGGTGCCTTCGCCAACGTAGGCGCCGATGTTGACGTAGGAGGGCATCAGGATCGCGTTTGGTGCGACGAAGGAGCCGCGGCGTACGACGGCATTGGGAACTACGCGCACACCCCCAGCGGCGAAGTCTGCGACGCTGGTGTTTTCATACTTCAGCGGTACTTTGTCGTAGAAGCGTGTGTAGCCCGCATCCAGCAGCACATTGTCATGGGTGCGGAAATACAGCAGCACGGCTTTCTTCAGCCACTGATTCACGACCCATTCGCCGGCAAGTTTTTCGGCGACGCGCAGCGTGCCGCTATCCAGCAGCCCGATACTGGTCTCGATCGCTTCCGCGACCTTGGCGGGGACTTTGCCCGGGCTGATCTGTGCGCGGTCCTCGAAAGCGGCCTCGATGGTCTGCTGTAGCTCGGCGGTGTTCATGCTTGGATCAGGTTCCTGAAATGAATTGGCGAATACGTTCTGCGGCTACGACACACTCATCTACGCCGGCCACCAGCGAGATGCGTACGCGTCCGCTACCCGGATTGAGGCCGTCATGCTGACGTGCCATGAATGAGCCGGGCAGGATGGTGAGATTCCGCGCCTCATGTAGACGGCGCGTGAAGGTGGTGTCATCGCCGCCCACGTCGGCCCAGAGATAGAAGGCGCCGTCCGGTTGCGGGACATTCATCACTGGCTGCAGGATCGGCAGCACGCGGGCGAATTTTTCCTGATAGAGCGCACGGCTTGCGGCGACGTGTGCGTCGTCCTGCCAGGCCACGGCGCTGGCCAGTTGCGTGGGCACCGGCATCGCGCAGCCGTGATAGGTGCGGTATTGCAGATAGGGACGGAGCAAAGCCGGATCACCGGCCACGAAGCCTGAGCGGAGGCCGGGCACACTGGAACGCTTGGACAGGCTATGAAATACCACGCAGCGTTCGAAACGCTGGCGTCCCGTTTCCCAAGCGGCGCGCAGCAGACTCGGCGGCGGACGTGATTCGTCTAGATACAGTTCCGCGTAACACTCGTCACCGGCGATCAGGAAGTCATGCTTCTCGGCCAGGTGCAATGCGTGTCGCAGGTAATCCAGGGACATCACCGCGCCCGTGGGATTGCCCGGCGAGCACAGGAAGAGCAGCTGCACACGATCCCAGATCGCCGACGGTACCGCGTCCAGATCCGGCAGGAAACGCGTCGCGGCAGTGGTGTTGAGGTAATAGGGCTCGGCGCCGGCCAGCAAGGCAGCCCCTTCATAAATCTGGTAGCCGGGATTGGGCATGGCCACCAGCGCCCCGGGCTTGCGTGTGACGCAAGCTTGGACGAAGGAAAACAGCGCCTCGCGAGTGCCATTGACCGGCAGCACCATGGTGTCGGGATCGACGCTGGCTCCAACTGGCAGGTAGCGGCGCGCAAGCATGGCCGCGATCGCTTCGCGCAGCACCGGCAGGCCCTTGGTGGCCGGATAGCTGCCCAGTTCGTGAAGGTTTGCGGCCAGCGCATCGAGCACCAGTCGTGGCGGTGCATGACGCGGTTCGCCGATCGACATGCCGATGTGCGCGAGCGAGGCGGGCGGCGTGCTGCCCTTGAGCAGCGTTGCCAGACGCTCGAAAGGATAGGCTTGCAGTCGCTGCAGATCAGGGTTCATGCGAATACGGGCATTGCAGTGAACCGTGCTTCATCACGCTGCGGCACGCGGTGCGCCCAGCGTCTCAGCCAGGCGGATGCGTAGCCTTTCGGCGGCGGCTGCATCCAGTGGTTGCAGCGCACGATCGGTGATGTAGAACACGTCTTCGGCGCGCTCACCGAAGGTGCCGATCTTCGCGGCCTGCAACTCCACACGCTCTTCCCACAGCACCTTGCCAATGTCGCAGAGCAGACCCGGGCGGTCACCGGCCACCAGTTCCAGCACTGAGCGGCGATTGCGCTCATCGACGCTGATTGCCACCTGCAGGGCCGTCTTGAAAACGCGCGCCTGACGCGAAGCGCGCCGCGACACGGACATCGGGGCATCCTGCGGCTGCTGTAGCGAGGTCCACAGCGCGCGCTCGATTTCTTGCAGCCTTTCGCTGTCGGTGATCGGCGTGCCGTCTTCCTCGAGCACATGGTAGGTGTCGAGCGAGAAGCCTTTGTCGAGCGCGGCGATCTGGGCGTCGACGATGTTCAGGCCGAGCTGATCGAGCACTGCCGTAGCGCGTGCAAAACCGTGTCGGCGGTGTGGGGCGTAGATCATCACCGCGCTGGTGCCGCGCTCGGTCTCGGAGCGCACCGACACCACGGCTTCATCGGCAATGGCGGCCTTGCTGGCCAGCACTTGGGTGTGCAGCGCGATTTCATCCGGCGCGTAGCGCAGGAAATATTCCGCGCCAAAGCGCTCCCAAGTCCGGTCGATGGCCTCGCTCGCAACGCCGGCCTCTGCCAGTAGCACGCGCGCGCTGGCCTGGTTTTCCCGCATCAGTTCGTCCGGGTCCACCGGGCTTTCCAGTCCGCGGCGTAATGCGCGCTTCACCTTCTGGTAGAAGTCATGGAACAGCGAACCCTTCCAGGAATTCCACAGCTTCGGATTCGTGCCGCGTACGTCCGAGCAGGTCAGGACGTAAAGGTAGTCGAGGTGCGCCTCGTCGCCGACATGCCGCGCAAAGTCGGCGATCACCTGCGGGTCGTTGATGTCCTGCTTTTGCGCGGTGCTCGACAATGCCAAGTGGTTCTTGACCAGCCACGCCACGATGCGCGCGTCATAGCGTGACATGCCCTGCTCGAGGCAGAACGCTTCGGCATCGACGGCACCGAGATCGGAATGATCGCCACCGCGACCCTTGGCGATATCGTGGAAGAGGGCGCCGAGGTAAACGATTTCCTGCTTCGGCAGCTGCTGCATGATTTGCGACACCAGCGGCAGCTCATGATCGAACTGCGGTATCGCCAGGCGGCGGGCGTTGCTGACCACGAACAGCGTATGCGCGTCCACGGTATAGGCATGGAACAGGTCGTATTGCATGCGACCGACGATGCGGCCGAACGCGGGGATATAGCGACCCAGCACGCCATAGTCGTTCATGCGTCGCAGTTCGTGCGTCACGCCGCGCGGCGCACGCAGAATGTCCATGAACAACCGGTGATGGCGGGGGTTCTGACGGAATTCCTCGTCGATTAGCCACAGGTCGCGGGCCAGGGCGCGGATCGTACCGGCGCGCACTCCGCGCAGCTGCTGGTTCTGCTGCAGCAGCACGAAAAGCTCGAGCATTGCTGATGGTGTGCGGCTGAAGACTTCGTCGTCGACGATCTCCAGATAGTTGTCGCGGATCTGGAAGCGCGCGTTCAGCGGCTCCGGCGCCGCCTGTGCACCGAGAATGGCCTCGCGGAACAGCTGCAGCAGCATTTCATTGAGCAGCTTCACGTCGATGACGGTGCGGTAGTAGCGCTGCATCAGCTGTTCGACGGCCAGTGTGTAAGTGGCGTCTTCATAACCGAAGCTCTGCGCCAGCTTGATCTGGTAGTCGAACAACAGCCGGTCTTCGCGGCGGCCGGTGAGCACATGCAGACCATAGCGAATCTTCCACAGCAGCGACTGCGCCTGCTTCAGGCGGCGCAATTCGCCCGGCGTGAGGAATCCATGCGTCACCAGTTCGTCGAGTGACTCAGCGCCGAAGTGTCGCTTCGCGACCCAGGCAATCGTCTGGATGTCGCGCAGTCCGCCAGGGCCGTTCTTGATGTTGGGCTCGAGGTTGAAGCCGGTGTCGTTGGCCTTGAGGTGCCGCTCCAGCTGCTCACGGACCTTGGCTTCGAAAAATTCGCGCACTGGCCACACATGCTCCGGTGCCAGTGCATTGCGCATCTCGCGCAGCAGTTCGGACTCGCCGGCCAGATAGCGCGATTCGATCAGCGTGGTGATGACGGTGACATCACGCGCGCTTTCTTCAGAGCATTCCTTGACAGTGCGAACGCTGTGGCCGACTTCGATGCCGACATCCCAAAGGAAGGTGATCAGTGCTGAAATCTCGGCGTGCTCCGCGTCGCTTAGCGCCGCCGGACAGAGCACCATGATGTCCACATCTGACCAGGGATGAAGTTCGCCACGCCCATAGCCGCCCACAGCGACCAGGCAGAGGCGGTCGGCCAGCGCGCTCGTCAGACGCTGGCGCCAGAGCCCGACCAGCAGCGCATCGAGGAAGGCGGCGCCAGCGCGCACCAGCGACTCGACGGATTCGTTCTCCACGAAGCGCTGCTGCAGTTCCTCGCGAGCCTGCTGACGGAGTTTGCGACAGTGTTCGATGGTGCCGTCCGCGGCTAAAACTGCCGGCACGCGCTTGAGCAGCGGCCAGTCCACGGTGGTCCGCGTCCCGTTGCCGTTCTGCTCCGCGGCCAGAGTGTCATCAGCGCCGCTCATGCCGGCACCGCCAGCTGTCCGGAGCGCTCGGCTGCACTCAGGGTCAGGATTTCGTGGCCATCGGGGGTCACCAGCACCATGTGTTCCCATTGGGCCGACAGCGAATGGTCCTTGGTGACCACCGTCCACCCGTCGGGCAGCACACGGGTGTGCCGCTTGCCGGCGTTGATCATGGGCTCGATGGTGAAGACCATGCCGGCCTTCAGTTCCATGCCCGTGCCGGGCTGACCGTAGTGCAGGATCTGCGGTTCCTCGTGATACACGCGACCGATGCCATGGCCGCAGTATTCGCGCACCACGCTGAACCCCGCGGCCTCGGTGTGCATCTGGATCGCGTGACCGATGTCGCCCAGATGCGCACCCGGGCGCACCACGGAAATGCCGCGAAACATGGCCTCGCGACAAACTTCGCTGAGCCGGCGCGCCAGCACCGAGGGTTCGCCGACGTAGTACATCCGGCTGGTGTCGCCATGAAAGCCGTCGTCGATGACCGCCACGTCGATGTTCACGATGTCCCCGGTGCGCAGCACCTTCTCATTGGGGATGCCGTGGCAGACCACGTGGTTGACCGAGGTGCAGACCGTCTTGGGAAAGCCCCGGTAGCCCACATTGGCCGGTATGGTTTTCTGGCTTTTGACGATGAATTCGTTGCAGATCCTGTCCAGATCGTCCGTGCTGACCCCGGCCCGGACGTGCTCACCGATCATGTCCAGGACATCCGCGGCCAGACGGCCGGAGCGGCGCAATCTTTCCTGTTCTTCGGGGGTCTTGGGGCGGACTTGGGCGGATCGGAGCATGGGTAGGGATTCTCTAGGCCGGGCGCGTTGTTCACGGGCAAAACTCATGGTATAAAGCGCGGCCTTTTTTGGCAACGTAATCCACACGCGCATCAAGCACTTGCGGCCGGGTGTCCCAGACGAAGGGATTGCCGTCAAGGATGCGCGGAGGCCACAACCCGACAAGGAGTAGAGCTATGTCCAGTGTGTCAATGCGACAGATGCTGGAAGCGGGCGTCCATTTCGGACATCAGACCCGTTTCTGGAACCCGAAGATGGCCCCGTTCATCTTTGGTGAACGCAACAATATCCACATCATCAATCTGGAAAAGACCCAGCCGATGTTCGCGGAGGCCGTGGCCTTCCTGAAGCGGATGGTTGCTGACGGCGGCACGGCGCTGTTTGTCGGCACCAAGCGCTCGGCGCGCGACGCTGTCGCCGCGGAAGCCACCCGTTGCGGTATGCCCTATGTCAACCAGCGCTGGCTGGGCGGCATGCTGACCAATTTCAAGACCATCCGCGGATCAATCAAGCGGCTGGCCGAACTGCAGGAGCTCACTGCTTCCGGCGCCATCGAAAAGCGCGGCAAGAAAGAAGCCACGATGCTTCGCCGCGAGATGATCAAGCTCGAAAAGAGCCTCGGCGGCATCAAGGCGATGGAAAATCTGCCGGACGTGCTGTTCGTCATCGACGTCGGCCACGAGCACATTGCTCTCCATGAGTCGAAGAAGCTCGGCATCCCCGTGGTCGCGGTGGTGGACACGAACTGCTCCCCTGACAACGTCGACATGGTCATCCCCGGCAACGATGACGCTATGCGCGCCATCCAGCTGTATTGCGCCGCCATGGCGGACGCCGTGCTGGAAGGCAAGGCCAGCGTGCCGGCCGTCTCGGTCGGCGAGGATGACTTCGTCGAACTCGACGAGCAGGGCAATCCCCGTCCGCGCGAGGACAAGGGCCGCGGCCGTCCGCAGGCTCCGGGTCGTGCCCGCCGCGCCGGTGCGCCAGCTCCGGCTGCGCGTCGTCGTCCGGCTGCCGCTCAGGCTGAGGTCGCTCCGGCGGCTGATGCCGTTGCCGAACTTGATGTGGATGTCGAAGACAGCGGCGATTCGTCGGCGGCTGGCAGCGTCAGCGCCTCGGTGCGCAAGCGCTCCACCACGGCGGCTCCTCGCCCGGGTCGCAGGTAATCGGCATGAGCATCACTGCTGAACAGGTGAAGCAGCTCCGCGAGCGGACCGGCGCGGGCATGATGGAGTGCAAGAAGGCGCTGGTTGAGACCGGCGGCGATCTGGATGCGGCCGCCGAACTGATGCGCAAGCAGGGTTTGGCCAAGGCTGACAAGAAGGCCGCCCGCGTTGCTGCCGAAGGCGTGGTCATCGTGGAGAAGTCGACCGACGGCCGCACTGCGGTGCTGGTCGAGGTCAACTGCGAAACGGACTTCGTGGCGCGTGAGGCTGAGTTCCGCGAATTTGCCGCTGCTGTCGGCAAGGTGGCGCTGGCCGGCAAGCTCACGGATGTCGCAGCGCTGGGTGAAGCCCGCCTGCCCAGCGGCGAGACGGTCGACGAACGTCGTCGTGCGCTGGTTGCCAAGATCGGCGAGAACATTTCGCTCCGTCGTGTCGCTCTGACTTCCAGCAGCGGCTTCCTCGGCGCTTACCTGCACGGTTCGCGCATCGGGACGCTGGTGGCCACTGAAGGTGGCAGCGAGGATCTGGCCCGCGATCTGGCCATGCAGGTGGCGGCTTCCAACCCGCGCTTCCTCAGCAGTGCCGAGGTGCCGGCGGATGAGCTGGCGCGCGAGCGCACCATTGCCATCGACCAGATGAAGCTCGATCCGAAGAACGCCAACAAGCCGGAAGAGATGCTTGGCAAGATCGTCGAGGGTAAGGTCGCCAAGGTGTTCGCTGAACAGGCGCTACTCACTCAGCTGTTCGTCAAGGACGACAAGCTGACGGTGGAGAAGCTGCTGAAGTCGGCCAACGCCAAGGTCACGTCATTCACCCGCTTTGAGGTCGGCGCCGGAATCGAAAAGGTCAAGGAAGACTACGTCGCCGAAATTCAAAAACAGGTGGAGGCGGCGCGCGGCGCCAACTGACCGCCGAAACCCCGCCCTGTGCGGGGTTTCTTTTGTGGCACACTGGATTTTGAAGACCATGGGAGCTTTGACATGAATAGCGTCGCGCGACCGCCAACGGGACAGCGGATCCTCGTCAAGCTTTCGGGTGAGGCTTTGTTGGGCGATGCTGACTACGGCATCGACCCGCAGATGATCAAGCGGGTGGCTGGTGAGCTGCGCGATGTGCAGCAGCTCGGCAACCAGGTGGCGGTGGTAATTGGCGGCGGAAATATCTTCCGCGGTGCAGGTCTTGCCCGCGCCGGCATGGACCGCGTGACCGCCGATCAGATGGGCATGCTGGCCACGGTCATGAATGCGCTGGCAATGCAGGACGCGCTGGAGTCGTTGGGTGTGTATGCCCGCGTGATGTCGGCCATCCGCATCAACGAAGTGTGCGAAGACTACATCCGCCGGCGCGCTGTGCGGCATCTGGAAAAGGGGCGCGTGGTGATCTGCGCGGCCGGCACCGGCAATCCGTTCTTCACCACCGACACCGCGGCCAGTTTGCGCGCCATCGAGATCGAGGCCAACCTGCTGCTGAAGGCCACCAAGGTTAACGGCATCTACAGCGATGACCCGATGCGCAATCCCGACGCCCGGCACTATCCGCGGCTGACCTTCGATCAGGTCCTGGCCGAGCGGCTGAACGTCATGGATGCCACCGCCATCGTTATGTGCCGCGACCACAAGCTGCCTTTGCGCGTGTTCAACCTCAACACCCACGGCGACCTGCTGCGCATCATGCAGGGTGTCGACGTCGGTACTCTGGTCACTCATTCCTGAGCCGGAACGCCTCCGGAGGAGAACCCATTCATGATTGACGACCTCAAGAAAGACGCCACTGCGCGGATGCAGAAGTGTGTGCAGGTTTTCCAGGGTGACCTGAAAAAGCTGCGTACCGGGCGCGCGCACCCGAGCTTAGTCGAACACCTGAAGGTCGATTATTACGGCTCGGATGTTCCGCTGTCTCAGGTGGCCAATATCGCGATCGAAGACGCCCGCACCATCGTGGTCTCGCCGTGGGAGAAGTCCATGGTGCAGGCCATCGAAAAGACGATCTACAAATCCGATCTCGGCCTTACGCCGATGACGGCCGGCACCGTGATTCGTGTGCCGTTACCTCCGCTCACCGAGGAGCGGCGTCGCGACATCATCAAGATCGTGAAGCAGGAATGCGAGAACGCGCGCGTCGCGGTGCGCAACGTGCGGCGCGATGTGCTTGCCGACCTCAAAGAGATGCAGAAGGAAAAGCTCATCTCGCAGGACGAGGAGCGCAAGGCGGCTGAAGATATCCAGAAGCTGACCGACAAGCACATCGCTGATCTTGAGCAGGTGATGGCGGCCAAGGAAAAGGAGATCCTGCAGGTCTGAGCGCCGCGGGCGCTCCCTGTCAGCTCATGACGCTGCCGCGTCACATCGCTGTGATCATGGATGGCAACGGCCGCTGGGCCGAGGCACGCGGTCTGCCGCGCAGCAGCGGCCACCAGCACGGGCTGGAGCCGGTGCGCATGTGCATCCGCCGCTGCCGGCATTACGGCATCGAAGCGCTCACTGTGTATGCCTTCAGCAGCGAGAACTGGCGACGGCCGTCGGCCGAGGTCAGTGGCCTGATGAATCTTTTCTTTGACGCGCTGGAAAGCGACACCGGCTCCTTGCTGGAAAACGGCGTGCGTTTGCGCTTCATCGGTGATCGTGACTCGCTTGAACCGGCTCTGCGTGCACGCATGGCCGAGTCCGAGCAGCGAACGGCAGCCAATCATCAGCTCAGCTTCCAAGTGGCTGTTAGCTACGGTGGCCGAAACGATCTGATGCGTGCGGCGCGCACCTTGGCCGAGCGCTGTGTGCGCGGTGAGTTGCGTTCTGAGCAGATCGACGAAGCCGCTGTGGCCGGTGAGGTCTCGTTGGCGGGATTGCCGGAGCCCGATCTGTTCATCCGCACCGGCGGCGAACAGCGCATCTCCAATTTCCTACTGTGGAACATCGCTTACTCCGAGCTGTACTTCACGGACACGCTCTGGCCGGATTTCGACGAGGCCGCATTCGACGCTGCGCTTCAGCAGTTCGCCACGCGGCAGCGGCGCTTTGGGCTGACCGGTGCACAGGTGGTTGGCAGTCAGGCGGGGCAGCACTGATGCGCATGCGGATCATCACTGCGGTGGTGCTATGCGCGGTGCTCATTGGAGCGCTGGCGCAGCCCGATCCAGCCTACTTCGGTGCTGTGCTCGGCCTGCTGGTGCTCGGTGCGGCCTGGGAATGGTCGGCCTTCCTGCAATTGCCGAGCACTGCCGCACGTCTGGGCTATGTGCTGCTGGTGCTGGGCGGATGCACGGCCACGCGCAAATATCTTTGGGCGCCCGATCATTTCGAGTGGCTGCTGCGCTTTGCCGTGCTCTGGTGGCTGATTGCTCTGCTCTGGGTAGGACGAGCGCCAGCGCGTATTGGCCGCTGGCCGGCTGCTCTGGCAGGTCTTTGTGTGCTGGTGCCCGCTGTCACCACACTGCTGCGCATTGCTGGTGAATGGCCCAACGGCGTACGCGAGGTTCTGCTCATCGCCGGCATCTCATCGGCCATGGATACGGGCGGCTACTTTGCCGGCCGTGCCTTCGGGCGCCACAAACTCGCGCCTCGCGTGTCACCGGGCAAGACCTGGGAAGGCGTTGTTGGCGGGCTGCTGCTGGTTCTCGCGCTGTCGTTGCTGGCGACTCTCTGGCTGCCTTTTGCGCGCTGGCCTTTTGTCGGACTGGCCATGCTGAGCGCCGGTTTTTCGGTGGTCGGTGATCTGTTCGAGAGCCTGCTCAAGCGGGCCAATGGCCTGAAGGATAGCGGCCATCTGTTGCCCGGTCATGGCGGTGTGCTGGATCGCATCGACAGCATCGCTGCCGCCGCACCGGTCATGTGTCTGTCGCTGATCTGGCTGGGGGCGGGCGCGTGATTGGCGTCTGTGTGCTCGGTTCCACCGGCAGCATCGGTCGCAGCACGCTCGATGTGCTGGCCCGCCATCCCGATCGTTACCGCGTCATTTCTCTCGCGGCCCGGAGCGATGTGGCCGGACTCGCGCAGCAGTGTCTGCAGTTCCGTCCCGCGCGAGCGGCTCTGGCCGATCCCGTTGCTGCACGCGAGCTGGCCCAGCAACTGCGCACTGAAGGATGCTCGACCGAAGTGCTGTCGGGTCCTGAGGCGCTGGCCGAGCTGGCGCGCGATTCCGATGCGGCGGTAGTCATGGCCGCCATCAGTGGAGCAGCCGGGCTGCCCTCGACTCTGGCGGCAGCGCAGGCCGGCAAGCGGCTGCTGATCGCGAATAAAGAGTCCGTGGTGATGGCTGGCGCGTTGCTGCTCGATGCCGTGCGGCGCTCGGGCGCTGAGCTGATACCCATCGACAGTGAACACAATGCGATCTTCCAGTGCCTTCCGCCGGTCTGGCAGGTCGGTCAGCGCAGTGCAGGGGTGCGCCGTCTGCTGCTCACAGCCTCGGGTGGGCCTTTCCTAGACTGGCCCGCTGCGGCCATCGGTACGGCCACGCCGGAGCAGGCGGTGGCCCATCCGCGCTGGTCGATGGGCGCGAAGATCTCGGTCGACTCCGCAAGCCTGATGAACAAGGGGCTGGAACTCATTGAAGCGGCAGTGCTCTTCGGCATGCCGCCTGATGACATCGAAGTGCTGATCCATCCCGAAAGCGTGGTCCACTCACTCGTTGAATTCGTGGACGGATCGACGCTGGCGCAGCTCGGCTCGCCCGACATGCGTACCCCGATCGCGCAGGCGCTGGCTTGGCCCGAGCGCATTCCCGCCGGTGTAGAATTCTTGGACTTGCTCAAGGCCGGACAGCTCAACTTCCGGGCCCCGGATCTGGAGCGATTTCCCGCTCTGGCGCTGGCCCGTGCAGCGGCTCAGGCGGGTGGTCTGGCCAGCGTTTGGCTGAATGCTGCGGATGAAGTCGCAGTCGAAGCTTTCTTGGCCAAGCGATTGAACTTTGGGGATATTCCAGCGGTCATTGCAGATGTGATGGATCAGTTCTCGGGTGGACAATCGCAGGATCTCGCCGCAGTTTTGGCGGCCGACGCTGAGGCGCGTGCGCGCGCCGTGCAAGGCATCGCCGCGCCGCACCGGCTGTACCGTCTTGGCGGCCGCGCACCGTGAGCGTCTCCTGGCAGCATTTGCTGGCGTTTCTAGTAGCCGTCTGCCTGCTGGTGACGGTGCACGAGTTTGGCCATTACTGGGTGGCCCGCAAGCTGGGCTTCAAGGTACTGCGTTTTTCAGTCGGCTTCGGGCGACCGCTGTGGCAGCGCGTAGCCGGTCCTGATCAAACCGAGTACGTCCTCGGTCTGGTGCCGCTCGGCGGCTACGTCAAGCTGCTGGACGAGCGCAACGGTCCGGTGCTGCCGGAAGAGATGAATCGTGCCTTCGGGCGGCGTCCGCACTGGCAGCGTATCGCTGTGCTGCTGGCTGGTCCGGCCTTCAACTTCATCTTCGCAATCCTCGTTCTGGCCGGCATGTTGTGGGCCAGTGGCGTGACCGAGGTGCGTCCGGTGGTCGGCGATATCGCTGAGGCCACGCCTCTGGGTCGCGCGGGCCTGCAGCATGGCGACGAAGTGCTGGCGGTCAATGGCCAACTGACCACCAGCACCGAACAGGTGGTGATGGGTCTGGTCGATGCCGTGAGCGGTACCGATGCGCTCAAACTGCGGGTGCGTGACGGCGCGGGCGCGGTGCGCGAGCTGCCAGTGGATTTGCCTGAGCGCAGCGAGCGGGTGCGCCTGTCCGATCCCGGTGCGCTGATGAGCGGACTCGGATTGCGCTTCCTCGAGGCCCCAATTCCACCCGTGCTGGGTAATGTGCTGCCAGGCCCCGCCGCCAGTGCCGGATTGAAGCCGGGGGATGAGGTTCTGAGCGTCAACGGCGAGCCGGTGCGCGACTTTCAGGCGCTGGCCAAGCAGATCGGTGCACACGGCGGTGAATCGGTACAGATGCGCATCCGCCGCGGTCAGGCCGAGCAGACAGTCACCGTCCAGGTGCTCGCTGAAGAGGTGGGTGGCCAGCAGGTGGGCCGCATCCATGTGGCCGCGCCCCCGGCGCGCGTCGATCAGCGGCTGCTGCGTCATGTGGCGCTGGGCCCGGTACAGTCGCTGCAGAAGTCGGTACAACGCTGCTGGGAACTGACAGCCCTGCAGGCCCGCCTGATGTGGCGCATGGTCTTCGGTCAGGTATCGGTGCGGAATATCAGCGGTCCGCTGTCCATCGCGCAGATGGCAGGCGATTCGGCGATGGCCGGAACGGCGGCATTCCTGTGGTTCCTGGTGATGATCAGTCTGGCCCTGGGGTTCATGAACCTGCTGCCCATCCCCATATTGGATGGCGGTCAGGTCATCATGCAGGCTATAGAATGGATCAAGGGGAGCCCGCTGTCAGAACGTGTTCAGCTGGCCGGCCAGCAGGTCGGTATCATGCTGGTGGTTCTGCTGATGGGTATCGCGCTGTATAACGATATCGCGCGTCAGTTCGGTTGATTTCCACAAAGGTCGGTGGCGAGTGCGCAAGAACAGTGGCGCGTTGAAGAGTCTGTGGCTGCTGGTTGCTCTGGTCGGCGGCGCATTCGTTGCGCCTGCGATGCAGGCCGCAGAGCCCGAGTTCACCGTGGGCGAGATCAAGGTCGAGGGGCTGCAGCGCATCTCCGAAGGCACGGTCTTCAATTACCTGCCGTTGAATATCGGCGACCGACTGACCGGGCAGCGTGAGCGCGAGGCGATTCGCGCACTGTTTGCCACTGGTTTCTTCCAGAGCATCGAGCTGCGGCGTGACGGCAACAAGTTGCTGGTCGTGGTGCGCGAGCGTCCCTCAATCGAGAGCGTGGAAATCAAAGGCAACAGCGACATCAAGACCGAGGATCTGCAGAAGTCCCTCCGTCAGGTCGGGCTGGCGGCCGGTAAGACCTTCAACCGCTCGACGCTCAGTGACCTGCAGCAGTACCTGACCGATCAGTACTACAGCCGTGGCAAGTATGCGGTGAACGTCGAGACGAAGGTCGAGAGCCTGGAAAACAACCGGGTCAAGATCAACATCGACATCAAAGAAGGTTCGCGCGCCAAGATCCGCCAGATCAACATCGTCGGCAACACCGCCTTTAAGGATTCGGAGATCCTCAGTTCGCTGACCCTCAAGACCCCGAGCTGGAACACTTGGTACAAACAGGGCGATCGCTACTCGCGCGAGTCACTGCAGAGCGACCTCGAAAAGCTGCAGCAGTTCTACCAGGACCGCGGCTACGCCAACATGCGCATCGATTCGGTGCAGGTGGCCGTAGCGCCGGATCGCGAAGACGTCTTCATCACCGTCAGCATCACTGAGGGTCTGACCTACAAGATCGGCGACGTGAAGCTCGCGGGTGACATGATCGTGGGCGAAGACGAAATCCGTCGCCTGCTGCTGGTGCAGAAGGGACAGATGTATTCGCACAAGGTCCTGACGATCACTGAGGATCTGATCAAGAACCGGCTCGGCGCCGAGGGCTTTTTCTACGCCAAGGTGGAGCCGGTTCCGGACATCGACGAAGACAAGCGCGAAGTGTCGCTGACCATGTACGTGGAGCCCGGCAACCGCGTCTACGTGCGGGAGATCAAGTTCACCGGCACCACGCGCAGCAATGACGAAACCATGCGGCGCGAACTGCGCCAGCTCGAGGGTTCGCTGCTTTCCAATGTTGCGCTCGAGCGCTCCAAGCAGCGTCTGCAGCAGCAGCCCTTCATCGAGGAAGTGGAGTTCAACACCGACCGCGTCGCCGGCTCGCCCGACCTCGTCGATGTGACCTTCAAGGTCAAGGAACGTCCCAGTGCTCAGGTCGGCGGTGGTATCGGCTATTCGGCGTCCCAAGGGTTCCTGCTGAACGGTAACTTCAGCGACAGCAATTTCATGGGCACCGGTAACAGTGTGGCCGTGCAGCTCGACTCCGGTCGCTATGGCCGTGTCTACAGTTTCTCGCATACCAATCCTTATCGGACTGTGGACGGCGTAGCGCGTACCACCCAGCTGAGCTACCGCGAGTCGACGCAGTTCGTTTCGCAGTCATCGGCCTTCGACTCCAAGAACTTCTCGCTCGGTGTGACCTACGGCTATCCAGTGACCGAGTTCCAGCGCGTCAGTGCCGGCGGCAATATCTCGCATCTGGACTTGCTCACTTATGCCAACAGCAGCGCGCAGCAGGCCGTCGAGTGGGTGCAGAACAACGGCAACGCTTATTCGCGCGAGCTGCTCAGCACCTTCTACCTGAACGATGGCACGACGCTCTCCAGCTCCGCGCAGCTCTTCGGTACCCAGTTCACCAACTTCGATATCAGCGCGGGTTGGTTGTTCGACTCGCGTAACCGTGGCTTGTTTGCCGATCGGGGCCATCGGCACAACCTAGGCATCACCTATACGCTGCCCAGCGGACCGCGCGCGCCGCGTAGCTGGCTGACCAGCTACGACTACATCGGGTACTTCCCGATCTGGGGTCGCTGGACGCTGCAGGTCAGTGCGGCGGCGGCCTATACAGCGCCCATCGGTCGCAGCACGACCATCGCTCCCTTCAAGCGCATGTTCGCAGGCGGACCGGATACCGTCCGCGGCTATGTCGAAACCTCACTCGGGCCCGTGGACAGCTTCGGCAATCCCTATGGCGGCAACCTGCGCATCAACTCGCAGAACGAGCTGTTGATACCGCTCCCCTTGAGTTGGCAGACCAGTGCCCGGTTCAGCCTGTTCTTCGATATCGGCAACGTCTTTTCTACCGACTCGACGACCTTTGTCGGCCGCGATCTCGTTACACCGGTCGATTACAAATTCAAGTATGATGATTTGAAGAGGTCGGCGGGTGTTGCAGTGCAGTGGCTGGCGCCACAGCTGGGACTGTTTAGGTTCAGCTACGGCGTGCCGCTCAACGAGTTCCTAGGCGATACCACCCGTTTCCCGGACAGGTCGGAGAACTTCCAGTTCACGGTCGGGCAGTCGTTCTAATTGGCCATTGCAGTTGGCAGGAGAGTTCAGTGAAGCGTTCTTGGATAGCAATGATTGCGGCTGGCGCCGCCATGGTCTCGGTTGTCACGACGGCCCAGGCTGAAAGCAAGATCGGTGTGGTCAACTTCGGTCGTCTCCTTCAGGAGTCACCGCAGGGCAGGGCAGCCACCGACATGCTGCGCAAGGAAGCGGAAGCCAAGCAGAATGAACTGGGCAACCTGCAGGCCTCGCTGAAGGCCAAGGAAGACCGTCTGACCAAGGACGGCGCAACGATGACTGCCGACCAGCGCACCCGTGCCGAAAAGGAACTGCGTGACGGCAATCGCGATCTGCAGACCAAGACCACTGAGTTTCAGGACGACCTGAGCGCGCACCAGAACGAAATCGTCGGTCGCCTTCAGAACGAGTTGGGCATGGTTGTGCAGAACTACGCGGCGGCGCAGAAGTTCGACTTGGTGCTGGCAGCGGAAGGCTCGATCGTCTACGCAACGGCGGCGATGGACATCACCAATGCTGTGCTCGCCACACTGCCGGCCGTTGCAGCGGCACCCGCTGCAGCAGCGCCGAAGCCTGCGACCTCGGCGGCGCCCAAGCCGGCTGCGCCGGCCAAGGCACCGGCGAAGTAAGGTCGGCCCGTCCACAGCCTTCCGCAGCCGGAACTGGCTTCGTCATGGTCTGGACGCTGGGGCAGCTCGCGCTCCGCTTCGGGTGCGAGCTGCGCGGCGATCCGGCCATTGAGGTCGATCATGTCGGCACTCTGGCCGGCGCCGGTCCGCGAGCGCTGAGTTTCCTCGCCAATCCCCTCTATCGGCCGCAGCTGGGTAAAACCCGCGCCGCTGCGGTCGTACTCGACGGCAAAAGCGCCGCCGACTGCCCGGTGGCAGTGCTCGTCAGCAGTAACCCGTATGCCACCTATGCGCGTATCGCCGCGCTGCTCTACACGCCCGCTGCTACCGCAGCCCCGGCTGGCAGCATTGCAGCCAGCGCCGTCGTGGATCCCACGGCCCGACTCGGCGCCGACGTGCAGATCGGTCCAAACGTGGTCATTGGTCCGGGCTGTACGCTGGGCGATGGTGTTCGCATCGGCGCCGGCTGCGTACTCACGGCCAATGTCCACATCGGTGCCCACAGCGAGATTCGTTCGCGGGTCACTCTCGAGTCCGGCGTGATACTGGGCGAGCGGGTGTTGATCCATCCGGGCGCGGTGCTGGGCGCCGATGGCTTTGGCTTCGCGCGTGATCGCGACGGCTGGGTCAAGGTGCCCCAGGTCGGCGGCGTGCGCATTGGCAATGACGTTGAGATTGGCGCCAACACCACCATCGATCGCGGTGCGATTGAGGACACGGTGATCGGCGATGGCGTGAAGATCGACAACCAGGTGCAGATCGGCCACAACGTGGTGATCGGCGAGCATACGGTCATGGCGGCGTTTGTGGGCATCTCCGGCAGCACCCGTATCGGCCGTCGCTGCATGATCGGCGGGTCCACCGGATTCGTCGGTCATCAGACCATCTGCGACGACGCTGCCTTCACTGGCGACTCCATGATTGTCGGTGATGTTGAACAGCCGGGCATCTACTCGGGTGGTCTGCCGGCACAGCCGGCGCGCCTCTGGCGTCGCCTCGCTGCACGGTTCCGCCAGCTCGATACAATGGCCGGACGCCTCGCCACGCTGGAGCGGGCTGCCGGAGTTCGCAACCCTGCCCAGGAATCACGGGAAACAGACGATGACTGACACAACGGCCATGGACATTACGCAGATCCTCCGGCGCCTTCCGCACCGCTATCCCTTCCTGCTGGTTGATCGCGTGCTGGAAATCGCGCCGGGCAAGAGCATCCGCGCTTTGAAGAACGTGACCATCAACGAGCCGTTCTTTCCGGGGCACTTTCCTGGTCGCCCGGTCATGCCCGGCGTGCTGATCATTGAGGCGCTGGCCCAGGCGGCGGGCGTGCTCGCCTTCGTGACCGCGGATGTATACCCGGACGAAAATTCCCGTTTCTTCTTCGTCGGTATCGATGAGGCGCGTTTTCGCCGGCCGGTGGAGGCGGGTGATCAGCTGATTCTTACCGCCACGCTGGAACGCAATCTCAGGGGCATCTGGAAGCTTTCGACCGCAGCGAGTGTTGATGGCAACGTCGTCTGCAGCGCGAATCTGATGCTGGCCCCGGACCTCGACGCGCCCAACCGTGGCGTCACGTCGAAGCCGGCCGCGGCAGGGGAGCAGTCGTGATTGATCCGCGCGCTGTAGTTTCGCCGCAGGCACGGCTCGGTGCGGACGTTGAGATTGGTCCGTTCGCCGTCATCGGACCTGATGTCACGCTCGGAGCGCGAACCCGTGTGGGGCCGAGTGCCGTCATCACCGGTCATACGACCTTGGGTGAAGACAATGTGGTGTTCCAGTTCGCCTCGATTGGCGAAGCGCCGCAGGACCTGAAATACAAAGGCGAGCCGACGCGACTTGAAATCGGTGACCGCAATGTGTTCCGCGAGTTCTGCACCGTCAATCGCGGTACCACGCATGATGAGGGCGTCACTAGTATCGGCTCTGACAACCTACTGATGAGCTATACGCACGTCGCTCATGATTGCCGGCTGGGCAATCGCATCGTGATGGCCAACAATGCCACGCTGGGCGGACATGCGAAGCTCGGCGACTGGGTCATCATGGGTGGCTTCTCCGGCGTGCACCAGTTCAGCCAGATTGGAGCCCATGCCTTCATCGCCAATAATTGCGCGGTGACGCGCGACGTGCCGCCGTATGTCATGGCCGTGGGTCAGCCCGCGCAGCCGCACTCGATCAACAGCAAGGGGCTTGAGCGGCGCGGCTTCAGTGCTCAGCAGATTCGCAATATCAAGGAAGCCTACCGCACGCTGTACCGGCGCGATTTGCCGCTGGCCGAGGCGCAGCAGCAGCTGGCAGCCTTGGTGCCGGAGCAGCCGGAGCTGGCCATCTTCGTGGAATTCATCGGCGCCTCGGAACGTAGTCTGGTGCGTTGAGCGGCGGTCGGCGGCGGGACGCTTCGGGCTGTCACGTCGCATCGTCCGCGCTGTTACAGTGAGCGGCGTTGCCCATCATGGTTGCCGATCCTATGCATGTCGATCCACCCCAGTCTAAGCCGCTGCGAATCGCTATCGTCGCCGGTGAAGCCTCGGGTGATGCGCTTGGCGCAGCCTTCATCGCAGCCATTCGCGAGCGCCATCCGCAGGCGGAATTCCGCGGCGTCGCCGGGCCGCGCATGCAAGCAGCGGGATGTCAGGCGCTGGCGACGTCTGAAGAGCTCGCGGTCATGGGCTTGTTTGAGGTGCTGCGGCATCTGCCGCGACTGTGGCGGCTGCGTCGGCGATTGGTCGAGCAAGTGAGTGCATGGCAGCCCGACGTGTTCGTCGGTATCGACGCGCCCAGCTTCAATGTCGGTTTGGCACGCCAGCTCAAAGAGCGCGGGGTGCGTACCGTGCAGTACGTGAGTCCGCAGCTATGGGCCTGGCGGCAGGGGCGTGCCCGCGACATGCATCGTTCCTGCGACCTGGTGCTTTGCGTGCTGCCGTTCGAGCCGCCGTTCTACGCTGGGCACGGCGTGGAGGCGGAGTTCGTCGGACATCCGCTGGCGGACCAGATCCCGCTGGAGTCGCAGCGAACACAGGCGCGTCTGGCGCTGGGCATTGATGCTCAGGCGCGTGTCGTCGCGCTGCTGCCGGGTAGCCGGAGCGGCGAAGTACAACGACTGGCACCCGATATGCTGGCCGCGGCGCGACTGCTGGCGCAGCGCGATCCATCGCTTCAGTTTCTGGCTCCCATGGCCTCGACGGCGGCACGCGGGGCTTTCGAGGGTGCTGGCGCAATGCCTTCAGGGTTGCGTCTGTTGGACGGGCAGGCGCGACTGGTGTTGCAGGCCGCGGACGTTGCGCTGGTCGCCTCCGGGACCGCGACCCTCGAGGCGCTGCTATGCAAGTGTCCGATGGCAGTGGTCTATCGTTTCGGGTCGTTGACCGCGGCGCTGCTGCGATGGTTCCGGCTGGTCAAGCTGCCATATTTTTCGCTTCCAAACCTGTTGGCTGGTGAGCCGCTGGTGCCGGAATTTTTTCAGGATGCCGTGCAGCCGGCTGCGCTGGCCGACGCGCTGCAGGAGTTGCTAGGAGCCGGTGCGCACCATGAAGCGCTGCGGGAGCGTTTCACTGACATTCATCGCTCGCTGCGAGTGGATGGCGCGCGCCGGGCGGCAGCGGCCGTGCTACGCCGTATTGGCATCGGCGCATGAGCGTCTGGCTGGCGGGGGTCGACGAGGCGGGACGTGGGCCGCTGGCCGGTCCGGTGGTGGCGGCGGCGGTGATGCTCGATCCGCTGCGACCGGTGGCGGGGCTGCGCGACTCCAAGCTTCTCAGCGCTCGTCAGCGCGAGCATCTGGCGCCGTTGATCCGCGAGTCGGCCTTGGCCTGGTCGGTGGCTGAGGCCAGTGTTGCGGAAATCGATTCGCTGAACATCCTGCAGGCCACCTTGCTGGCCATGCGGCGTGCGCTGGCAGCGCTCTCCAGGCCCCCGTCAATCATCAGAATCGATGGTAATAAGGCGCCTGAAGTCCTTGATCTTTTTCCAGATTGCAGCGTCGAAACTGTGATCGGCGGCGATCGCACCGAGCCGAGCATCAGTGCAGCATCCATCCTCGCCAAGACCCATCGCGATGCCTTGATGCTGCAACTGGAGCAGCACCATCCCGGCTACGGCTTCAGCCAGCATCAGGGTTATGGGACGGCAGAGCATCTGGAGGCCCTGCGGCGCCTCGGCCCTTCTTTGGCCCATCGACGCAGCTTCGCTCCGGTAAAATCGCTGCTCGCGCTTTCGAGCGACTCTGACCCCGCAGCCACTGCATGAGCCAGTCTTTCGTCCACCTCGCCGTGCATACGGAATATTCGCTCCGCGACAGCGTGGTGCGTATTCCGCAGCTGATCGAGACCGTGCAGGCCGAGGGGAGCCCCGCGATCGCGGTCACCGACCTGTACAACCTGTTCGGCATGCTGAAGTTCTATCGCACCGCGCTCAAGGCCGGTGTGCAACCGATCATCGGCGTGGATCTGGGGGTGCGCGAGCCGGACGATCGCCAGGGTCCGACGCGACTGCGTCTGCTGTGCCAGAACACCGAGGGCTATCGCAATCTGACCCGACTGATCTCGCGAGCGTGGCTCGAGGGTCAGCAGCGCAGCGACCCGCTCATCGCTTATCCCTGGCTCACACCGGAAACTACTCGCGGTCTGATCGCATTGTCCGGAGCGGGTCAGGGCAATGTGGGGCGGCTGCTGGCCAACGGCCGCGAAGAGCTGGCCGATGGTGCGCTGGCACGCTGGCTCGATCTGTTCGGTGACCGCTACTACCTGGAAGTGCAGCGACTGGCTCGTCCCGGTGAAGCGCAACTCAATCAGGCGACAGTGGATCTTGCCGCGCGCCGTTCAGTGCCGGTAGTCGCGACCAACGAGGTGTGCTTTCTTCGCGCTGAGGACTACGAGGCGCACGAAGTGCGTGTCTGCATCCATGGCCGCAGCCAGCTCGGCGATCCCGCTCGCGAACGACGCTACACGCCACAGCAATACCTGCGCAGCGCCGCCGAGATGGTCGAGCTATTCGCCGATCTGCCCGAGGCGCTCGAAAACACGGTACAGATTGCGCGTCGCTGCTCGCTGACTCTGGAGCTTGGTAAAGCGCGGCTCCCTGATTACCCGGTCGCAGCGGGTTCGACGCCCAATGACTTCCTGCGCAGCGAATCCGAGCGTGGTCTGGCGCAGCGGCTCACGGCGCCGGATCTTGCTGACAGCACCGAGCACGACCGTTACCGCGCACGGCTCGACACCGAAATCGGCGTGATCTGTCAGATGGGCTTTGCCGGTTACTTCCTCATCGTCGCCGACTTCATCCGCTGGTCGCGTGATAACGGTGTGCCGGTGGGTCCGGGGCGCGGCTCAGGTGCCGGGTCAGTCGTAGCGTGGGCGCTGGGTATCACCGACATCGATCCACTGAAGTACGACCTGCTGTTCGAGCGCTTCCTGAATCCTGAGCGCGTATCGATGCCCGACTTCGACGTTGACTTCTGCATGGAAGGGCGCGACCGGGTGATCGACTATGTGTCGCACAAATACGGGGTGGAGCGCGTGTCGCAGATCATCACCTACGGCACGATGGCCGCGCGCGCCGTGGTTCGCGACGTCGGGCGCGTCATGGGTCAGCCGTTTCCGGTGGTGGATCGAATCGCCAAGCTGGTGCCGCAGGAACTGGACATCACTCTGGATGCGGCGCTGGAGAAAGAGCCTGAGCTGCAAAAGCTCGTGAAGAAAGATGAGGACGTACGCGCCGTGTTCGACATGGCGCGCGCCCTAGAAGGTTTAACGCGCCACGCGGGCAAGCATGCGGGTGGTGTGGTCATTGCGCCCTCGGTGCTCACCGATTTTGCACCGCTGTACTGCGAAGAGGGCGGTGCCAACGTCGTTACGCAGTTTGACAAGGACGATGTCGAGGCCGCCGGTCTGGTCAAGTTCGACTTCCTTGGTCTGCGCACACTAACCATCATCGACTGGGCTCTGAAGGCCATCAATGCAGTGCGTGCGACGCGCGGCGAGGCGCCGCTGGATTTGGCGACGCTGCCGATGAACGATGCGAAAACTTTTGCGCTGCTCAAGTCGGCGCGCACCACGGCCGTGTTCCAGCTCGAATCGCGCGGCATGAAAGACCTGATCCGCCGCCTACAGCCCGACTGCTTCGAAGACATCGTCGCGCTGGTGGCACTGTTCCGTCCCGGGCCGCTGCAGTCCGGCATGGTGGATGACTTCATCGCTCGCAAACATGACCGCACCGGCGCGGCTGTCGACTACCTGCATCCCGATCTCAAGCCCGTCCTGCAGGCCACCTACGGCGTGATCCTGTACCAGGAGCAGGTCATGCAGATTGCGCAGGTGCTGGCTGGCTACACGCTCGGTGGCGCTGACCTGTTGCGCCGCGCGATGGGCAAAAAGAAGCCCGAAGAGATGGCTAAGGAGCGTGGCAAGTTCGTGGCCGGTGCTGTGGCGCGCAGTGTCCCAGAAGCGCAGGCGGCGATGATCTTCGACCTGATGGAGAAGTTCGCCGGCTACGGTTTCAACAAGTCCCACTCCGCAGCCTACGCGTTGCTGACTTATCAGACCGCTTGGCTGAAGGCGCACTATCCGGCGGAATTCATGGCGGCCGTGCTCACCTCAGAATTGAGCAACACCGACAAGATCGTCGGACTGGTTAACGAGTGCCAGGAGATTGGCCTGAAGGTATTGCCTCCTGACGTCAACGAATCAGAGCATGCGTTCCACGCCACCGACGCGGGCACGATCCGCTACGGTCTGGGTGCCGTGAAGGGTGTGGGGCAGGGTGCGGTCGAGGCCATCGAGGCCGAGCGTGCGGCCAATGGCCCTTATCAGAGCGTTGCCGATCTGTGTCATCGCATCGACCTGCAGCGCTTGAATCGGCGCTTGCTCGAGGCGCTGATTCGCTCCGGCAGCTTTGACTCCTTCAATGTCGGTCGCGCCACGCTGATGGAATCGCTCCCGGATTTGATGCGCTCTGGCGAGCAGCGCAGTCAGAGTGCGGCGGCGGGGCAGAATGACATGTTCGGCCTGAGCGCGGCGCAGGCCAGTGAGGTGGCCATCACGCTGCGTGCGGTGCCGGACTGGAGCGAGGCGCAGCGTCTTGCAGGCGAGCGCTCCTCACTGGGCCTGTACCTGACGGGGCATCCGATCAGGCGTTTCGAACGCGAGTTGCGCTCGGTCATCAGCGGCCGGATCGGCGACTACATGTCTGAGGAGCGCCCCGGTGGCGACGGCGCGACGCGCTGGGCTGACCGGCGTGTGGTCACCGTGGCCGGCTTGATCCTGGAGATCAACAAGCGCGGCCCGCGCACCATCGTGCTACTCGACGATCGCAGCGGGCGTATGGAGGTGGCTTTCGGCGAGGAAGCCGCTCAACAGTATCGCGATTGGCTGGTCGTGGATGCGTTGGTGATCATCCGGGGCGGCTTGCGATTCGATGATTTCAGCGGCGCTTGGCGCATTGACGGCCGCGGCGTGCAGTCGATCGAGGCCGTGCGCGAGAGCCAGGCGCGCACTCTGGTGCTCGATTTCGGCCAGGCTCCGGATGCCCGCAAGCGCGAGCAGCTGGCGCAGCTGCTGACACGCTTCCGAGGCGGCGAATGTGCCGTGGCCGTGCGGGTCCGAGCAGCCGGGGCGCAGGGTCTAATGCTGCTGGACGCTGCGTGGAACGTGCGACCCACGCCGCAGCTTATGGACGATCTGGAACGTCTGTGCGGGAGCGGCGCTGTGCGTGTCAGCTACACGCCTCCGCCGCGCGAGGCGGGCCCCGGCGAGCTCAGGCCTGCAAGTGTCGTCGCGGTTGTGTAGCATTCCGCTCCTATGGCCGTAAGTTTTCTGGATTTCGAACAGCCGATCGCCGAACTGGAAGCCAAGCTCGAGGAGCTGGCCCATGTTTCGAGCGATGGGCAAGTTAACCTCGAAGAAGAGATGGCGCGTCTGCGGGCCAAGAGCCAGCAGCTGACGCGCTCGATCTTCGCCAACCTCACCCCGTGGCAGATCACGCAGCTGGCCCGCCACCCGCAGCGTCCCTACACGCTCGACTACATCAACGCCATGTGCACGGAGTTCAACGAGCTCCATGGCGATCGCATGTATGCCGACGACATGGCGATCGTCGGCGGCCCCGCCCGTTTTGGCGATCGTATCGTGATGATCATCGGTCATCAGAAGGGCCGTGATACCAAGGAACGCGTACGTCGCAACTACGGCATGCCTAGGCCCGAGGGCTATCGCAAGGCGCTCCGGCTGATGCAGATGGCGGAGAAGTTCTCACTGCCGGTGATCACTTTGATCGACACCCCGGGCGCTTACCCGGGTGTTGGCTCCGAGGAGCGCAATCAGAGCGAAGCCATTGCCCGCAATCTTTTCGTGATGGCCACCCTGCGCACCCCGATCGTCAGCGTCGTGATCGGCGAGGGCGGCTCCGGTGGCGCGCTGGCCATTGGTGTCTGCGACCGACTGCTGATGCTTCAGTATTCCACCTACTCAGTGATTTCACCCGAAGGGTGTGCCTCGATTTTGTGGAAGAGTGCGGACAAGAAGGAAGTGGCTGCGGAGGCCATGAACGTCACTGCCGAAGGCCTGCGTGAGCTGGGTCTGGTGGATGTGGTCCTGCGTGAGCCGCTCGGTGGCGCACACCGCGATCCCGTGACGATGGCGTCCGATCTGAGCAAGGCGCTGGAGACCCAGCTTGCAGCGCTGGAAAAACTCAGCGTGGAAGAGCTCTTGCAGCAGCGCACGCGTCGTCTGTCGGGATTCGGCGTGTATTCCGAGGGCAAGAAGTAGCCAGCGATGGTAGTACCCGTCTTCGGTCCGGCCTGGCTGCAGCGCCAGCTGACCGATCTGGGAGTGCCGGCGCGTGGCGCGCAACTCTGCATTGCCTTTTCTGGCGGGCTTGATTCCAGTGCACTCCTGCACGCCTTGGCGCAGCTGCGCTCCGCCAAACCTGCGCGCTTCGCGTTGCGGGCACTGCACATCGATCATCAACTTCAGTCGGCCTCGGCGCAGTGGGCGGCACAGGCACGCGTGGTGGCTCGTCAGCAGCGCGTGCCGCTGGAGGTCATCACCGTGCGCGTCGACAGCCGCGGTCGCTCAGTGGAAGCGGCTGCGCGTGACGCTCGTTACGCCGCACTGACTGGCGCATTGCACGCCGGCGAGTTCCTGCTCACGGCACAGCATCTGGATGATCAGTTCGAGACTGTGCTGCTGCAGCTCCTGCGCGGCGCCGGTGTAGCGGGTCTCGCCGCCATGCCGGCGCGCGCGAATCTGGCCCGTGGTGTGTTGCTACGGCCGCTGTTGCCCGTGTCGCGGGCCGCGTTGCGTGCCTATGTCGAAGCGCAGCGGCTGACTTGGTGCGAAGACGACAGCAATGCCGATCCGCGCTTTGACCGGAATTTTCTCCGACTGCAGGTGTTGCCGTCGCTGCTGCAGCGCTGGCCGGCGGCGGCACAGACCGTGGCGCGCAGCGCAAGCCTGATGGCTGAGGCGCAGGAGCTGCTCACGGTGACAGCGGAGCGGGACTGGCGTACCGCTGTGGATGGTGCGGCACTGCGTGTCAGCGCACTGCGTGCCCTGTCACCCGCTGCGCGGGCCAACCTGCTGCGTTACTGGCTGCGTCAGCGCGGCCTGCCGCTGCCCGACCAAGCACGGCTGCGCGAACTGGCCGGACCGCTGCTGGCGGCGCGCGGCGACTCGCAGCCGCACATCCGCTGGCCGGGCGCCGAGGTGCATCGTTTCGACGGTCGTCTCCATGCCTTTTCCGGTCTGATGCCCGCGCCCACCGGCAGTATCGACTGGTCCTGGCTGCGGCGACGAACGCTGATCGTCCCGGGCGCGGGAATTCTCCGGCTGCGTGAGGATCCGCACGGCACCCTGGACCTCAGTCGCCTCCCGCGACGGCTCCAGCTCGGCTTCCGCGGCGGGGGCGAGCGGCTGGCCGGGGCGAGGGGGCACCACACACTCAAGGAATGGCTGCGCACGCAGCGTTTGGCGCCGTGGGAGCGGACCCGTCTGCCGCTGATCCATGCCGATGGCCGCCTGATTGCCGTCGCTGATCGCTGGTATTCGCCAGCGCTGGCCGCAACGGAGACCAGTCGGCGGCGTGCTCGACTGGAGTGGATCTGGTCCTATGAGGCCCCGACGGTCACTGCGGAGACTCTCTAAGGTGGTAATCGTCAATTGAGAGAACAGTCGTAATTTGCTAGTCTGCAGCCCCGTCGTTACTCGCGGCGGAATCCCCAATGACTCGATTCGTATTTGTCACCGGTGGCGTCGTTTCCTCTTTGGGGAAAGGCATCGCTGCCGCCTCTCTGGGGGCGCTGCTGGAAGCCCGCGGCCTGAAGGTCGCGATGGTCAAGCTCGATCCCTATATCAATGTCGATCCGGGCACGATGAGCCCGTTCCAGCACGGTGAGGTATTCGTCACTGCCGACGGTACCGAGACGGACCTTGATCTGGGCCACTATGAGCGTTTCGTGCGCACCACCACCGGTCGCCACAGCAACTTCACCACTGGCCGTATCTACGAGCGTGTGATCGCGAAGGAACGCCGCGGCGATTATCTGGGCGCGACGGTGCAGGTCATCCCGCACATCACGGACGAAATCAAGCGCAGCATTCTGCTCGGCGCCGGCGATGCCGACGTCTGCATGGTGGAGATCGGCGGCACGGTCGGCGACATCGAGTCGCTCCCGTTCCTCGAAGCCATTCGCCAGCTGGGCGTGGAGTTGGGCCGCAACCGCGTCCTGTATATGCATCTGACGCTGGTGCCTATTGTCGGCGGCTCAAACGAAATCAAGACCAAGCCCACGCAGCATTCGGTGAAAGAGCTGCGCGGCATCGGAATCCAGCCTGATGTGCTGGTGTGTCGTGGCAAGGGTGTGCTGCCCGATGATCAGCGTCGCAAGATCGCGTTGTTCACCAACGTCGAGGAGCGCGCCGTCATCTCGGCCATCGATGCCGACGACATCTACAAGATCCCGCAGTTGCTGCATGATCAGGGGTTGGACGACATCGTCGTCGATCGGCTGCGCCTTGAGGTGCCGGCTGCAGACCTCAGTGAGTGGCGGCAGGTGGTCAATGCCCGTACCAGCACAGACGGCACCGTCGATATCGCGATGGTGGGCAAGTATGTGCAGATCCGCGACTCCTACCTCTCGCTCAACGAGGCGTTGATGCACGGCGGCCTGAAGACCCGCTCGCGCGTCAACCTGCACTACATCGAAGCCACGGACATCGAGCGTGACGGAACGGCCGTGTTGGCCGGCATGAACGCCATTTTGGTGCCCGGCGGCTTCGGCGAGCGTGGCATCGAGGGAAAGATCGCGGCCGTGCAATACGCCCGTACGCATGGCATTCCTTATTTGGGCATCTGCCTCGGCATGCAGCTGGCGATCATTGAGTATGGTCGGCACGTCATCGGTCTCGAGGGTGCGCACAGCACCGAGTTTGACCGCGCCACGGCACATCCAGTCATCGCACTGATCACTGAATGGCAGGATCAGGCGCTCGGTGCGCAGCAGCGCTCTGAAGGATCGAATCTGGGTGGCACCATGCGCCTTGGCGCCCAGCAGGTTCAGCTGCTGGCCGGTTCCCGCGCTCGCGAAATCTACGGCCACGACAGCATTGCCGAGCGTCATCGCCATCGCTTCGAGTTCAACAACGGCTACATGGAAAAGTATCGGCATGCCGGCCTGGTGTTCTCCGGACTGTCGCCGGATGGCCTGGCGGAAATCGTCGAGCTGCCATCTCATCCGTGGTTCGTCGCCACGCAGTTCCACCCGGAATTCACCTCAAATCCGCGTGACGGCCATCCGCTGTTCACCAGCTTCGTTCGTGCCGCACGCGCCTGTCGTGCGGCTCAGATGCCGGTTGCGGCGCGCGCTTGATGGCCGCGTTGGGATTGCCATGAAACTCACCCACTTCGAAGCTGGTCTCGATCGGCCGCTGTTCCTGATTGCCGGTCCCTGCGTGATTGAGTCAGCCGAGCTGGTCAATGAGGTGGCCGGGCAGCTGTGCGAGATCACGGCGGCACTGGGAATGCCATTCATCTTCAAGGCCTCGTTCGACAAGGCCAACCGCTCGTCGGTGAAGAGCTTCCGCGGCCCCGGTATGGACGCAGGTCTCAAGATCCTGGACGGTGTGCGTCGCCAGTTCGGCGTTCCGGTGCTGACCGACGTGCACGAAGACACACCGATCAATGAGGTCGCCAGTGTGGTCGATGTGCTGCAGACACCGGCCTTCCTCTGTCGGCAGACGGATTTCATTGTTCGTGTCAGCGCAGCGGGTAAGCCGGTCAACATCAAGAAAGGCCAGTTCCTGTCTCCATGGGAAATGAAGTCCGTGATCGAGAAGGCGCGCACCACTGGCAACGAGCAGTTGATGGTTTGCGAGCGCGGCTTCAGCTTCGGCTACAACAACCTCGTCACCGATATGCGTTCGCTGGCCGTGATGCGCGAGACCGGTTGCCCGGTGGTGATGGACGCCACGCATTCCGTGCAACTCCCCGGCGCGCGCGGCAATGCCTCGGGCGGGCAGCGGGAATTCGTGCCGGTGCTGGCCCGAGCGGCGGTGGCTGCCGGCGTCGCAGGTCTGTTTATGGAAACCCATCCGCGTCCCGATCAGGCTCTGTCTGACGGACCCAATGCCTGGCCCCTAGGGCACATGGCAAGCCTGCTGGCATCGCTCCAGCAGCTGGATCGCATCGTCAAGTCCCGTCCCCTCGAGGAAAGTCTGCTATGAGTTCGATCGTCGATATCCGCGGCCGCGAAATCATCGATTCGCGCGGCAACCCAACGGTTGAAGCCGAAGTTACGCTGCAGTCGGGCGCGATGGGTCGAGCAGCGGTGCCGTCGGGTGCTTCGACCGGCACGCGCGAGGCAGTGGAGCTGCGCGACGGCGACAAGAAGCGTTATCTGGGCAAGGGCGTGCTCAAGGCCGTGGAACACGTCAACACCGTGCTGCGCGAAGCACTGCTCGGTCGTGACGCGGCCGACCAAGCGGGTATCGATGCGCGCATGATCGAGCTCGATGGGACCGACACCAAGGGGCGTTTGGGCGCCAACGCGCTGTTGGCCATCTCGCTGGCCAATGCTCATGCCGCGGCCCGCGAGGCTAAGCAGTCGCTGTTCCGTCACATCGCCGTGAAGCACCCCAACAACAACGTCATGCCCGTGCCGATGATGAATATCATCAACGGCGGCGCGCACGCCAACAACAGCCTCGACATCCAGGAATTCATGATCCTGCCGGTCGGTGCGAAGAACTTCCGCGAGGCGCTGCGTTATGGCGCTGAGGTCTTCCATACGCTGAAGAAACTGCTCAACGAGCAGGGCATGGCCACGGCGGTGGGCGACGAGGGCGGCTTCGCGCCGGACCTGCCATCCAACGAGGCGGCACTTGAGATCATCATGCAGGCCATTGCGCAGGCGGGCTACAAGCCAGGCAAGGACATCTATCTGGGCCTCGACGTGGCGAGCTCCGAATTCTTCCGCGACGGCAAATACGAACTGGAGAGCGAGCATCGCAACTTCTCTTCAGGCGAGTTCACCCGTTATCTGGCCGATCTGGTGTCGCGCTATCCGATCATCACCATCGAAGACGGCATGAGTGAGGCCGACTGGGCCGGCTGGTCGCATCTGACCAATGAGTTGGGTAACAAGGTCCAGCTGGTCGGCGACGATCTGTTTGTCACCAACACCAAGATCCTTTCCGAAGGCATCTCGCGTGGTATCGCCAATTCGATCCTCATCAAGCCCAATCAGATCGGCACGCTGACGGAGACGCTTGCGGCGATCGACATGGCGGCGCAGGCCGGCTATTCCTCAGTGGTTTCGCACCGGTCGGGTGAGACCGAAGACAGCACCATCGCCGACATTGCGGTCGCGACCGCTGCGACGCAGATCAAGACCGGCTCCCTGTCGCGCTCCGACCGCATGGCCAAGTACAACCAGCTGCTGCGTATCGAGGAAGAGCTGGGCAGTGCAGCGAGGTATGCCGGCAAAGGCGCCTTCCCGGTCAAGATCTGACCGCGCTGGCAAGCAGAGCACAGAGAACACAGCACTTAGATTCGAGAGGTGATCCCGTGAGCAGATTCGAACAGCAGAAGCAGAAGATCCGGGCCGAAGGCGGCTTCATTGCGGCGCTCGATCAGAGCGGTGGCTCCACGCCTAAGGCGCTGGGCCTCTATGGCGTCAAGCCCGACGCCTGGACTGACGAGGAGGGCATGTACCGCGTCGTCCACCAGATGCGCACACGCATCATCACCAGCCCGGCCTTCACTGGAAAGCGGCTGATCGGCGCGATTTTGTTCGAGAACACGATGGATCGTGATATCGAGGGTCAGCCGACGGCTGACTACCTGTGGAACGTGAAAGGCGTCGTGCCATTCCTAAAGGTCGACAAGGGTCTTGAGGACGAGAAGGACGGCGTGCAGCTGATGAAGCCGATGCCGCAGCTCGATGCACTGCTGAAGAAGGCTGTGGCCAAGAACATCTTCGGCACCAAGATGCGTTCGGTGATCAAGCTGGCCAACCCCGCCGCCATCAAGGCCGTGGTGAAGCAGCAGTTTGAGATCGGCAAGCAGATCATTGCCGCTGGTCTGGTGCCCATCATCGAGCCCGAGGTGGACATCAAGTCGCCGCAGAAGGCCGAAGCCGAGAAGCTGCTTAAGGCAGCCCTGCTGGAAGAGCTGAACCAGCTCAATCCGCAGCAGATCGTTATGCTGAAACTGACGCTGCCCGAGGTCGATGACTTCTACAGCGATATGGTCGCTCACAAGAACGTGTTGAAGGTGGTTGCGCTGTCCGGTGGCTATCACCTGCCCGAGGCCAATGCGCGGCTCTCGCGCCAGCACGGCATGGTGGCAAGCTTCTCCCGTGCGCTGGCCGAGGGGCTGACTGCGCAGCAGAGCGACGCCGATTTCAATGCCAAGCTGGATGCGACCATCGAGTCCATCTACCAGGCGTCAAAGACCTGATTTGACGCCTGTTGGCCGGCTGGCACCCCGGAGGCATGGCGCTTCCGGGGCCCCCGGCACCCCGGCCACCGCCCGGGGCTTTTCCTTCCTTAACAACGCAGTTTCCTTCCTTGACCGAAGTCCTCCGGTCAGGTGTGTAGACTGCATCCCAAAGTCTGACCGTCCTCAGGGACAGGGGAATTTATGTTGAAGCGTACAAAGATTGGCATCGTTGGTTCTTCGCTGCTGTTGGCCGGCTATCTGGGCGCCCAGAATGCAGGCGGGCAGGGCGGACAGGGCATGCAGGCTGGCGGCATGGGCGCCGCTTTGCAGTATGGTGAATCAGTCGACCCTTCGAAGGTGACCCACCCGGCACCCTCCAACAGCGGCCTGGGTGATCACAAGCGTGGCACCAATGACCCGCTGTTCTTTGCGCAGGAATTGCTCGGTCGTCCGACCGACAAGTCCATCACGGTCAACGCCGGCTCCTACAAGCCGCTGGAGATCTACTACGAGTACGGCACCAAGTCCGGCACCTACACGGGCAAGACGGCCCCGGTGCAGTTGCCCGCCAACGAGCCGGTCGATGTGCTCATCGACGGCCTCAAGGGCAACACGCAGTACTTCTACCGCATGCGCTATCGTGAGCCGGGCGGCAAAGAGTTCACCGCACGTGCCGAACACTCGTTCTACACGCAGCGCGCTCCGGGCAGCACCTTTACCTTCACGGTGCAGTTCGATCCCCACATGGACGAGCGCTCGGATGAAGAAGCCTATCGGATGAGCATGGAGAACATGCTGGCCGACAAGCCGGACTTCATGATTGACGTCGGCGACAACTTCTTCGTCGACAAGCTGCAGCAAAAGACTGCAGAAACTGTTGAGGGCCGCGTGCAACTGCTGCGCTCCTACTACGACATCCTCAATCACTCGGCCACGCTGTATCTCGGCATGGGCAACCATGAAGGTGAGAAGGGCCTGACTGGCGGTGGCGGCGCGGCTGGCGGTGGAATGGGTGCCGCGGCAGGCACGACCACTGTTCAGGGCATGAGCGGTGCCGGCGGTCCGGCGGCGGCGTCTGGCAACCAGCAGCCGCTGGGTGTGCTCGCGGCGCTGGCACGCAAGCGCTACATCCCGAACCCGTCGCCCGATGGTTTCTATACGGGCAGCAGCCGCGTGGAGCCCATCGTCGGCATCCGCGAGGCCAACTACGCGTGGACCTGGGGTGATGCCACTTTCATCATGCTCGATCCGTACTGGAACCATCCGGTGGCTCCGGAAATGTCTGGCGATTGGGCGCTGACCCTCGGTCGCGAGCAGTATGAGTGGCTGAAGAAGACGCTCGAGACCAGCAAGGCGAAGTACAAGTTCGTATTCCTGCACAACCTCATCGGCGGTCTCGACATGGACGGCGCCATGCGTGGCGGTGTTGAAGTCGCCAAGTATCTGGAGTGGGGTGGCTACAACCTCGACAATACCTGGGGCTTCGACAAGGCCCGTCCGGGTTGGGCGAAGCCGATCCATCAGTTGCTCGTCGAGAATCACGCGACGATCATCTTCCACGGCCACGATCACACGTATGCCAAGCAGGATCTGGATGGCATCGTCTATCAGGCCGGCCCGCAGCCGAGTGCTAGCAGCACCGATCTGGGCGGACGTGACAAGCAGTACAACTATCTGCACGGCACGGTGCTGGGCGGTACGGGCTACATTCGTGTCCGTGTCTCGCCGACCGAAGTGAAGGCGGACTATGTACAGACTTGGGTGCCGTCCAAGCAGACCGCCGAGCATCGCAACGGCATGGTCGGTGACACCTACACCATCAAGGCCGCTAAGTAATTGGCCGCCGCCGGCCCCAGAGGAGAGTTGAGTATGCGTACCGAATCAATCTGGGTGGCCGGCGGTGTGGTGGCCACAGTCCTGTTGTCTCTGTCGACCGGCTTGTCATCCGCCCAGGTGGGGGATGCAGCGTCGGCAGCCAGCGGCAACGGGATGGGTGGCGGGAAGGGCGCTGGCATGACAGCCGGTGCGGCAGCGGCCGGAGCCGGCATGGCGGCTGGGACTGGTAAAACCAGCGCCCCGGATACGGCATTCACCCAGATCTTGGGACGTCCGACAGATCATTCGATCGCAGTCAGTCTGTTGTCGCCCACCAATATCGAGGCGTATGTCGAGTACGGTGAGAGCGCCGGCAACTATTCGGGCCGCACGGCGGTCACCAGCATCCAGTCGGGCAAGCCCACCGAGATCACGGTGCAGGGCCTGAAGCCGAATCGCCAGTATTTCTATCGCATCCAGCAGCGTGCCGCCGGCGGCAGCGCATACACCGCTGGTGCCGAGCAGGATTTCTATACTCAGCGGGCGCCCGGTAGCACATTCAGCTTCGGTGTTCAGGGTGACTCGCATCCGGAACGTCTGGGCAGGATGTACAACCCTGAGTTGTATGTGCGCACCATGCAGCAGGTGCGTGCTGCGAACCCGGACTTCTACATCATGCTGGGCGACGACTTTAACGTCGATCCGCTCTACAACGCGGGCAATCTCAACACCGCGGGTATCGCCAGCCTGTATGCCAACCAGCGGCATTACTTGGGCCTGATGGCGAGCACGGTGCCGCTGTTCCACGTCAACGGCAATCACGAGCAGGCCGCCGCGCATTCGCTGGACGGCACGCCGAATAGTCCGGGTGTGTTGGCCGGAATCGGCCGTAATGCCTATCTGCCACTGCCTGCGCCCGATGATTTTTACAGCGGTGACAAACAGCCGGTGGAGTTCGTGGGCCTGCGTCGTGACTATTACGCGTGGACCTGGGGTGATGCGCTGTTCGTCACCATCGATCCTTACTGGCATTCTCCGGTTCAGGTGGATGCCGGAATCGGCGGTCAGGCTGGTCGTGCCGCTGAAGGTAAAGAAGGCAAGAACGCCATGGCCCGCGATGGCTGGGCCGCCAGCATGGGTGACGAGCAGTATCAGTGGCTCAAGACCACGCTGGAACAGAGCAAGGCGAAGTACAAGTTCGTCTTCGCCCATCACGTGTTGGGCACCGGACGTGGTGCCGTGGAAGTCGCCGACCTCTACGAGTGGGGTGGCAAGAACCAGCAGGGTGTGTGGGAGTTCGACAAGAAGCGCCCGGGCTGGGCCATGCCGGTGCACCAGCTCATGGTGAAGAATGGCGTGACCATCTTCTTCCAGGGCCACGATCACCTTTTCGCCCGACAGAGCAAGGATGGCCTCGTCTATCAGGAAGTGCCGAATCCTGCCGACGACACCTATACCATCTTCAACAAGGATGCCTACAAGTCCGGTGACATTCTCGGCAATGCCGGTTACCTTCGAGTGACGGTGTCGCCTGAAAGCGCCAAGGTCGATTACGTCCGTTCGTGGCTACCCAAGGACGAGACCGCCGGACACAAGCAGGGCGAGGTGGCATTCTCTTACACGGTGTCGCCGACGGGGCTTGCCAAGAAGTAGCGCTGATCCCAGCCCTCCCGGTGGGTCGGGCAGCGGCGCGCCACATGGATGTTCAGGGGGTCGATATGAGCGGACACGGTTCCTTCTCAGCGCTGCGGCGTCTGGAATCTTTCATCGGTGCCGGCCTGTTGATGGTCGTCTGGTTGGCGTTCGTGCCTATGACCGCACAAGCAGCCAATATCGTTATCTACGGCGCCAGCGGCAACATCGGCTCCAAGATTGTTGCCGAGGCGCTGAATCGTGGTCACACCGTCATTGGCGTGTCGCGCAAACCTGAATCACTGACGATCCGGCACCCGCACTTCAAGGCGGTGCAGGGTGATGTGACGGACGTCGATTCAATGGTTCAAATCATCCGCGGCGCAGATGCGGTGATTCTCTCGGTGCGCGGCAACGGTGCCGACAACTCGGCTGAAGAAGAAGTCGACAACAAGGCTTCACTGACCTACATCGCCGCGGCAGGCCGTCTGGGTGCCCAGGCCCCGCGCGTACTTCAGGTTGGTAATCAGGCGACCCTCTATCGCAACGGTGTGCAGGGTCTCAAGAGCGGCAAGTACGAGGAGGGCACGGCTTTTTATGGTCGTGTCAAAGCGCATCAGCTGGTGCTCGATAATTACAGTGCCGTGCCCGGGCTGAAATGGACCGTTCTTTCACCCTCCGGCAGCATTGCCGCCGGACAGCGCTCCGGTGAATTTCGCATCGGTGGAGAGGATGTGCTCACCGACAGCGCCGGCAAGGAGTCCGGCATTTCGCAGGAAGACTTTGCAGTCGCCTTCATCGACGAGGTCGAGCATCCTCGGGCGATTGGCAAGCGCATCGGTATAGCCTATTGAACCCGGCGCTCAAGACTCCCCGCAGCCACGGCGTTGCGGGTGAGAGAGCATCTCCGGACTTGTTGATATCGACGACTCGGCGTGGTGACACTTGGTACTGATCTGCCTCTGTTTCTTTCTTAGCGGCGTCGCGGCGCTGATCTATCAAACGGCGTGGACGCGTCAGTTCGCGCTGGTCTTTGGCACCTCAGAGCTCGCGGTGGCTGCCGTGCTGGCCGCCTACATGGGCGGGTTGGCGCTGGGCGCCGCGCTGGTCGGGCGCTGGCTGAACCGTATTCGCAAGCCGCTGCGCACCTATGCTTGGCTGGAGCTCGGCATTGGCGCTGGCGCACTGCTGGTGCCTCTGCTGCTGGCCTTGGCCGGCAGGCTAGTCGTAGCGCTGTTCGGGCATCAGCCAACAGTGCCCTCCACCGGGTTCGGCGGACTGGTGATCTGGCAACTTATTTGTGCGTTCCTGGTGCTGCTGGTGCCGACGACTTTCATGGGCGCAACGCTGCCGATGCTCACGCGTTACACCGTCACGAGTCAGGCGCAGATCGGGCAGCGGGTTGGACTGCTCTACGCCTGGAACACCGCCGGTGCCGTGCTGGGTGCACTGGGTGGTGCACTGTGGATACTCCCCGCTGTGGGTCTGGCCAGAACGGTCTGGATAGCGGTAGCGATCAATGTCTGTGTGGCCATCGTGGCGTTGCTGCTCTCGCGGCACAAGAAATTCCAGACCATTCCTGATGCGGCTCCCGTTGCCGCGGCCGCTACTCACGCGCCTCTTACCGATACCGTGTCGCGCTTTCATTGGGTGCTCCCACTCATGCTCGTTTCCGGTGCGGTGTCATTCCTCCACGAAGTGTTGTGGATGCGAATGCTGAGTCATGTGCTCAGCAGCAGCTTGTATGCCTTCGGCGTGATGGTGGCCAGCTTCCTAGCCGGCATCGCCGCCGGTGGCGCTGTGGGTGCTGCACTGGCTAAGCAGCGCGATACCGCCGCGCGCTGGCTGGCCATCAGCGAGCTTGCGGTGGCCGCCACAGCCATCATTGCTTGGCGCCTGCTGGTCAGCGTTCCGCTGAACAACAGTTCATTGACCACCCGTGTCCTGTACTCACTGGCGTTGCTATTCCCGATGGCCTGCGCAATTGGTGTGACCTATCCGCTGGCAGTCCGCGTGCTGGCCACTGACGTCGACTCCGCTGGTCGCAGCAGCGCCCGCGTCTACAGCTGGAACACCGTCGGCGCGATCCTCGGCTCGCTCGCCGCAGGTTTCTTCATCGTTCCGGCACTTCGCTACGAAGGCGCCGTGCAGCTGGCCGTGATCGCCAGCGCCATGCTTGCCGTGATCGCTGTGCTGTTGTGGCGTTCCGGATGGCGTGGACTCACCGCCGGTGCCGTAGTGGCAGCAGCACTGATTATTGCTGTTGTCTTCCGACCAGGCCCGCCGGAGTCACTGTTGCGCTACTCCACGCTGCGCGTCAACGGCGCAGGCGAGATTTTCCACTACGGTGTGGGCCGTAGTGCGGCCGTCGTGACCTTGCGTACGGGCTATGAATTCCTGCTGCGCGATAACGGTCTGCCCGAGGCATCAATCGATCTGGCAAGCAGCGTCCCCACGCGCTATGTCGAGGCCTGGATGACGCCGCTGGCGGCTCTTGCCAGACCCGCGGCCCGTGAACTCCTGGTGGTGGGACTGGGCGGCGGCCGCGTGATCGAGGAAGTGCCGGCATCCATCCGAAACATCGACGTGATCGAACTGGAACCGGAAGTGATCCGCGCCAACCAGAAGATGGCGCCGCTCCGCATCCGCGACCCGCTCGCTGATCCGCGTGTGAATCTCATCGTCAACGATGCGCGTGGCGCACTGGATCTGACCGATCGCCGTTACGACATCATCGCCTCTCAGCCCTCGCATCCCTGGACCGCCGGTGCCTCGCATCTCTACACACGCCAGTTCATGCAGCAGGTGCGTCAGCACCTGAATCCGGGCGGCGTGATGGTGCAGTGGATGAACACTGATTTCCTCGATGAGCCTCTGTTGCGCTCATGGCTGGCCACCATTGCCAGCGTCTTCCCTGAGGTGCAGTTGTATCGTCCAGCGTCGGCCACATTGCTGGTGCTCGCCTCGGATCATCCGCTCGCTGCAGAGCTGGATCTGGCAGCAACCGGTGCCGCCATCGCTGCCGACCAGCGAACGTATGGTGCAGTGGGTATCAATGTTCCCGAGGATCTGCTCATTGCTCGTGTTGCCGACACAGCCGGTGTGCATGCCATCGTTGCCGACGCTACGCCCATCACCGACGACCGTAACCGCTTTGCGACGCAGAGCCTCTACGATGCGGGCGTCTATCGCAATACGTCACACATGGGCAAAATCCTGATGGAGCAGGACCCGCTGCTTCGGCCCAACGATCCGGGAATTGCAGCGCTGCGTGAGCGCGGCACGATTGACTATGTAGTTCGGCATATTGGTCTGGCTGCGGGTCTGCAAAACGGTGGTCCGTGGCGTCTGGAGCAGTTGGCTGAACGGCTGGGCGACTCGCCCGAGCGTGTTTACGCCCAGTCACTGATGGCCGATAACGCGGGCGATGTGCAGCGCGCGTCGGCGGTGCGGCGTGGCGGACTGACCAAGTTCACCGGCTCAGCTCTACTGCGCGATGCCGTGCTCGAGCGCGATGGTCGCGACAGTCAGATTTTGTCGCGGGCCACAGACACCGCGCGCCTCGTTGCCAGCGCCGGTGAGCTCGTCGCGAGTGAGCACTGGGCGGCATTCGATGGATTGGAAGCGCGTCTGGCGCAGATACCGTGGACCTCCATCTGGTCGCGACGCGCCATCCAGCTGCGCGCGATCCGTCACGAGGCCGCAGCACTTTCGGCAACGGACACGGGCGCCAAGCAGAAGTCGCTGGCCGACGGTCTGGCCCTAATCAATCGCGCCTGCCTGTCAGTTCCCGAATGTGAGTTCTGGGAGTTGCGCCGCAGTCTGAACAATAGGCTGCAAGCATTCGATTGAGACAAGAGACGGCCGAGAAAAAACCCGCTTGCACTTAAAAGTTTTACTGCGGGACGACGAGGGGATGGGGGAGTCAATGAGAGTTCAAAAGATACTGTCGCTAACGGCTGCGCTGCTCGTCTTTGGGCAGCTGGCGCTGGCGGCGCAGAAGCCGATAACGGCCATTCCCGATATCACGGGCACCTGGGAGTCTGCTCGAGACCCCTCCGCGCCGCCGGCCCAACAGATTCAGCTCAAGCCTGAATACCTGCAACAGAAGCAGGCGCTGACGCAGGCCATCAGCGCTGCCACCGCACGCGGGGAGCCGCTGGCCACGACCACGCAGCGCTGCCTCGGCGATGGCATGCCCGGTATGATGGGCGGGCCTTTCCCGATGGAGATCCTGCAGAGCAAGGGGCAGGTGACCATCATCCAAGAGGCGTACACACAGGTTCGACGCATCTACCTGGACAAGCCGCAAAAACCCGTCGATGAAGTCGAGCCGGGGTTTTTCGGCCGGTCCGTCGGCCATTGGGAGGGTGGGGTGCTGATGGTCGATACCATCGGCATCAAGGAAGATGTGCTGTATCGGAGTAACCCGCATTCCTCAGAAATGCGCATCAAAGAGAAAATCTACTATGCGCCCAGCGGTTTTCTGCGCGATGAGGTCACCATCGAGGACCCGGTTGTTCTTGAGAAGCCCTACACCTACACCGTGAGTTACCGGCGCCTGCCGGATTACGAGATGCTTGAATATGTCTGTGAAGACAACCGCTACTATGTGGATGAAAAGGGGCAGCAGAAATTGCATCTGGACGCGCCCGTACAGAAATAGAGGAGATCAAATCATGAAACCCAACAGACAATGGCGCCCGTCGGCGTGGATCCTGGCACTGGCGTTCGCGGCCCCGGCTCTCGCTCACCACTCGTTCGCCATGTACGACAATGAGCGTTCGATTACGGTCAAGGGCGTGGTCACCAAGTGGCAGTGGACCAATCCGCACGCCTATCTGGAGATCGATGCCAAGGATGCCTCAGGCGCAGTGAAGCACTATGTGCTGGAGGGCACCAGCATCAACATCATGGTGCGTGGTGGCTGGCGCTCGAACATGATCAAGGTCGGTGATCAGGTGACTGCTGTCGCCGCACCCGCAAAGAGCGGCGATCCGGCGGGTCTGCTTCTGGAAGTCACTTTCGCCAACGGCGAGAAGAAAGACATGAGCATTCCGGCCGGGTATACATTCAAGCGCACCCCCTGACTGAGTCGTCAGCGGGGTGCGCTTCGGGCGCGCCCCGCTTTTAGGGCGCCGCCGCGCCGCCGCCCATCCCGCCAGCCATTCCCCCGGCCATGCCGCCTGCAGCAGCGTCGGCGCCGCCCATGCCGCCTGCACCACCGCCACCCATGCCACCCGCTTCAGAGGCGGGGCCCGGGTTGGGGTTGACCGTTGTCATCTGCGCATTCACTGCCGTCAGATAATCGGTGAGCCGCTTGTCCAGTTCGGCCACCTTTTCCGGCATCTTGCTCGACAGATCGTTCTGTTCAGCCAGATCCTTGGACAGGTCGTAAAGCTTCCTGTCTCCGGTTTCGTAGACGCGGATCAGCTTGTAGTTGCCAAGGAAGATGGCCGACGCCGGGCTCTGCGGATCGTAGTGGGGCACATGCACCACAAACTCCTCGCGCGGGCGCTGCACGGTACCAACGCCACCATGCAGTAGCACCGGTGCAATGTTGCCGCCTTCAACTCCTGCGGGCAGCGCTGCCTTGACATTGGCCAGGGCTGAAATCGTCGGGAACAAATCCAACTGCGACACGCGCACGTGCGAATAGGAGCCGGCTTTCACGCCCGGTCCGGCGATGAGGAACGGCACGCGGATGCCACCTTCCCAGACCAGACCCTTTGCGCCAGATAGCGGCTGGTTGTTCTTCGCGCCGATCGTGCCGTGGTCGGTGCTGTAGATCACATAGGTGTTCTCAGCCAGGCCCAGCTTCTTGATGGCATCCAGCACTTGGCCAATCGTCTTGTCGGTGAAGGCGGTGTCGCTATCGATTTCCGCATCGGTCTGCGGGCCTTGGTTCGGATAGTGCGACATCTGCAAATAGAAGGGCTTGTGGGCCTGCGACTGGCGCTGCATGAAGGCAATGCCCAGCTCCGTGATAGAAGTGGCCTGCGTCGGATTCGGCGAGCGACTGTTCTCCGGTCCGCCATTGTTGTTGGCGCCATCGGTTTCATCGAACCCATGAGATTTGGGGCTGACATTGCCCAGATGCCACTTGCCGAAATGGGCCGTGGCATAGCCTGCGGTCTTCAACTGCTCGGCAATGGTTGTTTCAGCTGCAGGCAGTTCCAGCACGATCTTCGGCGGAATCAGCTTGGTGCTGATGGCGCCGCTTTCCGTGCCATTGCTGACGAAAGTCATGTGCAGGGCAGCCGGACTGCGTCCGGTCAACAATCCTGCACGCGACGGCGTGCAACGCGGGGAGGGTGCATAGCCGTCCGAGAAGGTCATGCCCGAGGCGGCCAGACGTTCGATGTTGGGCGTCGCGACCCGGGTTCCTTTGGAGTTGGGGACGCGCTCATCCATCTGCGCCGAGGAACTGGTCCAGCCCGAACCCTCGCCATAAATCACGACGAAGTTGGGCTGAGAAGGTGCGCCGGCCGCCTGTGCGTTCAGACTAGGACCGAATACGCTCAGCAGCGACACTGCCAGGCTCAAAACGGGAAGGCTTCTTTTCACAGTCACGGTTCACCTCGTCAGCGCGGTGGGATGCAAACGTTGCCCCAGAGAGGGCGGAGGATACTCCAGCCACTCCGCGCCGACCGTCAACGAATGCAAACCACCACACTTGCTGACAAGGCATTTGGTATTGGCCGGCAGCGCCGCGTGCCCGACCCCTTCACAGGCATCGGGTTCCGTGTCATAAACGCCGCCTGATCACTCCACTAACCTCCGGGAGCATCCTGTGAAATCTCGAGCCAAGAAAATCGTCGCCTTTACGCTGTCCTCCGCTTGCGCCATCGGCGTTGGCTTGGCGCTCGCTCAAAGCCCGCCGCCGGACGGAATGGGACCGGGTGCTGAAGGCGGTATGGGCGCAGGCATGGGTGGCGGCGATGCCGCTGGCATGGGCGGCGGTGGCCCCCGCGTCATCGAGCCGCTGACCAGCAAACTGTCGGAAGTCCATTCCGGTGATTACGTCCTGGACCCCGATCATGGCCGTATCATCTGGAATGTCAGCCACCACGGCTTCTCGATTTTCTCGGCTGTGTTTTCGAAGATCGATGCCAAGCTGAAGTTCGATGCCGCTGACGTGACCCGCAGCCAGCTCGATGCCACCGTGAACATGAAGAGCGTGGGCTCGCTGATTCCTGAGTTCGACGTCAAGCTCAACAGCCCCGTCTGGCTCAATACGGACAAGTATCCGACCTCGCGTTTCAAGTCGACCAAGATTGAGGTCACGGGACCGAATAAGCTGCGCGTGACAGGCGATCTAAACTTCTACGGCACCACCAAGCCCGCCACGATGGATGTCACCTTCATCCAGGCCGGCAACGTGTCGCCGCCGGCTGGTGGTTATCGCGTGGGCTTCAATGGCGTCATGGTCATCAAGCGCAGCGAGTGGGGCATGGAAAAGTCCACCGTGGGCGATGAAGTGACTCTGAATCTGGAAGCAGAGTTCACGCTGCCGGGCGCTGCCGCGGCGCATTGATCAGACGGCGACATTCAGTCGCCGCATGAAAAAGGGGGCGGGTTAATCCCGCCCCCTTTTGTTTGGCCAACCTTGAAACTGGTCGGTGAGGCTTTACGGATTCCCCGCGGCACCCGCTTGAGCGGCTGCCATACCGCCGGCTGCCATGCCGCCACCCGCCATGCCGCCGGTGGTGCCATCGCCTGCAGCCATGCCACCGCCCGCATCACCGCCTTTTCCGCTCTCAAGCTCGGCGAGTTTTGCCTCACCCATCGACTTGCGAACATGGTTCTTGATGTCGGCCAGCAGGCTGTTGGCGAGCGCCGGCTGTTGCGCAGCCAGATTGTTTGATTCGAGCACGTCCTTCTCGAGGTCGTACAGGAAGCTCTGCTTCGTATCCCAGTAGTAGAGCAACTTGTAGTCGCCTTTGCGGATGGCCGTCTGCGGGTGAGGCACCTCAACATCGTGATGCCAGATCATGTAATCAATCGGGCGCGTCACCGAGCCCTTGCCCCCATTGAGCAGCACCGGCCTCCAGCTGCCGCCCTCAGCACCCTTTGGCAGCGCGAAGCCCGGAGAGGCCAGGTCCACCACCGTCGCGTAAATGTCATAGCCTGTCACCGGGGCATTGGCGTACGCCTTGGACTTGATGCCCGGGCCACTAACCACCAGCGGCACGCGCAGACCACCTTCGTCGAGCAGGGCCTTGGCACCCTTCAGAGCCGCCGTCTTCATACCGTTGTCAGACATGTAGATGACGTAGGTGTTGTTCGCGATACCGAGTTTCTCCAACTCCTTCATCACCACGCCCATGCAGGTATCCAGATCCTCAGTCATCGCCTGCTGCAAAGCGTTGGGACCACTGTACTTCTTCAGCGTGGCGGCCAGTGCCTGAGGCTTGGAGTGCACGGCGTAGTAAGAGAGCTGCAGATAGAAGGGATGTCCGTCCTTCACTTGCTGGTCCATGAAAGCCACGGCGCGGCGGGTGATCCCGAAGGACTGCTTCGGATCATTCGGATCCGTGGTGTCACCATCCTCATTCAATGTGATGCCATCGCTGGCGTCATAACCCATCGACGCCGGTGTCTGCGGCCACTGCCACTTGCCAAAATGGGCTGCGCGATAGGCCGGGTTGGCACGCTTGAGTGTGTTGGCCAGTGAATCTGTCACTGGGGCACTCCAGTTCACATGCCACTTGTCGATTGAATTCAGCGTTAGCGTGCTGCGACCCATCTGGTAGGCGGCACGGGACCCTTCGCACTTTGGATGAGACGCGTAGGCCTGGGAGAAAATCACGCCTTTTGAGGCAATGCTTTCCAGCGTAGGCATCTTGTAGGTCGACGAATGGCTGAAGTCCTTGCCGGGGATCATCTCCACCGGAGTGCCGTCCAAGCCCTGATCGTCAATGAAGAGGATGAGGAAGTTTGGGCTGGCTGTCGCCGCGGCCGACGCCGTCTTGGCCCCGAGCATCAAGAGCAATAGCCCATAGCGCAGTATTCTCATGGTCTGTCATACCCCATTTTGAGAGGAAAATTTATCGTCACCCGATCTCGGGAAAACCTGTCACCAGCGGCCAAGTCGCTGATGTCACAACGTTTTTACCCCGCTGTCACGCAGATGACACCTTTGTCATCTAATGACCGATTAAGTACAATAGTTTGCTGTGTCGTCAAGAAATGTCCGCGAGAAATTTTTTTTCACGGCGTTTTCTGGTCGGCTTGGGTCAATCTTTTGGGGGATTATATTTTGAAGAAGCTATCTGGCGTATCTGCTGGGCTCTCCGGCAGTCTGCTCGTCCTCGCTGTTTCCAACGCGCTCGCAGCGGCACCTGCCGCTGATGACGGCATGTCTTTGGAAGAAGTCACGGTCACCGCGGAGCGTGTGACTCAGGACCTGCAGAAGGTTCCGCAGTTCATTTCGGTCAAGTCCGGTGCTGAACTGAAGGCTGAGGGCAAGGTCCGCGTCGAGGACATCCTCGGCGGTGTGGTAGGTCTGACCCAGCAGGCGGACAACGCCGGTGCGGACAACATGATCTATATGCGCGGCATCAGCAGTGGTGCGGCCGGTGTATCGATCGTAGTCGACGGCGTGGCCCAGCAGATTGGCACGCAGTCATCAGCTTCTGTCTATCGCTTCTCCTCACTCGACGTCGGCCAGGTGGCCATCACGCGCGGCGTGCAGAACGGCGCCGGTGTCAGTGCGCTGTCGGGTACCGTCGGCCTCGTGACCAACAAGCCGGTGTTCGAGAACCAGGTCTCTGGTTCGGTCACTGTGGGCTCCTTCAAGACGCAGAACACCGAAGGTGTCATCAACGTGCCGCTGAGCTCGAACCAGGCTGTGCGTCTGGCGTTCTCGACCGAGCGCCGCGATTCGTACGCCTCCAGCGGTCTGGGTGAAGTCAACAACCGCGCGTTGCGCGCGCGTTATCGTTGGAAGCCCAGCGACTCGCTGGACATCAACGCCAGCTACCAGGAAACACGTATTGCTGGCATGTCCAACAACGCCAGTGCCACGTTGTTCACCGGCCACTGGCAGAATGTGCCGGGCGGCGGGGTGTTCACTTGGACGAACCCGTATACCGGTCAGACGAGCACTTGGGGTCAGCAGATCCCGAACTACAACTTCTATTACTCGGGCAACGTTCCGGCCAGCTTCACGACAACTGGCGGCGGCTCGCCCTTCCTGAGCATCGTGGGTGTTAACGGCGTTGGTATCAACGCTACGAACACTGCGCTGCTCACTGGCAGTGCCCCCCTGACTACCAACCAGCAGAATCAGGTCAACAATCAGTACTACTACCCGGCTCCTGCCTGCGTGGCGAACACCAAGTTTGCCAGCGCCGGTCCGGCGCCTGGTACCGTGTTTGCCAGCTACGCGGCCGCTACGGCCACGACTGGTAACACCTTGGGCACGATGGGTCCGGCTTACCAGATGTGGGGCTGCCCCTTCAATATGATGGCCATCCGTGATGGCATTGATTGGAATCAGCGTAGCAACCCGTGGGATGACGGCTTCCGTCCTGGCAACTTCGCCAACGTGCCGTCCTACAACGCCGTTAACCGTCAGGCCAGCGTGAGCATCGACTGGTCCACTCAGTACGGCGCCTTCCAGGCCCAGCCGTCGGTGATCTATGCCTCCGCCTACACCGTGGAAGCTGAGCGCGGCACGAGCTGGATGGAAAACAACCTGCCGGGTACGTACTCGTACCGCTTCGACAGCTCTTTCACCTCGAAGATGGTGGGTTCCTTCCAGTACATCCTTGGCATGAACCTGAGCAAGACTCCTGCTCCGGAAGATGGCCAGATTCAGGGTGCCAGCTCCAAGGTCTTCAACGCCGCTCTGACCCCTTGGACCGCACAGCAGGTGGGTGGACCGCCGGCTAACCAGGGCCTGTCCACGGCCACTTCAGCAGCGAGCCCAGCCGGCTCGATTCTGGCGGCTGCCGCCAACGGTGGCGTGGTTTCGACTGCCAACGCCAACTGCTATTTCGTGCTGCCGCAGATCACGGGTTATGACTCGAACGGCCAGCCGATCAGCAACTCCACCGGCAAGGGTGTGGTCAACAACAATTACTGCCAGAACGGTTCGTACTCGAACTTTGGCAACCAGCGCGCGATGGCCTTCTCCACAGCACTCCGTTACACGCTGTGGGACAAGCTGCACCTGGAAGCCACCGGTCGTTACGAGAACACGCTGCGCGAGCAGCGCAATGCGATGCCGGCGTTCAACGTCGATGCAGACGGCACTGCCTTCGTCTACGTGACTCCGCAGAGCACGCTGGCTACTGCCACCACTACCAACCCGAACTCGCTGTACTTGGTCCCGTACCGCATGAACCTGAGCCGCAATGACCTTGCCGCGCTGGCCAATGCGTTCCCGGCCTACTCGGCGAGCCTGGGTGCCAATTCCTTCACGCTGAACGCGCAGTACGACATCACCCCGTCGGTCATCACGTATGCCCGTCTGGCCACTGGCACGGCTGCTGCCATGGGCACCGATGCGGCATTCCGTCCGGTCAACCAGTTCCTGGTCGACCTGCCGGATGCGAAGGTGCCGGTGTTCGGCGGCAACGCTACGCCGGGTGCAGTCGCCCGTTCGGGTCTGCCGTATCAGGTGCTGGTCAACGGCATCTACCCGGGCACCCGCCTGCTGAAGGGTGAGAGCACCCGTCAGGTGACCTACGGCTTCAAGACGCGCTGGTTCGACAACCGGTTGCAGGCCAACATCGAAGGCTTCTACAACCAGTTCACCAACCGTCCGCTGACCAGCATCATCGGTGCGTTCCCGTCGGACGTGAACAGCAATACCAACCTCACCGCTGCCAAGGATTGCAGCACCGGCAGCACTGCGCCGTCGGCACAGGTGCCGTTCTCGATCGTCCTGGATCCCACCGGCACGCCGACCGTTCGTGGCCTGAGCTGCTTCAACTCGTTCGGCCTCTCTGTGGCCAACGGGCCGAATCCTGCCAACAGCCCGTACACTGGCGTGATGGTCACCAAGGGTTTCGATGCGGACCTGACCTTTGCTCCTACGACGGACGATCGTCTGGACGTGCAGGGTGAGTACCTGACGGCCCAGTTCGTACGTTCGCAGAACATGCCGATCCTGACGGTGGACAACCTCAAGCCGTACGTCATCAGCGGTTCGAACGACACGCTGCTGCAGTACTACGCTGACATGATTAACAACTTCGTCAACACTGGTAAGGGCTATCAGCTGGCCAATGCGCCGAAGATGACCATCAATACCACCTACCAGCACCGCTTCCGTCTGGACAGCGGCTGGACGGTGACTCCGCGCCTGCAGATGAACTACACCACCGCGAAGTACATTGCTTCGGGCGGCGGTGGTGATCCGGCCACGGATGCCAGCGTCATCCTCGACAGCAACTGGGCGATCGACAATCATCGCGCGCTGCCGACGGTGGTCCCGACGAACCGCATCTTCAATGCGTTCGTTACCATTCAGCCGGCCAATGCCAAGTGGTTCGTCAACGCTTACGTGAACAACATCCGCAACACCGCGGTGTTGAACTCCACGTTCAGCGCGCAGTACTACCAGATTGGCACGCGTCAGACGAATGACCTGCAGCGCATCGTCACCGGTGGCAATGCCACGCTGGGTGCGCCGCGCGTCGTCGGTCTGACGATCTCGGCTCAGCTCTGATAGGACTGTGAGTCTTCTTCCGCCGCCGGGGCGCGCTAGCGCCCCGGCGGCCGGAAGGTGTTCAGTGATACGCCTGCGTTTCGCAGGCGTTTTTTTCTCGGCGGGTCGCCGGGGCGCCCCGCCAAAAGCAACAGCTCGTGTTGCAGTCAACAACAATGGGGTGGGTTAATCATGCGCCTTAAATCAAACGGTCTCGCGTTACTGCCGGTGGGGCTCAGTGCTCTCATCGGATTTGGTGTGTTGCAGGTTTCGGCGCAGAACGCGCCAGCGGCTCCGGCCGGTGAGGGTATGGCGGCTGCTCCAGCCGGCATGGGTGGCGGAGGCGGGCAGGCCACGGGTCCGATGACCCCGTGTCCGGGAGCAATCACGAATACGCGGGCCTACACCGATGTGTTCAAGGCCGAGTTCGCCACTCTCAAAGGCACGCAGAACAATGGCGCCTATGGCGAATCCGTGGGAGGCGGAGACTTCGATCGCGACGGCTACACCGACATTGCGGTCGGTGCTACAGGCGAGGAGAAGGTTTATATCTACCGCGGTACCAAGGACGGCATTTCAAGCACACCCGCAGTAGTGTTGAGCGGTGAAAAGGAAAAGAGTGAGTTTGGTCGCTCGATGACGGTTGGCGATGTCAACGGTGACGGTTACGCCGACGTGATCGTGGGCGCTCACAGCTTCGATGGTGGACTCGGCGCGCATCAGGGAAAGTTGTATGTCTTCCTCGGTGGCCCGAAAGGGGTCAGCGACAAGCCTGCGCAGGGCATCGTCGGTGAGCATAAGGGCGACGAATTCGCGCGCACCTTTTTCGTGGCCGATATGGATGGAGATGGCATCAACGATCTGCTGACCGGCGCCTCCGGTTACAACGGTGATCAGACTTACCAGGGCAAGGCGTATGTCTATCGCGGCACCAAGCAGGGTTTGGAGACCAAGCCCTGGTTCACGGCTGTCGGCGAGCACAGCGATGATGAGTTCGCGCGTTCAGTGACGGCTGCCGATCTCAATCACGATGGGCACACGGATCTGATCGTCGGTCAGCCTGGTCTGACAGGTGGTGGTCGGGCAGCCGGGGTCACTATTCCGGGCACGATGCATGTGTTCTATGGATCGGCCAAGGGATTGTCGCCGACAGCCGCATTCAAGGCGCCGGGCGAGATGGTCAAGGGTCACCTTGGCGAGGGACTGTCGGCGGTCGGTGACGTCAACCGCGATGGCTTTGCGGATGTTGCCATCGGTGCCCGCGATTTCTCATGTGGAGACGGTGCGCCCGGAAAGATTTACCTGTACTTGGGTGGCCCTCAAGGTCTGTCGGCTGACCGGATGTGGCCGCTGCCTGGTAAAGGCGGTTCGGGCGTTGGGCGCACCATGGCCGCAGCCGGTGACTTGGATGGCGACGGCTTTGCCGACTTCCTCTCTGCTGCTCCGATGGGCACCAGCGAGCGCGGCGCGGGCGTCTATATCTTCTTCGGTGGTGCCAAGACCTGGGGCAAAGATCCGGTGGTCATTACATCGGAGGAATCCAACAGTGGTATTGGTTTTGGCGTCTCCGCAGCGGGTGACATCAACAAAGATGGAGCGCCTGATATTGTGATCGGTGCGCCAACGGGTGGTGGTAACCGGCAGGGCTGGGTACGCGTCTATTATGGCAAGGCTGCAACTTCAGGCCGTAAGTAAGGTCGCATCCATTCATCCGCTACGTTAAGCAAGACTGACGAAATAAACATTTGAGGAACATCTTCATGAATTCACGGATCAGGACATTGACCATTGCGCTTCTGACAACAGCGATGTTGTCGGCTGCCGGACAGGCGCTGGCGCAGCGCGGCTCCGCACCCGGACCGGTGCGATTCCGCCTGAAGAGCCCGGTGGTCAACAACAACGGCGGTGCGCTGCCGGTGAAGTACACCTGCGACGGCGAAAGCGTCTCGCCGCCACTGGTTTGGACGAATCCGCCCGCAGGTACGCAGTCCTATGCACTGACCATGCATCACGTCCCGCCAGGGGATGAGGCTGAGCATGTCTACATGGTGCTCTTCAACATTCCGCCCTCCGTCAATTCTCTGCCTGAGAACGTCAAGGACATTGGTACTTGGGGTGCGCACACCATGCGTGGTCTCGCCGCTGGATATACGCCGCCTTGCTCGGGTGGTGGTGGCGCCAAGATTTATACGGTTACGCTCTATGCGTTGTCGGTTCCCCAGCTGAAGATCGATGCGCCCAACGGGCTGGTCACGATGCAGCAGCTGCGTGACGCTATTCGCGGCAAGGTGCTGGACTCGACCTACCTCGATGTCACCTACCTGCGTGCCAACTCCAATGAAGCCAGCTCGGCCGGCATGGGCGCTGGCGGAGGCACTGGCGGAACGGGTGCGCGCAGCGGTGGTGCACCGGCAGAGGGTGCGGCGCGGCAGGGCGGCCGCGGCATGCAGGCCGGCACGCCTTAAATCCGGGCGTTTCTTAGGTTAACAACTGGCGCCGTAGCCTCTGGCTGCGGCGCCAGGCCCCCCTGTTGTTTACAGGCGACTAGAAGTGTCAAGAAGTTTTTGCTGTAATGGGTCGGCTGATTGCTGACCTCATGACAAAAAGAAATTTCATGGACGATCTATTTGGGGGGCGACATGTTCAAGACAACTGGCGTTGTGGCTGGTGTTTCATCAGCTTTTCTGGTGGTTTGTTGCGCACAGGCCATGGCGGCTGCACCCGCTGCAACGGATGACTCGCTAACTCTGGAAGAGGTCACGGTTACCGCGGAGCGTGTGACCCAAGACCTGCAAAAAGTCCCGCAGTTCATCTCCGTCAAATCCGGTGCTGAACTTAAAGCTGAAGGCAAAGTGCGCGTCGAGGACATCCTTGGCGGCGTCGTTGGCCTGACGCAGCAGACCGACAACGCCGGTCAGGACAACATGATCTTCATGCGCGGCATCACGAACGGTGCGGCGGGCGTGTCGATCGTCATCGACGGCGTCGCTCAGCAAATCGGCACCCAGTCCACAGCGGCCGTGTATCGATTTACCTCTCTGGATGTGGGGCAGGTGGCCATCACCCGCGGTGTGCAGAACGGTGCCGGCGTATCGGCGCTGTCGGGCACGGTTGGACTGGTGACCAACAAGCCGGTATTCGAGAACCAGGTGGCGGGTTCGGTCACTGCCGGATCATTTAAGACGCTCAACACCGAGGGCGTGATCAATCTGCCGCTCAGCTCGACGCAGGCTGTACGTATCGCGGCTTCCACCGAACGTCGTGACTCCTACGCCTCCAGTGGCCTGGGCGAGGTCAACAATCGCACCGTCCGTTTCCGCTATCGCTGGAAACCCAGCGACAAGCTGGATATCAACGCCAGTTACCAAGAGGGTCGCATCGCGGGCACCTCCAATAATGCCGCCTCGACGTTGTTCACCGGGCATTGGCAGACATTGCCGGGTGGCGGCACGTTGACCTGGACGAATCCCTACACCGGTGTGACGACCACCTGGGGCCAGCAATTTGGCCCTCCCAGTTCGCCCAGCCGCGCCTTCTATCTCACCGGTAACGTCGGCGTCACCTTCGCCAACAACGCCGCGAACATCGTGGGTGTGACCAACGGTCTGAGCTACAACTCCACGAACGCCAGCCTGATGACGGCTGCTGCGCCCGCCAACGGCACGACCGTCTTTCAGCTGAACAATTCCTACTACTATCCCGCACCGGCCTGCGTGCCCAACAATCAGTTCCAAGGCAACGCCCCCGGCGCTGGCAACCCAGGCAGCACCACCAACCCGTACGCCAGCTACACCGCCGCACTGGCGGGCGCCCTCGGCACAATGGCTCCGGCCTCATCAATGTGGGGCTGCCCGTTCAACATGGTGGCGCTGCGCGATGGTGTCGACTGGAACCAGCGATCCAATCCATGGGATGACGGTTTCCGGCCGGGTAATTTCTTCAACGTGCCGTCCTATACCGCTGTCAGCCGTCAGGCCAGCGTCACCATCGACTGGTCCACGCAGTTCGGCAATGTCCAGATGCAGCCGTCGATGATCTATGCCAACAGTGTGCTCGTCGAGGCTGCTCGCGGCACCAGCTGGATGGAGACATGGAACCCGGCAGTTACTTCTTACCGGCTCGACAGCTCATTTACTTCGAAGATGGTCGGTGCGCTGCAGTACATCGTCGGCTTGAATGCGGCTCTGACTCCGGCCTATCCGGACGGTCAGCCTAATGGTGGTAGTGCCAAGTCATGGCTCCCGGGTTTGACACCCTGGACCGCCGGCACTGCAGCGGGCGACATCAAAGGCCTCACACCGGGCGCGAATGCGCTACTCGCCGCACAGCCTAATGGCGGCGCTGTCTCGGCGTGGAATGCCAATTGCTACTTCGTGTTGCCGCAGATCAGTGGCTTCGATGCCAACGGTCAGCCGATCACCAATGCCACCGGCAAAGGCGTGGTCAATAACAACTTCTGCCAAAACAGCTCCTACTCGAGCAACGGCGATACGCGCAATCTCGCCGCGTCGCTCAACCTGCGCTACACGCTGTGGGACAAGCTGCATCTGGAAGGCACGGGTCGTTACGAATACACCATGCGCCAGCAGCGCAGCGGCGTACCTGCTTTCAACGTCGACCCGGACGGTTCTACGTTTGTCTATGTGTTGCCACAGACGACGGCGGCTGCGAACTCCACCACCAACCCGAACGCAGCGTATGCAGTGCCGTATCGCATGAACCTGAGCGCCCGAGACCTTGCAGCTCTGGCTAACGCCTACAAGTCGTTCAGTGCGCAGATGGGTGCCAATGCCTTTACCTTCAACGTGCAATACGACGTTACCCCTTCGGTCATCACCTACGCCCGTCTGGCAACCGGCATCTCCGCCAGCATGAACTCCAACAATTCACTGCTGACGCCCGCGCCGTTTGTGCTGCAACTGCCCGATGCCAAGGTGCCGCTGTTCAGTGGCAATGCCTCGGCGAATGCTGTGGCGCGTTCGGGTATGCCGTATGAGGTGACGGTCAACGCCATCAACCCATCGACCCGTCTGCTGGCCGGTGAGAAGACTCGCCAGTTCACTTACGGTCTGAAGACCCGTTGGTTCGACAATCGGGTCCAGTTCAACGTCGAGGGCTTCTACAACCAGTTCACGAATCGCGCTCTGACGAGCATCGTGGGTGCATTCCCCAGCGAGGTGAACAGTGCCACGAACACTGCACCCAACACCCAATGCAGCCAGGGTAGCCTCACCCCGACAGCGACTACGCCGTTCTCCATCTATCTGGACCCCGCGGGTACGGCCCTGAATCGCGGTTCAAGCTGCTTCGCGGTGTACGGAACCACGGTTGCGGGCGGGCAGAACGCGCAGAACAGTCCCTATACCGGCGTCATGGTGACCAAGGGTGTCGATGTCGACCTGACCTGGACTCCGACCAACAACGACCGGCTGGATATCCAGGCGGAAGCGCTGCGGACTGGCTTCGTCCGCTCCGAGAATCTGCCGGTGCTGAGTGTTGATTTCCTGAAGAGCATGTCGGATTCGGGGCAGGCGGTCATCACGGGCACCAACGACGCGGTCCTGCAGTTCTATTCCGATATGTTCAACAACTTCCTGAGCGGTGTTAAGGGTTACCAGCTGGCGAACGCGCCGAAGTTCACGGTCAACTCCACCTACCAGCATCGCTTCAGGCTGGAGAGTGGCTGGACCGTCACCCCGCGGCTGCAGTTGAACTACACCTCGGCGAAGTACTTCACTTCTGGCAGCGGTGGTGATCCGGCCACGGATGCGAACACCATCTTGGACAACAACTGGGCCATCGATAACGGACGTTCGCTGCCGACGGTGGTGGGTGCGACCCGGATCTGGAATACCTTCCTCTCGATCCAACCGCCGAATGCGAAGTGGACTATCAATGCGTACGTCAACAACGTGCGCAACACGGCGGTCCTGAACTCAGCCTTCGGCGTGCCGATCGTGCAGATCGGTTCCCGGTCCACCAACGACCTGCAGCGCATCGCGGTGGGCGGCAATGCCACCCTCGGTGCGCCCCGTGTCATCGGGCTGACGCTCTCAGCCCAGCTCTGAGCCTAGCTCCAAGGCACCCAGCTACCGCGGGGGCGCGCTGAGCGCCCTCGCGGTAGGGGTTCCCGGGGCTCTGGCCGCCGCCCCGCGATACCCCCATCGGGAGTTTTGTTAAGTTTTTGCTTCATGTCGCACGGTTAGGTATCGTGACACATGAGCGCAAAGCCCGTTGCAGTCGGGCTCTGGCGTTTTTCCTACGAACAAAATCTGCCTTGGGGGCATCTTATGAACGGTAAATCCGGAGTTTTCTCTGGTGTATCCGGCTGCTTGCTGGTGCTTGCGTCGGCCAATGTATTTGCGGCGCAAGGCGCGGCGGTTGCCGATGAAGGACTAACGCTCGAAGAGGTGACCGTCACCGCCGAGCGTGTCGAGCGAGATATTCAGAAACAGCCTCAGTTCATTACGGTCAAGACCGGAGCGGAACTCAAGGAAGAGGGCAAGATCCGCGTCGAGGACGTGCTGCAGGGTGTGGCCGGCCTGACGGTCGAGCCCACCTCCAACGGTCAGGACACCATGATTTACTTCCGTGGTGTCAGTAACGCAGCGGCGGGCGTGTCGATTGTTGTCGACGGCGTTTCGCAGGCTGTTGGCACTCAGTCCCGAGGCAACGTTTACCGTGCCACCACGCTTGACGTGTCGCAGGTCGCGATTACCCGCGGCGTGCAGAACGGCGCGGGCACCACGGCACTGGGTGGCTCTGTCAGCCTCGTGACCAACAAGCCGGTGTTTGAAAACCAGGTTGCCGGTTCAGTGACCACGGGTTCTTTCAAGACGCAGAACACCGAGGGCATGGTCAACCTCGCTATTAGCAGCAACCAGGCGGTGCGTCTGGCCTTCAACACCGAGCGCCGTGATGCGTATGCCTCCAGCGGTCTCGGTGAGGTCAACAACCGTGCAGCTCGCTTCCGCTATCGCTGGAAGCCCACCGATTCAGTGGACGTCAACGCTACCTTCGAAGAGTCGCGTATCACCGGTGCCAGCAACTCGGCCAGTTCCAACCTGTATACGGGTCAGTGGATGACGGTCCCCGGTGGCGGCGTGTTCAACTACACCAACCCCTATTCGGGTGTGACCACTGCCTGGGGTCAGCAGATTTCCGGCAAGCAGTTCTATTACACCGGTAACGTGCTGGCGAGTTTCGCTGCGAACAACAGCGCGACTACCACGGTCGGCTCCGGCACTCTGACCGCGAGTGCCACACTGAAGGGCCCGGATGGTAATCCGCTGACGAGCACCAACCAGTACTTCTATCCGGCCCCGGCTTGCGTAGCCAACACGTCTTTCCTGCCGGTTGCAGGTACGCAGGCGCAGATCTTCTCAACCTCTCCTTCAGCCGCCAACCCGGCCCAGACGGTCTACGCCAGTCTGGATGCCGCCAAGGCCGCAGCGATGACCGCCCTAGGGAACATGGGTCCGGCTTCCTTTATGTTTGGCTGCCCGTTCAACATGATGGCCATCCGCAACGGCGTTGATTGGTACAACCGGAGCAATCCGTGGGATGACGGACTGACCTACGGCAGCATGCTGAACCAGCCCAACAACCAGGCTCTGGTCCGCCAGGGCAACATCAGCATCCAGTGGTCGACCAGCCAGGGTGATGTGACGGTGCAGCCGTCATTCATCTACAACACGGGCCGCATGGTCCTCTCGCCGGTCGCTGGCATGGGTGGCACGGGCTACACGGCCAACAATCAGTCCGGGACGACGGCCTACAAGTTGGACGCCTCGTTCACCTCCAAGATGCTGGGCAAGTTCCAGTACATTCTGGGCCTGAACGGTGCCATGGTGCCGGCGCAGCCTGATGGCGGTGTCGGCGGTCCGAGCAGCTACGTCAATACGGCTCCGGTGACGGCGTGGGCGACCAAGAACGATGCCCTTTCCACCGCTCCGGTGGCACCAGCGGTTGCTGTGACCGGTGTCGCTGCGAACGGCGGCCTCATGACGCCCTGGAACACGACTTGCTACTTCGCCCTGCCGGCTGTCAATGCCTCGGGTGTTGTGCAGGCGACTTCGCGCGGCGTGACCAATAACAACGCCTGCATCGGTTCGGTTTACAACGCCGGTACAACCAACAACAGCATGGCTCTGACGACTCAGCTTAGCTACACGCTGGGCGACAAGCTGCACATGAGCGGCACCGCCCGCTATGAGCGCTTCTCCAACCAGACGCGTAACTCCGGCATCCTGTTCCTGACGGACACGGATGGCACGAGCTATGTAAATGTGGTGCCGAAGAGCACGCTGGCCACAGCCACGGCCACCAATCCGAACTCACCCTATGCCCTGCCGTATCGCATGAATCTGACTGCGAATGACATGCAGGCGCTGGTGGATGCATACCCGACGCTGGATACGTCGTTCGGTGCAGCGACCTGGACCTTGAACCTGCAGTACGACGTGACTCCGGCCATGATTGCCTACGCCCGCATGGGCACAGGTGTCAGCGCCGCGATGACCGACGATTCGTCCCTGCGTCCGCAGACTCAGGTCATTGTGTCCCTGCCGGATGCCAAGGTTCCGACCTTCGGTGGCAATGCTGATCCGGCGGCAATCGCGCTCGCCGGCACGCCTTATCAAGTCTCGGTGCTGGCTCCCAGCCGAGATAGCCAGCTGCGTCGCGGCGACCAGACTCGTCAGATTGCCTATGGTCTGAAGTCACGCTGGTTCGACAACCGGCTGCAGGTCAACGTGGAAGGCTTCTACAACCTCTACACCAACCGCTCGGTGTCGTTCATCACGGGTCTCTTCCCGACGGACATCTACAATGCGCAGAGCAACCCGCTGGCCAGCCAGCTGTGCACGCAGAATGCGCCGACAGCGGCTAATCCGTTCGTGATTGCCCTCGACTCGGCGGGCACGGCTTCGGCTCGCGGTGGCAGCTGCTTCAACATCTACCAGCCGACGACGTCGGGTGGCACGGGTGCTCCGTGGACCGGTCGGATGGTGAGCCGTGGTGCCGACCTCGACATCACCTGGACTCCGACGACCAATGATCGCTTGGACATTGCGACCGAGGTGCTGAATACGGTCTATATGGGATCGGAAGCGCTGCCAACGGTGTCGGTTGATTCCCTGCGCCCGTATGTGATCGGTACCGGTGTCAATGACGCCGTGCTGAACTACTACGCGCAGATTTTCAATGCGTTCACAGTGGGCGTGCCGGGCAAGCAGCTCGCCAATGCGCCGAAGCTGACGGCCAATGCCACCTATCAGCACCGCTTCGCGCTGGAGAACGGCTGGCGCATCACCCCGCGTGTGCAGATGAACTACACCTCAGCGAAGTTCATCTCGTCCGGTGGTGGTGGCGTGCCGCAGACCGACGGCAGCAGCATCCTCGACAGCAACTGGGCCATCGACAATGGCCGCCGCCTGCCGACAGTGGTGCCGACGAACCGCATCTGGAATGCCTCGATCAACTTCCAGGCACCGAACAGCAAGTGGTCCGTCAATGCCTTCATCAACAACGTGCGTAATCAGGCCGTCATGGCCTTTGCCTCCGGCCTGACGTCGATCGACTACGGCAGCCGTCAGACTGGCGATCTGCAGAAGGTCGTGACCGGCGGCAACCTGACGCTGAATGCGCCCCGCGTGGTGGGTGTGACGGTATCCGCGCAGCTCTGATAGGGCGCGCGGCTTCAGTCAGAAGCTGAAACCAGGGCGATGGCGGGGAAACCGCCATCGCCCTTTTTTTATCCGCGGCTCATCCGCGTCGAGACATCGAACTGCGTCTTACGAGACCGGGCTGTAGGTCAGGTCGGTGCAGTTGTAGGCCTCGTAAGGCGTCTGAGAGATCTCGACCGTATCCTGACCACTGAATGACTCAGTCAGGTACAGCGGATCTTCACCGGTCCAGCTGCGGGTCAGGGTCTTGCCATCGCTGCTCATGGTGAATCGTTCCACGAGGTGATAGCGATCGCTGTGCATGACGCCATTGCCGATCGGACCGGGGAGGAAGTTGGCGGTGTCGACCACCAGTGTGTCGCCCTCCCACCGGCCGATGGAGTGGCCCCACTTGCTGGGCTTGGCATCCTTCGGATGGGCTGCCATGTTCAGGTACACGGCGCGAGAGATGTCCATGTACCCGTATTCGATCTTAAGGCTGTCTTTGGTCTGCTGGATCCGGTTCACGTGCTGGTCCATTGTCCAGTCGGTGAACATGTTTGTTGTGGCGCAGGTCTTGCCAGCAGCAGCCCCGCCGCGGGCGTTGGCGGTGTTGGCTGCGGCATAGGCCGCTGCTGCCGCCACGCCGGCTGCCGAGGGCTTATAGAGCCCGTAGCGGCCACTGGAGTTGACCGTCTCACCGGGGACGCCCATGCCCGCTGCGGGGGCGACAGCCCCGCTAGAGGGGCCTGACGCGCGTGGAGCGCCGGCCGTCGAAGCGCCGGTGCCCATGCCGCCACCGCGCTCGGCTGCGGCATTCGGCGCCTCATGCGGGGTGGTCGCGGCGAAGCTGGCCGGCGCCTTGGAGAAGTCACCGAAATTGACGACGGTGGTGGCGGCCAGCTTGGTGGCTGGCGGTGGAGCGCGTCCGGCCGCTACCGCTGCGATGACCGCGGCCGTGTTGGTGCCGTTGTTCACCGCATTCAGCTTTTGCGGGGCGCCCCAATTGCCGGCCAGATTCGGTTTGCCATCTGTGGTCCGCAAGGGACGCTTGACCTCGCCCTTATCGGCGGTCGCGAGCTGTTCATAGCGCTCGATGATGCGACCGTCCTGGAAGGTGACGGTCTCGACGTAGCACTTGTGGGGATCATCACGGTGCGGCGCGGCGACGATGTACAGCTGCGTGCCGGGAGAGAACATCGCCTCAGTCCAGCCGGAGCGTTTGAGCAGTGCACCGGCGCGCATTTCGCAGGCCCAGGTGTCTTCACCGCCCGAATTGTTCTTAACCACCAGCGTTACCCATGAGTGCGGGTTGACTAGGTGCATTTGCTTCACCACGCCGGAGATTTTGATGGTCTTAGACTCATCAAAAGTACCTGCTACGCCGTGGTGCGCGGCTGCGGGGCCAGCCATCGCGATGGCCGATACAAGGAAAATCGCTGGTCTTGACATGGCTTCGACTCCAGCCCGCCTTGCGGGCGTCAGGGGACCGACGGCATCGTCGGATGACTACACGATGCAAAACCTTAGAGGGCGATCGTGCAGCAATTGTTGACGGAGCGTCGTCGTCGCCTAGACTCTGGGTTCCAGTCCCCTGTTACGAAAAGTGGATCCCAAATCATGAAGCCAAACGGTCGCCGTCAATTCCTCGGAAAAGCCCTGCTGGGTACGTTGGGACTGCCGCTCCTGTCAGAGCCGGCACAGGCGCTGGTGAGCAAGCTCAATCCGGCGGACCCGGCAGCCGCAGCGGTCGGCTATGTCGAGGATGCGACTAAGGTGGATGTCAGCAAATTCCCCACCTACAAGCGTGGGCAGAGCTGTGCCAACTGCACGCTGCTGCGGCCGCAATACATTGGCCCTTATCGGCCCTGCAAGCTGTTCCCCAAGAATGTAATCAGCGTCAAGGGTTGGTGTAACGCTTGGGTGAAGAACCCGCAGCTCTAGGGTCAAAGAAAAGCCCCGCAATGCGGGGCTGAAAAACGGGCAATCTTTCTTGTTCGTTTCGGTCGGGGGCTTGGCCGGCCAAGGCGACCGTCAGTCGCCTTGACTGGCGTGGGCGAATCAGCCGCCGCCCATGCCACCGCCCATACCGCCACCGCCACCACCCATGCCGCCGCCCATGCCGCCTTCGGCCGCGGGAGCTGCTGCAGCACTGGAGCTTGAGCTGGAGCTGGCGGCGCCTTCGGTGGCGTCACGTCCAGCCTTGTACTCGGCGAAGTTCAGCTTGCCGTCGCTGTTGGTGTCGTACTTTTCGAAGTTGCCTTCGGTGCGAGTGGTCTTGACTTCATCCTTGCTCAGGAAGCCGTCGTTGTTGGCATCGTGCTGTTTGAACCACTCTTCGGCAGTCGTAGCAGTCGGTGCCATGCCGGCGCCGGCCGGCTGACCGGCTGCAGGTGCTTGAGCAATGGCGTTGGCGGCCAGCAGCATGCCGGCAGTCGCAATGATCATCTTCATCAAAATTCTCCACTGAAAATGGAAGCGGATGCTTCCCCCCGGACCAGAGTATACGCAGGGGAGGGAGGAGCGTCGTGACGGGCCGGAGGTGAAGTTTCGTACAGGCCCCGCGGTCTGGATCGGGGCGTATCCCGGCCTAGAGGCTTAGTGGCCCCGGGCGGTGGTCTGGGGTGCCAATACCGGGAAGGCCACCCGTTCGCCCGCGGTGGCCAGCCGGGTCGATGGTTGGACGAATGTGTAACGCACCGCGCCGGCTTCCTTGGGCAGGGTGACAGTTAGCTCGTGTGCGCCCGTTACAGGCTTCAGTGCTTCAAGCCGGATCACTACCGGCTCGCGTCGCGTCCGCGGGTTGGCGGCGGCATAGCCTGAGAGATTTCGAATGTCAGCCGGGGTCGGAAACCCGGTCACCAGCAAGGGTGAGGTGGCTCCGTTGACGATCAGCTGACTACCTTTCTGCAGCAGGTCTTTGGTGACCTGCGTGGCCTGCATGAGGCCGGATTCATCGGCCCGGGTGAGTGCCGTGACATCTCCGAGCTTTGGATTGAGCTGGGTCATCAGACCCAGCAGGTCGAGTTCGACGAGAACCTCAATGTGATCGTCACGAAGCGTGATCCGTGCGGCACTGGACTCGAGGGCCTGAGCGCTAGGCACGACTCCAAGCTGTAAAGCCAGGAGTAGCGCGCCTAGCGCAAGAGCGCTGCGTACAGCCGCATTTACTGTGCGGCTACGAGCCGTCAGGTCAGGCACGTTGGGTCAGGGAGGGCCCATGCCGTCGCCGCCACCCATGCCGCCGCCACCGGCGCCCATGCCGTCGCCGCCGCCCATACCGCCGCCGCCCATGCCGCCACCCGGCGGGCCACCCTGGAAGCTGCCCGTGCGGCAGTAGACCGTGTTGACCATTTCGCCGTTGGTGGTGAAGGACTGCTCGGCAAAGTCCCAGCAATTGGCCTGGGCCGCTGGCTTGTACTTGAAGGAGTAGGTCTTACCCTGCCAGACGTATGTCATCAGGCGGGTACCGTCTTTCGCGGTGACCAGCTTGAGATCCTTAACGCCGCCACCCGGCTTGCGGCCGGTGATCTTGCCACCGCCACCGCCTTCCTTGGTTAGCGGCGGGACATGCGCCGCGAGGCTCATGTCGAAGTTTCCGTCGAGGCACTGAATGATGTACGGGGGCGTTACAGAGGTGTGGTAGCGCCAGCCGTAGAGGCTGTCTGCCTGACCATTGCAGGCATCCAGCTTGCCCTTGGCGATGGCCGAGCCGTCCGGATTACTGTTGCCGTAGATCGGATAGCCGTCGAAGGCCCAGCCAATGATCGCGGCCGGATCCTTCTTGTTCTTCATCATGTCGATCATGCAATTCGGTGCGACGTGGTAGTGGTAGTCGTCGCCACGGCCCGAGTGGCCGCCGCAGATGTCCAGTTCGCCCGTCAGCAGCGTGTCCGCCTTCGGGTCGTAGTGGTACAGATCGTCATCACCCTGCGAGGTGTAATCGTAAATCGGCACACCATTCACGGCGACGCCCAGCGCTGCATCGATCGAAATCGGCTTGCTGTTACGGCTCGGCGAGAGCGTGATCGGGGAGTTGTAACCCGGTGCCGGGATGGGTACCTGATCGTTGGTGCCCGTGATGCCATCCATCAGAGGATGATCCGGATAGGTATCGCCAAAGAGGCGACCGTACTTCGGGTCATCACAGTTCACCGTCACCTTGTCGGCGAAGCCGGCATCGACGACAGACTTCTTGATGGACGCGCAGCGGGCAGCCGGAGCGATGGTGCCGGCGCCTTCAACGGCGGGAGTGGTTGCCGACATTGTCAGTGCGGCCACTGACAGGCCCGCCACGGTCATGGCGACGAGACCGACTGCACGTGAAGCAGGAGCAGAAAGGAAGTTAAGCATAACTAGGAAATATCAGCCTCTTGAAGTTGAGTGCTTGAATGGAAGTTGGTGGATCGCTGTTCAGCCCGCACCCCAAACCGGGATGAGGCGACCGAACCAGATCACCAGGCACCAAAGGGCCACTGAACTGAAGCCAACGATCTTGGCGCCCACCTCGGTGTTGGCGTCATCGGGCAGCTTATCGAGCTGCCGGCGGATGACGAACCAGAAGACCAGGAAGTTCAAGCCGGCCAGCAAGATGGCCAGGATTTTGAGCTGGAAATCCGGGTTAATGACGTAGTTTTCCGCATCGCGGGTGATGAAGGCGATGCCCGTGAGGAGGTTCAGTACGAAGCCCACGATGGCGAAGGGCGTCAGAGCGTGCACTGCGTGCAGTGAGATCGTCTTGCGGAAGAAGCCCATCAGCCGAGCGTCCATCACGATGACGGCGCCGCAGAGCATGCACAGACCGACGAAGTGAATGGTCTCGCAAATGGCCCAAGCAAATCGAACATCGCGCATGATGTGAGCGATCCAGGTGCCAGCCATCCATGCAATGAAATTATCCATGTGTCAGTTCCCTAAATATTTAAGTGAGCGTGTTGAGTCGTCCGGCTTGACGTTCGGACGTCACTCGAGCACTTCGATCTGCCCGATGTAGGCGATCCAGCGACCCGCGCAGATCACGGCCACCCAGATGAGCATATTCAGCACCGCCTGCAGCTTGGCGCTTTGGCTGTTTGCGACGCCGGGATTTCCAGCTGCCGCAGGCTTCAGGACTGAGCGTGTGAGGATGTAAGTCAGCACCATGCCAATCGCTACGAACAGGATCTTGAAGCGGAAGGACCAGTTGTAGAACATCTTGCTCGCTTCACCGATGAACAGCATCACTCCCGAGGCGAAGTTCAGCCAGAAACCCACCCAGCTGAATCGGGCCAGCTTCGGCAGCGCTTCCAAGGAGATCTTCGGTGCAACTCCTAACAGGCGCATGCTGATGACCATCATGATGCCAACGACCATTGCCATGCCTGTGGAATGAACCGCCAGCAGGATGTAAAAGCCGGCCGGCGACTGGGCAACCCAGGTTCCGATGGCGGAGTTTTCGAGTGTCTGAAGAATGCTCATTGATGAAGTCCTGTGTATCTGATTCTTGGTGATTCTGCTAAGCGAGCACTTGAAGGCTCGCCTAGCAGAATCGGTGTCAGCCTAATGGCCGGAAAGCGGTAGGGGAGTCAGTAGAAACCCGTATCCGCTTCCGGTCATGATTCTGATCTCAGGGGGCAGTGGCCGGTCCGACCAGATAGTCCAGCGCTTCCTTGTTGCCGATCGTCAGCAGGAAGCCCAGCTCGTCGCCCATGTACCACGCCTTGTCCCACTTGTCGCCGTCGAACTCGGCGAAGCCGATTTCCCAGTCATGCAGGTCGTGGCCAGAAGCCGGAATGCCATACAGCGGCCCGGTGTTCTTGGCAGTCAGACGGAACTGGAACATGCCCTGATTGCCTTCCGAAATGGCGGTGCCCAGCATGTCCTGCCGGCCGCTCATCGACTGGCCGTGGCTGCCCTGAACGTTGAGCTCCTTGCCGCGCTCAACGATGTTGTCGGCGCCGCCGCGCAGCAGGTTGGCATACGGTCGGCCGTTGAAGGCCTTCAGCGTGTCGACCAGATCAGCAGGCTTGTTCTTGGCCTTGTAAGCCAGCAGCAGCTTGACGTGGCGATATTCAGGGGTGTCCAGCGGCTTGGCGATCATCTCCTGAAGAGCGTCGTCGAAGGAGCGGGTGTCGTTGTAGACCGGCGGAGGATTGAGCTTGCCATCCTGACGGGCCGGCAGGCGTGCGCTGAGCTGACGCAGCAGCTTGGCTTCCTCAGCCATCATCCAGCCCTCGGTGATCTTGCCGTTCTTCAGCTTGAAGACCGCAGCCCCTTCGATTTCGATCGGCTTGCCGGTGGCCGGAATGCCATACAGGTTGCCCTTGTGCGTGCCCTTGATGCGGATCGTGGCGGCGACCGTGTCGCCCTGGCCGAGGATTCGCGTGATGGTGTTGCTGCGATCAGCGATGGCTACCGCGTCCGGCTGCATGGCTTTGGACAGCTTGGGATCGTCGGCGTTGAACTTCAGGTTCTCAAATTCATGGCGCAGCAGCTTGTAGTCCGCGGCCTGTGTTTGCTTGGCCACGTCCGCAAACTTCGACGTGCCGAGCGCTTCGAGATAACGCTGGACAACGGCTTTGTTGGCTGCGACAGCCGATGCATCCGCAGCGGCGGCAGCTGGCAATGAGTGCCCGACAAGCAGGGCGGCTGCAGCGCAGACCCCCAGGGAGCGAATCAGGACAGAACGGCGAGTGGACATGACCTCTTCTCCATAGTTGTTGTAGGAAGCCGGACTTACCAGCAATCCATCGATATTAGACGAAAGCCGCCGATGAAAAACGAAGTAATGTTAATAGCCGACCGTCATGCGGCGACCTATGGACTTGGGGTGTTCGATCTCATCGATGACTGCGGCCGCCATGTCCCGCTGGGAGATGCCGGCGGGGCGACCGTCCTTGTCCGTCAGAACCTCGTCCCAGCCAGTGCGGTACTTGCCGGTACGGGGGCCGTCGTTTTCATAGCCGCCGGAGGGGCAGAACACGGTCCACTTCACTGAGGTGGTGGCGCGATAGTTCTGCAGGGCCAGCCAGTGACCCCACACCAGTCCGTGCTGGGCGGTGCCTTCGGTACTGGGCCGTGCATCCAAACCCAGTACGCCTTTGGTATAGAGGGTGGATCCGCCACCTAGATGGAGGACGCGCGGAGCATCCTTGCCCAGCCGCCTGGAGGCGGCAATGAAGACCTTCGACGCCACCGCGTCCAGAGATTCTTCCGGGAAGTTGTTGGGCCCCGAGCCGCGTACCGAGAGAATCACCGCGTCTGCGCCCTTGATGATGCTGAGCATCGAATCGAGGTTGCTGGCATCGCCTGCTACGATCGAGAAGTTCGGTTTGGTGGTGGGGACTTTCTCTGGCGTCCGGCTGACGCCGATGACCTTGTGCCCGCGGGCCAGTGCCTCATCGACGATGAGTGAACCGATTTTGCCGGTGGCTCCATAGACCACGATGGTGGCGGCGTGCGCGGGTGTGAATGTGGCCACTGCGAATGAGAATGCGACGCAGCGCAGCAGCGCCGGGAGCAGCTTTGCCTTCATCAGTCGTGCCTCCATTGAATCCTTAGGAAAGCGCCAATTCAGGCACTGATCAGCCGGGAAGACTAGCCATGGCACCCTGTGCTCAAATGACAATCACGTCATCTGTAAGAGTGGTCATTGGGAGAGTATTTGCGGGCTGCGTGATGGGCTCTCGTAGCAGCCTGATTTCCAGGACGGATACCGTGATCACCAGTAACGAAAAATTGCCGCTCAAGGTGCTGCTCGTCGAGGACGAGCAGAAGATCGCCGAATTCGTCTGCTCGGGTCTGCAGCAGCGTGGCTTCGTTGTGGAGCATTGTCAGAACGGGCACCGCGGCCTGGAACTGGCTGAGCGCGGCGGGCATGACTTGATCGTTCTGGACATCATGCTGCCGGGGCGCGACGGCTTGTCGATACTCAAGGCGCTGCGATCCCGGCACATCATGACGCCGGTCATATTGCTGACGGCGCGCACTGAGTTGGGTGATCGTCTCGCCGGCCTGGAGTTGGGTGCCGATGACTATCTGGCCAAGCCATTCTTCGTCGAAGAGTTGGCGGCGCGTCTGCACGCGCTGCGGCGCCGGGCACTGGGTACTTCTCACGACGTGATGCAGTTTGGGAAGCTGTGCCTAGATCTGGTCAGCCGCGAACTGCGTCATGGACAGCAGACCGTGGAACTGACGGCTCGTGAATTCACGTTGCTGGAGTACCTGATGCGCTCGGCCGGTCAGGTCTTCACGCGCAGCCAGATTCTCGAGCATGTGTGGGGCTATGACTTTGATCCCACCACCAACGTGGTCGACGTTTGTATCAAGCGCATCCGCGCCAAGCTAGCTTCTCTGGCAGGCGGTCAGGATTTGTCGGCGCATATCGAGTCCGTGCGCGGTATCGGTTATCGGTTCCAGCCATGAACAGACGGCTGTCTTTTCGTCTCAGGATTTTGCTGGTGGCCTCGCTCGTGGTTGGCGCGGTACTGGCCATCGTCATCGGGCTGAGCTGGTCCGGCAGCATGCAGCGGCAGGTCGAGCAGCTAGATCAATGGCTGTGTGTCGAAGCGTGGCGCGTTGCCGAGCAGGGCAGGCCCGACCCCGGGCTGGAGAGTGATATTCGCGACAAACTGCAGCTGGCGTCGACGGATCAGCTCCTGGTCGCGGCCGACTACGGTCAGCAGGGCACTTGGCGTTCCGCGCATTGGCCCGAGTCGCTGCGTCTCAATGGCCTGTCGTGGATCCTGGCGCCCCCTCTGCGCAATGCTCGACGCACCACCGCCTGTGATCTGGCCAGCTTTGAGCTGGCCGACAGTCAGTGGCACGCGGCGCGGGCGGCCGCCGGCGGCGCCAGTGGATTCGTAGCGGCCAATCTGGCGGCCGTGCGCGCCGAACTGGCGCAGGTCTTGCGACGCACGCTGCTGATCATGGTGCCGCTGGCCCTCACGCTGACAGCGTTGAGCGGTTGGTTGCTGGCTGCTTTTGCAACCCGGCCGCTCAATCACTTGCGCGAGGCGATGAAGCAGATGACGCCGCACTCGCTCGATCAGCGCCTGCCGGAACGCGGTGCTGATCAAGAATTCCGCGAGCTGATCAGTGCCTACAACACCATGCTTGAGCGACTGGAGAGCAGCTTCAATCAGGCCTCGCGTTTTTCAGCCAATGCCGCTCATGAGCTCAAGACTCCGCTGACCATTCTGCAGGGTCGTATTGAACATGCCATGCGTGAGTCCGACCAGCCGCAACACCAACAACTGCTCAGCGGTCTACTGGAGGAGGTGAGCCATCTGTCGGCCATCACCCGCAAGCTCCTGCTGCTGGCTCAGGCCGATGCGGGGCGGCTGGCACTCAATGTTCAGCAGATCGATTGGTCGGACCTCCTGATGACGCTGCTCGCCGATGCGCAGCTGTTGGTTGAGAGGCAGCAACTGACCAGCCAGATCGATTCCGGGCTGCGCTGCTTGGGCGACGCGCTGCTGCTGCGCCAGTTGTGCAACAACCTGATCAGCAATGCGGTCCGCTATTCGACGCCAAACGGATGGATCAAAGTGAGCGCGCGTGCCATTCCCGGTGGCATCGAGACATTGATCAGCAATGACTGTCTGCCGGTTTCGCCGGTGCAGCGGCAGCGCTTTTTCGATCGCTTCTACCGCGGCGACAGTGTTCGGCAGCAGGGGATCGAGGGCAGCGGTCTGGGTTTGAGTCTGGCGCGCGAAATAGCGCGTGCGCATGGTGGGGACCTAAGCCTCCTTCCCAGTGGTCCTGAGGTGGTCCGTTTGAGGCTCTGGTTGCCTACGGGCTGACCCCTCCGGCGAGGCTCAAATTTCGTTGGCGGCGGGCCATCCGGGGCGTTTTCCCGGTCCAACTGCAACTTTGCGGTAATGCGTTATAATTACAAATAAGTCATTCGATTTATGGGGTTTGGTCGCATACTTCGCACCTAAGAGAATTAGGTTTGGTGCGCGAGTTGCGCACCCAAATCAGGGCAACATCACCTGTTCTAGAGAGTGGTAAATCACATGAAGATCATCAGTTCTGTAGTTGGCTCATTGCTGTTGGTCGGTGCAATGCCGGCCGCCTATGCGCACCATGGTTGGGGCGGTCAGTACGACACCACCAAGGAAGTCGAACTCTCCGGCGTTATCAAGTCAGTGCAGTGGACCAACCCGCACGTGACCTTCAAGCTGCTGGTCGACGGCGGTAAGCCGACTGAGAAGCTCTGGACAATCGAGAGCAACTCCGTCAGCGCGCTGGTCCGGATGGGCATCGAAAAGACCAACATCCCAGTTGGCAGCACCGTGAAGGTGTCGGGCTTCGGTCCGGTGTCGGGTGCCAACTTCGGCCTGTTCATGAACCACATGCTGCTGCCCACTGGCAAGGAAGTGGTCTTCCTGCGTGGCGCCGCGCCGCGCTGGTCGGATGAGACCATCGGCAACGATGACCGCCTGCACGGCAAGGTCGTCGAGGCTGACATCAACAAGCGTCCGTCCACGGTCTTCTCAGTCTGGACGACGGTCTACAACGACAACAATAGCCACGGTATGCACCTGATCAGCGGCCCGGCTGCGGCTGGCATGGGTGGTGGCGGTGCCGGCATGGCTCCAGCAGCAGCTCCTGCGGGAAATGCTCCGGCTAAGGCCGACGACACAATTGTCGTTTGCACTCCGAAGGCTATGACGCAGGTGATGGGTTCGCCGTACCCGATCCAGCTGATCGAGGATGCGAAGAACAAGAAGGTCATCCTCAAGGTCGAGGAAAACGACACGGTGCGAGAAATCAACATCACCAGTGCGCCTCATAAGGCCGTCGGTGCACCGAGCCTGGTTGGCTACTCGACGGGTGTCCTGGACGCCAGCAAGAAGAAGCTGACCGTGACGACCTCGAACCTGGTGGGTTCGCCGGACATCGTCTACACGGAAACCTTCGAGCTGTCGGATGACCGCAATCGTCTGAACTACACGACGAAGGCGAGCAACAGCGAGACGGTCATGGGTCGTTACTGGCAGTACCAGCCGGGCGCCTTCGTTGGACCGTACGGCTGCACCAACGCCAAGAAGTAACGGATCGCGACTTCAATCAGTCGCGGTTTGTGTTTGATCAATATTGGCCGGGGTGCCGCAAGGTGCCCCGGCCATTTACCCGAAGTTGGTACATGCCTGCGTTGTGCGGCGGGATGTTGACCGCTTATTTGGTTAATTAGGAGAACTCAATATGACCAAGTCTTTCTTCAAGCCAGTGGCTGCAGTCTCTGCGGTGCTGGCGTGCGCCTCGATCGGACTGATCGCCCAGGCGGCGACTGCTCCGGCCGATAGCTCGGCCCTGAAGACCACCGGCATCTACATCACCTATGACGGTCGTAAGGGCGTCGTGCAGGATGGTGGCAAGGCGGCTGACTGGCTGGTTGCAGCGGGTCAGGGGGACGCCGTTGCGGCCTATAACTTAGGCGTGCGCGCCGACATCGGCGATGGCATTCCTGCGGACAAGGCTGAAGCAGCCAAGTGGTATCGTCAGGCTGCTGACAAGGGCCATGACTATGCGCAGTCGAACCTCGGCATGCTCTACGACAAGGGTCAGGGCGTGGCCAAGGATTCGGTCGAGGCTGTGAAGCTGTATCGCCTGGCCGCCGATGCGGGCGTGGCGCCGGCACAGACCAACCTCGGTGCGCACTACGGCAACGGTGATGGCATTGCTCGCGATGACGTGCAGGCCTACCTCTGGCTGAGCCTGGCGACCGCTCAGGGCAACGTGACTGCTTCGCGTGGTCTGGAGACCGTGACCAAGCGTCTTACTCCGGCTCAGTTGGCCGAAGGCAAGAAGCTGGTTGCTGAGTGGAAGCCGAAGTCAGCAGCGGCCGCAGCACCTGCGGCAGCTCCTGCTGCGCCTGCAGCCGATGCTGAAGCCGGCATGGGCGGCGGCATGGGCGGCGGTGGTGGCGGCGGCATGGGCGGCGGTGGCGGCGGCATGGGCGGCGGTGATGCCGGCATGGGCGGCGGCGCTCCCTAATCCCAGTCCTTTCCGATCGGGGCCCGGCCGTCATGGCCGGGCCTCTCTGGGGTTCCTTCCTAGACCCCAAGTGCAGTGACGACATCTGTTCTGGTCGCCTGCAAAGTTTTCTGAACAGCTCTCCGTTTGCATCGCTCTTGGCGTATCGTCCTCTGGGTCAAGTCCAGCGGAGATAGGCATGTCGCGCATTCCAGCAGCCTTGCGCCGATGGCCGCGTCGTGCGGTGCTGTGTCTCTGCGGGCTGCTGCTTGCCAGTGCGGTGGTCTACGCGCAGCGGCCATTCCGCGAGTACCCCGGCGTTGAAGGGGATGCTACGGCTCAATTACCTGCCGACTACAACGCTCCGGCCGAATTCGTTCTCGGCCGGCTGATGTTCCCCGCTCAGGGTCGTTGGGGTAATCCCAACTGGAATCAGGGCTATTCAGCGTGGACGGTGGATTACCCCCTCGGTGATCGAAACTATCTGCGGCACCTGCGTCGTTTGATTAATACGCCGGTGCGCTCGGTGGAGCAGCCCGTCGATCTGGACGATGGTGATGATGTTTTCAACTGGCCATTCCTGCTGGCGAGTTTTGTCGGCGGGTGGAATCTGAACAATGCACAGGCCGCGAAGCTGCGTGAATATCTGCTGCGCGGCGGATTCCTGTTATGTGACAGTTTCTTTGGCAGCGCGGAGTGGCAGGGCTTCCAGACCACCATGCAGCGCGTCTTTCCCGACCGTCCCATCGTCGAGCTTTCCGACGACAACCCGATCTTTCACACGGTCTATGACCTCGACAAACGTCGTCAGGTCCGCAACGGACGATCGCTTGTCAGGGGAGGCTATCGGCTCGACGGTATCGATCCGCACTGGCGCGGCGTGCTCGATGACGATGGTCGGGTGATGGTAATGATCTCGTTCAATAACGATCTGGGTGACTCTTGGCAGTATGCCGACGTTGCGGCATATCCTCAGGAGGACACCAATCTCGGCATCCGCCTCGGTGTGAACTTCGCCGTCTACGCAATGACGCACTAGACGGCGCGAGGCGGTGCGAGTGGCCCGTGCGCCACTCGCGCTCTCTCTGGGTCGTGGCTACTTACCGTTCCGACCCTGAGTTGAATACTGCGGCAGCAGCGCGTGGGCACCGAATGCCGCAGTCAGTCCGGCGATGGCGCACTTCTCGTCCAGCGTGCTGTCGGCAGCGCTAACACCCACTGAGCCAATCATCTGCCCATCCACGACCACCGGTATGCCGCCGATGCCGAGGTAGAAATTGAACATGTTGGGCGCAACATTGCGGGGCGGGACATAGCCGGCGTTTTTCATCGGGGCGCCGCGCATCGATGTGGGCTCCCGCAATCGCAGGGCTGTCTGCGCTTTCAGCAGAGCGGTGCGGGCATCAGCCGGCAATTCGCCGTCCATCCGCTCCATGTGGACCATCTCACCCGCGTTATCCAGCACATACAGACTCATCGTGGTGCCGTTGGATGCCGCGAACTGACGACAGCCGCTGGCCAGTTTCTTGGCGGCAGCCAGAGATATCTGATTGCCCTCCAGCACATGCGCGGCTGCAGCGCCTGAGACCACCCATTCCGGCTGCAGACTGGTCGGCGGCGCTTTGGTGGAACCCCAGGTGGGCACCGGCAGTCGCTCACCGCCCGCCGAGCCGTGCTCGGACGATTCCGGGATGTCTTCAAGTAGTGGTGGAACCGTGGGTCCGAGCACTTCGATCATTGCTCGATGCACACAGATCTCATCGCTCCAGACCGGCGGATTGGGCCGATAGCCACCAGCGCCGACGAAGCCAATGGTCTGGTTGCCCACGATGATCGGTAGACCTCCAGCGACCGGGTAGAGGCCAAGCTGCACCTCATACGCTTCCTGGTTCGGATTGCGGGCCACGCGATTCATGGTGGCCTTGCTCGGTGCGCGCGTCAGCAGTGCGGTACGCGCCTTCATCTCAGCAGTCACAACATTGGTGTAGCCCTGGCCGTCCATCCGGTCGAAGTAGACGTGATTGCCGTCATTGTCGAGCACGATGATGGTGTGTTGCGGTGCTTCGCCGTTGATCTGGATGGGATACACGGGATTGCCATCTCGGTCGCGCTCAACGCTGCGCTTCTCGCCTCGGGCGGCGACCAGCGATTCACAGGTTTCGGCAATCTTCTGCGCTGTGGCGAGATTGATGGTGGTGTGATCCTTGATCGTGACGGCCGCCTTGCCGCTGACAACAAACTGCTCGGGCACACTCTGCGCCATGGCCATTCCGCTGAGCAGTATGCCTGCGCCGATCGTCAGTCCTGATTTCACGCTGCGCTCTCTCATACGACACAGTCCTCCGGATCCGCCAGCCGCGGGGCGGCCGGGGTTTTATTAAAGGGATCGTTCCGGCTAAGGGTTCTTCAACAGAAATTTCTGAATGCGTTTGCCGTCTTCGACTTCGCCAGTGTAGACGTTTCCTTTGGAGTCGGTGCCGATCGTGTCGATCCAATGAAGATTGCCCGCATAGCGGCCATTACCGCCGAATGAGCCGAGCAGGGCGCCGTCCTTGCGCTCATGGATCCACACGCGGTTGTTTGTGCCGTCAGCGATCAGCAGATACTTCTGTGCCGGATCAGCTGAGAACGCCATGTTGAAAGTGGTGCCGCACGGTGCGCTGGTACCAAAGGGCGGGCCGCAGTTGGGGCCGCGAGCCTGAGTGGAGGGGTGTACGGAAAAACTCATGACCCACTTGCCCTCGCGTGTGAACACCTGCATACGGTCATTGCCGCGCTCGCAGACATACACCAGGCCATCGTGCGAGACATGGATACAGTGCAGCGCGGGCACGAACTGCTGCAGTTCCGGCGGCGGCCCGGAGATGTCGTAGTCCGGTACCGGATCATTATCGATGGCGTTCAATGGCGTGCCATGGCCGCCCCAGCCGCGCTTGAAGGCACCGGTCTTCATGTCGAAGACGAGCACGCGCTTGTTGCGCGCGCCGTCCGCGATGTAGATCTCCTCCGCATCATCATCAAGTCCGAAATCCTCGATGCCTGGCAGGAATTCGATCTGCTGATTGTTCTCCGTGAAGGCGCGACCCTTCGGCCAGCGGTGGCCGAAGTCCCATAACAGGCGGCCGTCGGGTGAGAACTTCTGGATGCTGTCGCCTAGGTCGGTGCCGGAGATCCAGACATTCCCTTCGCGATCCACCGCCATGCTCTGCAGGTGCGTGGGCCAGCCCGGAACATAGTCCTTGCCGCCCCAGCCCCTGACTACGCGGCCCTCGGGGTCGAGTTCGATGATCTCCGGCCCGAGTACGCAGCACTCTGAGCGCGCTGGCTGTGTCGAGGCGGACAACTCGTCGGGGCGCGCATCACCGGCGCGATTGATCATCCAGATGTGATCGTTGTGCCGGTCGATGAACAGGTCGACAACCTGTTGCATGCTCCACTTGTTTGGCAGCGGTTGCGGCCAGAAAGGATCGACCTGATAGGTGGGAACCTGACTGGCTGAGGTATTTTTCTCAGCGGCCGTTGTGTTCCAAGTTGTCAGTAGCAGTCCGCTGCACACCAGCCACGCCAATCGCCCGAACGATAGATTAGGCAGCATCCTTACTTCTCCATACCGAAGGGGCGGACGCGCAGCGCAGTGACGCAGTCGCCGCGAGTTGGCGCGAGACTTTTTGAATTCAAGTCTTATCGTTGCCGGCGGCCCGGTGAATGGCTTTGCGGACCTTGCTGTAAGTGCCGCAGCGGCAGATGTTGGTCATGCCCGCATCGATGTCTGCATCCGTGGGCTGAGGCTTTTTCTTAAGTAGTGCAACCGCAGAAAGGATCATGCCCGACTGGCAATAGCCGCACTGCGGAACATTCTCCGCAATCCAGGCCTGCTGCACCGGATGGCTCCGATCCTTGGACAAGCCCTCGATGGTGGTAATGGCTTTGCTGCCCACTGCACTGACAGGCAGGGCACAGGAGCGCATCGGTTCGCCGTCGAGAAGAACGGTGCATGCGCCGCACAGGCCCATGCCGCAGCCGAATTTCGTGCCGGTGAGACCCACGTTGTCACGCAGTACCCACAATAGTGGTGTGTCTGCTTCGACATCGACTTGCTGTTTCTTGCCGTTGATCGTCAGGGTGATCATGCTCAGGCCCTCGCGACGGAGAGTTCGATATTGTGACGGGAGAGTGGCAGCGAGCGCAGTCGCTTGCCGGTGGCCGCAAAGATCGCATTGGCGACCGCCGGCATCACTGAGCCGGTGCCCGGTTCGCCAACGCCGCCGGGCGGTTCCTTGCTTGGAACGATATGGCCTTCGAACACCGGTGCCTGCGACATTATCAAGATCGGGTAATCGTGGAAGTTGCTCTGCTGGACGGCGCCGTTGTTCAGGGTGATTTCGCCGCTGGCCATGGCCGTCAGCGCGTACATCGTGCCGCCTTCGGTCTGCGCCAGCACGTTGGCCGGATGCACGGCAATGCCGCAATCGATGGCCGTGACGATGCGATGGATGATGATGTTGTCGCCGCGCGCCGAAATCTCGGCCACCGAGGCGACGATACTGCCGAAGCCTTCGGTGACAGCGATGCCCTGAAAGCGTCCCGCCGGTGCCTTGCCCCAGCCGGCTTTTTGCGCAGCAAGATCCAGCACGGCGCGTTGCCGTAGGCCCTGCTCATGCTGCAGCAGCGAGCGTCGGAACTGGTAGGGATCCTGCTTGTTCAGAACCGCCAACTCGTCGATGAAGCCCTCGAACATGAAGGGATTGTGCGAAAGATTGACGGAGCGCCAGAAGCCGAAGCGCAGACCCACGTCTTTGTTCACTCCGGTCACACGGAAATTCGGGAACTGATAGCGACAGTCCGACATGCCACCGGTGTAGGAGGGTGGCCGGTTCGCGCCAAAGTTCGGTTCCGAAGCCGTGACCACGCGGCATTCCAGAGCTTCGACGGTATTGTCTGCAGCCACACTGGCGCGGAAGCGGATGGCCGCGGCCGGACGGTAGTAGTCGTGCTGCATGTCTTCTTCGCGGCTCCAGAGTAGCTTCACCGGGCGGCCCGCTGCTTTGGCTGCGCGGACGGCCTGGCCCACATAATCGGATTCGCCACGACGGCCGAAGCCACCACCCAGATACAGGGTATGCACTTTGACCCGTTCAGCCGGATGCCCCGATGCCTCAGCAGCGGCAGCCTGTGCGTCCTGAGGCGCCTGGGTGCCGCACCACACTTCGCATCCCTCACTGGTGACCTGCGCTGTGCAATTCATCGGCTCCATGCAGGCATGGGCGAGGTAGGGCACTTCGTAGTCGGACTCGATGACATGGCCGGCTGCAGCCAGAACACGTTCGGCAGCGCCGTTGTTCAATGTGGTAGTGCCAGCCTCAGTGAAGCCTGCGCGCAGCAGGCTCGAGACTTTGGCGCTGTCCACGCCACCCAGACGACCGGGATCGAACTCAGTCTTGACCTTTTCGAGAGCCTTCTTAGCCTGCCACCAGGACGAGGCCAGTACGATCACGGCATTATCGAGCGCGACTGTTGAGTGAAAACCCTTTATTGCGCGAGCAGCCGTGTCATCGAAAGACTTGAGCTTGCCAGTGACTGCGGGTGCTAAGCGAATGGCTCCGTACAGCATGTTGGGCAGACGCTTGTCGATGCCGTATTGCGCGCTGCCATCCACCTTGTTTGGCACATCGACTCTGGCTGGACTGGTGCCGATGACCTTGAAGTCTTCAGGCTTCTTCAGGGCTGGCTGCTGTGGGACAGGAAGTAGGGCCGCAGCGGCTGCAACGCTACCGTAGCTGGTGGTGCGCCCGCTGGGCGTGTGGGTGATGACACTGTTGGCAGCGGTGCACTCGCTGGCTGCAACGCCCCAGTTCTGCGCCGCTGCGGCAACCAGCATCTCGCGTGCTGCGGCCGACATCCGACGCAGCTCGTTGTACCAGCCGCGCACGGCAAAGCTTCCAACCGTCGTCTGGCGGTTGTTGAGCGGGTTGTTGTAAACGCGATCGGCGGGCGCATCAGCCACTTGCAGCTTGCGCCAGTCGCCACCGAGCTCTTCCATCATGATCATGGGCAGGCTGGTATGGCCGCCTTGACCCATTTCAACGGCAGGGGTGGTGATGGAGATGGTGCCATCGGGCGCGATGCGGATGAACGCTTCGGGCGGGCGTGTTGGTTGCGCAGCTCCCGGCCGCTGACCAGCGCCGGCCTGCTGTGCATTCAGTCGCAGCCCCAGCGCAAGACCGCTGCCCAGTGTTGCTGCGGTGTAGAGAAAATCGCGACGAGAAACAGCCGGAGTATCGGCCGATGGACTGTGGCCCATTTGAAAACCCCCTCGAGATCTATTCTTGCCGCCATTCTAGCGGAACGACTGGTGCTCTGTGACGTCCGCCGCTTTCTGGTACATTTCCGAATCATGAAATGGTTTGCCGCCGTGCTGGGACTTGCGCTGGTACTGTTGCAGTACCGGTTGTGGCTCTCTGAGGACGGGGTTCGCGGCGTCATCCAGATGCGGGCAGCCGTTGCTGCGCAGCGCGCACAGAACGATCGCCTCGCCGAACGTAATCTGCAGCTTGCCGCCGAAGTGCGCGATCTCAAGCAGGGCGACGAGGCTCTGGAGGAGCGTGCCCGCAACGATCTGGGCATGATCGCCACCGGCGAGACCTTCATTCAAGTGTTGCAGGACAGGAACAGTCCGTCGGTCAGCGGCGCTACGCCTGCCGCCCCGCCAACCCGCTCCGACGCCCACTAGGCTCTTTGACTGATGTCTTCGTTGACGCCCTATTGGCTGCTGATGCCGGCCGCAGGCACCGGCTCGCGATTCGGCGGACCCATCCCCAAGCAGCACCTGCCGCTGGCTGATGCCACGGTGCTCGAGTACTCCCTCCGGCCCTTCCTCACGGATTCGCTTTGCCGCGGGGTCGTGCTCGCGATGGCTGAGGGTGATGAGCGCCGCTCCGCCTTGCGCGCAACCCTGCCGCCGTCGGTTTGTTTTGTCGATGGTGGTGCCGAGCGCGTCGATTCGGTCCTTGCGGCTCTGGATGCGCTGAAGGGCCTGGCGGCCGATGAGGAATGGGTGCTGGTGCACGATGCGGTTCGCCCCTGTTTGGCAGCCAGCGACCTGAAGCGACTGCTGCAAGCTGGTCAGACGTCGGCCGACGGGGCGTTGCTGGCGGCGCCGGTGGCTGACACGCTGAAGCGCGGCGGCGACGACGGGTCGGTGGCCTCCACTGTGCCGCGAGCAGGTCTGTGGCGTGCGCTCACTCCGCAGATGTTTCGTATCGGCGCGCTGCGCCGGGCGCTGCTCTTAGCCCGACAGGGCGGACGTGTGCCCACGGACGAAGCCGAGGCGATGGAATGGCAGGGTGCCCGGCCGCTGCTGGTGGCAGCGGGACAAAGCAATATCAAGATCACCACGGTTGACGACTTGCCGCTGGCCGCGGCGATACTGATCGCACGCACAGGAGGGGCACCATGATCCGGGTGGGAAGCGGTTACGACGTCCATGCCTTCGGGCCCGGCGATCACGTCATGCTCGGCGGCGTGCGTGTTGAGCATAGCAGTGGGGTGAGGGCCCATTCCGACGGCGATGTGTTGTTGCATGCGCTGGTGGATGCCTTGCTTGGCGCAGCCGCTCTGGGTGATATCGGTCAGCACTTTCCGGACACCGATCCGCAATGGCGTGGTGCCGCCAGTCGAAGTTTCGTGCTCGCTGTCCTGCAGAAGCTGGAGCAGCAGCATTGGCGCGTCGTGAATGTTGATCTCACGCTGCTGGCGCAAGCGCCGCGCATTGCGCCTCATCGGGAGACCATCCGGGTGCAGGTGGCGACGCTGCTTGGCGTGCCGACCAGCTGCGTGAACCTCAAGGCCACCACGCCCGAGCATCTCGGCGCGTTCGGCCGCGGTGAGGGTCTGGCCGCCATGGCAACGGTTTTGATCGAAAGCGTGCCCGCGCGTCCGGTCAACGGCGTTTGAGGAACGCGGGCGCTGTTTTAGCGCCGCGTAGAGAGCAATACCAGTGTTGCGCCTGTGCCGCCGTCGCGCGGGCGGGCCGAGGTGAAAGCCAATACCGCATTGGCCCGGCGCAGCAGCGTGTTCACCGTCTGCTTCAGAATCGGGCCGCCGGGTCCGGAGCGCATGCCTTTGCCGTGAATGACGCGTACGCAGCGCAGGCCGCGGGTGCAGGCTGAACCAAGGAAGGCGACCAACTGCACATGAGCCTCGCGTCCGGTACAGCCATGCAGGTCCAGTTCATCCTCGATGCGATAGTCGCCGCGGCGCAGCTTCTGCAGGACGGTGTTAGCGATGCCATCGCGACGGTAATGCAGTTCATCTAAAGGCTGCGTCTCGATGAACGGCCCGGGCCGCTCAAGGCTCTCGGCGAGCACGGCTGCACGCTCCGCACGGGCGAAGCGCGCACGCGCTGTACGACGCCGTGCCGGCGCCATAACGCGGTCATGAGCCTTGAGGGGCCGCACATCCTGCACGGCTGAACGGAACAGCTTCTTGTCATGCTCGTCTGTCATGCGCAGAAATCCGACCGCACCCTTTGCCGATGAGTGCGCCCATCAGTATATTGGCACGCGTTGAAAATACTCATCAGCAATGACGACGGCTACCGCTCGCGCGGGATCACGGCCCTGCGCACCGCGCTGGCCGGTCTCGCGGATCTCACGACCGTGGCGCCCGACCGCAACCGCAGTGGTGCGAGCAACTCCCTGACGCTCGAGGTGCCCCTGCGCGTCCTCAATATTGAGCCTGGCCTGTACGCCGTCATGGGCACGCCCACCGACTGCGTGCATCTGAGTATCTCGGGGCTGTTCGAGACGCACTTCGACATGGTCGTGAGCGGTATTAATGAGGGCGCCAACCTCGGCGACGACGTGCTGTATTCGGGTACCGTTGCCGCGGCCATCGAGGGTCGGTTCCTAGGCTTGCCCACGGTGGCCATCTCGCTGTGTACGGCGCTGGGCTCGGGCCAGCATTTCGATACGGCAGCGCGGGTTGCGCAGCGCATTGTCTCCGGGCTGCTGCGCCAGCCGTTGGAGAGCGAGCTGGTGCTGAATGTGAACGTGCCGGACGTGCCCTGGGATGAGCTGCGCGGCTTCGTCGCCACGCGACTGGGGCGGCGCCACGAGTCGGAGCCGGTGATCGCGGCCAGCGATCCCCGCGGGCGCCCGGTGTACTGGATCGGGCCGGCGGGTGAGGGCAGTGACGTGGAGCCGGGTACGGATTTTCATGCCATCGCGCATCACCAAGTCTCGATTACGCCGCTGACGGTCGACATGACACGTCATGCGGCACTGCCCGCGCTGAACAGCTGGCTGTCGGCCCTGCAGTGAACGAGTCGCGGCTGACAGGGATTGGCATGACCTCGGCGCGCACGCGTGACCGTTTGGTCGAGCGGCTGCGGGCGCAGGGCATCCGCGATGAGCGTGTGCTGGATCGAATCCGCAGTGTGCCGCGCCACATCTTCGTTGATGAGGCCCTAGCCAGTCGCGCCTACGAAGACACGGCGCTGCCCATCGGCTTTAGCCAAACCATCAGTCAGCCTTACATCGTGGCGCGCATGACCGAAGCCCTGCTCGTCGGCGGGCCGTTAAAGAAAGTCCTCGAGGTGGGTACCGGATGCGGCTATCAGACCGCGGTGCTGGCGCCCTTTGCCGGCAAGATCTACTCCATTGAGCGTGTGGCCGGACTGCATTTGCGCGCCAAGCGTCATCTCAAGGAACTGCAGATTGGTAACGTGCTGCTGAAGCACGGCGACGGCTTTGGAGGCTGGAAATCACAGGCGCCATTCGATGCCATCATCGTGGCGGCGGCACCGCTTTCAGTGCCTGAGGCGCTGCTCAGTCAATTGGCCAAGCATGGGCGCCTAGTGGTTCCTGTGGGCCCGGAACGTCGGCAGGAACTCATCCTCTACCGTCGCAGCGACAAGGATGGATTTGAACGTCGTTCACTGGGTCCGGTGAGCTTCGTCCCATTGCTTGGCGGGACTATTTGAGCTGACAGATTGGTTTATATAAAAATTATAAACCAATGAAATAAAAGACAATAAATAATTCTTGTCAGTCTGTCGGTGCTGCGGCTATTATGAAATTGTTGTCATTTTTGGTGACGACCTCCAGAGAGAGGCGCACCGGATGAAGACACAGGCACGACGGCTGCTCACAGAGTTCAGAACAAAAGCAAAAACCACTTCGGACAATAATAAAAACTGTCAGTTATTCGATTCTGTCAGCTTCGGATATCTGGTTTGTAGAGTAGTCAGATCGTCCTGTGTCTTCTTCCGGTGCGCTTCACCGGGCCAGTATTAACCCGGCCACCACCTCGCGTCCTTCTTGGCTCAGCAGGTTGTAGGTCCGGCAGGCGGCTCCCAGTTCCATGCATTCCAACGCCACGCCCAATGCTTCCATTTCGCGTCGCAGGCCGGAAGGCGGATGCGCCGGCGGGCCGCTTTGGCCGATCAGCACAATGCGCGGCCGGAGTTCCAGCAAGGGTTCGAGCTGAGCGCGATCCAATGAGGCGATGCCGCTGACGGTCCAGCCAGTGCGCAGCTGACCCATCCCGAGGATGCAGGACTCGCGTACGCACTGGTCTTCGATCCACAGCTCCGTGGACGTATAGCGTCGTACCCGCAGTGCGGTGGACTGATTGTCCAGTGTCAGCAGCATGGCGCGGTACGATACGCCATCATGACGCGCGCTGTCGTTGTCCTCGCTGATCTTTATCCCGAATCCGGTCACATGCCGGCGCTGGAGTCCGTTCCGCGCCTGGCCGTGCTGGAGCGGTGTCTGGCGCGCGCGGAGCGCGAGCCGCTGGCCACGGGTGGTTGGCGCTCCTGGCTCGCTGGCCAGCTGGGTGCGCCTGCTGCCGATGCGATGGCTTCCACGGGCTGCTGGTTTGCCACGCCGGTGCACTATGTGGCCGGACTGGACACGCTGCGGCTGCATCCCGACGGCTTGCTGCGCCTGTCCCTGCAGACGCAGCAGCAACTGGCTGCAGACTTCGCCAAGGTCTTTGCCGATACCGGTTGGCGATTGCTCCCCACGGATGCGCGTGACCTGTTGCTACAGGGGCCGGCTTTGGATGCCGAAGCGCCGGATCCGGCGTTGTTTCGCGGTCAGAGTGCGCGCGATGCGGCGCCACGCGGTGGCGGCAGTGCCCCGTTGCGACAGCTGCAGAGCGAAATTGAAATGTGGCTGCACGAGTCCGGTGTTTACGGTACGACGCAGTCGCCACCGCTAAAGATCAACGGACTGTGGCTGTGGGGGCGTTGGCTGGCACCACAGCTATTTAGTGCCGCCAGTGCCGCCGCGGACGGATCGCGCACCGTCAGTGAAAGTCGCGCTCAGGTGTACGCCGATGATCTGGGTGCGCGGGCCAGTGCTGCGGCCGCTGGCGTGGCGCATTTTGGTCTGCCGGAGCGGTGGCCCGTGGACGAGCGTCCAGGTGACCGGTACGTGGTCATCACGGTGCAGGGGATGAATGTGTCGCAGCAAATGGCTGAGCTCGAGCAGCGCTGGCTGCAGCCCGCGTTGGCTGCGCTGTCGGCCGGGCAGATCACGACGCTGGAGCTGGTCTGCGGTCTGCGCCATTGGCGACTCAATGCCGGCGAGCGCTGGCGTTTCTGGCGGCGGCGCAGCCACTGGCTGCCGGAGCTGCTGGCGTGCTGACGCTATCGCGCCGTGCGCTCTTGGCAGATCCGGACTCACTGGATCCGACACTCCATCCGGTACTGCGTCGCGCGTACGCCGCGCGCGGGATTCAGGCAATGTCCGAGCTCGCGCACTCGCTCGACACGCTGTTGCCGGTCGGGACATTGACCGGGGTTCAGGCCGCAGCGGAGTTGCTGCTCGCGCATCGTGCCCAGCGCATCACGGTGGTGGGTGACTTCGACGCTGATGGTGCCACCAGCACGGCCCTGGTCCTGCGCGCGCTGCGCAGCTGGGGATTTACGGATACCGATCATCTGGTGCCCAACCGCTTCGAGTTCGGCTACGGCCTGACGCCGGAAATCGTGCAGCTGGCCATCGAGCGCGGTTCACGTCTGATCGTGACTGTGGACAATGGTGTGGCCAGCAACGCGGGCGTGGCGGTGGCGCGGGCCGCAGGGATTGATGTGCTGGTCACCGATCACCACCTGCCCGGCGATACGCTGCCGCCGGCCAGCGTCATTGTGAATCCCAATCTGCCTGGCAGTGACTTTGGCAGCCGCGCGCTGGCCGGAGTTGGCGTCGCCTTCTATGTGCTGGCGGCGCTGCGTCGCCGGCTCGATGCAGACGGGCTGCTGCCGCCGGGTGCTCCGCCGGTCACGCAATGGCTGGATCTGGTGGCGCTGGGGACGGTGGCCGATGTGGTGCCACTGGATCACAACAATCGCGTACTGGTCGCGCAGGGCGTGGCGCGCATTCGCGCCGGTCGTTGTGTGCCGGGGATCAGTGCGCTGTTCGGTGTCGCGAATCGTGATCCGTCGCAACTCGTGGCCGGTGATCTGGGATTTGTTGTCGGCCCGCGCATCAACGCCGCGGGGCGCCTGAGCGATATGTCGCTCGGTATCCGCTGTTTGTTGAGTGACGATGCAACCGAGGCCCGACAGCTTGCCGAAGAGCTGAACACACTGAACCTCAAGCGGCGCGAGATCGAGGCCGACATGCAGTCTCAGGCGCTGGCGGCGGTGCGTAGTCTGCGTTCCGAATCGAGCTCAGGCGTGGCGTCGGTTGCTCAGGCTCGCAGTCAGCGCGCGGGCGTGGTGCTCTTCGATGCCTCGTGGCATCAGGGTGTCGTCGGGCTGGTGGCCAGTCGTATCAAGGAACAACTGCGTCGACCGGTCATTGCGTTCGCGCCGGTGGAAGGCGGGCAGCTGCGTGGTTCAGCCCGTTCGGTGGCCGGGGTGCATATCCGTGATGTGCTGGCCAGTATCGATGCGCGGCATCCCGGCATGCTTGGGCGTTTTGGTGGTCATGCGATGGCCGCCGGCCTCTCGCTGGAGCTGCCGCAGCTGGATCGCTTTGCCCGCGAGTTCGATGCGGAGGTCGCCACTTGGCTGGCCGCGCAGGGATCGCCTGACGTGATCGAGACCGACGGGGAGCTGGAAGAGCGTGACATCGCGTTGCCGACAGCAGTTTCATTGCGCGCCGGCGGGCCTTGGGGCTCGGCTTTCCCTGAGCCGCTGTTCGATGGCCTGTTCGAGATCCGCGACTCGCGTGTCGTGGGCGAGCGGCATCTGAAGATGCAGGTGGCTGCGCCGGAGGGGCGGGGCGTCTTTGAGGCCATCGCATTCAACTGCATCGATCCCGCCGCGCCGCGGCCCGCGCCGGTTGGCCGGCAGCGGCTGGTCTACCGGCTTGGAACCAATGAGTATCGCGGTGAGCTGCGCCTGCAGTTGGTCGTCGAGCATTGGCTGCCCGCCTGAAGCCGCACTGCGCTAAACTGCACGCCTCTCCGCAAGCTGGATGAATCGTGGAAGTCACGCAACTAAAGCGCACGCTGAAAGATCTCGAGGAGCGCGTCAGCTCCTTGAGGGGGTTTCTTTGAGTACGACAGCAAGAAAGAGCGACTCGAGGAAGTCTCGCGTGAGCTGGAAGACCCCGCCATCTGGAGCACGCCCGATCGGGCCCAGGAACTAGGCCGCGAACGCAGCCGGCTGAGCGCAGATCTCGAAGTCATGGATCGCACCGGTAATGCGATCCGCGACAGTGGCGAGCTGCTCGAACTCTCCGAGCATGACAACGATGCGGCGGCGCTGGCCGAAATCGAGAATGACGTGCTGCGCATCGATCAGGATGTGCGCAAGCTCGAGTTCAAGCGCATGTTCAGCGGTGAGATGGACTCGCATAACTGCTTCCTAGATATTCAGGCCGGTGCCGGTGGTACCGAGGCCCAGGATTGGGCGCAGATGCTGATGCGTATGTACATCAAGTGGGCGGGCAGTCATGGTTTCGCCTGCGAGGTCATGGATTCAAGTCCGGGCGAAGTGGCCGGTATGAAGTCCTGTACGCTCGAGATTCGAGGTGACTACGCCTATGGCTGGCTGCGGACCGAGATTGGCGTTCACCGTCTGGTGCGCAAGTCACCCTTTGATTCGGGCAACCGCCGGCATACCTCTTTCGCCTCCGTTTTCGTGTCGCCTGAGATCGATGACGACATTAAGGTCGATCTCAATCCGGCCGACATCACGATGGATGTGTATCGCAGCAGCGGCGCGGGTGGGCAGCACGTCAACAAGACCGAGTCGGCGGTGCGACTGACGCACGGGCCCACCGGCATCGTCGTCGCCTGCCAGAACGAGCGCAGCCAGCACAAGAACCGCGCCACGGCGATGAAGATGCTGAAGGCCAAGCTGTACGAACTGGAAGTCAACAAGCGTAACGCCGCCGCACGCGTGCTTGAGGAATCCAAGTCGGATGTGAGCTGGGGTCATCAGATCCGCTCCTATGTACTCGACCAGTCGCGCATCAAGGATTTGCGCACGGGCGTCGAGGTTGGTGCGACGGACAAGGTGTTGGACGGTGATCTGGATCCGTTCCTGGAAGCGAGCCTCAAGGCTGGTCTGTAGAAGGACATGATGTGAGCGAGGAAGAAAACAAGCTGATCACCGAACGGCGCGCCAAGCTGCATGCCGTCCGTCGCGAAGGCGTGGCCTTCCCGAATGACTTCCGGCGCAATGCGCTGGCCGCCGAAGTGCTGGCCAACCATGCCGAGCACGACAACGCGTGGCTGGAGGCTAACCCGGTGCGGGTGCAGGTCGGTGGCCGCATGATGTTCAAGCGCGTCATGGGCAAGGCCAGCTTCGCGAAGATTGCCGATCGCAGCGGCCAAGTGCAGTTGTTCCTTCAGGAAGCGACGCTGGGCGAGAGCTATGAGGCCTTCAAGGGCTGGGATGTCGGCGACATTCTCGGTGCGGAGGGCGTGCTGTTTCGCACGCGTACCGGTGAGCTATCGGTGCGTGTCGAGACCCTGCGTCTGCTCACCAAGTCATTGCGGCCGTTGCCGGATAAATGGCACGGCCTGACGGATACCGATACCCGCTATCGTCAGCGCTATGTCGATCTGATCGTCAACGATGAGAGCCGAGCGGTGTTCCGCAAGCGCACGCGCATCGTCCGTCTGGTGCGTGATTTCCTGGATACCATGGACTTCACCGAGGTCGAGACGCCGATGATGCAGCCGCTGGCCGGCGGCGCCGCCGCGCGGCCCTTCGTGACGCACCACAATGCGCTCGACATGCAGATGTTTCTGCGCATCGCGCCGGAGCTTTATCTCAAGCGTCTGATCGTCGGTGGTCTGGAGCGTGTCTACGAGATCAACCGGAATTTCCGTAACGAAGGTCTCTCGACGCAGCACAATCCCGAGTTCACCATGCTCGAGTTGTACTGGGCATTCCGGGACTTCCGCGATCTGATGGACCTGCTGGAGCGTCTGCTGCGCTCGCTGGCCGAAGCGGTGGCTGGTGGGTTGCAGGTCAGTTATCAGGGGCGTGTGTACGACCTCGCGGTGCCGTTCCGGCGCGTCAGCGTTGCCGACCTCGTGCTCGAGCACAATCCGGGCATCGACGCGGCGCGGTTGCGTGACGTTCCTTATCTGCGCGCCTGGTGCGAGAAGCTTGGCATTCCGTTCAAGCCCGGCGACGGCGCCGGCAAGCTGCAGATCGAGATTTTCGAGAAGACGGCCGAGCACACGTTGCAGGATCCAACCTTCGTCACCGGTTATCCGGCCGAGGTCTCGCCGCTGTCGCGCGCGAATGATGCGGATCCGTTCCTGACCGATCGCTTCGAGTTCTTCATTGCCGGCCGTGAGCTGGCCAATGGGTTCTCGGAGCTGAATGATCCCGAGGATCAGGCCGAGCGCTTCCATCAGCAGGTGGCGCGCAAGGAAGCCGGCGATGATGAGGCCATGCATTACGACGCCGACTACATCCGCGCGCTGGAATACGGCATGCCGCCCACCGCGGGTCTGGGCATTGGTATCGACCGGTTGGTGATGTTCCTGACGGATGCGCCGTCCATCCGCGACGTGCTGCTGTTCCCGCATCTGCGGCCGGAGTCCTGAGCCAATGCTGAATGCCGCCGCGCCTATTGGGGTATTCGACTCCGGTGTCGGCGGACTGACAGTGCTGCGCGCGTTGCGAACCGAGTTGCCGCACGAGAGTTTCATCTACCTCGGCGATACAGCGCGACTGCCGTACGGCACCAAGAGCCCGGAAACCGTTGTGCGCTATGCGCAGCAGGCGGCCGAGGCGCTGGTCGCGCGTGGCATCAAGGCGCTGGTGGTGGCCTGCAACACAGCCTCCGCCACAGCGCTCCCGGCCTTGCAGCTGCGCTTTGACGACCTGCCGGTGATTGGTGTGGTCGAGCCGGGTGCGCGGGCGGCAGTGGCCGCCAGTCGCAGCGGGCGCATTGCGGTGCTGGCTACGGAGGGCACGGTGCGTGGCGGTGCCTATCAGCAGTCGATCCTGACACTACGGCCGGAGGCGCAGGTGCAGGCCGTGGCCTGCCAGCTGTTCGTCGCGTTGGCTGAGGAGGGCTGGGTCGATGGCGCAGTGGCCGAGGCTGCGGCGCGCCGTTATCTCGAGCCGCTGCTTTCCGCACCGCCTGATCAGCGTCCTGATGTCATTGTGCTTGGCTGCACGCATTTTCCGGTCTTGCGACCGGTGATCACGGCACTGGCTGGCAACGCTGTGCAGATCGTGGATTCGGCCGCCACCACGGCGCGCTGCGTCAGCGAACTGCTGCAGCAGCGTGGTTTGTTGAATACGTCGTCGGCACCGGGCGAGGTGCGCTTCCTCGCCACCGATGGTCTGCTGCGCTTCACGACGGTTGGTGTCCGTTTTCTGGGCACCGCCATTTCGGCTGCCGACGTCGAACTGATCGATCTGTAGCGCCTGCGCAGCCGCAGGCGCACCAAGACCTCTGTCGCTTAAACCGCCGCCAGCGCTGCCTGCAGGTCAGCCTTCAGGTCGTCGATGTGCTCAATGCCGACGCACAAGCGGACGGTTTCTTCGCTGACGCCGGCGGTCTTGAGTTCCTCCGCCGACAACTGACGGTGCGTCGTCGAGGCCGGATGAGTGGCCAATGACTTGCAGTCGCCGATGTTCACAAGGCGAGTGAACAACTGCAGGGCGTCGAGGAAACGTTCGCCACCCGCACGGCCGCCCTTCACGCCGAAGGTGAGCAGGCCGGAGGCGCGTCCACCCATCAGTCGACGGACCAGCGCGTGGTCGGGATGGTCCTCGAGGCCCGCATAGTTCACCCAGGTCACTGCCGGATGCGCCTTGAGGAACTGCGCCACGGCGAGGGTGTTGCTGCAGATGCGATCCATGCGCAGCGCCAGCGTTTCGATGCCCTGCAGAATCTGCCAGGCATTGAACGGCGAGATGGCGGCGCCCATGTTGCGCAGGGGTACCACACGCGCACGTCCGATGTAGGCCGCCGGTCCGAGTGCTTCGGTGTAGACCACACCGTGGTAGCTGACATCGGGCTCGTTCAGGCGCTTGAAGCGGGCCTTGTGCTCCGCCCAGGGGAACTTGCCGGAATCAACGATTGCGCCACCCACTGAAGTGCCGTGGCCGCCGAGGTACTTGGTCAGTGAGTGCACCACAATGTCCGCACCGTGTTCGATGGGGCGGCACAGATAGGGCGAGGGCACCGTGTTGTCGACGATGAGCGGAATGCCATGACGATGGGCGATGGCAGCCATCGCTGCGATGTCGGTGATGTTGCCCTGCGGATTGCCCAGCGATTCGACATACAGCGCCTTGGTGCGCGCGTCGATCAGCGGTTCGAAGCTGGCGGGCTTGCGATAGTCGGCAAAGCGCACTTCGATGCCGAACTGCGGCAGGGTGTGAGCAAAGAGGTTGTACGTGCCACCATACAGCGCGCTGCTGGAGACGATGTTGTCACCGGACTCGGCGATGGTCTGGATGGCGTAGGTGATGGCCGCTTGACCCGATGCCAGTGCGAGCGAAGCCAGTCCACCCTCGAGCGCTGCGAGTCGCTCTTCGAGCACCGCCTGCGTCGGGTTCATGATGCGGGTGTAGATGTTGCCGGCGACTTTCAGGTCGAACAGATCCGCACCATGCTGGGCGCTGTCGAAGGAGTAGGCCACGGTCTGGTACAGCGGCACGGCCACCGAGTGGGTGGTCGGTTCAGGTACATAGCCTGCGTGCACGGACTTGGTTTCAAATCGCCACTGGCTGATATCGCGTGTCACGGTGTGCTCCTGGAATGTTCCGGTTCGAGGGGCGCTAGTGTACCCAACCGGCCGCCGGATTACCGGCTATGCCCGGGCGCTATTCGAAGCGCATCGACAGGTCGATGGCACGGACATGCTTGGTCAGCGCTCCCACCGACACGAAGTCGACACCCGTGGTGGCGATCTCACGCAGGGACTGGAGGCTGACGCCACCCGAGGCCTCAAGCTGGGCCGGTCGCGGACTGGCACGGTTGACGGCCACGGCGCGCCGCATGTCCTCGAGGCTGAAATCGTCGAGCATGATGATGTCGGCGCCGGCCGACAACGCTTCATTCACCTGCTCCAGATTCTCGGTTTCCACCTCCACGCGGAGACCCGGAAACTGGAGGCGCGCGTTGCTCACCGCAGCGCCGATCGAGCCAGCCGCCGCGATGTGGTTTTCCTTGAGCAGGATCTGATCGTAGAGCCCGATGCGGTGATTGCTGCCACCGCCGCAGGCCACGGCGTATTTCTGCGCGGTGCGCAGTCCAGGCAGCGTCTTGCGCGTGTCGAGCACGCGACAGTCCGTGCCAGCCATGGCATCGGCATGCGTGCGGGTGACCGTGGCCGTGCCGGAGAGTAGCTGCAAAAAATTCAGTGCCGTGCGTTCACCCGTGAGAATGGGCCGCGCCGGTCCATGAAGGGTGAACAGTAGCTGGTTGGCGGACACGGTCTCGCCATCGTGGACATGCCAGGCTAGCGTGACCGCGGGGTCGAGCTGGCGAAACGTTTCGTTGACCCAGGCGACTCCGCAGATGACGGCCGGTTCGCGAGTGATGACTCGTGCGCGAAGCTGCTGATCAGCGGGAATCAGCGCGGCTGTGACGTCACCGCTGCCGATGTCTTCGCTCAGTGCACGGGCGACCTGGTTGGCCAGGTCGCCCGGTAGGGCAGGCAGAGCCCGGTTGGACGGATTGCTCAGCGCGGCATTCTCAATTCAGCGTGCCGAAGGTCGGGAAGCCGTGCGAGGCCACACCCATGCACATCAGCATCGGGATCGACAGCACGAAGTTGACGCGCGAGGCGCGCGTGGCGATCAGCCGCGCCTTGGCCTTCTGCTCGACAGTGGCTTCCACGACGCCCAGCACCTTCTTCTGGTTCGGCCAGATGAAGATCCAGACGTTCAGCGCCATGATGGTGCCCAGCCAGGCACCGATGCCGATGGTCAGGCCGTAGTAGTCGTGGCCGCCATGACCGAGGCTGAAGGCGTTGGCGAAGTTGCCGCCGCGGGTCAGATACCAGGCGCCCGTGAGCCAGGTGGCCACGGCCGCCCAGCGGAACCAGAGCAGTGCGCGCGGTGCCACGTACTTGATGATGCCGGCGCCGCCCGGGCCGCCCTGATCAGCGTTGGCTGCCGCCAGCGCCGGGATCTGGGCGACGTTGAAGTAGTACAGCAGGCCGATCCACATCACGCCTGAGAGAGTGTGGAACCAGCGAGCGAAAGGCAGTTCGTTGAAGCCGAAGGGATTGCCGAAGACGTTGTTGACACAGACGGCCACCACGGCAGCCAGCACGAAGCCCGTGATGAGGGCGCTTTTGACTGTGTTCAGAGGGTTCATGGCGAGCGACTCCAAAGTGTTGTTGTGTTTGAAGAATAGGGTAGAGACATAGATAATTCAATGTATTGCCCACCCGCTTTCCTCTGGAGTATGAAGTGAGTGTAGAAGATCGCATCCGGCAGCAGATCGCCGCCGCACCGGCGGTGCTTTTCATGAAAGGCACCCCGGATTTTCCCCAGTGTGGTTTCTCCGCTCAGACGGCCGGCGCGCTGCGTCAGCTCGGCGCGCGTTTTCACTCGGTGAATATTTTTGATGATCCGGAGCTGCGCGAGGCTCTCAAGCGTTTCTCGAACTGGCCCACTTATCCGCAGTTGTACGTTAATGGTGAGCTGATCGGCGGGTGCGACATCGTGATGGAGATGTATCGCAACGGAGAATTGCAGCCGCTGCTGAAGACAGCCGGCGCCCTGAGCTGAAGGTTTAGCCGGCCTCGTCCGATCCGTCGTGCAATGACGGGTCGGGCACCGGATCCTGCCAGCCGAGCGCGCGTGCGCGGGCGTTGGCCTCGGCGTGGCTTTCATGCAGCCGGTTGCAGAGGTTGCAGAACAGGTCCGCGGTGCGTTCTGCATCGTAGGTGGCCGAATGCGCAGATTTACTGTCCCAGTCCATTCCCGCCAGCTGGGCGGCCTTGGCCAGCACCGTCTGACCGAGCGCTGCGCCGGCCAATGTAACGGTGTCGAAGCTCGAGAAGGGATGGAAGGGGTTGCGCTTGATGGCGGTGCGCGTTGCCGCCGCGTTCACGAAACTCAAATCGAACCAAGAATTGTGTCCGACCAGAATGGCGCGGCGACAGCCGGCGGTGCGCACGGCCGCGCGCACGGCCTTAAAGACGCGGTGCATCGCATCGTGTTCGTCAATCGCCGGGCGCAGCGGATGCCAAGGATCGATCTTGTTGACCAGCAGTGAGGCCGGCTCAATGTTCGCGCCTTCGAAGGGCTTGACGTGGAACGCATGGGTCTCGCCACGCACCAGTCGGCCTTCGGCATCGATGTTGATGAACACGGCGGCGATTTGCAGCAGTGCATCGGTGGCGGCGTTGAAGCCGCCGGTCTCGACGTCCACCACCACGGGCAGGAAGCCGCGAAAACGCAGCGCCATGGCGTTGGAGGCTACGGGCGCAGGTGCGTCGGGCGTACTCGCCGTCTCGGCGATGATTTCGTTCATGCCGCGAGTCGCCAGTTGATCGGCTGACCTGCCAGATAAGGGATCAATTCGTGTTCGCCGAAAGCGTAGCTCGGCGGTGGCGTCCAAGGTTCGCGCCGCAGTGTGATGCGAGCCGTGTTGCGCGGCAGCCCGTAGAAATCCGCGCCGAACCCTGAGGCAAATTCTTCGAGGCGATCGAGGAAGCCGTGCTGTTCGAAGACATCAGCGTAGAGCTCGATGCCGGCGTGCGCCGAGTAGATGCCGGCACAACCGCAGGCATGTTCCTTGGTGTGGCGCGCATGGGGCGCGCTGTCGGTGCCGAGGAAGAAGCGTGGGTTTCCTGCGGCGACGACATCGATAAGAGCCTGGCGATCGGCCTCCGTCTTCAGCACAGGCAGGCAGTAGTGGTGCGGCCGCAGGCCGCCCTGGAACAGCGCGTTGCGATTCATCATCAGATGTTGCGGCGTGATGGTTGCAGCCACGCCGTTGCGCGCGGTGCGGACGAAGTCGGCGCCGGCGCGGGTGGTGACGTGTTCGAGGATCACGCGCAGCGCCGGAAAACGCTCCACGGTAGGGGCCAGTACGGTATCGAGGAAGACAGCTTCGCGGTCGAAGACGTCGATCTCGGGGCGCGTGACTTCACCGTGCACCTGCAACGTCAGGCCGCGCTCGGCCATGCGTTCGAGCACCGCGTCGATGCGGCGGATGTCGGTGACACCAGACTGTGAATTGGTGGTGGCGCCGGCCGGATAGAGCTTGGCACCAAACACCACGCCGGACTCCACGGCACGATCGATTTCCTCCGGCGGCGTGGAATCGGTCAGGTACAGCGTCATCAGTGGCTGGAAATCGAGGCCGGTGGGCAGGGCCGCAAGGATGCGGTCGCGGTAGGCCTTGGCGGCGGCCACGGTGGTGACGGGTGGTGCCAGATTGGGCATGACGATGGCGCGCGCAAAACGCTGCGCGGTGTGCGGCAGCACCGCGGAAAGCGCCGCACCGTCGCGCAGGTGCAGATGCCAGTCATCAGGGCGTCGGAGTGAGAGTGTTTCGCTCATTGCGCCGACTCCCTGCCCAGTAGCCACTGCAGAACGACACGGGCACCGAAGCCCGTGGCTTCGCCCGGGACATGCCCCAGTCCGCCGGTGCGCGTGGCCGAGGATAGATCGATGTGAGCCCAGGGCGTGGCCTCAGGTACGAAGCGGCTGAGGAAGCGGGCCGCGAGAATGTGATCGCCCTTGCCATCGACGGCACACTGCCGGATGTCGGCCACGGTGCTTTCAATGTCGTGATCGAAGTCCGCATCGAGCGGGAAGGCCCAAAGCCGCTCGCCGCTGCTCATGCCCGCAGCCACCAGTTCGCCCAGCAGATCCGCGCGATTGGCGAACAGGCCGCTGTAACGCTCGGTGAGCGCATGCACGCAGGCACCGGTGAGCGTTGCAAAGTCGATCAGGCGAGCGGGTTTGCCCCGCGCCGCCAAGGCCAATGTATCGGCCAGCACCATGCGGCCCTCGGCATCGCTGTGGATGACCTGAATGGTGGTGCCATTCAGGGCGCTGACGATTTCCTGCGGACGATAGGCCACCGGGCCGATGTTATTCTCGGTGATGGCGAGCCAAGCTTCCACGTTGCGCGGCGCGCGCAGTTCGGCCAGCGCGACCACGCTGGCCAGCGCGACGGCGCTGCCCGCCATGTCCGTGTGCATATCCAGCATGCTGCGGAAGGGCTTGAGATTGATGCCACCGGTGTCGAAGAGGATGCCCTTGCCGACAAGCGCCGCGTCAACACGCCGCTTGGCCCCGGTCCCGCGGCGTCCATTCCAGCGCAGGCAGGCAATGCCGGCTGTTCGTGAGGCGTTGCCCCGGCTAACGGCGAGGAATGCACCGGCACCGAGTCGGGCCAGTTGTGCCTCGGAATACCAGCGGAAGGTCAGCCCATGGCTTCGGGCCAGTGACTGCAGCAGGCGACGGTAGGACTGTGCCGTCAGCACGTTCGGCGGCAGGGCGGTGAGCCAGCGCGTCAGGTTGGTGGCGCGTGCGGTGGCCGTAATCTGTGCCAGCGGCAGCGGTGGGGCGTTGCAGAGGTCGATCTGCTGCAGCTTCCAGGGCGCCGGGGGCTTGTTGCGGAAATCCGGCATCGTGAAGCTGTGCGCCAGCAGTGCGCTGATCAGGGCTTCATGCCAGCCCGCGGCGTCCGCCAGTTGTTCGTCGATGACCACGGCGACGCGCTGCGGTCGGTAGGCCGCAATCTGCTGGCACAACTTGCCGGCCAGAGTCAGCCGTTCGAATTGCGTGCACTGCTGGGGTGCATATCCCAGCGCGGCGACACAATGCGCATCGCCCGGCAGCACCGTACTGCGCGCCGTCTGCGGCTTTACCGCTTCGCGCCGCTGTAGTGCAAGCCATGCCTCAGGCTGGGGCAGCGTGGCCAGCAGGCGCGTCGAGCCGCTGATGCTGACCGCGAGCACGGCCGTCACGGGAGAGCGTTGTTTGGATGCCGGGAAGCGTGCTTGGCGCACGATTCGTGGGGCCTGGTGGAGCGGTGTGAGCCTGCTTTCCAAGTGCTTGACCGAATGTAGGGAATTACGGATCATCTCGCGGCTGTGATGGCGCGTGGACGCGCTCGCAACCCAGGTTCGCATCCTATCACCGATCACCTCCGGGCGCTCCGCACTCATGACAGATTTCACCCCCGATCAAGATCTCGATCCGACGCAGACGCAGGAGTGGATTGAGTCGATCGACTCGGTCATCCGCAGTGAGGGTGCCGAGCGCGCCCATTACCTCCTCGAGCGCGTGATCGAACACACGCGTCGCTCAGGCGCGTATCTGCCGTTCCGTGCCAATACCGCCTACCTCAATACCATCGCCGTGGGCCAGGAGCCCGAGTATCCGGGCGATCGTGGGCTGGAGCGGCGCATCGAGGCGTGGATCCGCTGGAATGCGATGGCCATGGTGGTCACGGCCAATCGCAAGTCGAGCGAGTACGGCGGTCACATCGCCAGCTATGCCTCATCGGCAACGATGTATGAAGTGGGCTTCAACCATTTCTGGCGAGCGGCCACTGACAAGAATCCCGGCGATCTGGTGTTCGTACAGGGCCATTGCGCGCCGGGTATCTATGCGCGCGCCTTCTTGGAAGGACGACTGAGCGAGGATCAGCTGCGGAACTTCCGACAGGAGGTCGGCGGCGGTGGCCTCAGTTCCTATCCGCATCCTTGGCTGATGCCGGACTTCTGGCAGTTCCCGACGGTGTCGATGGGCCTCGGGCCGATGATGGCGATCTACCAGGCGCGTTTCATTCGCTACCTGGAAAATCGTGGCATGACGCCGCCGTCGGATCGCAAGGTCTGGGCTTTCTGCGGCGACGGCGAGATGGACGAGCCGGAGTCGATGGGCGCGCTGACGATGCCGGTGCGCGAAAAGCTCGACAACCTGGTGTTCGTCATCAACTGCAATCTGCAGCGTCTGGACGGGCCGGTGCGCGGCAACGGCAAGATCATCCAGGAGCTGGAGGCTGCATTCCTCGGCGCCGGCTGGAACGTTATTAAAGTCATCTGGGGTTCGCGCTGGGATCCGCTGTTCGCGCGTGACTACTCGGGCATCATGCCTAAGGTCATGGAGGCCACAGTCGACGGCGAGTACCAGAACTACAAGGCCAAGGGCGGCGCGTACACGCGCGAGCATTTCTTCGGTAAAGATCCGCTCATGAAGGAGCTGGTGGCCAATATGTCCGACGAGGACATCTGGCGCCTGAACCGCGGCGGACATGATGCCCAGAAGGTCTTCGCAGCCTATGCGGCCGCGATGAAGAGCGATGGGCGCCCGACGGTGATCCTCTGCAAGACGGTGAAGGGCTTCGGGCTTGGCAAGGCGGCCGAGGGGCAGATGGGTGCGCATCAGCAGAAAAAGCTCGATGACGACTCGCTGCGTGAATACCGCGACCGCTTCAACATTCCGGTGAGTGACGAAGACATCGCGACACTGCCGTTCCGCAAGCCTGCTGAAGACAGTGAGGAAATGCTCTACCTGCACAAGCAGCGCAAGACGCTGGGTGGCTACCTGCCGGCACGTCAGCCGATGGCAGCACCGCTGGTGGTGCCGCCGTTGAGCGCCTTCCAGTCCGTTCTTGATGGCACGAACGGACGCGAGATTTCCACCACCATGGCCTTCGTGCGACTGCTGGGTGTGCTGCTCAAGGACAAGAACGTCGGTCGGCACATCGTGCCGATCGTGCCGGACGAGGCGCGCACCTTCGGCATGGAGGGTCTGTTCCGCCAGATCGGCATTTATTCCTCGGTGGGGCAGTTGTACACGCCGACGGATGCCGATCAGTTGATGTCCTACCGCGAGGACCAGAAGGGCCAGATGCTCGAGGAAGGCATCAATGAGGCGGGCTCGATGTGCTCGTGGATTGCCGCGGCCACGTCCTATGCCAACCACGGCGTCGCGATGGTGCCGTTCTACATCTACTACTCGATGTTCGGCTTCCAGCGTGTCGGTGACTTCATCTGGGCGGCGGGTGACATGCGTTCGCGCGGCTTCCTGCTCGGCGCGACAGCGGGTCGGACCACACTCGCGGGCGAGGGCCTGCAGCATCAGGATGGTCACAGTCATTTGCTGGCCACGACGGTGCCCAACTGCCGCGCGTACGACCCAACGTATGCCTACGAATTGGCCGTCATCATCCAGGACGGCATGCGTCGGATGTATGCGGAAGGCGAGAGCATCTTCTATTACATCTCGCTGATGAACGAGAACTATGCCCAGCCGGCACTGCCCGAGGGCGTGACCGACGGCATTCTGCGCGGCGGCTACCGGTTGCAGGAGGGCGGTGCGGGCAAGAAGCGCGTCACGCTGCTGGGCAGCGGCACCATTCTGCGAGAGGTCATTGCGGCTGCCGAACTGCTCAAGGAGCAATTCGGCGTGGACGCCGATATTTATTCCATCACCAGCTTCAGCGAGCTGCGGCGCGATGCGCTGGGCTGCGAGCGCTGGAACCTGCTCAATCCCGCTGAGACACCGCGTGTGCCGTACGTGGCAACGCTGCTGGGCGATTGTGCCTCGCCGATCATTGCCGCCAGCGATTACATGCGCACGGTGGCTGACCAGATCCGCCAGTGGCTGCCGCGACACTATGTGACGCTGGGTACGGACGGTTTCGGACGCAGCGATGCGCGCGCGGAGTTGCGCCAGCATTTCGAGGTCGATCGCCGCTTCATCGCGCTGGCCGCACTGAAGTCGCTGGCCGATGAGGGCGCGCTCGATCGCGCCACTTTGGCTGATGCGGTCAGCCGGCTCGGCATCGATGCCAACAAACCTGACCCGCTGAGCACATGAGCGTCGCATGAGTACTCGTCAGGTCGTCGTTCCGGATATTGGTAACTTCAAGGACGTATCGGTCATTGAGGTGCACGTGAAACCCGGTGATCGGGTTGCAGCCGATGCGCCGCTGCTCACGCTCGAGACCGACAAGGCCACCATCGATGTGCCGGCCCCGTTCGCCGGTACCGTGGCCGAGATGCATGTCGCCACCGGTGCGAAGGTATCGCAGGGCACGTTGATTCTGACGATGGCAGCGGAGGAGGGTGCAGCCGCTGCGCCGCCCCCGGCCGCCGCCAGTGTTGCGGCCGCGGCACCGAAGAGCGGTGTGGCCAGCGCGTCGGCACCCGTCAGCCGGCCGGTTGAGGTGCCGGACATCGGCAACTTCAAAGATGTGCCGGTCATCGAGGTTCATGTGAAGAGCGGCGACGTGGTCGCCGCCGATGCACCGCTCCTGACGCTGGAAACTGAGAAGGCGACGATTGATGTGCCGGCACCGTTTGCAGGTACGGTCACGGCCGTGCATGTGGGGGCCGGAGATAAGGTATCGGCCGGCAGTCTCGTAGCCACCCTTGATGTCATCGCCTCTGCCGCGCCAGCCGTGGCCGCTTCAGCTCCTGCGAAGACGCTCGCTGCCGCCGCGCCGTCAGCGCCGCCGCGCGCAGTCAAGGCAGCGCCAGTGGCACCGCCCGCGGCCGCAGTGCGTAAGCCCGCTGCGCTCCCGCCGGTGAATGAGGCGGGCTTTGCCAAGGCGCACGCCTCGCCGTCGGTGCGGCAGTTTGCGCGTGAATTGGGTGTCGACCTCGCATCGGTACGTGGCAGTGGTGCTCGTGGCCGCATCACCGTCGATGACGTCAAATCCTTCGTCAAGTCGGTCATGGGCGGTGCGCAGGCGGCCGGGCCGTCTTTGCCGCAGGTTCCGGTGGTGGACTTCGCGCAATTCGGGGCCGTGCAGATCAAGCCGCTCTCGCGCGTTCAGAAGATCTCAGGGCCGCGACTGCATGCCAGTTGGGTCAACCTGCCGCATGTCACGCAATTCGATCAAGCCGACATTACAGCTCTGGAAGATCAGCGGCGCGCATTGAAGGCGCGTGCCGCCGCCGAAGGTGTGAAGCTCACGCCGCTGGCATTCGTGCTGCGGGCCTGTGCGCTGACGCTGCGGCAGTTTCCGACGTTCAACGCCTCGCTCGATGCGGCTGGAGAGAATCTGGTCCTCAAGCAATACTGCCACCTCGGTTTTGCTGCTGATACGCCCAATGGTCTGATGGTGCCGGTCATTCGTGATGCGGACCGCAAGGATGTGTTTGAGCTCGCACGTGCGCTGGCCGAACTGTCGGAGAAAGCGCGCAATGGCCGGCTCAGCGGCGCTGACATGCAGGGTGGCTGCTTCACCGTTTCAAGCCTTGGCGGCATCGGCGGAACGGCTTTCACGCCGATCATCAATGCCCCTGAGGTCGCTATTCTCGGCGTGTCGCGTTCCAGTCTTCAGCCGGTGTATCAGGACGGCGCCTTTGTGCCGCGAATGATGCTGCCGCTGTCGCTGTCCTACGATCATCGCGTGATTGATGGCGCCGAAGGTGCGCGCTTCATCACCGCGCTGTCGCAATCGCTGGCGAATGTCAGTGCGCTGCTGGAGCCGGTGGTGTGAGCGACGTAGAACTGCGCTGCCCTGACATCGGCAACTTCAAGGATGTCGCCATCATCGCCGTGCTGGTGAAGCCCGGTGACGCGGTGGAGCCCGATACCCCGTTGCTCACGCTCGAGACTGACAAGGCCACCATTGATGTGCCGGCCAGCCAGAGCGGGACGATCACGCAGGTGCTGGTTGAAGTCGGTGGACGGGCCTCGCAGGGCACGCCGCTGGTCCGAATCACACCCTCAGCGACGGCGACTGCAAAACCCGTGGTCGCGACTCCAGTGAGTGAGACTGCGCAAGTGGATGATGCCGCGCGCTCCGTGCAAGTGTTGGTGCTGGGTGCCGGTCCTGGCGGCTACACCGCAGCATTCCGCGCGGCCGATCTCGGTCAACAGGTGCTGCTGGTTGAGCGCTGGCCGACGCTGGGCGGTGTGTGTCTGAATGTCGGCTGCATTCCGTCCAAGGCTTTGCTGCATGCCGCGAAGGTGATCGACGAGGCGAGTGCGATGAGCGAGCACGGTGTTCGCTTCGGCAAGCCGGAGATCGATCTGGAAGCGCTGCGCGGCTGGAAGAATCGTGTCGTCGGCAAGCTGACCGGCGGGCTGGCGGGGCTGGCTCGCCAGCGCAAGGTCGAAGTGGTGCAAGGCACCGCACGGTTTGTGGCACCGCATGTCGTCGAGGTCACTCACGACGGACAGAGCGAGCGGATCCGCTTTCAGCATTGCATTGTCGCGGCCGGTTCCGAGCCGATCCGGCTGCCTTTCCTGCCCAAGGATCCGCGCATCATCGATTCCACCGGCGCGCTGGAACTGCGGCGCACGGATGGTCGCATGCTGGTGATCGGCGGCGGCATCATCGGGCTGGAAATGGCCTGCGTGTACGAGGCGCTGGGCGCCCGTGTGACCGTCGTTGAACTGACCTCGCAGCTGATTCCAGGGTGCGATGCGGATCTGGTCAAGCCGCTCGAGAAGCGGCTGCGGCCGCGCTATGAACAGGTGCTGCTCAATACGCGCGTCACGGCGGTGCGTGCAGAGGCCGATGGTATCCACGTCACCTTCGAAGATGCGAAGGGCAGCACGACGCAGGTGTTCGAACAGGTGTTGTCGGCTGTTGGCCGCACGCCGAATGGCCGAACTCTGAATGCTGAGGCCGCCGGACTCAAGGTGGATGAGCGCGGCTTCATTGCGGTCGATCGGCAGATGCGAACCAACGTCCCGCACATCTTTGCCATCGGCGACATCGTTGGTCAGCCGATGCTGGCACACAAGGCCACGCATGAGGGCCGAGTGGCCGCGGAAGTCATCGCTGGTCAGAAGAGTTTCTTCGACGCGCGCGTCATTCCGTCCGTGGCCTACACGGATCCCGAAGTGGCCTGGGTCGGTCTGACCGAGACGGCTGCGAAAGCGCAGGGCCTTACGGTCGAAAAGGGTGTGTTTCCTTGGGCGGCCAGCGGGCGCTCGCTGTCGGTGGGCCGCGACGAGGGTTTCACCAAGCTGTTGATCGATCCGGCGACGCACCGCGTGGTCGGTGGCGGTATCGTCGGGCCCAATGCCGGCGAACTGATCGCCGAGATCGCGCTGGCGATCGAGATGGGGGCTGCTGCAGCCGATATTGGTCTGACCATCCATCCGCATCCGACGCTGAGCGAAAGCGTGGGTATGGCGGCCGAGGCTTGGGAAGGCACGCTGACCGATCTGTATCTGCCCAAGCAGCGCAGCTGAGTTCTCTTTGCCGCCTAGATGGGCGGCTTGCGCAACGTGAAACTGACCGGGTGTCCGACGTTCAGTTGCGCCCCGCTTCCTGCGAGCACGATGGCGTTGTACCCGAAGGTCACGCCCTGAAGGCGTGCGTCGTACCGATATTCACGCAGCGTGCGCAGAGGTTCATCGCCATCGCGTACGCCGGTCTGCGGGTCGGTGGTCGTGATGATGCAGCGGGTGCAGGGCTTCACCAGTCTCAGTCGGATCGTGCCGATGATCAGTTCCTCAATCTGATCTTCCTCGTAGGCCGCGACACCATCGAGCAGCAGGTTGGGGCGGAAGCATTCCACCGGGAAGCGACGGCCGCTGCGGGCTGCGAGGTCATCAAGTGAGGCCTGACTGAGCACCAACAATGGATAGCCATCCGAGAACAGATTGGGTGCTGAGTTCTCTCCCGTCCATTCGCGGGCGCTGTAGCGTGGCTCTGAACGATCGAAGCGCACCAGTCGGAAGGTGCCGCATAACCACGCGCTGAGCCATGCTGCAGCCGCGTCGCCGGCGTCGAACGCCGCGCATTCATCGCGCCAGATGCGCACGCGGCAAGGCCGGCCGGTAATGCTTCGTGCCACTGTGAGCGGTGGCTGTTCCGGCGCCAGCAGTCGCAACTCCTCGCCCTGCAGGTGAGCGCGCAGCGTTGCCAGTCTGGGTTGTTCGCGCTGTGTTACGAAGCGACCGTTGCCATCGACGATCAGCCACTCGCGATCGCTCTCGATGCCGGTTGCGAATAGCTGCGCGCTGTTCAGGCGCAGGCCCCGCCCTGACTTGATCGGGTAGGCATACAGCGCTGCGAGGTGCGGCCCGTTCATGGCTTGGCCTTGTCTGGATATTCGCACCAGCGGGCGATGAGGCAGCCGCTGCATTCAGGGCGCCGGGCCTTGCAGACGTAACGGCCGTGCAGGATCAGCCAGTGATGGGCATCACGTAAAAATTCCGCTGGCGTCGTGGCGAGCAGCTGTTCTTCGACGGCACGCGGTGTTTTTCCGGTGGCCAGTCCGGTGCGATTGGCAACACGGAAGATGTGCGTGTCGACGGCGATGGTCGCGTCCCCAAACGCTGTGTTCAGTACGACGTTGGCGGTCTTGCGACCAACGCCGGGCAACTGTTCGAGGGCGTCGCGGTCGCGGGGGATTTCCCCGCCGTGTTGCTCGATCAGGCGTTGGCAGGTGGCGAGGATATTGGACGCTTTGGTGTTGAACAGGCCGATGGTGCGTATGTGCTGCTTGATGCCATTGAGTCCGAGCGCAAGCATGCTCTGAGCATCCGGTGCGATGGCGAACAAGTCAGCCGTGGCAGCGTTGACGCGGCGATCCGTGGCTTGCGCCGAAAGGATGACGGCAATCAGCAACTGGAATGGTGAGTGATACACCAGTTCCGTGCGTGGCTCGGGATTGGCGGCGCGCAGGGCCGCAAACAGCGCGCGTCGCCGGGTGGGAGTCATGGTTGGTCGAACGGTTTGCCGGCGCGGCGTTTGCGCTCGGCCAGCAGCGCAGCGCGCTCGTGGGCGTGCTGGGCTAGGCGTCCGCCATGAGACTGATAGCGCCTGCGGTTTTCGTCGGCCGACGGTGCTGCGCCGTCACTCTCGACACGCGGACGGATCACGATGCAGTCCGCCGGGCAGTCGGCGAGGCACAGTTCGCAGCCCGTGCAGTTCTCGGTCAGCACCGTATGCAGCAGTCGACGCGCGCCGATGATGGCATCTGTGGGGCAGGGTGGCAGACAGCGCGCGCAGCCGATGCAGCGCGCTGGGTCGATCCAGGCGACCAGCGATGAGGTTTCCTGTCCGCAGCTCTCGTCGAGCGGCAACGCAGGTTGGCCGAGCAGCGTTGCCAGCCGGGCGATGGTGGCACTGCCTCCGGGTGGGCAGCGATTCAGTGCGGTGGTTCCGGCAGCCAGCGCCTCGGCATAGGGCAGGCACCCATCGAAGCCGCAGCGCATACACTGTGTCTGCGGCAGCAGTGCATCGATTTCGGCGACGCGCGCGGGGTTCGGTGAATTCGGATCCATGGCGGAATGTTGCGATGGCACAATGCCAATATTTCAGACTCAGGGACTGCTGTCCATGTCACGCAATCTCACGCCGGCGGTGCGCTGGCTACTGCTGGCCAATGTCGGCATCTTCCTGCTGCAGGCGCTCTATCCGGATGCGCTCTTGGAGCGGTTTGCGCTGTGGCCTTGGCAGGGTGCAGAACAAGATGGACTGCCGCCTTTTGAGCCCTGGCAGTTGGTCAGCTATGCCTACCTGCACGGGAGTCTTGAACATCTGTTCTTCAACATGTTCGCGGTATGGATGTTCGGTCCGGAGATCGAGCGCCTGCTGGGCACGCGCCGCTTCAATGTCTATTACTTGACCTGTGTGGCCAGCGCCGCGCTGACCCAGATGCTGGTGCAGACCTCGTTCCACAGCGAGCCGTCCGGCCCAACTGTCGGCGCCTCCGGTGCCGTGTTCGGGTTGCTGTTGCTGTTCGGCATGGCCTTTCCGCGACGGCGCCTGATGCTGATTTTTCCGCCGATCCCGATGCCAGCGTGGCTGTTCGTGACGCTCTACGGTCTGGCCGAATTGCTGATGGGCGTCTTTGGCGTGCTGCCAGGGATTGCGCACTTTGCGCATCTCGGTGGAATGCTGGGCGGCTTCCTGCTTATCCGCTACTGGCACGCAACGGCTGCTGTGCGCAGCCGTTAAGCGGCTTTTCAGCTGACCTTCATGCCCGCCACGGCGCCCGTGTCGGGAGAGAGCAGGAACAGTCCGCTGCTGTCATCGCTACCGCTAGCCGCCAGCACCATGCCTTCGGAAACGCCGAAGCGCATCTTGCGTGGTGCGAGGTTGGCGACCATCAGCACCATGCGACCCACCAGCGCTTCCGGCTGATAAGCCACACGGATACCGGAGAAGACCTGACGCTGCTCATCGCCCAGTTGCAGCGTGAGCCGCAGCAACTTGTCTGAACCCTCGACCGCTTCGGCTGCCACGACCTTCGCAACACGCAGGTCGATTTTCTGGAAGTCAGCAATATCGATCTGCGCTAGGGGTTCTGTGGATTTTGATTTCGCAGTCTGGGTCGCAGACTTTTTCGTAGCAGCAGCGGCGCCGGAGGCGGCTGCGACCTGCGCAGGTTTGCTCGCCGCGTCGGCCGGCACACTGGCCGGCACAATGAGCTCGGCAACGCGTGCCGGATCCAGGCGCGTGGCCAGCGGCTCGTAAGCGTTGAGCGGCGTGCCGAGCAGCGGCTTGGACAGTGCCTCCCAGCGTGACAGGTCGGTGTTCAGGAACTTTGTTGCAGCCTGAGTCATTGCCGGCAGCACCGGCGCCAGGCAGCCCATCAGTACACGGAACAGGTTGATGCCCTGTGTGCACACGGCCAGTACCTCAGCGGCACGTGCGGGATCCTTGGCCAGGACCCAGGGCTTGTGCTGATCGACATACTGATTGGCACGATCGGCCAGCAGCATGATTTCGCGCATGGCCTGAGAGTAATGACGCGCTTCGTAAAGCGCAGCAATCTGCTCGCTGGCGGCGACAAACTCGGCCTGCAGTGCGGGCTCCGCCAATGTCGTTCCCAGTGTGCCGCCGGCGCGCTGGATGAATCCGGCGCAGCGACTGGCGATGTTGACCAGTTTGCCCACCAAGTCGCTGTTGGTGCGCGCCGTGAAATCATCCAGATTGAAATCGATGTCCTCGATGCCGTCGCTGAGCTTGGCTGCGAAGTAGTAGCGCAGTGGCTCGGCCGGCAGCCGTTCGAGATAGTGGCGCGCGGTGATGAAGGTGCCGCGCGACTTGGACATCTTCTGGCCGTTGATGGTCAGGAAGCCATGGACGAACACGCTGGTCGGCCGTCGCATGCCCGAGCCGTGCAGCACCGCGGGCCAGAACAGCGTGTGGAAGTAGCTGATGTCCTTGCCGATGAAGTGGTAGAGTTCGGCATCACTGCCAGCCTTCCAGTAGGCATCGAAGTCCAGACCGCGCAGCGCGCACAGCGCCTTGAAGCTGGCCGGGTAACCGATCGGAGCATCGAACCAGACGTAGAAGTACTTGCCCGGCGCATCAGGTACTTCGATGCCGAAGTAGGGGGCGTCGCGCGAGATGTCCCAGTCCTGCAGACCGGCGGCAAACCACTCCTCGAGTTTGGCGCGCACACCCTCCTGCAGGCGGCTGGTGGATAGCCACTCACGCAGCATGCCCTCAAAGTGGCCGAGCTGGAAAAACAGGTGATCGGATTCACGCCACACCGGCGTGGTGTTGCTGACGGTCGAGCGCGGCTCGATGAGGTCGGCGGGCGAGTACGTCGCACCGCAGACCTCGCAGCTGTCCCCGTACTGGTCCGCACTCTTGCAGCGCGGGCAGGTGCCGCGCACATAGCGGTCGGGCAGGAACATCTTGGCCTGCTCGTCATAGGCCTGGCGTACCGACCGGCGGGCAATGTGACCGGCGTCGCGCAGGCGCTGGTACATCTCGCGGCTCAGGGCCGTGCTTTCAGCTGAATGAGTCGAGTGGAAGTGATCGAAGCTGATGAGCAGATCGTCGTAGTCCTGCCGGTGCTCCTTCGCGACGGCGGCGATCAGCTGCTCCGGGGTCTGACCCTGTGACTGGGCCCGGATCATGATCGGTGTGCCGTGCGTGTCCTCGGCGCAGACAAACAGGCAGTCATTGCCGCGCATGCGCTGGAAACGAACCCATATGTCGGTCTGCACCGACTCGAGCACGTGGCCGAGATGCAGTTGACCGTTGGCGTAGGGCAGGGCGTGGGTAACGAGGATCTTGCGTGGCATAAGCGGTAATTATGGCACGGGGGAACATGCCCGCGCGCAGCTGGCAGCGCGGCGAGCCCCTAGGGAGACGCATCGGCATCGCGCTCGCAGGCGGGTCGAGTTTGCGGGTCCGAATGAGCTAGAATCGCGACTCTTCGCAGGCCGCGCCGTGCGGCATCCAGCAGGGTGAACATGTCAAATCTGGACGCCGCCGTTCGTGCGGCCATCGGAAGTTTCGTCGAACCAGCACTGGGCCAGACACTGGATGAAGCCGGTGCGGTCAAGGGCCTCACCCTTCGCGGCCGTGAGGTGGATCTGGCGCTGCAGTTCGGCTTTCCCACCGGAGGCTATGCACCGGCTCTGGCGAGCGCACTGTCGGCCCATGTGGCCGCAGCGGCGGGCTCCGAGCTGACCTTCAACCTCACGCTGGAAAGTCGTATCACCGCGCACAGTGTCCAGCGTGGCCTGACACCACTGGCAGGGGTGCGCAATATCGTTGCGGTGGCCAGCGGCAAGGGCGGTGTGGGCAAATCCACAGTCGCCGCTAATCTGGCGCTGGGCTGGGCGGCTGCCGGCGCGCGCGTGGGCATCCTGGACGCCGACATCTATGGACCGAGTCAGCCGCTGATGCTGGGTCTGGAAGGGCAGCATCCGGGCTCACCCGACGGCAAGCGCATCACACCGCTCCGCGCCCACGGGGTGTGTGCCATGTCGATTGGCTTTCTGGTTGATCCGGCGCAGGCCGTCGCCTGGCGCGGCCCTATGGTGACCCAGGCGCTGACCCAACTGCTCAATGATACGGATTGGGGTGAGCTGGACTATCTGGTGATCGACATGCCGCCGGGTACGGGCGACATCCAGCTGACGCTGGCACAGCGTGTGCCCGTGGCCGGCGCCGTGATTGTGACCACGCCCCAGGACATCGCGCTGGCGGATGCGCGCAAAGGTATTGCGATGTTCGAGAAGGTGTCGGTGCCGGTGCTGGGCATCGTCGAGAACATGAGCGTTCACATCTGCTCGAACTGCGGGCATGCCGAGCACATCTTTGGCAGCGGTGGTGGTGCGCTTCTTGCGGCCGAGCGGGGCGTGCGGGTGCTGGGGAATCTGCCTCTGGATGCCCATATCCGCGAGGAGGCCGATGGCGGTCGCCCCACCGTGGTTGCCGCGCCGGGTTCGCCGCGCGCCGAGGCTTATCTGCAGATGGCGCGCAATGTTGCCGGGGCGTTGGCCCTGCGCAGCCGCGATCGCAGTACACTGTTTCCGAAAATCGTCGTCGAGGCCAGTTGATGAGCATCAAATCCGACCGCTGGATCCAGCGTGCCGCCGCGGCAGGCATGATCGAACCTTACGAGCCCGGCCAGGTGCGGGCTGTGGATGGTCGCAAGATCATCTCCTACGGCACGTCGAGCTACGGCTACGACGTTCGCTGTGCGCGCGAGTTCAAGATCTTCACTAACATCAACTCCACCATCGTGGATCCAAAGGCCTTCGACGCTAAGAGCTTCGTCGACATGGAAGCGGACGTGTGCATCATTCCGCCCAATTCCTTTGCGCTGGCACGAACGGTCGAATACTTCCGCATTCCGCGCAGCATTCTGACGGTGTGTCTGGGCAAGTCCACGTATGCCCGCTGCGGCATCATCGTGAATGTCACGCCGCTTGAGCCTGAGTGGGAAGGGCATGTGACGCTGGAGTTTTCCAACACCACGCCGCTCCCCGCCAAGATCTACGCCAATGAGGGCGTGGCGCAGATGCTGTTCTTTGAATCCGACGAGCCGTGTTTGGTGTCGTACCGGGATCGCGGTGGGAAGTATCAGGGTCAGACGGGAGTCACTCTGCCCAAGACCTGAGTGGTCGGCGCGGCATGAGCTGCCCCGCACGGGCCGGGAGGCGAGACGCTTTCCGGAGCAGACTTTTTGGGGCTTTTAAGGCGCAGCGAGCGCGGCGACAGCGCGCTCGTAGATCTGCTCGATATCGCGATGGTTGTTCATCGTGATATCCAGGTTGCGTATCAGTCCGTTCTCGATACCGTACACCCAACCATGCACCGACAGTGTCTGGCCGCGTTCCCAGGCATCGGCGGCGATGCTGGTCTGACACACATTCATGACCTGCTCGATCACGTTCAGTTCGCACAGTCGTCGGGCGGCCTGCTGTTCGGGCAGATCGCGGAGTCGTGGCATGTGTTTTTCGCGCACGTCCTGCACATGCCGCAGCCAATTATCGGACAGTCCAAGGCGCGCTCGGCGCAGGGCGGCGCTGACGCCGCTGCAGCCGTAGTGGCCGCAAACGATGATGTGCCGGACCTTCAGCAGATCCACGGCAAACTGCATCACGGAAAGGCAGTTGAGGTCTGTATGAACCACCACATTGGCGATGTTCCGGTGGACGAATAACTCACCTGGCAACAGGCCGACGATCTGGTTGGCCGGCACGCGGCTGTCGGAGCAGCCGATCCAGAGGTATTCCGGCGATTGCTGGTGGGCCAGCTTGTGGAAAAAATCCGGGTCTTGGCGCAGGATGCGCGCCGCCCAGTCACGATTGCTGTCCAGCAGGTGATCGAGTGAACTCATCGTCCGGCTAGACTATCAGTTTGCGGCTGAATACGTAATTGCCACAATGACGCCCAGCCCGCCCCATCGTCAGTATTTGCATTTAGCATACTATTTGCAGATAGCACATGGCACAGCCACTCGATAAGCGTCACGAAGCTGCTCAGCAGCTTGAGAGCATATTGCGCAGCCCAACCTATTCGGAGGCCGATAAGGATCTCGGCTTCCTGGATAGTGCGGACACGCGTGGCGTGCGCCTGCAGCTCGACTATCTGAAAGCCGAGCTGATGCTGGCCAGCTACAACATCGAACATACCATCGTGGTGTTCGGTAGCTCCCGCATCCCTGACCCTGAAGCTGCGCGACTGGCATTGCACGCGGCCGAGGCCGAGGCGGCGCGCAATCCCGACAACCTCGAGCTGGCGCAGCGTGCGGCCGTGGCCGCGCGAGTGGCAGCCAACAGCCGCTACTACGAGGTGGCGCGCGAGCTGGGGCGCTACGTGGGTCACATGAGTGACGGCCCAGGCCGGCCGCGTACGGTGGTCATGACCGGCGGCGGACCGGGCATCATGGAGGCGGCCAATCGCGGGGCGAAGGAATCCGGTGCACCGACGGCGGGCATGAATATCCACCTGCCATCGCCGCAGTCGCCGAATCTGTATGTCACGCCGCAGTTGGCATTCCAGTTCCATTATTTTGCGATCCGGAAGCTCCACCTGCTGCTGCGCGCCCGCGCACTGGTGGCCTTCCCCGGAGGCTACGGCACGCTGGATGAACTGTTCGAGACGCTGACGCTGGTGCAGACGCGCAAGATTGCGCCATTGCCCATCATTCTGGTCGGGCGCGAGTACTGGACTCAGGCCGTCAATCTCGAGTTCATGTGTGCCGAGGGGGTGATTTCTCCCGACGATATGGCGCTGTTCAGCTACGCCGATTCTGCGCCCCAGATCTGGCAGTCCATCCTGCAGTGGCATGCTGCGCGCGGCCGGCCGCTGGTCCGATAGCCTGATCACTTGAGCGCGCAGCGCGGCAGGCCCGCCGCGCCTCCGTTAGAATCCCCCGCGTTCGCCGCCGCAGTGATGGGCAACGTCATGGGTACACAAGCGCCATCTCCAGAACTCACGGTTACCGCAGCGCGGCCCATCGGTCTGATGGTCACGATCTGCTTTCTGGTCGCGTTCCTTGAAGGCTTCGACATCCAGGTTCTGGGTATTGCACTCGGCCGACTCACTGCGCAGTTCAGCCTAACGGGCAGCCAGCGCACGCTGCTGATGACCATCGGCAGCCTCGGCATCGTGCTCGGCGCCTTCGTCGGTGGGCGCATCGCTGATTTTCTCGGTCGCAAGCCGCTGCTGTTGTCGGCCGTTGCCGGCTTTGGCCTATTCACGCTCGGCAGCGTCGTGGCTACTGGCTTTGTGATGTTGGTGGTCTGCCGCGCGCTGGCCGGCGTTGGCTTTGGTGCGGCTTTACCGATGCTGATGGCGATCGCAGCGGATATCGGCCCGCCGCAGCGGCGGGCCAGTACTGCGGCACTCATTTTCTGCGGCATGCCCGCCGGCGGCGGGAGCGGTGGATTGCTGGTGCAGTGTCTGGGTGCAGATTTCGACTGGCGTCTGCTTTTTGCAATCGGTGGAGTGCTGCCGCTGCTGCTATTTCCAGCGATTGCCAAGATCCTGCCTGAGACCGGGGGGCGCCGCCAGACACAGTCCCGATCGCCACTGGCGCTGATGCAGGCGCTCTTCGGCGGTGAGCGGCTGGGGCTGACGCTGTTGCTGTGGATGGTGTTTCTGCCGACGCTGACCATCCTGTACCTGATCCTCAACTGGTTGCCGACGCTGATGGCCGCCAAAGGTTTTAGTGGCACCGTGCCAGCGCTGGCCACGATGCTGTTCAACTATGGCAGCGTCATCGGTGCCTGGGTGTTCGGCAGGTGGGTCGATCGTTTTGGAGTGCGTGGGCCGCTGGGCTTCTCCTATGCTGCGTTGATTCTCTGTCTGCTAGCGCTGGGCGCGACCACCGGCGTGTCTGTGACACTCTGGTTGTGCGCGCTCACCGGCTTCTTGCTGCTGGGTGCGAATTACGCCATGTATGGAGTGGCCGCCGCGTGTTATCCGCCGGCGGTGCGTGGCACCGGTTCCGGCGCCTGTGTGAGCGTGGGTCGCATGGGTGCGGTGCTTGGACCCATGCTGGCCGGGATATGGCTGGGCGGCGGCGCATCAGCGTCGCGGGTTATTGTTTACATGGCGCCGTTTGCCGCGCTTGCGCTGATGGCTGTGTATGGTCTGGGTAGTCGCGGTGCTGGGCAGGCGGGTGAGTCAGACACCACGCCCTGAGGGCTCGATTCAGCCTCTTCGCAGGGTGCGGATCTCCAATGTCCACTCGAGCTCATCGAGTCGCTGCTGCTGCACGCGCACCGGCAGGTAGCCGTAATTTGTGGCGCACCAGTAACGCGTGACGCGTGGCGAGCCTGAGCGCTCGGTCACGAAGATGCGCGTCGACACATCGCCCACTGCGGTGTGCAGCATCGCTTCGCCCTCGGCGCGAAAGCGATATTCGCGCAGGCCACGATCGCCAAAGGTGTGCAGGGTGCCACTGTCTTGGCCGCGCGCGAGTGCGCTCATCAGTGCAATCTGCACTGAGAGATCGTCCTGTGTGTCGGGCGGCACGATCTCATCGACGGGCTTGTCTTCCATCATGCCCTGCACGCGACTGTTGTCCCAGTTGAAGTGCAGATCGATGGCCCGATCATTACCCGTGCCATTGCGCTGACTGAAGTTCAGCGGCTGTACGCCCGCGGCACTGATGCGCATCTCGCTGCTCTGCGCCGGGTTATCGATCGGTAGTGCGCGAAAAATTCCGCGGGCCTCAGCGCTGGAGCGGTACATCCAGCGATCACCGTCCATGCGCGTGAGGGTCAGTGTCGTGATGGCGGCATTCAGCCCTTTGTAGTTGAGGCTGTAGCTGGCCTCGAAGGGCTGCAGGTCGCGGCTTTTGTTGCCATTGCCATCTGCAGTGCTGGCGGCACCCGTGAAGAGAGTGGCTGCCAGTAACCACGCCATGCTGCGCATCAGGCTGTTCATGACTCGTGCTCCTCAAGAATCACAGGCTGGCGCAGCGCTGCGCCGTCGAGCCATGGCTCACCGTTACGCCACTGCAGTCGACCGGTTGCGAGCCAGTCGATTACCCGCGGGTAAATGATGTGCTCACGCTGCTGCACGCGTGCCGCCAGCGTATCGGCCGTATCGCCGGGGCGGACTGCGATGCGCGCCTGGAGCAGCAGCGGCCCGCCGTCCAGTTCCGCCGTCACGTAATGCACGGTCACGCCGTGTGATGCTTCGCCGGCGGCGAGCACGCGCTCGTGGGTGTGCAAGCCTTTATAGGCGGGCAGGAGGGAAGGGTGGATGTTCAGCAGTCGACCGGCATAGCGTGCGGTGAATTCGGCGGACAGGATGCGCATGAACCCCGCCAGCACCACCAGAGTGGCACCGCTGGCATCGATGGCTTCGGCCAGCGCTGTCTCGAACGAGGCTTTGTCAGGGAATGATTTCGCCGGGATGACTTGAGTCGCCAGCCCAAGGGCTTGCGCTGCTGCGATGCCCGCGGCGCTATCGCGGTCGGCGATGACCTGCAGTACCCGCGCGTTCAATTGTCCGGCCTGGCTGGCGCGGGCAATGGCCAGCATGTTGCTGCCGCGGCCCGAGATGATGACCGCTAGGCCCAGCGGTGAGCTGGGCGTGTCAGCCAAAGAGGACGTTGCCTTGGCCACGGCGTACTTCGCCGATCAGCTGTGCATCTTCGCCGTGCTGGCGCAGCAGAGCAACAGCCGCCTCGGCCTGCTCGGCAGCGACGATCACCACCATGCCGATACCGCAGTTGAAGGTGCGGTGCATTTCCTCGGCGCTGATGTTGCCGGTGCGTGCCAGCCAGTCGAACACCACACTGCGTTGCCATGCCGCCGGGTCGAGGTGCACGTCGAGGTCGTTGCGCAGCACGCGCGGAATGTTATCGGTCAGACCGCCGCCGGTGATGTGGGCCAGGCCATGAATGGGCAGCGTGGCGGCCAGAGCCAGCAGCGGCTTGACGTAGATGCGCGTCGGGGCCAGCAGCCGGCGATACAGCGACTGGCCATCCAGTTGTGTGTCGATGCTGGCGCCAGAGACAGCCAGCAGCTTGCGAATCAGGGAATAGCCGTTGGAGTGCGGTCCGGAAGAGGAGAGGCCGATGACCGCATCACCCGGCTGCACCTTCGAGCCGTCGATGATGGCGTCGCGCTCCACCAGGCCGACGCAGAAGCCGGCGAGATCGTAGTCGCCTTCCTGATACATGCCCGGCATCTCGGCGGTCTCGCCGCCGACCAGCGCCGCGCCAGCCTGCATGCAGCCCTCGGCAATGCCAGCCACCACGCGCGCGGCCACGTCCACCTGCAACTTGCCGGTGGCGTAGTAGTCGAGGAAGAACAGCGGCTCAGCGCCCTGCACGACCACATCGTTGACGCACATGGCCACCAGGTCGATGCCGATGGTGTCGTGCATGCCGGTCTCGATGGCCAGGCGCAACTTGGTGCCCACGCCGTCGGTACCCGAAACCATGACCGGGCGGCGGTAGCGATTCAATGGCAATTCGACCAGAGCGCCAAAGCCGCCGATGCCGGCGAGCACTTCGGGCCGCATCGTGCGCTTGACCAGCGGCTTGATGCGTTCGACAAGTTCGTCTCCGGCATCGATATCGACACCGGCGTCGCGATAGGTATAGCTGCGTTGGTCGCTCATGATGAGCGCGGTATAGTAGCGAAACCATGCGGCACCTGCCCAACATCATCTGCCTGCTGCGTATTGCGCTGGTGTGGCCGCTGGTGGCCAGCCTCCGGGCCGGGGATTTCGGCACCACCCTGTGGGTTTTCGCGCTGGCCGCGGTCAGCGATGGTTTAGACGGCTATCTGGCCAAGCGTTTCGGGTGGGCCAGCCGTCTGGGCCGGATCCTAGATCCGCTGGCCGACAAACTGCTGCTGGTGTCGCTGTTTCTTCTGGCCACATGGCTGGGCCTGATTCCCCAGTGGCTGGCCTTCATTGCGGTGGCTCGCGACGTGATGATTGGCAGCGGCGCGCTGGCCTTTCGTGTGTTCTTCGGACCCTTGCATGGCCGGCCCAAGTGGATCAGCAAACTGAACACGCTGATGCAGCTGGCCTATCTGATGGGCGTGATACTCCATCAGGTTAGTGCATTTCCGCCGTACTGGCTCTTGCAGGGGCTGTTATGGCTGACCGCGGCCACCATTCTCGCCAGCGGCTATGCCTACCTGAGCGAGTTTACGGCGCGGGCGGCGCTGGCCCGGCCAGCGGCGGTTCGTTAGATGCGCCAGCTACCGCTGGGTGTGCGGCTGCGCGAGCGCGCGAGCTTCGAGAGCTTCCTTCCGGCCGGCAATGGCGTTGCCGTCGATGTGCTGCAAGAGCTGGCCGCCTTCCGCCGTCGCGGCGTCTTCTGGTTGGCTGGCGCCGCGGGCAGCGGCAAATCACATCTGTTGCAGGCCGTCTGTGTGGCGGCGGCGCGTGAGCATCGTGCCGCCTATCTGCCGCTGCGGGAGCTGCAGGCCGGTGGTCCGGAGGTGCTCAGCGGCTGGCACGATACGCAGTCCATGTGCATCGATGATGTCGACGTGGTGCTGGGCCAGCGCTCCTGGGAGGTGGCTCTGTTCAACCTGCATCGCGAGCTGGATGAACGTGGCGCCAGTCTGGTGATGTCCGCCAGTGCGCCACCCCGCGGACTGAAATTTGCCTTGCCGGACTTCGCATCGCGTGCGGCCCACGCATTGTTGCTGACGCTCGGGGCACTCAGCGACGAAGAACAGCGGGATGCGCTGCAGCGGCACGCCTCGCTGCGGGGTCTGGAACTACCGGATGAAACGGCGAATTACTTGTTGCGCCGGGTGCCGCGCGACATGGAGCGACTGGTCGCGCTGCTCGACGAACTCGATCTGGCGGCGTTGCAGGCCCAACGAAGACTGACCGTGCCCTTCGTGCGTGAAGTGCTGGGCCCCGAGCGGGCCGGATCAGCTGCCCGCTGAGTCGTTCTATGGCAATTTAGCTAGGAGCTGGTGCAGTGCTCGCACCAGCGCAGCGGATCACTACGCCAGTTTGAGAGCGATCTGCGCCACGCGTGCACCGAGCGCGCGCGCCAGCGCCTGCTCATGGTCGCTCAGTTCGCCCTTGGCCGTGGCCATTCCGGCTACGTGCGAGGCGCCGTAAGGGCCACCGCCGCTGCGCGTGTCGTTCAAGGCGGACTCACCGAAGGGCAGTCCGACGAGCAGCATGCCGTGATGGAGCAGCGGCAGCATCATGGACAACAGGGTGCTTTCCTGGCCGCCATGCTGCGTCTGCCCACTGCAAAACACCGCGGCGGGTTTCCCGGCGAGGGCGCCGCTGAGCCAGAGGCCCGAAGTGCCGTCGAGAAAGTACTTCAAGGGTGCCGCCATGTTGCCGAATCGTGTGGGGCTGCCCAGCAACAGTCCGCGGCAGCGCTGCAGATCGTCGAGGGTGACATAGGGCGGACCGGACTCCGGCACTGCGCGCGGCGTCACGTTCTCGGCGATGCTGCGCACGGGTGGCACGGTGCGCAGCATGGCTTGGGCGCCGCTCACGGATTCGATGCCGCGTGCAATCTGGCGCGCCAGCGCGGTGGTGCCACCATGCAGGGAGTAATACAGGACGAGAACTTCGCTCATGCGTAGCCTCCCGGTGATTCGCCGGTATCTGTCGAGCTAGGTGTTCAGCCGTGCGCGGATGAAAGCCACGGCCTTTGCAAGCGGCATGTCTTCGTTATCAGCCGCGCGGCGGGCGCGGTATTCGAGCTGACCATTGGCCAGCCCGCGCTCGCCGATGACGATGCGGTGGGGAATGCCCAGCAGTTCAGCATCCGCAAGTTTGACACCCGGGCGCGCATCGCGGTCGTCGTATAGTACCTCGATGCCGGCGGCGATGAATTCCGCATAGAGACGCTCGGCCGTGTCGCGCACCAGTTCGGATTTGTGCGCATTCATCGGTACGAGGACCACCTGGAAGGGCGCCAGCGGCGCCGGCCAGATGATGCCGCGATCGTCATGGTTCTGCTCGATGGCGGCGGCAACGATGCGCGTGACGCCGATGCCGTAGCAGCCCATCAGCATGGTCGAGGCCTTGCCGGATTCGTCCAGCACGGTGGCGTTCATCGCTTCGCTGTACTTCCGACCGAGCTGGAAGATGTGGCCGACTTCGATGCCGCGCACGATCTTCAGTCGTCCCTGACCGCTCGGACTCGGATCGCCATCCACAACATTGCGAAGGTCCGCCGCCGTGGGCTCGGGTAGGTCGCGGCCCCAGTTCACGCCGGTGAGATGGGTGTCGAGACGGTTGGCGCCGCATACGAAGTTGGCGAGGGCCAGCGCGCTGTGGTCCGCATACACCGGGCACTTCAGGCCGCGGGGGCCGATGAAGCCCGGTTCGCAGCCGGCGGCGGCCTGCACTTCGGCGGCATTAGCCATGCGGAAAGGGCTGGCGACGCCCGGCAGCTTGCCGGCCTTCACCGCGTTGAGTTCATGGTCGCCGCGCACCAGCAGAGCCACGACGCCACCATCCTGACCGGCCACCAGCAAAGTCTTCAGGCATTGCGCAGGCGAAACCTTGAGTGCGCCGCAAAGCTGCTCGATGCTCTTGGCATTGGGCGTGTGAGCCTCGGCCAGCGGCTGGCTGGCGGCGGCACGGGCATGCGTCGGCGGGAGTGCTGCGGCCAGTTCAACATTGGCTGCGTATTCGTCGCCATCCGATGCGGCGATGGCATCTTCGCCAGAGTTGGCCAGCACCTGGAATTCTTCTGAAGCATTGCCGCCGATGGAGCCGGTGTCAGCCTGCACGGCGCGGAACTGCAGTCCCATACGGGTAAACATGCGCACATAAGCGGCGCGCATGGCAGCGTATCCCTCGGCCAGAGAGGCTTGGTCGAGGTGGAAGGAGTAGGCGTCCTTCATGATGAATTCGCGACCGCGCATAACGCCGAAACGCGGGCGGACCTCGTCACGGAACTTGACCTGGATCTGGTAGAAGTTGGCCGGCAGCTGACGATAGCTCTTGAGTTCGGCGCGCGCCGTGGCGGTGATGACTTCTTCGTGCGTAGGGCCGATGACGAAGGAGCGGTCATGCCGGTCCTTCAGGCGCAGCAGCTCCGGGCCGTACTGTTCCCAGCGGCCGGATTCCTGCCACAGTTCTGCGGGCTGCACGGCCGGCATCAGCACTTCCATGGCGCCGGCGCGGTCCATTTCCTCGCGAATGATCTGCTCCACCTTGCGCAAGGTGCGCAGTCCCATCGGCAGCCAGGTATAGATCCCGGCGGCCACGCGGCGGATGAGTCCGGCTCGCAGCATCAGCTGGTGGCTGATGACTTCGGCTTCGGACGGGGTTTCCTTGACGGTATTGATCGGGTAGAGCGAGAGACGCATCTGGTCATATTAGCCTATGATTCGACTCCCATGAGTACCCAACAGTCAGGACCCGAGACAGATTCCGCCCCAGCGCGGGTGCCCTCACGGCGTCGCGCGATCTACCTGCTGCCCAACTTGTTCACGACGGGTTGCCTGTTTTGCGGGTTCTACGCCATCGTCGCGGCTATCGACGGCCACTTCGATCGCGCCGGCTCCGCAGTGTTCGCTGCGATGCTGTTCGATACGCTCGACGGGCGGGTCGCACGCCTGACCAATACCGAGAGTGCGTTTGGCAAGGAGTACGACAGTCTGGCCGACATGGTCGCCTTCGGGCTGGCGCCAGCCATCGTCACTTATCAGTGGGGCGTGGCGCGCATCGCCGAATACGGCAGTGTGTGGGCCCGCTTTGGCTGGGTCGCCGCGTTCTTTTACGCTGCCTGCGCAGCGATGCGGCTGGCGCGTTTCAATGTGCGCTCGGGCGGCCAGGACAAGCGCTACTTCGAAGGCCTGCCCAGCCCCTCGGCGGCGGCCTGCGTGTCGGCGTTTATTTGGTCATTCTCGGAATGGCGCGAGCCCGGGTTGCCGGGGTTGATCCTGACCTTCGTGGTCACTGCCGCAGCCGGTGCCCTGATGGTCAGCCGTTTCAGCTATCCGAGCTTCAAGGGCATTGATCTGACCAAGCCCATCAGCTTCCTCTGGCTGGTGCTGATTGCCGTGGTCATCTCGGCCTTTGCCAGTGATCCGCCGCGCGCATTCCTAGTGTGCTTCGGCACCTATGCGCTGTCGGCGCCGCTCACTTGGCTGGTGCGACGCGTACGTCGCAAGCACCGGCACGATCAGCGCGGCGGCGGTTCGTCCGATTCTTCGCCTGCGGCCTGAAACGATGGCAATGCAGCCGCAGCGGTACGCGCAGTATCTGGAAGCGCTGGGGATTGAGCTGTTCGTGCCGCGGGCCGGATCAGCCCGTGCAGCGACGCAGGCCGCAACTGCAACGGCGGATTCGGATGAGGCCGCCTGGACGTTGCTGGAGAACGAGGTGCGCGGCTGCACGCTGTGTGCGCTGAGCCAGAGCCGCACGCAGACAGTGTTCGGTGTTGGTAACCGGCGCACTGAATTGCTGCTGGTGGGCGAGGCGCCGGGCGCGGACGAGGATGCGCAGGGCGAGCCCTTCGTCGGGCGAGCCGGGCAACTGCTCAATGCGATCCTGCGCGGCATGCGCTGGCCGCGACCCACGGTCTACATCGCTAACATTCTCAAGTGCCGGCCGCCGGGTAACCGCGATCCTTCGCCCGAGGAATCGGCCTGTTGCACCCCTTACCTGCACCGGCAGATTGATCTGATCAAGCCGCTGATGATTCTCGCGGTGGGTCGTGTCGCCGCGCAGAACCTGCTGGCCACCGAGACGCCGATCAGCAAGTTGCGTGGGGTCGTGCATCACTATGGGACGCGCGAAACGCCGCTGATCGCCACCTATCACCCCTCGTATCTGCTGCGCAGCCCGGGCGAGAAGCGGCGTGTGTGGGATGACATGAAGTTCCTCAAGGCCGAGCTGGAGAAGCGGCGCGCGGCGGCCGCGACAGGCTGATGGTTGCCGAGCCCGGCTCTGCTCTGGGTGTGCTCGAGCTGGACATTCGTCCGATGGACACCGGCGATCTGGCCGCCGTGGCGCAGCTCGAGCGCGAGAGCTACGAGTTCCCTTGGAGCGAGGGAATTTTTCGCGACAGTCTGCGAGTGGGTTATCACTGCAGCGTGCTGACGCTCGACCCGATCATTGCCGGCTACAGCGTATTGGCGGTCGGTGCCGGCGAGGCGCACATCCTCAATGTCTGCGTGCGACGCGAGTTCCGCGCCCGGGGTCTCGGCGGCCGTTTGCTCGATCACCTGATTGACCAAGCGCGCGATGCCGGTGCCGGCATGCTATTCCTCGAAACTCGGCCCTCCAACCTGTCGGCGATCCGGCTGTACCAGTCCAAGAGCTTCGTGCAGATCGGCATCCGACGCGGCTACTATCAGGCGGCCGGCGGCCGTGAGGATGCCATCGTCATGCGTCGGCCGCTTTTCTAGGCGGGCCGGCTGCTAGAATCCGCGTCCAATGAATTCTCCTGATCCCGCTCTCGCCGCGGAAATCGCGCGCCGGCGCACCTTCGCCATCATCTCGCACCCCGACGCGGGCAAGACCACGCTGACCGAGAAGCTGTTGCTGTTCGGCGGTGCGATCCAGCTCGCCGGTACGGTTAAGGGCCGCAAGGCCGCGCGCCATGCGACTTCGGACTGGATGGCGCTGGAGCAGCAGCGCGGAATTTCCATTACCAGTTCGGTGATGCAGTTCCCGTATCTGGGTCGCATCGTCAATCTGCTCGATACGCCGGGTCACGAGGACTTCTCCGAGGACACCTATCGCACGTTGACCGCGGTGGACTCGGCGCTCATGGTCATCGACTGTGCCAAGGGCGTCGAGCAGCGCACCGTGAAGCTGATGGAGGTCTGCCGTCTGCGCACGACTCCTATCATGACCTTCATCAACAAGCTCGACCGCGAAGGCCGCGCGCCCATCGAGTTGCTCGATGAGATCGAGAGCGTGCTGAAGATTCAGTGCGCGCCGATGACCTGGCCTATTGGCATGGGCCGCTCGCTGCGCGGCATCTATCATCTGGGTGAGGATCGCATTTACGTTTATGAGGCCGCCGAGAAAGGGCGCGCCGGCACCACGCATGTCATTGAGCGACTGGATTCGGATGAGGCGCGTGAACTGCTGGGCAGCGATTGGCAGGCCTTTGGCGATGAGATCGAGCTGGTGCGCGGCGCCAGTCCGGCGTTCGACGAACAGGCGTATCTCGCCGGTACGCAGACCCCGGTGTTTTTCGGGTCGGCCATTTCCAACTTCGGTGTTCAGGAGTTGCTGACATCCTTCGTCACTCACGCTCCAGCGCCGCTGCCACGCGCCACGCTGCAGCGTGAGGTGCAGCCGCAGGAAGAGGCGCTGACCGGCTTCGTTTTTAAGATCCAAGCCAACATGGATCCGCAGCACCGCGATCGCGTGGCGTTCTTGCGTCTGTGCTCCGGTCGGTACCGGCGTGGCATGCGCCTGTACCACACGCGTCTCAAGAAAGAGGTGCGTGTCGCTGATGCGCTGACATTCATGGCCGCCGAGCGCGTGCAGGCTGAGGATGCCTATGGCGGGGACATCATCGGTCTGCATAACTACGGCACCATCAATATCGGCGACTCGTTCAGTGAGGGTGAATCGCTGAGCTTCACCGGCATTCCAAATTTTGCGCCTGAGCTATTTAGGCGCGCCGTGCTGAAGGATCCGCTGCGCATGAAGGCGCTGCAGAAGGGTCTGGCGCAATTGTGCGAGGAAGGGGCCACGCAGCTGTTCAAGCCGCTGCGCAATAATGACCTAGTGCTCGGAGCCGTGGGTCAGCTGCAGTTCGAGGTGGTCGCGTTTCGACTGGCTGACGAATATGGCGTGCAGTGCGTGTTCGATGCCGTCAATGTCTACACCGCGCGCTGGGTCAAGGCACCGGACGACAAGCGTCTGGAAGAGTTCCGCGAGAAGGCCTTTGAAAACCTAGCTCTCGATCATGCGGGTGCGTTGGTCTATTTGGCGCCGACGCGGGTCAATCTGTCGCTGATACAGGAACGTTGGCCCGATATTCAGTTCCTGGAGACACGGGAGCATCACAGTGGGTCTGCGGAATGAAAGGACAACTGGCGTGAAGGGCTGGTCGCTCAGGAATCCCGTAGTGGCCTGGGCGATGTACGACTGGGCCAATTCGGCCTATGCCACCACGGTGATGGCGGGGTTCTTTCCAACTTTTTTCCGCCAGTACTGGAGCAGTGGCGCCGAGGTCACTGTGACGACCTGGCGGCTTGGGCTCGCCAACGGACTGGCCGGATTTCTCATCGCCGCATTGGCACCCATACTCGGGGCGCTGGCGGATCGCAGCGCCCGTCGAAAGCAGTTCATGTTTGCCTGGACCGTGTTGGGCGCACTGGCCTGCATGGCCATGTTCTTCGTCGGTCAGGGGCAGTGGTTGCTGGCGGCGGCATGTTTCGTACTCGGTACGCTCGGCTTCAATGGCGGGATCGTGTTCAACGACGCGCTGATCACGCATGTGGCGGCACCGCGCGACTATGATCGCGTCTCGGCGCTCGGCTATGCACTCGGCTATCTGGGTGGCGGGTTGCTGTTCGCACTGAATGTGACGATGACTGTGAAGCCTGCTTGGTTCGGGTTGCACAATGCAGCCGAGGCCGTGCGCTGGAGCTTCCTCAGCGTCGGCATCTGGTGGGTGGTGTTCTCTCTGCCTCTGATGGTCTGGGTGCGCGAGCAGGACGGGGCGACGGGGCCCGGCGGTCTCGCCGCGTCGCTGCAGGAGTTGCGTCGCACGGTGCGCGATATCGCTGGCAACCGGCCGCTGTGGCTGTTTCTGCTTGCCTACTGGCTCTATATCGACGGCGTCAACACGGTGATCAAAATGGCCGTGGACTTTGGCTTGTCGCTCGGCCTGCCAGCCTCCAGTCTGCTGGCCGCATTGCTGTTGACTCAGTTCGTGGCGTTCCCGGCCGCGATTGTCTTTGGCAGGCTCGGCGAGCGCTATGGCGCGAAGCGCGCGGTGCTGTTCGGGATTGGTGTGTACGGCGCGCTCAGCCTATATGCGCTGCGATTGGCAAGCATCGCTGAGTTCTGGGTGCTGGCCGTTGTCGTCGGACTGGTTCAGGGGGGCGTGCAGAGTCTCTCCCGTTCGCTGTTCGGTCGCTTCGTCCCGCCGGGCAGGGCAGCCGAGTACTTTGGGTTTTACAACCTGATGGGCAAGTTCGCCACGGTGCTTGGCCCGCTTTTGGTGGGCGCCACCGCGGCGCTGACTCACGACTCGCGCGCTGGCATCAGTTCACTGCTGCTGTTGTTCGTCAGTGGCGGGCTGCTGCTGTGGCGGGTCAGGGTGCCGCAAGCCCCGTGGTCACCGTCATCGACTCCGTCTTCGTTGCCCGTTGACGCGAGCGCCCGCGGCAGAGAACAATCGCCGGGCGGCGAGGGGTCATATTCCAATAAATCCGGGGGCGATAAATGATGGTCCTGAAAACTTCGCTTTGGTGTGCGTTTCTGGCGCTGCTTGCGGTGCCGGTGGCACGCGCGCATCACGGCATGGGCGGTGAGTTCGATACCAAGAGGACGGTCGAGTTTGCCGCAGTCATTTCATCCGTGACCTGGGCCAATCCGCACGTCAGGATGGAACTGACGGAGGATGCGGGCAAGAGCACCGCCAAGACCTGGCTGATCGAGACCAACTCGGTCTCCAGCCTTTCGCGAGTCGGGATCACCCGCGATATTGCTGCGGTGGGCGCGCCGATCCGGGTGGCGGGTTTCCCCTCGCTGACCAGCGATCGTCGCCTCTTCATGACCCACATGCTGCTGCCCGACGGCCGCGAGGTGGCGTTCCAAGACAATGGCAAGGCGCGCTGGCAGGGCGTGCCGGTGGGTAACGACGACAGGACCCGCGGCAAGATCGTCGAAGCAGATTTCAGCAAGCGTCCGACCTCCATCTTTTCCGTGTGGACTACGGTCTACGGCAACCTCGGCAGTCACAACACCCAGCCGGCAGCCTCGGCCGGCTATCCGGCTACAGCGCGCGGATTGCAGGAAGCTGCGGCGGTCGACATGGTCCGCGATCATCCGCTCAACGACTGCAAGCCCAAGGGCATGCCGGTGGCGATGTTTGCGCCGTATCCGGTACAGCTGATTAAGGACGGCGCCAATATCAAGGTGCGCTTGGAAGAGTACGACGCCGAGCGCCTGATCGTGATGACCAGCAAGCATGATGATTCGCGTGTCGCGCCCAGTCGCCTCGGTTATTCCACCGGCGTGTGGGAGGGCGACAAGTTGGTTGTGAAAACCACCAAGATCGACTATCGCTACCTCGGCATCCAGACCCAGCCGACGCCGGTTATCCAAGGGCCGCGCATCAGCACCGTGGAGACCTTCCAACTTAGCGCCGATCACAATCAGCTGAACTACACCGTAGTAATCACTGACCCGGATTACCTCACCAAACCGCTGACGGTGAGCAAGTTCTGGCAGTACCAGCCCGGTGCAAAGGTCGACCGATACAACTGCACGCGCTGAGAGCGGTGCGGATGCGGCGACCCTGGACAGGCAAGGCGAGTTGGCCGTGAGGGGCTTCGTCGGCTTGCTGCTGTGGCTGATGGCTCTAGTTGCGGTGGCCCAAGCACCGGGACCCGCATCGCCGTCGCCGGACGGACAGCGCTCCGTCGCCAGCTACATTGCGGTGGAGGCGGGCCAGGATGCCGCCGCGGTGACGGCGCTCAAGGCTTATGCGGCGGGACTGAGACTCGACCCGGCGGCGCAGCGGGTGCTGCTCCTGACAGAGATCGGTCGTCCAGGGCAGTTCGTGCTGCTCGAGTCATGGCGCGACGAGGCGGCTTGGTTGGCCCATGTGGCGGCTCCTTCGCGGCGGGCGCTTGAGCAGGCGCTGCAACCGTTTTTGTTGGCACCGTTCGATGATCGTCTCGGTCTGCCCATGCAGCGTGAAGCGCCGGCCAGCGAGCCGCGTGATGCCTTGCACGTGGTGCTGCATGTGGATGTCACGGGCACGGGTATCGACACCATGCCAGAGACATTGCGCGAAACAGCCAGCAAGGCGCTGCGAATGCCCGGGGCAATCGCTTTCGAGATCGCAACCCAGAGCAACAAGCGCAATCATTTTACCGTGAACGAGATCTGGGCGAGCCGCGCCGCCTACGACGCCTACAACGCCAGTGCCACGGCCAAGGAATTTCGTGCCCGCTTCCATCAGGTGAAGGGCGCCGTCTACGACGATCGCCTGTTCACGCAGATCCCACCTTGAGCCGCCGGCGCTGCGTACTGCTGACACTGGCACTGTGCGCCGCCTGGGTGGCTCAGGCGCGGATGGATGCCTTGCCCTTGTGGGCCTATGGATACATCCACTATCCAACCGTGCCCGATGACTATTCGATGAGATGTCAGGGTGAACGGGCCGATCCCTGTGACCGGCCCGGTGGGCTGCCAACCGATCCCACGGACACACCGCGACGCGTGCCGGGAAGCGAGCGCACATTTACCGTGGCGCAGATCAATGCACGCTACGACCCCGCCGACTGGTTTCCCGACGATCACCCGCCGATGCCCGACATCGTTGCGCACGGCAAGGCGTCGCAGGGCGCGCGGGCCTGCGCGATCTGCCATCTGCCAAACGGCAAAGGGCTGATGCAAAACGGTAGCGTCGCCGGGTTGCCACGCGAGTACATCCTGCAGCAGCTCGCAGATTTCAAAAACGGGCGACGACACACGGCCGATCCGAACAAGGCCAATGGTTACGAGATGCAGGCCGTGGCGCGTAATCTGACCGAGGCTGAGGCGCAGGCGGCGGCTGAGTACTTCGCCTCGCTCCCGTACACGAAGTGGGTGCGAGTGGTGGAGTCGGAGACGGTCCCGCTCTTCACCGCAACGGTCAACGGCCTGTTTCTGCGCTCGGAGGGCAGCGATGTCGTGGCGCTCGGTCAACGCATCGTCGAAATGCCGGAGGATACTGAGCAGACCAATCTGCTGCGCAATCCGCGCTCGGGTTTCGTCGCCTATGTGCCGGTGGGAAGCCTGCGTCAGGGCCGCGCGCTGGTGGACTCGCAATGCACCGTGTGTCACGGCGCGCAGTTGCGCGGTATGACGCTGGCTGGCGTGATCATGCCGCCGATCGCCGGGCGCTCACCGAGCTACATCGGTCGCGCGCTCTACGATTTTCAGCACGGCGCGCGCACCGGCGTGGCTGCAGCGCAAATGCAGGCGGTGGTGCAGGGGCTGGGTGAACAGGAAGTGATTGCGATCGCCGCTTACGTCGCCTCACTCGATCCCTGATCCGTAGCGGCTGGGCGGCGCTAGAGCCCCAGCTGCTGCAAGGTGTCGCGATGGAATTCCCGTCGTGCCTCGGCGTAAATTGGTGTCACGGCACTGGCAAATTGCCGATGCTCATCGGCTGTTAGTTCCAAGATCTCGCCGCCTGCGGCACGGATCTGAGTCATCGCGTCTTGTTCTTCCCGGATGTGTAGATCGCGCTGGAACACGACTGCATCGTGGATCGCAGCGCGCATTTCTTCCTGCAGTGCGCGTGGCCAGGCATCAAAGGTCGGCCGATGCAGGAAAATTGGACGAGAGACATAGAAGTGATGCGTCGCGGTGTGGAAGCGGTGAAACCGGTGCACACCGTAGGTCACGGTGTTGGCGAAGGGGTTTTCCTGCGCATCCAGTGTCCCGGTCTGGACGGCCTCAGGCACTTCGGAAAGATCCATCACCTTCGGCACCGCGCCGAGTAGTTCAAAGGTGCGTGCCTGAACTTTGCTGGGCAGCACGCGGATTTTCATGCCCTGCATGTCGGCTGGTACGCGGATCGGTCGCAGTCGGTTGGACACGTGGCGAAAGCCGTTCTCGAAGTAGCCCAGGATCCGATAGTTCATCGCGGCTTCGATGCGCGCGGTCAGTAGTTGGCCGAGGCGTCCGTCCATGGCGGCACGGGCGTGCGGCAGGTCGGGGAATACGAAGGGCAGGTCGGTGGCACCGAGCTCCGGAACACGCTCGGTCAAATAGCTGCTCGACTGATAGCCGAGGGTGAGCACACCCTGTTCTACCAACCACAGAATGTCGTCGGCTCGGTAGCCGAGGTCGAGGATATTGAAGACGTACTTGATCTCGACCGCATCCCCGAAGCGTTCCTCGAGCCGTGCGCCGATTCTCTTGAGCGCCAGACTGAAGCCGGTGGTGGCTGGCCCATAGCCGCCCATCACGATTCGGTGGCGCTGGCTTCTCGAACGGGACGAGGAGCTTTGCTGCGAGCTGGCCGCAAGGGCCAAGGGCTGGCCCGCCAGTGCGGTCGCGCTGGCCAATGCTGAACCCTGTAAAAAGCGTCGTCTCAACATGCGTCTCACACGCCGCGTTGCGTCTGGGGTAATGTTTACGCCAGTACAGTGTGCGGCAGCATACACCAGCGTCAGCCCGGCTCGAGACCGGGGCGCTGGCAAGATGCCGAGGTCTGCTCGCGTCGCTTCGATGGCGACACGTATGGGGGAGAGGTATTGATGAAGACGTTGGCGATCCTGGTGCTTGGGGCATTGCTGCTGGTATTTCAGCAACAGCTTTCGCGTGATCAGCAGGCCGCACCGGACTGGGCCTATGGCTATCAGCGCGCGCTCCGGCCGGGTGATGTCATTGCGCCACCGTGTCCTGAGACTGCGCGACCATTTCCTGACTGCGCCTACGCGGCGACGCTGCCACCGCGGGATGGCATCAAGCACACGTTGCCGGGGGCAGCAGCCAGCTTCACTCGGGTCGAAGCGTATTACGACTTTGGTCCCGCGGATTGGTACCCGGAAGATCATCCGCCGATGCCAGACATCGTGGCCCACGGCCGCGAGTCGGCCGGTATACGCGCCTGTGCCCTGTGCCACTTCCCGAATGGGCAGGGCAAGATGGAGAACGGTGGTGTGGCCGGATTGTCGGCCTCCTACATCCTCCAGCAGATCGAGGCTTTCAAGAGCGGAGCGCGCCGCAGCGCCGATCCGCGCAAGGCCAATGTCAAGGAGATGGCGCAGGTTGCACGACTGCTGACGGACGAGGAGAAGCATGCAGCGGCGGAGTACTTTGCTTCGCTGCGCTGGCGACCATGGGTGAAAGTGGTCGAGACCGACACGGTGCCCGCGGTGCGCGCGACCACCAATGGACTGTTCATGCCGCTGACCGATCGACCGCCGATGGCATTGGGCGCGCGCATCATTGAGGTGCCGCAGCGGCCGCGCGATACGGACGAGTTGCGCGATCCACGGGCCGGGTTTCTGGCCTATGTGCCACGCGGCAGTATCGCCAAGGGCGCGGCGCTGGTGGCCACTGGCGGCGGTAAGACGCTGCCCTGTGGCACCTGCCACGGTGCGGATTTGCGGGGCGTCGGCGATATCCCGGGCATTGCCGGGCGCACCGCCAGCTATCTGGTGCGCCAGCTGTGGGACATGAAGCAGGGCGCGCGCCAGAGCCCGGTGATGGCGCCGGTGACCGCAAGACTGGAGGTCAGTGACCTGATCAATCTCGCGGCTTTCGTCGCCTCACGCGAGCCGTGAGGCGCCAGTCCGGCGCAGGTTAGGCGCCGCTGCCGCTTCCCAGCGACGCGACCATGGCCAGTTGACGTTCCAGACTGGCCAACTGCCGCTCGAAGTCGGCCAGCCGCTCGCGCTCCTGAGTGACCACTGCCGGCGGCGCGCTGGCCACGAAGCTGGCATTGCCGAGCTTGCCCTGCGCCTTCTGGATTTCCGCCTGCATCTTGCGCACGCGCTTGCCAAGCCGTTCGGCCTCGGCGGCCGGATCGATCAGTCCCGCCATCGGCACCAGCAAAGTCAGTTCGCCGACCAGTGCGGTCGCCGCCGGTGGTGCCGGTGAGTGCTCCGGCAGCACGTCAATGCGTTCCAGTCCGGCCAGTCGCACCAGCAGAGCGTGGTGGGTCTGCGCCAGTTGCACTTCCTCGGCCGAGGCATGCGCCAGCAGCAGCGGCAGCTTGCGCGCCGGGCTGATGTCCATTTCGCCGCGGATCTGACGCACGCCGAGGATCACCTTCGTCAGCCACTGCAGCTCACGCTCCGCCGTGGCGTCGCGCGGATAGTCGGCAGCGCGCGGCCAGGGCGCGCGCATGATCGTGGCATCAGGTCCGGTCGGAGTCCCGGCCAGCGGTGCGATGCGTTGCCAAATTTCCTCGGTGATGAACGGCATCAGCGGGTGTAGCGCGCGCAGTAGGGCTTCGAAGGTCGCCAGCAGTGTGTGACGTGCGGCCGCACGCGCCTCAGGCGCTGTGTGCTCGTCCTGCAGCACCGGCTTCACCAGTTCCAGATACCAGTCGCAGAACTCGTACCACGTGAACTCATACAGCGCACTGGCGGCGTAATCGAATCGGTATTCGGCGATGGCTGTGTCCACCGCGCGCAGGGTTTCGCCCAAACGCGAGAGGATCCAGCGATCAGCGGCCGAGAGTTGCAGTGCTGCGGTACTGGATGCGGAACCGGCAGTCGATGTGGAGGCTGTCGCGCCAGCTCCATCGCTACTGTCCTCGGTCATCAGCAGTACGAAGCGCGCAGCGTTCCACAGCTTGTTGCAGAAGTTGCGATAGCCGCCGACGCGCGCCAGATCGAAACGGATGTCTCGGCTCTGCGTGGCCAGTGAAGCAAAAGTGAAACGCAGCGCATCGGTGCCGAATGCGGCGATGCCATCCGGGAACTGCTTGCGCGTGGCCTTCTCGATGCCCGGCGCCAGATGCGGCTGCATCAGTCCGGTGGTGCGCTTCTTCACCAGTGCTTCGAGCTCGATGCCATCGACGATGTCCAGCGGGTCAATGACGTTGCCCTTGGACTTGCTCATCTTCTGGCCTTCGCCATCACGGATCAGACCGTGTACGTAGACCTCGCGGAACGGCACATCACCCATGAATTTCAGGCCCATCATGATCATCCGGGCCACCCAGAAGAAGATGATGTCAAAGCCGGTGACGAGCACATTGGTCGGATAGAACTGTGCCAGCGATGGCGTGCGTTCCGGCCAGCCCAGAGTCGAGAAGGGCCAGAGCGCAGAGGAGAACCAGGTATCGAGTACGTCCTCATCCTGACGCAGCGCCACCGGATGACCATGGTGCTTGTCGGCTTGCGCCTGAGCCTCAGCCGCGGTGCGCGCGACATAGATGTTGCCGGCGTCGTCGTACCAGGCTGGCACGCGATGACCCCACCAGAGTTGACGGCTGATGCACCAGTCCTGGATGTTGCGCATCCACTGGTAGTAAGTCTTGTCCCAGTTCTCGGGCACGAAGCGAATGCGACCGCTCTCGACGGCCTCAATAGCTGGCTTGGCCAGTGGCTCAGCACGCACATACCACTGGTCGGTGAGGTAGGGTTCGATGACCGCACCGCTCCGATCACCGCGGGGCACCATCAGCTTGTGCGCATCAATCTTTTCCAGAAGGCCCGCGGCCTCTAGGTCTGCGACGACGCGCTTGCGAGCCTCGAAGCGGTCCAGGCCGCGGTAGGCGGCCGGTGCGTTGTCATTCAGCTGCGCGCTGGGCGTGAAGATATTGATCAGCGGCAGGCCATGGCGCTGCCCCATGGCGTAGTCGTTGAAGTCATGCGCCGGCGTGATCTTCACGCAGCCCGTGCCGAAGGCCGGATCGACATAGCCGTCAGCAATGATCGGGATCTCGCGCTCGGTGAGCGGCAGACGGATGGTCTTGCCGACCAGGGCGCGATAGCGTTCGTCCTCCGGGTTCACGGCCACGGCCGTGTCGCCCAGCAGGGTTTCCGGGCGCGTGGTGGCCACCACCAGATGCCCGCTGCCATCGGCCAGCGGATAGCGCAGGTGCCACAGCGATCCGTTTTCTTCCTCGCTGAGCACTTCAAGGTCCGACAGAGCGGTGTGCAGCACCGGATCCCAGTTCACCAGCCGCTTGCCGCGGTAGATCAACTGCTCTTCGTAAAGCCGCACAAACACTTCCGTGACGGCCCGCGAGAGGCCCTCGTCCATGGTGAAGCGTTCGCGCGACCAGTCCACCGACGCGCCGAGCCGGCGCAGCTGCTGCGAGATCGTGCCGCCGGATTGTTCTTTCCACTTCCAGACGCGGTCGAGGAAATCCTCGCGCGTGAAATCGGTGCGCTTTTTGCCCTCGGCGTTCAGCTGTCGCTCAACCACCATTTGGGTGGCAATGCCCGCATGGTCCGTGCCCGGCTGCCAGAGCGTGCTGGCACCGCGCATGCGGTGGTAGCGGGTCAGCGCGTCCATGATGGTGTCCTGGAACGCATGCCCCATGTGCAGCGTGCCGGTCACATTGGGCGGCGGGATCATGATGCAGTAGCTGCCGGCGTCGGCCGGCTGAGCGGCCTGCGGGGCAAACCAGCCCTGTGATTCCCAGTGGCGATACCAGCGCTGCTCGATGTCGGCAGGAGAGTAGACTTTGTCCATCACGGAATTATACAGGGGCAGTCCCATGAACGAGGTCAGACCGCACGTCGATCAGGCTTTGGAGCCGCCCATGCACACGCGCGTGACGAAATTACTGGGGATCCGGTATCCCATTATCCAGGGCGGCATGATGTGGGTGGGCCGGGCCGATCTGGCCGCAGCGGTCTCCAATGCCGGCGGACTGGGTATCATGACCGCGCTCACGCAGCCCACACCCGAGGCGCTGGCGCAGGAAATCGAGCGCTGTCGCGGCCTGACGGATCGGCCCTTCGGTGTGAACCTGACCTTCCTGCCAACCATCAATCCGCCGCCCTACGAGCGCTACTTGGAAGTGATTCTGCGCGCCGGCGTGCCAGTTCTGGAGACCGCAGGCAACAACCCGCGCGATGTCGTGCCGGTAGCGAAGGCGGCCGGTCTGGTCACCATCCACAAGTGCACCAGCGTCCGTCATGCCGTCACTGCAGAGCGTCTGGGCGTCGATATTGTGTCCATCGACGGCTTCGAGTGCGCCGGCCATCCGGGCGAGGATGACGTCGGCGGCCTGGTACTGATTCCAGTGGCTGCACGGCAACTGAGCGTGCCCATCATTGCCTCCGGCGGCATCGGCGACGGGCGTGGCTTGGCTGCGGCACTGGCGCTCGGTGCCGAGGGCGTGAACATGGGCACACGCTTCTGCGCGACGGTCGAGGCGCCCATCCATCCGGATATCAAGCAGGCGCTGGTGGCCGGTACTGAGCGCGACACGCGCTTGGTACTGCGCACACTTCACAACACCGCCCGTGTGCTGCGCAATGCGATTGCCGATCAGGTCATCGAACTGGAATCGCGTGGTGCCAAGTTCGAGGAGGTTCGGCCGCTGGTGGCCGGTGCGCGCGGTGCCGCTGCACTCAACACGGGCGATGTGAACGGTGGGGTCATTACCGCAGGGCAGGTGATTGGTCTGATCGACGATATCCCGACCTGCGATGCGCTGATTCAGCGGATGGTGCGCGAGTGCCGCCAGCGCAGTGCCGAGCTGCAGTCGCTCTGCGGCGCCTAAGATGGCGACTCAGGCGACGTTCTGGGTCGTAGGCTCGACGCCCTCGGTCCGGTACTGACGGAAGCGTGCACGACCGGCGTCGCGCCGCGTCGGCTCGGCATCGATAATTTCGATGATGTGCCGCGCGCTCTTGCGGCCGGTGGGAATGGAGCCGGCCAGATTCAGGATCACATCCGGCGGAGCGGCCTCGAGCAGCCCGGTGCTGCGCGCGCCGGGGCAGGTGAGCAACACCGGTGCTTCTTCCCAGTCTGATTCGGCGCCCAGTGGCTCGTGCGGCACGAAGCTGTCCTGTGCGAAGGTCCACAGCAGGTCGTCGAAGCGGGTAACGGCATCGGCGTCGTCGAGCCACACGAGGACGCGCTGTTCGGCTTCGAAAGCCTTGTCGATCACGCGGCAGGCAAACTTCCAGCGCTCGCGCTCGTCCGTACCGCCCAGCACATAGAAGTCCACGCGCTCCATGCTGTGCTCCGTGATGACCTAGGCGCGCGCCCGGCGCGACAGGAATTCCGTCAGCATCGGCAGCGGCCGGGCCGTGGCGGATTTGGCGCTGCCGCTGACCCATGCTGTGCCGGCGATGTCCAAGTGCGCCCAGCTCATGCCCTGCGTGTACTTGCCGAGGAAGGCCGCGGCCGTGATGGTGCCGGCCTCGCGACCAGCCACATTGGCCATGTCGGCGAAGTTACTGCGCAGCATCTCGCCATGCTCCTCGGTGAGCGGCAGTTGCCAGGCGCGGTCATCGGAGGCGTTGCCGGCGGCAAGCAGTTCGTCGGCCAGCTTCTGGTCGTTGGCCAGCAGACCGGTGTGTATGCGCCCGAGTGCAATCAGGCAGGCGCCGGTGAGTGTGGCGATATCGATGACACAGGCGGGTTTGAAGCGCCGCGCATAATGGAGTGCGTCGCAGAGGATCAGTCGGCCTTCCGCGTCGGTGTTCAATATTTCCACCGTCTGGCCGCTGGCACTGGCAACGATGTCACCGGGCTTCACAGCGCGGCTGCTGGGCATGTTTTCGCAGGTGGGCACGAGGCCGACGACATTCAGACGCAATTTCTGGGCGGCCGCGAACTGCAGCGCGGCGATCACCGTGGCGGCGCCGCACATGTCGTACTTCATCTCGTCCATGGCACCGGGATCTTTCAGCGAAATGCCGCCGGTGTCGAAGGTGATGCCCTTGCCGACCAGCACCACGGGTGCCGCGCCAGCCTTGCCGCCGCGGTATTCCATCACGATGAAACGCGGCGGCTCGGCGCTGCCCTGGGTCACGGCGAGGAAGGCGCCCATCTTGAGGCGGCGGATCTGAGCTTCGTTGAATACCTTTACCCGCAGGCCACGCTGTGCGCGGCCGGCCGCCAGCGCGGCATTCGCCAGATAGCGTGGTGTGCAGACATTGCCAGGCAGATTGGCCAGATCTTTCAGCAGGGCGGAACTGTCGGCGAGACCCGCGCCTTCGGCCAGAGCGCGGCGCACGGCCGGCAGATCACCGCTGCGGAAGGGGCCGATGCGCACCGTCGCGAGCGCCGGATCGCGCGGCTTGCGGGCCGACTTGAGATCATTGATACGGTACAACGCGCTGCCGCACAGTTCGGCGCTGGCGCGCGCCAACTCGGCTTCGCTGAAGTGACCGCCCAGAGGGCGCTCCAGCGCAAACGCAGCGCTGACCAGTCGTGTACGCAGCAAAGCAGCGAGGGCGGCACTGAAAGCCTTGCGCCAGGCGCGGCGCTGATAGGCGGTTCGCGAGCCAAGTCCGACCAGCAGTACGCTGCGGGTGCGGTTGCCCGTCTCAGGCAGCAGCAGCGTTTCACCCGGCTTACCGGAGAAATCACCGCGCTTGAGCAAGCGTGTCAGGGTCCCGCGCAGGGCGCGATCCAGTTCGCTACCCAGCTCGCCGAGCGTCTGGTTGTCGAATACACCCACCACCATGCAATCGGCGCGTTGCGTGACCGGGCTGCCGCTGTATGCTTCGTAGCGCATGATTGATAATCGTCCTGTTGCGCGTGCCGTGCGCACTGAATTGAGAGCGGCAGTTTAGCCGAACTATCTGGCCGGAGTGGACCTCAGATTGGGTATTCTGCAGCGTTACATATGGCGTGAAATGGTGACGGGGTTCGCAGTTGTCACCGGTGTGCTGCTGGCCATCCTGCTGGTCTATCAGGGTGGCGCCGTGCTCGCGCGCGCTGCCGAATTGCAGTACCCAAGTTCGGTAGTGCTGCGCCTGTTCGCACTGGGCGCGCTACAGAATGTCACCGTGCTGCTGCCCTTCGCTCTCTTGCTGGCAGTCGTGCTCGCGCTGGGTCGCCTGTACAGCGACAACGAGCTGTTCGCGGCCCAGGCCTGCGGACTGGATTTCTGGCGTTGCCAGCAGGTGATCGTCGGAGTGGCCGTGCCCGTCGTGGCACTGGCTGCACTCATCACGCTTGAGCTGGCACCGCGTGCCGCCGTGGCCGAGTCGGCGCTGCGCGCCGCGGCCCTGCGCAGTGCGTTGAGCGTGCCGCTGCAGGCGGGGCAGTTCCGTTCGCTGGGCGGCGGCAGTACTGTGGTCTATGCACGCGGCGTGGCGCCGGATGGGGAGCTGCAGGACGTGTTCATCAAGCGCGGTCGGGGTGACGCCGTCGAGGCGACGGTGGCCCGACGCGCGCAGCTGGTCGTTGCGCCTGACGGTCTGTCTCAGACCATTACGCTGCGGGATGGTGAGCGTCTCGAAGGCTCTCCGGGCAGTGGCAGCTGGCGCATCGTGCGCTTCGGGTACCAGAGCATCCCGCTGGTGTTGCCACCGGCCAAGCCGGTCAGTGTCCGTCGCAGCGAACTGCCCACGATGCAGTTGCTGCGCAGTGTCGTGCCCGGCGAGAGCGCGGAATTGCATACGCGTTTGAGCTGGCCGCTGATGACACTGGTTGTGGCATTCGTGGCGCTGCCGCTGGGCCGGCTCCGCCCGCGCCAGAATCGCTTCGCCCGTGTCTGGCTGGCGGTGCTCTTGTTCGCGCTTTACGCGAATCTGCTGCAGGTCGCAGCGCTCTGGCTGGAGCGTGGGGCCACCCCGCAATGGCTGGGGCTGTGGTGGGTGCATGGGCTGGTGGGCGCGCTGGCCTGGCTCGCATTCGGCATCGCACGACGTTGGGGCAGGCGCTGACCATGCTGCATATGGCCCGTTACGTGGTTCGAAGCATGATCGGCAGCATTGTCATGGTGATGGCAGTGCTGACTGTGCTGGGCAGTCTGTTCACGTTCATCGGTGAGCAAGACAGTATCGGCGTCGGTCGCTATGACGTGTTTCAGGCGCTGCTGTACACCGCGTTGAATGCGCCGCGGTTTGCGCTCGAGTCACTGCCTGCCGCTGTGCTGGTCGGCGCCATGCTGGGTATCGGCGCGCTTGCGCGCAGCAATGAAATCACCGCCATGCGGGCAGCCGGCATGTCGAAGAGAAGGCTGGTGCAGGCGGCGCTGGGCGGTGGTGTGTTGCTGGTGGCGGTCGCGCTGCTGGTCAATGAATACCTCGCGCCACAGCTTGAGCAGCTCGGAGACCAGCGCAAGGCATTCGCTAAGTACCAGAACATCAGCTTCGCCGGTCAGGGCGGTGCGTGGATGCGCGATGGTGATTACATCATCAATGTCGCCTCGCAGACGAGCGCAGCCCAGTTCGGTGACCTGTTGGTCTTCCGCTTTGATGGTGATCATCGCATCGCGGCTATCGGTCGTGCCGCGCGCGCCAGCAATGAGCTGAGCGGCAGCTGGCAGGTCAGCGATTATCGTGAGACACGATTCGTCGGCGATCAGACGCCGGCCAGCCGGGAGCCAACGCGTGCGCTGGCATCACCGAACAGCACCGGCTTCCTACAACTGGCTGTTGCCGGTCCGGCTCAGATGGCGCTGAAGACGCTGCGCGCCGCAATCAACTACCGCCGCGCGAACGGACTGGACCCCAGCGCTTATCGCTTTGCCTTTTGGTCGCGCGTTGCCCGCACGAGTGCACTGCTGGTGGCCATGGTGTTCGCCATCCCGTTTGGCTATGGCCTGATGCGCTCCGCGGGCAGCGGTGCGCGTGCCGCACTCGGTCTAGGCATCGGGCTGCTGTACTTCTTCGTGCAGCGCATCGTGGAGAGCGGTGCGGTGGTTTTCGGTCTCGATCCCTTGCTGCTCGCTTGGCTACCAACATTGCTGCTGTCTTTGGCTGCTTGCGGGCTGCTGTGGCGAGCACGATGAGTCCAGCGCAAGACGGCGACTTGTCGCGCTTCCGCATCCTGCCTGTGTTGCAGCCGGGCGAGGGGCGCGCACTGGCTCTGGCCTTCAGTTGCAACTTCGTGTTGTTAGGTCTCTATTACATCCTTCGTCCGCTGCGCGACACCATGGCCACTGTGTTCGGCAGTGGTCAGTTGCAGTACCTGTTCACGCTGACCTTTCTGGCGACGCTGGCCTGTGCGCCGCTGCTGGGTGCGCTGGCCAGCCGCTGGCGGCTCACGCAGTGGCTCCCGGGCGTGTTCGCGTTCTGGCTATTCAATGTATTGGTGTTCTTCGCGCTCTTTACGCTGTGGCGTGATAACCCGTGGGTAGCCGGCGCGTACTTCATCTGGTTCAGCGTGGTGAATCTGTACATGATTTCGGTGTTTTGGAGCCTGATGGTGGACTTGTTCACCACCGCTCAAGCCACGCGTCTGTTTGCCTTCATCGCTGCCGGCGGCAGCCTTGGTGCCATCGTCGGGCCCATCATCACCTCGCAACTGGTCAGAATGGTGGGCATCAATGGTCTGCTGCTATTGGCGGCTGCAGGGTTGCTGCTGGTGATGCTGTTGGTGAAGTGGCTGATTCGCGAAAAAGCAGTCCTGCAGTCACTGGGCGGTGGCGCGCAGCAATCCACCTTTGATCATGAGTTGGCCGGCGGATCGCTGGACGGATTCCGCGAGCTGCTGCGTTCACCCTACCTGCTCAATCAAGCGGCCTTCATGCTGCTGATGACCTGGGTGAACACCGTGGCCTACTTCCTGCAGACCGACATCCTTACTAGCCATCTGCAGGGTCTGGAGGCTCGTACCCGAGTGCTGGCCGACATTGATCTGTGGGTCAACATTTTCTCTGCGCTGATCCTGCTTTTCGGTCTCGGACGTTTCGTGCAGCGCTTTGGTCTGACGGCTGGTCTGATACTCAATCCTCTGCTGATGATGGGTGCGTTCGTCGCTGTGCTCATCAGTCCCTCGCTGCTTGTGATCCAGGCCATACAGGTGGTGCGACGGGTCGGGCAATACGCCATCGCCCGGCCCAGTCGCGAGATGTGCTTCACGGTGGTCGAGCAGGTGGAACGTTACAAGGCGAAAAATGTCATCGATACCGTGGTGTACCGTTTCGGTGATGTGTCAGCGGCCTGGGTGCAGACCGGCATGCGTGCCCTGGGCTCGGGCCTTGGTGGCGTGGTGACGCTCGGACTGGCAACATCGGCCTTATGGGCCAGCGTCGCCCTGTCACTGGGGCGGCGCTTCGGCGTGCTGCGGCGTGAAGCCGATCGGGGAGGTTGAGTGCGCATATTGCTGGTGGAAGATGACCGCGAGACGGCCAGTCATGTGATCAGCGGCCTGCAGCAGGCTGGCTATGAAGTGCATCACTGCATTGACGGCCGCGAGGCGCTGACCACGGCCCGGGAGCAATCGTTCGATCTGCTGATCGTCGATCGCATGCTGCCCAGTCTCGATGGGCTCGGTATCGTCAGCCAGTTGCGCGCTGACGGGAGCAGTACGCCGGTGCTGGTGCTCAGTGCGCTGGGTACGGTCGATCATCGTGTTGAGGGCCTGAAGGCCGGCGGTGACGACTATCTGGTCAAGCCGTTCTCGCTGGCCGAGCTCTTGGCGCGGGTCGAGGCGCTGTTGCGTCGCGCGGTGGGCAGTTCCGCCGCCTCCAGATTGCGAGTCGGTGATCTGGAGATGGATCGCATATCGCGACGAGTTACGCGTGCGGGCCGCGAGATCGATCTCACGGCGCGCGAATTTCAATTGCTCGAGTTCCTCCTGCAGCATCCGGGGCAGGTGATCACGCGCACCATGCTGCTCGAGTCGGTGTGGGATCTGCACTTTGATCCGCAGACCAACCTCGTAGACGTGCACATCAGTCGCCTGCGACAGGCCATCGACCGCGACTTCAGTCCGCCGCTTCTGCACACCGTGCGCGGCGCCGGGTACGTATTGCGCGAGCACAGCTGATGGCCGGCCCGTTGGCGCGGATGGCGGTGTGGCGCGCCAGCGCCAGCCGGCTCGCGCTTGTCTATCTCGTGATCCTGGTGATTGCCGTCAGTGTGGTGCGTTTCACCAGCTATCTGGTGACCCAGCGCGAGATCACTCGGCAGGGTGACCTTCTGGTGCAGTCCGAACTCCAGGCTCTGCGTGAGCAATATCGCTTTGGCGGCGTGCAGCGTTTGGTGGAGATCCTGAATCGGCGCGTCGATGACTGGGGCCGACTCGGTGCCGTCTATCTGTTCATGGATAACGCCGGCAATAAACTCGCGGGCAACCTGACCGGTTGGCCGCAGGAGGTGAGTCGCGACGGCGCTTGGCTGGAATTCGAGTTGGTGGCGCGCGAAGGCAATGCCAGCGTCGACCATCCGGTGCGCGCCAGCGCTATACAGCTGGGACGTAACTGGTTGCTGGTTGGCACCGATAAGTCAGAGCAGGAACGCATTGCTCGACAGCAGCGCAGCGCCATGGCCTGGAGCATCGCACTGACGGCATTGCTGGCCGGTTTGGCGGGCTGGTGGTACAGCCGTCGCGTTGCTGCGCGCATTCGTGAAGTGGCCTCGGCCTGCGAGGACATCATGTCAGGGCGGCTCTCACAGCGACTGCCGGCCGGTGATTCGCAGGATGAGTTCGATCAACTGGCCGCTGTGGTCAATCGCATGCTGGATCGCGTTGATCAGCAGGCTGCGGTGATGCGCACCACCTTTCGCAGTGCTGCGCACGATCTGCGTACGCCGCTCCAGAGGGCCCGTATCCGGCTTGAATCCGGTGCCGCTCAGTCCGTTGAACCGGGGCAGCGGGATGCCATGGTTCAGTCGGTGGCTGATATCGATCGTGTACAGCGCACGCTCGCAACGCTCCTGCAGATTGCCCATGCCGAGTCGGCCACTGTCGAGCAGACTCAGAGAACGGTGCTGGATGTCGCGGCGCTGGTGCATGAGATGGCCGAGTTGTATCAGCCTGTGGCGGCGGGGCGCGGGATCCGACTGCAGGCCGAGGCGCTAGAGCCCGCGCTGATGCATGGTAATCGTCAGCTACTGGCCCAGCTGCTGGCCAACCTGCTCGAGAACGCACTCAAATTTACGCCTTTGAGCGGACTCATCAGTGTCGCCGTACAGACGCGGGAGGGACGAGTGCAGCTGCGCGTTGCAGATACCGGTCCCGGTATTCCGGCGGCACAACGCGATGAGGCGTTGCTGCCATTCAGGCAACTGGGTGGGCGCGATGGTGCTGCGGCGGGTGAAGCCGGCGGCAGCGGGTTGGGTCTCAGTCTGGTGGCCGCCGTGGTGCATATCCACGGTGGGCACCTAAAGCTGCTCGACAATCAGCCCGGTCTGGCCGTGCTCTGCGAATTCCCTGCGGCCTAAAGCGTTTCAGTGCGCCTTGAGGCAAGTGGCGAGGAAGGCCTTGCGCGCATCGCCCGTCAGCTTTTTCTTGTCCGCTTCGGTGTTGCAGAGAGTCATTACCTGCTGTGCGGCATTGGCGGGCTTCACCGCTGCAACCGTCGGGGCAGTGGCTGTCGGCTTGCCGGCCGATCCGACCGGCGATGGGCTCGGCGGCGCGCTGGTGGGTGGCGGCTGGGTGGCGGGCGGTGCAGCATCGCCCGCCATGGCAGTACCGACCGCGACCACCGCGATCAGCAAAGCCGGTACACTCGCCCACAGGCCCAGTTTCATGTCCATCCTCGTTCCCGCGCTGCGGGGTCGTGGTAGTGGCGCGTCGGGGCGCCGCGATGGGCAGACTACCAAAGGTCGGGCCCAAGGCAGCCGGAGCGCCAATTAAGGATTCGTCATCTGTTACCGCAGGTTCGGTGGCGGACGGGCCATTCGGTGGCAGGGGTCAAAAACAGTTCATGGGGGCAGGAGCGATGGCTGTAGCCAAGGCGCTGGAGTGGGCTGAGCGGGGCTGGGTGCCGGATGCATTGATTCGCATCGGCATCCGGCAATTGTGTCGTGCGCGTCTTCGCGAACTCGCCGACGGTGATCCGGCGCAGCAGGCTGCTCTGGCCGAGCGATTCATCGAATCGCTCTCGGCGGCGGAGCTGGCGCCGCTGGCTCACAAGGCCAACGAGCAGCACTATGAGGTGCCCGCTGAATTCTTCGCACAGGCCCTGGGGCGGCATCGCAAGTACAGCAGTTGCTGGTTTGCCTCGCCCAACACAACGCTCGACGAAGCGGAGGCCGCTGCACTCTCGGCCACCTGCGAACGTGCTCGTCTTGCTGACGGCCAGCGCATTCTGGAGCTTGGCTGCGGCTGGGGATCGCTGTCGCTGTGGATGGCGGAGCGCTATCCCGGTAGTCGCATCACGGCGGTGTCCAATTCGGGCTCGCAGCGCGAATGGATTGAGTCTCAGGCGCGCAGTCGTGGGCTGAGCAACCTGCAGGTGATCACTTGTGACATGAACCGCTTTACCACCGAAGAGTGCTTCGATCGCATCGTGTCGGTGGAAATGTTTGAGCATATGCGCAACTGGCCGGAGCTGTTCGGGCGCGTCGGTTCGTGGCTGCGCGATGACGGTCTGTTCTTCATGCATGTGTTTGTTCACCGCTCGGTGCCTTATGCGTTCATCGATGCCGGCGACGATGACTGGATGAGCCGGCATTTCTTCAGCGGCGGCATGATGCCCAGCGACGATCTGCCGCTGCGCTTCCAAAAGGATTTGCAGCTATTGCAGCGTTGGCGCTGGGATGGGCGTCACTACGAGCGCACCGCCAACGCCTGGTTGGCCAACATGGATGCAAGGCGCGCACAGATCTGGCCGATCCTCGAGCAAACCTACGGGCGCGATCAGGCGCAACGTTGGTGGATGCGCTGGCGGATGTTCTTTATGGCCTGTGCCGAGTTGTTCGGCTTTGATCAGGGTCGGCAATGGTGGGTCAGTCATTACCTCTTTACTCGTCGGCAGGCAGGCGCGTGAGCACGCTGCTGAATGCATTGGCAGCGCTGCCGGTGCTGCTGACGATGACCACGCTGACTTGGCTCGTCTCGCTGCCGTTGCGCAATGCCAGTATCGTGGACAGTGTCTGGTCGCTGTTGCTGGCGGCTGCTGCGTTGGTCTATGCCTGGCCTCTGACCACCGTGCAGGGAGAGCGCGCCACCGTGGTGCTGTGGCTGGTCATGGTGTGGGCACTGCGCCTGAGCGTGTACATCACGGTACGTAACAAGGGCCACGGGGAAGACCGTCGTTACCAAGAGATCCGTCGTCGCAACGAACCGGGCTTCGCATTCAAGAGTCTGTATCTGGTTTTTGCTCTGCAGGCGGGTCTGGCCTGGATCGTATCGCTGGCGCTGCTGCCCGCACTACAAAGCCATTCTCCTTGGTCATGGCTGGACTGGCTCGGCCTGTTGCTGACGGTCTTTGGCCTGCTGTGGGAAAGTATCGGCGACGCGCAGTTGGCCGCATTTCGTGCCGATCCGGCCAATCGTGGCGGAGTCATGGATCGTGGCCTGTGGCGCTACTCGCGGCACCCAAATTACTTTGGCGAGTGTTGTGTGTGGTGGGGCTTCGGAGTGTTTGCGCTGGCGACGGGAAGCTTATGGGCCCTGGTGTCGCCGCTACTCATGACCGGTTTGCTGCTGCGTGTGTCGGGTGTCAGCCTGCTTGAAAAAGATATTGGCGAGCGCCGGCCCGCCTATCGTGATTACGTCACGCGCACCAATGCCTTCCTGCCCTGGAGACCCCGTACATGAAACTGCCTGCACTGCTGCTCTCGACGCTGGGAGTGGTGTCCGCCATGCTCACCGGCTGCTCTGACGACGCGGCACCGATGGCCACTGTGCCGCATGTCGATCTGGCCCGCTTCATGGGCCCTTGGTACGTGATCGGCAACATACCGACCTTCCTCGAGCGTGATGCCTACAACGCCGTTGAGAGCTACCGGCTGGATACGGACGGCACGATCGCGACTACGTTCACCTTCAACAAGGGTGCCTTCGACGGGCCACTGCAGCGACACACGCCGCGCGGCTTCGTGCTCGACACCCGCACGAATGCCACTTGGGGAATGCGTTTCATCTGGCCGGTGAAGGCGGACTACCGCATCATTTACCTGACAGCGGATTACTCGGTCACTGTCATCGGTCGTGCTAAGCGCGACTATGTCTGGATCATGGCTCGTGAGGCTCATATCAGCGATGCAGCTTGGCAGGCGGCGCTGGATGCCGTTGCCGCCGCCGGCTATGACATCACGCGCATCAAGCGGGTGCCACAAGCGTGAAAATTGCGATCATTGGCGCCGGCATTGCCGGCAATGTCGTCGCGGCACGCCTCCATGAACGCCACGAGATCACGGTATTTGAAGCCGGCAGCCATGTTGGCGGGCATTCGCATACGCATGCGGTCGAGATCGAGGGCCAGCCGGTAACGGTGGACACCGGGTTCATTGTCTACAACGAGCGCACCTATCCGGAGTTCACGCGCCTGCTGCGCGATCTGGATGTGCCCACCAAGCCCAGCAACATGAGCTTCAGTGTGCGCTGCGAGTCCAGCGGTCTGGAGTACAACGGCACCACGATCAACAGCCTTTTTGCTCAGCGGCGTAATCTGTTCCGACCTTCGTTCCACCGCATGTGGCGCGATATCCTGCGTTTCAATCAGCATGCACCGTTCGCCGCAGCGGCGGGTGGCATGGAGCAGACCTTAGGCGATTACGTTCGTGAGCACGAATACTCGCCGCAGTTCATCAATCACTATCTGCTGCCGATGGCGGCGGCCATCTGGTCGGCTACACCGGTGGATGTGTACGCGATGCCGATGCGCTTTCTGGTCGGCTTCTTCGGTAATCACGGCATGTTGAGTGTTAACGATCGGCCGCAATGGCGCACCATTGATGGTGGCTCAATGCGCTATGTCGAGCGTCTGGTAGCGCCGTTCCGCCATCGCATCCAGCTCGATAGGCCGGTGGAGTGGGTGCGGCGTCTTCCGACGCAGGTGCAGGTATGCCCGCGCGGTGGTGAGACCCAGAATTTCGACCGAGTGTTCTTTGCCTGCCACAGCGATCAGGCGCTGGCCATGCTGCAGGATGCCTCGCCGGCCGAACGCGAGGTGCTCGGTGCCATCCGCTACCAGGACAACGAAGTGGTCCTTCACACCGATGCCACGCTGCTGCCGAAGCGTCGGCTGGCCTGGGCCGCGTGGAATTACCACCTGCCGCGCGAGGCTGCCGAGCAGGTCTGTGTGACCTACAACATGAACATCCTGCAGGGGCAGCGCACACGTGCGCCGCTTTGTGTCACGCTCAATCGCAGCGATGCCATTGATCCGACCAAGGTTCTGCGTCGAGTGAGCTATGCCCACCCGGTATTCAACGTCGCCGCCGTGGCGGCGCAGGCACGTCAGCGCGAGCTGAACGGCGCTCAGAGCACCTATTTCTGCGGCGCCTACTGGCGCAACGGCTTCCACGAGGACGGGGTATGGAGTGCGCTGCAGGCCCTGCAGCATTTTGCGGAGGAGGGCGATGCACAGCGCGCTCTACATCGGGCGGGTTAGACACCGGCGCTTTGCGCCCCGCACCCATGCGTTCAGCTATCCGCTTTTCATGCTCTGGCTCGATCTTGATGAGCTCGATCAAGTGTTTCGCCGTCGCTGGTTTTGGTCAGTGGGCCGAGCCAATGTCGCCAGCTTCCGGCGCGAGGATTATCTAGGGCCAGCGGGGCAACCGCTGGCTGAAGCGGTGCGCGATCGCGTCGCTGCGGCAACCGGAGTGCGGCCGAGCGGACCGATACGACTGCTGACCCATCTGCGCTATTTCGGCTACTGCTTCAATCCGGTCAGTTTTTACTACTGTTACGCACCCGACGGTCACACGCTGGAATGTGTCGTGGCCGAGATTACCAATACACCTTGGCAGGAGCGGCACAGCTATGTGCTGCCGATGGCGCACAGCCTGCGCAAGGGTGCGATCGGCCGCTGGCGCTTCGACAAGGAATTCCATGTCTCGCCATTCATGCCGATGGATTTGCGCTACGACTGGCGCTTCAGTGCGCCGGGAGAGGTGCTGGCCGTCCACATGGAATGTGAGCGAGAGGCGAAGCGCAACTTTGATGCCTCGCTGGTATTACGGCGCCGCTCACTCAGTAGTGCGGCGATGGCGCTGGCTCTGCTGCGTTTCCCACTGATGACGCTGCAGGTGGTGGTGGCGATCCACTGGCAGGCGCTCAAGCTATGGCTCAAGCGCGTGCCAGTGTTTACCCACCCCCGCCGTTACAGCGACGGGAAGTCGGTATAGCCCTTCGCACCCGGCGAGTAGAACGTGCTCGCATCCCAGGGCGTCAGTTCTGCGCCCTTGGCGAAGCGAGCCGGCAGATCCGGGTTGGAGATGAACGGCTTGCCGTAGACGATGAAGTCGGCCAGTCCCGACTTCAGCGCGGCTTCACCGGATTCGCGCGTGAAGGCGCCAGCGGCCGCGAATGTCCCTGGGAACAGCGGGCGTAGCATCTCGAAGGTGTCTGGAAGCGTGGTCCGCAGCACATGCAGATAGGCCAGACCCATGGGTGCCAGTGCCTTGACCAGTGTCGTGTAGGTCTCGACCGGGTCGGCATCGTGGATGTCGTTGAACGGCATCGCCGGTGAGATCTTGATGCCGACCTTGCCGGCAGTGCCAGCGGCCTTGATCATCGCCTCCAGTGATTCGAGCACGAAGCGGGTGCGATTCCGTACGCTGCCGCCATAACCATCCGTACGCTGGTTGGTGTTTGACGACAGGAACTGCATCGGCAGGTAACCGGAGGCTGCGTGGTACTCGACACCGTCGAAGCCAGCGGCGAGGGCATTGCGCGTGGCCTGTGCGTACTGCTCGATAACCGTAGCCACTTCGCTGGTGGTCAGCGCATGCGGTGTGGGCATCTCCTGCATCTGCAGCGAATCCGTCCACATCGTTCCCGCGGCCTGGATGGCCGATGGTGCCACCGCCGGCTCCGTGGTGAAGCGATTGGCCGGATGCGCGATGCGACCCACATGCATCAGCTGGCAGAAGATTTTGCCGCCCTGAGCGTGCACCGCAGTTGTGATCTTCCGCCATGCGGCGATCTGCTCGGGCGTCTCAATGGCCGGTGTGCGCGCATAGCCAATGCCGGCGGCGGAGGGCGCCGTACCCTCGCTCAGAATGAGGCCGGCCGAGGCGCGCTGCGTGTAGTACTCGATAGCGAGTTCCGACGGGATGCCGCCGGCGAGCGCGCGACTGCGTGTCATCGGCGCCATCATGATCCGATTGCGAAGTTCCAGACCGCCAATGCGGCCGGGCGAGAAGAGATTGGTCTCCGGCATGGGTTCTCCCGAGTGCAGGCCGCCATACGGCAGCCATGGATGCCCTCCACCATGGAGAGCGCCGACTACTATACCGCACCACGTGCGGTCGCCGGATCGCTCAGTCCTAAGGGGCTGGCTTGTGATGACTGGCCAGCAGCAGCCAGGTGGAGACGACACTATCCGGATTCAGCGAAATGCTGCTGATGCCTTGCTCAACCAGCCACTCGGCCAGATCCGGGTGGTCCGATGGGCCTTGGCCGCAGATACCGATGTACTTGCCGGCCTTGCGGCAGGCGTTAATAGCCATGGAAAGTAGCGCCTTGACCGCCGGGTCACGCTCGTCAAAGCGGCGCGAAACCAGTGCCGAATCACGGTCGATTCCCAGCGTCAGCTGAGTCATGTCATTGGAGCCGATCGACATGCCGTCGAAATACTGCAGGAACTGGTCGGCGAGTAGTGCGTTACTGGGGATCTCGCACATCATGATGTGCTTCAGCCCGTTCTCACCGCGCTTCAGTCCGCAGGCGGCCAGCAGCTCGCTGACTTCGCGTGCCTCATCCAGCGTGCGAATGAAAGGAACCATGACCTGCACATTGGTCAGGCCCATTTCCTCGCGCACGCGCCGCAGCGCACGGCATTCAAGCTCAAAGCACTTCGTGAACTGAGGATCCACATAGCGGCCGGCCCCACGGAAGCCCAGCATGGGGTTTTCCTCATGTGGCTCGTATTGCCGGCCGCCGATCAGGTTGGCGTATTCATTGGACTTGAAATCGGAGGTGCGGACGATCACCGGCTCTGGGGCGAAGGCTGCGGCAATCTGCGCAATGCCTTCGCTGAGTCGGTCGACGTAAAAGCTCACCGGGTCGGCATAGCCGGCGATCTGCTTGCGGATCGTTGCCTTCAATGACGCTTCCAGCGTATCGAATTCGAGCAGCGCGCGTGGATGCACGCCAATCATGCGGTTGATGATGAATTCCAGACGCGCCAGTCCCACGCCCTGGTGCGGCAATCCGGCGAAGGCGAAGGCGCGATCCGGATTGCCAACGTTCATCATGATGCTGACCGGTGCGGGCGGCATGGCATCCAGTGCGATGCTCTGCTGCTCAAAGTTCAGGATGCCGTCGTAGACAAAGCCCGTGTCGCCCTCGGCACACGAAACAGTCACGGCTGCGCCATCGCGGATCTTCTCGGTGGCATCCCCGCAGCCAACCACGGCCGGAATGCCCATCTCTCGCGCGATGATGGCGGCGTGGCAGGTGCGTCCACCGCGGTTGGTGACGATCGCAGCCGCGCGTTTCATCACTGGTTCCCAATCCGGATCGGTCATGTCGGCGATCAGCACGTCCCCGGGCTGCACGCGCTGCATCTCGTTCACGTTGCGGATAATGCGTGACGGGCCCGCACCAATCCGCTGGCCGATGCTGCGCCCCTCAACCAGCACCTTGCCCTTGCTCTTGAGTTCGTAACGCTCCAGCGTGCGCTGACTGCGACTCTGCACGGTTTCAGGTCGCGCCTGCAGGATGTAGAGCGCGCCGTCATTACCGTCCTTGCCCCACTCAATATCCATCGGACGGCCGTAATGCTTCTCAATGATCACGGCCTGGCGGGCGAGGTCCTCGAGATCCGCATCGTTGAGTGAGAAGCGCATGCGGTCGGCTTCCGGCACCGGCACTGTCTGCACACGTTCGCCATGGCCTTTTCCAGAACCGTCGGCGTAAATCATCTTGATGGCTTTTGTGCCCAAATTCCGCCGCACTACGCAGCGTTTTCCGGACGCCAGTGCAGGCTTATAGACATAGAATTCATCCGGGTTCACAGCGCCCTGAACCACGGTTTCGCCGAGGCCGTAGGAACTGTTGATGAACACCACGTCGCGAAAGCCGGAGTCGGTGTCGAGTGTGAACATCACGCCGCTGGCGCCCAGATCGCTCCGTACCATGAACTCCACGCCGGCCGACAGCGCCACCTTAGCGTGATCGAAGTGGTGGTGGACGCGATAGGTGATGGCGCGGTCATTGAACAACGAGGCGAACACTTCACGCATGGCCCGCAGCACCCCGGTTGCCCCGCGCACATTGAGGAAGGTTTCCTGCTGACCTGCAAATGAAGCCTCTGGCAAATCCTCGGCGGTGGCCGAGGAGCGCACGGCCACGGCGATGTTCTTGCCCTGGTCCATGACATTCCAAGCGTCCAGCACCGCTTGCTCCAGCGGCGCGGGGAAGGGTGTCTCCATAATCCACTGGCGGATATCGCGGCCGGCAGCGCTCAGCGCCGGAATGTCTTCGATGTCGAGCCCGGCGAGCCGCGAGTAAATGCGCGCATCCAGTCCGCCTTGCTGTAGGAATTCGCGGTAGGCATCCGCGGTCGTGGCAAAACCGTTGGGGACACGAATGCCCAGTCGCCCCAGTTCGCGCAGCATCTCACCGAGGGAGGCATTCTTGCCGCCCACCTGCGCGATATCGCCGATCCCTACGGTCTCGAAAGGCATGACATAGACCGTCATGGGACGCTTGCTCCACGGTCACCCAGATGAAGGACTACTGCGCTCTTGGGTGGCGCAACGGTGCAGGTGAGAGTGGCGAAGCGCACGGTCTTTTTCGTGTCGTACCAGACCGGTGTCACGGCCGAGACGCTGGGCCACAGTCTGCTGACACCATTTAGGGGTTCGGAGTATCGGGCTGTCACGCGGCCATTTATCGCTAATGCGGAGCAGGCTGCCATAGCGGTTTTCCGCATCGACGCGGTAGCGGCCGAGAGTGGCCTGCGGCCCATCGTGATGGCCTGACGATCGCGCCTGAGCGCCTGCAGCAGATCCGTTGAATGCAGCATCGAGGAGATCGCCAGCCGTATTCTTGATCGCCTCGGGCTGGAGCGGCGCTATCGTCTCTAGCGTCACTGCGCTGGCACCCGCTAAACTGCGCAGCCCTTTCCCCAATGGTTGAAACCCGAAAATGGCCCTGCGTTCCTTACTGTTCGTGCCGGGCGACAGCGAGCGCAAAATCGCCAGCGCAGCACGCCATGGCGCCGACGCGCTGATCCTTGATCTGGAGGATTCGGTGTCGCCGGCCCGCAAGGCCACCGCGCGCCACATGGTGGCCGAATACCTTGCGGACCCGGCCCGTGATCGGAGTCTGCGCTGTCTGGTGCGCATCAATGCCATTCAGACCGGTCTTGCCTGGGACGATCTGGATGCAGTGCTTGCAGCGCGGCCCGACGGTGTGGTTCTGCCCAAGGGTGATCCGGATCTGTTCCGCGAGTTGGATCAGCGGTTACAGCCGCTGGAGTCGCGGCTCGGGCTCGCGGTCGGTGCACTGCCGGTCTGGGTGCTGGCCACTGAGACGCCCCGTGGCGTGTTCACCGTGGGGCAGTTCTCTGGAGTGAGTGCACGTCTTCGTGGTCTGAGTTGGGGAAATGAAGATCTGGCGGCCGAAATCGGTGCCGTGAACCGCGGACCGGACGGGCAGTTTGGCGAAATGTTCCGGATGGCGCGCTGGCTGTGTGTGCTGGGTGCCGCAGCGGCTGGTGTGGATGCCATCGACGGACCGTGCATGGAATTTCAGGACATGGCGGCCTTTGCCCGCGAGTGCCAAGAGGCGCGCAGCGCCGGGTTTGTTGGCAAACTGGCCATCCATCCGGCGCAGGTGCCGCTGATCAACAGTACTTTCACGCCCAGTGCCGAGGAAGTGGCGTGGGCGCGGCGGGTTGTAGCCGCCTTTGCAGCCGAACCTGAGCTGGGTGTGATCGGACTCGATGGCAAGGTCGTCGATCGGCCGCATTTGCGGCTGGCTGAGCGACTGCTAGCGCGGTTGTAGAAAGGGAGCGATGAGTCGATGAAGCGGATCCTGGTCGGCATCAAGCGGGTCGTGGACTACAACGTGCGCGTACGGGTCAAACCGGACGGGAGCGGAGTGATCACCGAGGGCGTGAAACTCAGCATCAATCCATTCGATGAAATCGCGGTCGAAGAGGCTCTGCGCCAAAAAGAGAAAGGCGCCTGCGATGAAGTGGTCGTGGCCAGTATCGGCCCTGCAGATTGCCAGACACAGTTGCGTACTGCGCTGGCGATGGGTGCGGATCGCGCCATACTGGTCGAGACCGCAGCCGCTCTGCCTCCGCTGAGCGTGGCACGCGTCTTTCTCCGGCTGGCGGAAAAGGAAACACCGCTCCTGGTGGTACTCGGCAAACAGGCCGTCGATGAAGACAACAGTCAGACCGCCCAGATGCTCGCAGCGCTGTGGGCGCGACCGCAGGCGACCTTCATCTCAAAGCTGGAGATCGGCGCGGACCTGGCGCGCGTGACGCGCGAGGTGGATGCAGGTCTCGAGATGCTCGAGGTCGATCTTCCAGCTGTGATCAGTACCGACTTGCGGCTCAATGAGCCGCGCTACGTGAAGCTCCCGGAAATCATGAAGGCCAAGAAAAAGCCGCTCGAAGTGCTGCCGCTGGATTCGCTCGGTATCGCGGGTGACTTGCGCGTTCGGGCCGTGAACTATGCGCCACCGTCGCAGCGACCCAAGGGTGTCCGCGTGGCCGATGCGGCCGAGCTCGTGGCCGCGCTGCGCAGCCGGGGAGTACTTTGATATGACCCAGGTACTGGTGGTGGCCGAGCACGGCCAAGGCAAATTGTCGCAGTCCACGGCGCGTGCGGTCAGCTGCGCGCTGCAGCTGCCGGATGCTGCGGTGAGTGTGGCGGTGTTTGCAGCGGAGGGTGCGGCGGTGGCCGCGCAGGCGGCACGTCTGACGGGCGTGCAGCGCGTGGTGCTGGTTGAGGATGCGCGCCATGCCCATCCACTCGCTGCGTTGATCGCGCCACAGCTCGCGGAGCTCGCCGCCGGCGCGAGTCATGTGTTGGGCCAATCGTCGACCTTCGGACGCGACCTGATGCCTCGTGTTGCGGCACTGCTGGATGCACCGCAGCTCAGTGACATCGCCGCAGTCGAGAGTGCGAAGCGCTTTCGCCGGCCCATCTATGCCGGGAACGCCATCGTTACCGTGGAGGTCGATGCTCCGCAGCTCGTCGCCACGGTGCGGGTCGCTTCCTTCCAACCCGCTGCGGTGGGTGAGGGGGCCGCACCTATTGAGGCGGCGAAGCCGCTGGCTGTTCTGCCGACGCATACGCGTTTTGTTTCTCTGAGCACATCGCAGAGCGACCGTCCTGAGCTGCAATCGGCGGCCCGCGTGGTGTCTGGCGGACGCGCCTTTGCCAGCGCCGAGAACTTCCAGAAACTTTACAAGTTGGCCGACCTGCTGGGTGCGGCCGTGGGCGCCTCGCGTGCCGCGGTGGATGCAGGCTTTGCACCCAACGAGCTGCAGTTGGGTCAGACCGGCAAGATCATTGCGCCGGAGCTGTATATGGCGTTTGGCATCTCCGGTGCTATCCAGCACCTGACGGGAATCAAGGACGCGCGCACCATCGTTGCCGTGAACAAAGACAGCGAGGCGCCGATCTTCGAGGTCGCCGACATCGGCCTGGTGGGTGATGTGTTCGCTGTCCTGGCCGAGTTGGAGCGCCTGGTGGGCACGCCTCCCGGCTGAGTCGAGTGAGCGGCCCCCTCCGCGGGGCCGCTACCCATCATCCGCCCCAAGTCAATTGCGGTTATCCGCAATGGGCTAATCATTCATACGCATACGCCTCTGATGGGCGCTGACGCACACTGCTGGGGATGCTGCGGGTCACACAGTTCCCGCCAGATCTGGCTGTGGAGGCGGGATGAGTAATGAGTCTGCGGTGGGTGCCGGATCCAACGGCTTGATCTACAACGATGCCGTGGTCCGAAACTTCGCGATCATGACCGTGGTCTGGGGCATCGTCGGCATGCTCGTCGGTGTGATCATCGCCGCCCAGCTGATCTGGCCTGACCTGACCTACGGTATCCCCTTCCTGAGTTACGGCCGACTTCGGCCGTTGCACACCAACGCCGTCATCTTCGCCTTTGGCGGTTCGGCACTGTTTGCCAGTTCGTACTACTGCGTGCAGCGCACCTGCCAAGCGAGACTGTTCGGTGGTTCACTGGCGGCATTCACCTTCTGGGGCTGGCAGCTGGTCATTGTGCTGGCCGCCATCACCTTGCCGATGGGTATGACCAGCGCCAAGGAATATGCCGAGCTGGAATGGCCCATTGATGTGCTTATCGCAGTGGTCTGGATTGCCTATGCGGTGGTTTTTCTGGGCACTTTGGCCCGGCGCAAAGTGAAGCATATCTATGTCGCCAACTGGTTCTTTGCGGCCTACATCATCACCATCGCAGTCTTGCATGTGGTGAACAGCGCGGAGATTCCGGTCACTCTCACCAAGTCCTACTCAGCCTATGCAGGCACTGTGGATGCGATGGTGCAGTGGTGGTACGGACACAATGCGGTGGGTTTCTTCCTGACCGCTGGTTTCCTCGGCATGGTGTATTACTTCGTGCCCAAACAGGCCGGCCGGCCGGTGTATTCCTACCGTCTGTCGATTGTGCACTTCTGGGCGCTGATCTCGGTCTATATGTGGGCCGGTCCCCATCATCTGCATTACACCACGCTGCCGGACTGGGCCCAGTCACTGGGTATGGTGTTCTCGCTGCTGCTGTTGGCGCCGAGCTGGGGCGGAATGATCAACGGCATCATGACGCTCTCTGGCGCCTGGCATAAGTTGCGTACCGACCCGATCCTCAAGTTCATGATCGTGTCGTTGTCGTTCTACGGCATGTCGACCTTCGAAGGACCGATGATGTCGATCAAGACGGTCAATGCACTGTCGCATTACACGGACTGGACCATCGGGCATGTGCATTCCGGCGCGCTGGGCTGGGTGGCGATGATCAGCATCGGATGCATTTATTCACTGATACCGCGACTTTATGGACGCTCTGGCATGTGGAGCACGCGCCTGATCGACTGGCATTTTTGGACCACCACCATCGGCATTGTGCTGTACATCGCCGCCATGTGGATCGCTGGTGTGATGCAGGGTCTGATGTGGCGCGCCACCAATCCGGACGGCACGCTGACCTACACCTTCGTCCAGGCACTGGCGGCGACGCACCCGTATTACATCGTCCGCTTCATCGGTGGTCTGCTGGTACTCAGCGGCATGTTCCTCATGCTGTACAACGTGCGCCGCACTATCGCCGGCGAGCGCGCGGATTCTCTGACGCCGCTGGCAGCCTGAAGCGAGCACCAGGAAGCGCATCGTGAATCACGACATCATCGAGACCCGTACCGGCCTGCTGGGCGTGCTCATTGCCATCGTCATCAGTATTGCCGGCCTGGTGGAAATCGTGCCGCTTTTCTTTTCCAGTCAGGTCACCCGTCCGGCGCCTGGAATCACACCGTACCCGGCACTGGCTTTGGAAGGGCGCGATATCTACATCCGCGAGGGTTGCTACAACTGTCACTCGCAGATGATCCGGCCATTGCGTGGCGAGACCGAGCGCTATGGACACTATTCGCTGGCCGGTGAATCGGTGTATGACCATCCCTTCCAGTTTGGTTCCAAGCGCACGGGCCCTGATCTGGCGCGCGTCGGCGGGCGCTACACCGATGAATGGCATCGCGTGCACCTCATGCAGCCGCGGGATCTGGTGCCCGAGTCCAACATGCCAGCGTTTCCCTGGCTGGCGAAAAATGTCGTTGATGCGCGTGTGACACCGGACAAGATGCGTGCTCTGCGTCGCGTTGGCGTGCCCTATACAGACGCTGAGATCGCTGCGGCCAGCGATGCAGTGCAGGGCAAGACCGAGTTGGAGGCGTTAATCGCCTATCTGCAGGGCCTGGGGCTGGCCGCCAAAGGGTGGAAGTAGTCATGGTGAGCGGAATCCTTACCGCGATCCTGATTGTCGCCTTCTGCGGCATCTGCGTCTGGGCGTGGAGCGACCGCCGCCGCGATGCCTTTGATGCAGCGGCTCGTTTGGCTCTGGATGAGGACACGGCGATCCGACCTACGTCCGAGACGCCGGATGAAAAGAGGTCGCAGCCATGAGCGACGCAGTCAGCCTGTTTGTTGTCATCCTTTCGCTCGCGAATATTCTCGGAGTCGTGTGGCTGTTCTGGACCATGCGCAAACGGCGCAGTGGTGAGGCGGCGGGGGATGAGACCACAGGGCATGTCTGGGACGACGATCTGCGCGAGTTGAATAATCCGTTGCCGCGCTGGTGGCTCTGGCTATTCGGACTGACCGCGGTTTTCGGTGCAGTGTATTTGGTGCTGTATCCAGGCCTTGGTAATTATCGGGGCGTCCTGGGTTGGACGTCCGCGTCCCAGCATGCCGAGTTGCAGAAGTCCGTCGAGGCCGAAGCCCAGAAGGCGCTGGCACCGTTCGCTGGCATGAGTGTCGCGCAGCTTCGAGGCAATCCGGCGGCGCTGTCTGTTGGCCGCAATCTGTTCAACGATAACTGCATCCTCTGTCATGGCTCAGACGGGCGTGGTGCGCCGGGCTTTCCCAATCTGACCGATAAAGACTGGCTCTGGGGTGGTACGCCGGAAATCGTTGAGGCCACCATTTCCGGCGGTCGCATCGGCGTGATGATTCCGTGGCGCGATACGCTCGGTGGCGATCAGGGCGTGGAGGATGTGCTGGCCTATGTGCTGTCACTGTCCGGGCGCAGCGTGCCTGCCGGCGACGTGGCGCACGGTCGGCAGTTGTTCGCTGCCAACTGTGTGGCCTGTCATGGCGACAAAGGGCAGGGCAACGCGCTGATCGGCGTGCCTAATCTTAGCGATAACGTTTGGCTGTACGGCGGCTCGGTTGCGACCGTCCGCGAGACCATTGCGCGCGGTCGCCAGGGTCAGATGCCGGCCCATGGTGATCGCCTTGGTGAACTGCGTGTCCGGCTGCTAGCCGCCTATGTGCTGAGTCTGAATGATGCAGGCCGATAGGCAGGATCTCTCACTCCGTGCCCGACGCATCGGCACGGTCGTTTGGGCATCTTTTCTTGCTGCCTGCGTCGGCACGATGTTTTTCTTCGCTTTCATCGCACCGGAAGAATTGGTCGGTGAGGATTTCACAACAACAATGATTGACCACCTAGGGGTCTACACGCTTGGATTCTTCGGTCTGTGGCTGGTGGCCCTGCTGGCCAGCGCCCTGACCCTCACCATGAGTCAGCCCCCCGATGGAACCCCTCCAGAAGACCGCCGCACCCACTGATTCCTACTACGTCGCTCACGCGAAGGTTTATCCGCGCGAGGTCTTCGGCCGATTCGCACGTCTGCGCATCGTGGCCGTCTGGGTGCTGCTGGGTGTTTTCTATCTGCTTCCCTGGCTGAATCTGCATGGGCGCCAGGCTGTGCTATTTCATCTGCGCGAACGGCAGTTCTTCATCTTCGAGCTGGTGATGTGGCCGCAGGACTTCATTTTCCTCACCTGGCTGCTGATTCTCGCCGCCCTGTCGCTGTTCTTCTTTACGGCGATCGCGGGCCGGCTATGGTGCGCTTACGCCTGTCCGCAGACCGTTTGGACCGAGGCGTATCTGTGGATGGAGCGCATCACCGAGGGGGATCGCAGTGCGCGCATGAAGCTCGATGCGGCGCCCTGGAGCCTGCGGAAGCTATGGCGGAAGAGTTCCAAGCAGGCTTTGTGGATCGGATTCTCATTGTGGACCGGCCTGACCTTCGTCGGCTTCTTTAGTCCGATAAGGCAGTTGTTTCATGAGGTGTGGCATCTGCAGCTCAGCGGCTGGGAGACTTTCTGGTCGCTGTTCTATGGCTTTGCCACTTATGGCAATGCCGGTCTGCTGCGCGAACAGGTTTGCAAGTACATGTGTCCCTACGCTCGGTTCCAGAGCGCGATGTTCGACAAGGATACATTGATCATCACTTACGACGCCGAGCGTGGTGAGCCGCGCGGCGCACGACGCAAGGGAGTGACGCAGGCACAGTCTGGGCTGGGCGACTGCGTCGACTGTAGCTGGTGCGTGCAGGTCTGTCCGACGGGTATCGATATCCGCAAAGGGCTGCAGTACGAGTGCATCGCCTGCGCAGCCTGCATCGATGCCTGCGATCAGGTGATGGACCGTGTCGGTTATCCGCGTGGTCTGGTGCGCTACACCACTCAGCACGCTTTGGAGCACGGGCCGACGCGCATTCTCAGGCCGCGCGTGCTGATCTACGGCACGCTCCTCGGTGTGCTGGCTGTTTCCTTCGGCGTGGCGCTGTGGCTGCGCCAGCCCGTGGCTCTTGATGTCATTCGTGATCGCAACGCACTGTACCGGCTACTCGATGATGGTCGGGTCGAGAATGTGTACACGCTGAAGATCATGAACAAGGGTGAACGCGAGCGGCGCTATACCGTCACTGTCAGTGGTGCCGGCGGCCTCAAGCTGAATCCTGATCCGGCGCGCTTCGTGGTTGAGCCAGGCACGGTCTATCCGGCCGTGGTCGAGGTGCGGCGTGCCGCCTATGACGATGACGCCGCGGAGAATGTTGCGCACGGCGGGTCGCGCCACGGCACTTCAGAGCCGATCGTTTTTACTCTGACCGATGATGAGGATCCGGCCATGCAGGTCACGCACACCGCTCGCTTTCTGGCGCCGCGAACATGAGCACGCTGCGCACATCGGCTGGTCCCAATCTTGTGCTGTGGCTGCTGTGGATTCTGCCGTCGGCGGCTGTGGCCGCGAGCTTTGCCTCGCTCTATTTGGCGGTGCGCAGCGGTGATACGCCGCTGCCGGATGCGTATCACTGGGAGGGGCAGGCATTGACTGCCGACGAGGCGCTGCAGACGCGCGCTCGAACGCTTGGCATTGCAGCCCTGTTGCAATTCGATGCGGCCACAGGACAGTGCCATGTCACGCTTCGGGGGGATTCGCCCGCACAGTTGCGTGTGGATCTCACGCATCCGACGCAACGTGCGGCTGACCAGCACTGGATTCTGCAGCGCGATGCCACGGGCTATCACACCGACTGTCAGGCGCTGCCACAGGCCCATTGGTGGGTGCAGATCACCGATCCAGCGCAGCAATGGCAGCTGCGTGGGCGCATGCGCGGCAACCTCGATGCCGGTCCGCTGACCCTGACGCCCGACACCCAGGCTGGGTGATCATGAGTGTCTCGGCAGCGCATCTGAGCTGGCAGCAGCAGGGCGATCAGGCCCGCACGCTGTTCTTTGCCGAGGGAATGCGTTGCGCCAATTGTGCTGCTGCGATCCGCCGTGAGGTGGGCGCCTTGCCGGGTGTGGAGCGCATCGATGTCAATCTGGCCACTTCGCGCGTCTCCTTGGCTTGGAACCCTTCGCAGCTGCCTTTGGCGAAGGTATTGGCGACCATCGAGTCGCTGGGATTCCGTCCGGTTCCATTAAGTGGTGAATCCACAGTACGCGAACGCGACAGACAGCGGCGCTCGGCCTTGAAGCGCATCGGCGTAGCGGGACTGGTATCGATGCAGATGTCGATGTACACGGTCGGACTGTATGCCGGAGCTTTCAGCGGCATGGATGCCGATATGGAAACCCTGCTCAGGGTCACCAGCATGCTGCTCGCGCTGCCCGTGCTTCTGTATTCGGGTGAGCCGTTCCTGCGCGGTGCCTGGCTGGATCTGCGACGCAGGAGTCTGGGTATGGATACGCCCGTGGCGCTGGCGCTGGTGCTGGCCTTTGCAGCCAGTGCCTGGAACACCTTCACACGCAGTGGTGAGGTCTATTACGACTCGGTGGCCATGTTTGTGTTCCTGCTGCTTCTTGGGCGCTACATCGAGCAATCCCTCCGGCGCGGCAGCCTGGACGCCAGCGAAGCCTTGGCGCGCAGCCTGCCGGCGCAGGTCACACGGGTCAATGATAGTGGCACGCAGCGCGTACCACTGGGCGATGTGCAAGCTGGCGACAAACTGCGGGTGGCGCGCGGTGCGGTGGTGCCTGTGGATGCGCTGCTCGAAAGCGAGGCGGGAATCCTTGATGAGTCACTGATCAGTGGCGAGTCTTTGCCGGTGAGCCATCGTGCCGGTGATCGGGTGATGGGCGGGAGCGTTAATGTCGGCGGGGTTATCGAGGTCATAGCGCAGGCACGGGCCGAGGACTCCACACTGGCAGCCATGGGCGCCTTGATCGAACGTGCTCAGGCAGAGCGGCCGCCGATGGCGCTGCTGGCTGAGCGTGCCGCCGTGCAGTTCGTGAGCGTTATTCTGGTACTGGCTCTGCTGGTGGCCGGTGTGTGGCTGTGGTTCGATCCAACCCAGGCATTTGCTGCGACGCTGGCGGTGTTGGTGGTGACCTGTCCCTGTGCACTATCGCTGGCCACACCAGCCGCAGTGGCAGCCGCGAGTGTGCGCCTGAGTCGCCGCGGCGTGATGGTGACACGAGCCCATGCACTAGAGCGATTGGCCGGTATCGATACTGTGGCCATCGACAAGACCGGTACGCTCACCGGTGAACACATCCGTGTCGTCGCGGTGCACACTTTAGGTGAACTCGACACGGCTCACGCGTTAAGGGTTGCCGCTGCACTCGAGTCAGGCTCCACACATCCACTGGCTGTCGCATTTGCTGAAGTGCCTACTGCTGGCCTGGTGCCGGTGCAGTGTCAGGAAGTCGCTGGCGAGGGTGTCGAGGGCTCAATCGAGGGTCGCTTGTGGCGTATTGGGCGGGCTGAATGGGTGGCCCGACTGGCGCCAACAGCGAGTGATCCCGGTCAGTTCTCTCAGGCTCGCGTATGGCTGGGAAATGATTCCGGGCTGGTGGCAGCCTTCGAGCTTGGCGATGGTCTGCGCCCCGGCGCTGGAGCGGCGGTGGAATCCCTGCGGCGTGACGGATTGGAACTGGTTGTGATCAGTGGCGATCGCCCGGCCGCCGTGCGGCAAGTGGCACAGGAACTCGGCATCGCCAAAGCCTATGGGGGCCTCGACCCGCAGGGCAAGCTATCGGCCGTGCGCGAACTGCAGCGGCAGGGACGGCGCGTGCTCATGATTGGCGATGGCATCAACGACGCACCGGTGCTGGCTTCCGCGGACGTTTCCTGCGCCATGGGGCAGGGTGCAGCACTGGCCCAATCGGCCTCCGATTTGCTGCTGATGAATGATTCGCTCGCGGCCGTGGCCGAGTCCATCACCACGGCGCGTGGAACGGTGCGGCTGATGCGCGCCAATCTGCGCTGGGCCATGGTGTACAACCTGTGTGCCATACCGCTAGCGGCGCTGGGCTATGTGCCGCCATGGCTGGCGGCGGTCGGTATGTCTGCCAGCTCACTCTATGTGGTCTGGCGCGCACATCGGTTTGCGCATGTTCCGCAGCAGTCTCTACCCGTCAGGGCGCTGCCAGTGTCAGCGGTGACAGTATGAGCAGTGCGTATTTGCTGATTGCACTCTCGCTGCTCATGCTGGGCGTCGCGATCTGGGTGTTCTTCTGGTGCGTGGATAGTGGCCAGTTCGACGACATCGAGGAGAAAGGGGCTGCGGCGCTTGATGGACGCAACCTTCCGGGCGAGGAGTCCGAGCCACCCAAGGCGTAGCAATAAACGCCGTGCGCTAGAGCACCGGCTCCACCGGTACGCGTTCGTCCGGTTTTACCCGTCGCTCGGTCATCGTCGCTTCGGAAAATCGCCAGTGGCCTGCGGAATCTCCAGATGGTTCGCTCTCGATCCTGTCCCTAGCATTCGGCTCTCTAGTCACAGAGGTGCCAATATGAGACTCGCAAAATGGGAACCCTTCAGGGAAGCAGACGAATTCTTCCGCAACTTCGGTACGGCCTTCGGACGCTGGCCACAGATGCGCAGCAGCCTGGGCGACGTGAAGGAATGGACCCCCGTGGTGGATATCAGCGAGACCGACAAGGAATATCTGGTCAAGGCCGAGGTCCCGGGAGTCAAGGCCGACGAAATCAAGGTGACACTGGACAAGGGCGTGCTCTCCATTGAGGGCGAGCGGAAAGCCGAAAAGGAAGACAAGACCGAGAAGAGCCATCGAGTCGAGCGCTTCTACGGCTCGTTCAGTCGCTACTTCACGTTGCCGGAGGATGTCGATGCGGCGGCCATCCGCGCTGAGGGCAAGGATGGTGTGCTGACTGTGCATGTGCCCAAGAAGCCAGTGCCGCCAGCCTCCCAGCCACAGCAGATCAAGGTGCAGTAGCCCTGTTTCCCGGAGGCGTGGAAAGTCCTGGAGTGTCATCGGTGCCGCTGAGCTATGCGCCCATCGTCAAGCGACGGCCCGGCACCGGTGATCAGCTTGCCAACCTGGCTGATTATGCGTCGGCCCGCGAGAGCTTTAGCTGGGAGGACGCCCGGCATGAGTTGGAAGGGCTGCCCGGTGGTGGCATCAATATCGCCCATGAAGCGCTGGATCGCGCTGTGCACGCCGGTCAGGGTGCTCGGCTTGCAGTGCGATTCCTGTCGCGAGATGGCGTGGCTTTGGAGTTCACTTACGCGGAACTGTTGAGTGCAGCGAGCCGCTTTGCCCATGTGGTGGAGAGTCTGGCGCCTGAGCGTGGTGACCGGGTGTTCTCGCTGCTTGGCCGCGGACCGGCTTTGCATATCGCTGCGCTGGGTACGCTGAAGTCGGGCCGTGTGTTCTGCCCGCTGTTCTCGGCCTTCGGTCCGGAGCCGGTGCAGACGCGACTGGCTCTGGGCGATGCACGCATACTGGTCACCACGCCGATGCTCTATGAGCGCAAGGTGGCTGGGATCCGCGAGAGGTTGCCGCAGTTGCAGTGGGTGCTTCTGACCGGTGCAGGGGGCAGGGTGCTGCCGCCCGGAACGCTGGATCTCGATCGGCTGCTCGCAGCGGCTTCGCCTGAGTTCGCCACGGTCGCCACCACCGCAGAAGATCCGGCACTGCTGCACTTCACCAGCGGGACAACTGGTCGCCCCAAGGGTGTGCTGCATGTGCATGACGCGGTCGTGGCGCAGCAGGTCACGGCGCGCCTGGCGCTCGATCTGCGTCCCAATGATCGCTACTGGTGTACGGCCGACCCCGGCTGGGTCACGGGTATGACCTATGGTGTTCTGGCACCGCTCCTGTGCGGTGCGACTTCCATCGTCGATGTGGAGGAATTCGATCCGGACCGCTGGTATCAACTGCTGGCCGAGGAGCGCATTAGCGTCTGGTACACGGCGCCCACCGCGATACGCATGCTGATGAAGGCTGGTCCGGAGCTGGCACAGGCACGAACGTATTCATCGTTGCGCTTTCTGGCCAGTGTGGGTGAGCCACTGAATCCGGAAGCCGTCCTGTGGGGCCAGTCGATGCTGGGTATGCCCTTCCACGATAACTGGTGGCAGACGGAGACTGGCGGCATTCTCGTGGCCAATTACGCCAGCGTCGATATCAAGCCGGGATCGATGGGCTTACCGATCCCGGGCGTACAGGCGGGTATCGTGCAGCGCACCGATGACGGCGGCGGAGTGGTGGAAATCACCACCCCCGATACACCGGGCGAGTTGGCGTTTCGACCTGGGTGGCCTTCGATGTTCCGCGGCTATCTCGACAATGAAGAGAAATATCGTCAGTGCTTCGCAGGAGGCTGGTATCTCTCCGGTGATCTGGCGCGATGCGATGCCGACGGCTACTACTGGTTTCTGGGTCGTACCGATGATGTGATCAAGGCTGCCGGTCATTTGATCAGTCCGTTTGAGGTCGAAAGTGCACTGCTGACGCATCCAGCCGTTGCTCAGTCCGGTGTCATCGGTGTGCCTGATGAGGTGGCCGGAACAGCGGTCAAGGCATTCGTGGAATTAAAGAGCGGCCTTCGTGGTGACGCGGCCTTGCAGCGGGATCTGCTTGCCCATGCGCGGCGACGACTGGGTGCAGCGCTGGCACCACGTGAAATCGCCTTTGTGGACGCTCTGCCGCGTACGCGCAGCGGGAAAATCATGCGTCGACTCCTGCGAGCCCGCGAACTCGGCCAGCCGGAAGGTGATTTGTCGACCCTCGAGGGCGGTGCATGAGCACGCTCCAAACTGAGTCAACCGCAGAGTCTTTTCCAAAAATGGGTGAGATCGCGCTGCCGACGCGTGAGCAGGCGCTGGCATTGCTCACCCAGATGCTGCGTATCCGCCAGTTTGAGGATCGCTGCGCACAGCTGTACACCGAGCAGAAGATTCGCGGCTTCCTGCATCTCTATAACGGAGAGGAGGCGGTGGCCGTGGGCATCATTCCGCAGCTGCAGGGTAGTGATGGCATCGTCGCCACCTATCGTGAGCACGGCCATGCACTGGCGCGCGGCCTGCCGATGACGGCGCTCATGGCCGAGATGTATGGCCGCCAGACCGGCAGCAGCGGCGGACGTGGCGGTTCAATGCATATCTTCGATGTCAGTCGCCGCTTTTACGGCGGCAACGCCATCGTGGGGGGTGGACTGCCGCTGGCGGTGGGTCTAGCGCTGGCGGACAAGCTGGCGGGACGTTCTGCCGTAACCGCCTGCTTCTTCGGTGAGGGGGCGGTTGCCGAAGGCGAATTTCATGAGTCGCTGAATCTGGCCGCGCTGTGGCAACTGCCGGTGTTTTTCATCTGCGAGAACAATGGATACGCCATGGGCACGGCGCTCGAACGCTCGGAGTCCGTCACCGACATTCGCAGCAAAGCGGCCGCGTATGGACTGTCCGCTCAGTCGGTCGATGGCATGGATGTGCTACAGGTGCAGTCGCTGGCGACCTCCATGATCGATGCAGTTCGAGCGGGCCGGGGACCGCATTTTCTTGAATGCCGCACGTATCGATTGCGCGCGCACTCAATGTTCGATGCGCAGCTTTACCGCGACAAGGCTGAAGTCGAGGCCTGGCGTGCTCGCGGGCCGCTGATCCGCTTCACCGCGCGCTGCAAAGCCGCCGGCCTCATCGACGAAGCTGATTTCCTGCGTATCGAGCAAGCCACTAATTCTGAGATTGATGCGGCGGTGCTCTTTGCCGAGCAATCGCCGGAGGAGCCTGTGGGTTCACTGCAGCGTCACGTGTATGCCGAGCAGCCGGCTGCTCCCACCGATGTCGCCCAGTCAGAGTCACCGCTGAGCGAAGCTCAAGTTCAAGAGGTTGGGCGGACAATGACTTATCGGGAGGCGTTGCGCGGCGCACTGCGCGAAGCCCTGAATCGTGACCCGAAGGTTTTCATGATGGGTGAGGATATCGGTCGCTATGGCGGCTGCTATGCCGTCAGTAAAGAACTCTTGGCCGAGTTTGGCGAGGCGCGCATCCGTGATACGCCTCTGTCTGAGTCGGGGTTCGTGGGTGCAGGAATTGGTGCTGCGCTGGGTGGATTGCGGCCCATCGTCGAAATCATGACGGTGAACTTCAGCCTGCTGGCGCTGGATCAGATCATGAACAACGCCGCGACGTTGAATCACATGTCCGGTGGCCAATGCCCCGTACCCGTCATCATCCGCATGGCCACCGGTGGCGGTCGCCAGCTCGCAGCCCAGCATTCGCACAGTCTGGAGGGTTGGTACGCCCACATTCCCGGACTCCGAATCGTCGCGCCGGCCACGGTCGATGACGCGCGTGGCATGCTTGCCGCAGCACTACGTTCGCCAGATCCCGTGCTGATCTTCGAGCATGTCGGACTCCTCAACCGCGAGGCTGTGCTCACGTCGGCTGCATTCACAGCCGATCTTGATCATGCGTCTGTCCGACGTGTGGGCCGCGACCTGACCGTCATTACCTATGGCGGAAGCCTGCACAAGTGTTTGGATGCTGCCACGCAATTGGCGACAGAAGGGATCGAGCTAGAGGTGGTGGATCTGCGCAGCCTTAGGCCGCTTGATGATGCGCTATTCATTCGTTCCGTTCAGCGCACACACCGCGCATTGATCGTCGATGAGGGCTGGCGCAGCGGTAGTCTGGCCGCCGAGATTGTTGCGCGTATCGTTGAACAGGCTTTTTATGAGCTGGATGCGCCAATCGCACGGGTTTGCAGCGCTGAGGTGCCGATCCCATACCCCAAGCAGCTCGAAGATGCCGCTCTGCCGTCTGTAGCGTCGATCGTTGCAGCGGCGCGCGGGATGGTGCGTCATGCCTCATGAATTCCGCATGCCCTCGCTGGGGGCGGACATGGAAGGTGGCACCCTGACGGAATGGTGTGTGCAGCCCGGTGCCACAGTCCATCGCGGCCAAGTCATCGCGCTGGTAGAGACCACCAAGGGCGTGATTGACATCGAGAGCTTCGAAGATGCAGTGGTCGAGAAGCTACTCATCAGTCCCGGTGAATACGTTGCGGTCGGCGGCCCGCTCGCTCTCCTTTCTGGTGCTGATGTGCCGGCTCGGCGTATCTCGCCAGCCGCGCGTGCTTTGGCTGCGCGCCTGCAAGTGGATACCGCCCAACTCAAAGGCAGTGGCCCGGATGGTGCCATCGGCATGGCGGATGTTCAGGCGGCGGGAAGTCGGCCTTCACCGCGTGCGGGCATCCGCCTTGCCATCGGCGCAGCGCTTGGACGCAGCAAGCGGGAGATTCCTCATTACTACCTCCAGCACAGCGTCGATTTCACTCCCGCAGCCGACTGGCTTGGAGCATGGAATGCGGTGCGGCCGGTGCCAGAGCGGCTGCTACCCATTGTTTTGATGATGCGCGCGGTAGCCCGCTCGGCCGCGGAAAAGCCTGGTTTCAACGGGTATTTTGAGCGGGATGGCTTCGTGGCCTCCGCTGCGGTTCATCTCGGAGTCGCGGTGTCGCTCCGTGGCGGCGGACTGGTTGCCCCGGCCATTCTTGATGCTGCTCCCAAGACGCTCGTTCAACTGATGAGTGATCTGCAGCAGATGGTGACCCGCGTCCGCAATGGCCATATGCGCAGCAGTGAGCTCTCTGCGGGGACGATCACTCTGACCAGCTTAGGCGAGGAGGGCGTGGAGTCTCTCCTGCCCATCATCTATCCGCCGCAGGTGGCGATCGTGGGATTCGGGGCGCCCACGCTTCGACCCTGGGTGGTGGACGGGCAGCTGGCCGTCCGTTCAGTAATGCGCCTCAGTCTCGCTGCGGACCATCGTGTCACGGATGGGCGCCAGGGTTCGCAATTCCTGCTGCGCATTGCCGAGTTGCTGTCAAAGCCGGGGGAACTGTGAACGACATAGCCGCAATGAATGACGAGAAGCTGACGCAGCGCCTGCTGGCGTTACTGACAGAGGTGGCGCCCGACATCGACCCCGCGACGGTGCGACTGGATCGGGACTTCCGCGACCAGTTCGATTTCGACTCCATGGATCTGTTCAACTTTGCGACGTCCATCGTGCAGACCTTTGGCGTCGATGTCGCGGAGAAGGACTACCGACGACTTCTTAGCATCGAAAAAGCGGCGGAGTACCTGCGCAATAAGCCCGCCGCAAGCTAGGTGGTCAGCCTGGCGGCCAATGCCTGAGGGCTGGCAATAGCGCATCACATTGACTTCCCCCTTGCGGGTAAACTGGCCAACGCCTAACCGGCGCCAACGCCGGATCGGTCGCACAGAAAACAGGGAGTCGAGCCGTGGCCGTGATCACCAGCATTGCCGATCTGCGCGAGCGCGCTCGGCGCCGCATTCCGCGTGCCATCTTCGACTACGCCGATGGCGGCGCTTATGACGAGGTGACCTTGCGTCGTAACCGCGCAGCGTTGGAGGCGTTGGAATTTCGTCAGCGCGTGATGGTCGATATCAGTCGATTATCGGTCGGTACTACAGTGCTCGGTGAGCCCTGGAGCATGCCGGTGGCCATTGCGCCCACGGGTCTCGCGGGCCTGTTCCACCGCGATGGCGAAATTCACGGCGCGCGCGCTGCGGCTGCCGCCGGTGTTCCGTTCACGCTCAGCACGCTGTCCATCTGCTCAATCGAGGATGTGGCCGGTGCAGTCCCTCAGCCCTTCTGGTTTCAGCTGTATCTGATGCGCGATCGCGGCTTTAATGAAGAGCTGATTGCGCGCGCCGCGGCGGCCGGGTGTAGTGCGCTGATGTTGACCGTTGATCTGCCGGTGCCCAGCGTTCGGCGTCGTGATGTGCGCAACGGCCTCAGCGTGCCGCCGCGCCTGACACTGCGCAATCTGCTCGATATCCTCACCAAGCCGCGCTGGGCGAGCGGGGTACTGTTCGGCCAGCGGCGTAGCTTCGGTAATCTGCAGCGCCATATGAACAACACCGGCGATCTGCGTACGCTGGCTCAATGGATCGCGACCCAATTCGATGCCTCGGTCACCTGGCAGGACATCGACTGGATCCGCGCTCGCTGGCCGGGCAAGCTGATCGTCAAGGGCGTGCTCGATGCGGAGGACGCGCGGCAGGCCTGTGCCATGGGTGTGGATGCCGTGGTCGCGTCCAATCACGGCGGACGACAGCTCGATGGTGCGCCGGCGACCATCACGGTGCTGCCTGAAATCGCAGCCGCGGTGGCAGGGCGCTGTGAGGTGCTGTTCGACGGCGGCATCGAATGTGGTCAGGACGTACTCAAAGCGCTGGCCCGCGGTGCGAGCGCGTGCCTGATCGGCAAGAGCTTTCTGTATGCGCTGGCTGCAGGCGGCGAGGCCGGTGTGCGTCTGGCGCTGGACATCCTGCGGCGCGAACTGGAAGTCAGCATGGCGCTTGCCGGGGTCGCAGATGTCAGGAATGTCGACCAGCGCGTGCTCCGTCCCTGAACCCGGCGCGGCCACGAGATCAATAACAAGTTGTAGGGAGTAGAAACATGATCACGATCGCATCTTATTCGCTCACTCCGGTGGATCTACTGCGCCTCGTCTGTGGGTTTTTCTTCATCCCGCATGCGATAGGCAAGTTCACCGCACAGGAAGCGTCATTCAACTTCTTCCGTGCCGCCGGCTTCAAGCCGCCTGCACCCTTCGCTTTTGCCGCCATGGGGATTGAGGTGGTACTGGCAGCCCTCTTGCTGGCGGGTTACCAGGTCAGCGCGGCAGCATGGATTTCCGCGGCCTATTTGCTGATAGCGGCGGCAGCCACACTGAAAGTGACAAAGAAGTGGTTGTGGCACATCGGCGGCTGTGAATATCCGCTCTTCTGGGCCCTTTGCTGCGTTGTCCTGGCCATGCTGTCCTGATAAGGACTGCTTGAGACTTAAAGCTTCAGGCTTGCCGATTTAGCCTGCGCTTTGGGCCGACCCGCTGCGCCGCCGGTCTTGGCCGGCAGCGCAGCGGTTACTGACGAGTTTTGCAGCTGCTCGACCGGTCTTACTGCTTGCTCGTGCCGTACAAGAACGTGCTGGGTGGTGCATCGCCCTTGCAGGTATAGGCGAACGCAGACACCGTCGAGTCGATCTTGCTGTTCGCGGGCAGGCTGTAACGGAAATCCGTCTCGCCGTTGACGCGTCCGGCCAGTGAGTCGAATTTACCGGCGTTCAGGTCGGCCGTGATATCGGACTGCCGGTACGTGCGGATGTAATCCAGTCGCAGACCTGTTGGTGAGACCGTGACTTGGATGAAGCCCGTATCAGGACGCACGATGCTGTAGCTCGGGTTGTAGACGCCGTACGAGCTACCATCCTTCTTCTTCCAAGTGGTTGGGAAGGTTGTCACCGAGCTCGGAGCGTAAGCACTGCAGTTGTAGGCCCAGTAGGAGTTGTCAGCCGGATTGGGCACTGCCTGATAGACCACTCCGTCGACCATCTCGCGAGCGTAGGTGTGATCGTGTCCAGTGAATACGACGGTCTGGCCATCCGCTGCCATCGTGTCCACCAGCAACTGATGGATCGGCTTGGTCCAATTCGGGCGGTTTTGAGTGAAGTTGAAGTTTGATGCGCTCTGGCCGCCCCACTCAGTAGTGGTGATCATCCCCGCTGCACCACGGCCGTTTCCGAGGATATGGTGCTGGAAGATGAACTTATATTTGGCGGTGCTGTTTTCCAGGGTCTTCTTCAGCCACTGGTACTGTGTATCGCCAATGGTCTTGTAGATCTCAGGCTCAGTGTTAATGGCATCGAAAAGATTGGAATCGTTGGCAAATGGCGAGTGCCAGTAGGGATCGATAGTGACAAACAGCGCATCGCCCCAAGTGAAGGCGTAGTAGTCACGCAGCAAACCATCGCCTGGAACGCCGGGAAAGCCGTTGACACCGGTGCCAAATGAGTCCAGATCGCCGGTGAAGAAGGATCCGGCACCCAGCACGCCCGTGTTGTTGTCAGGCTTGGGGTTCACATAGAACTTGTTGCGTGCGGCTGCCGCAAAAACCGCTGCGTTGTTGAAGATGCCGCCGAGATTGGCGTACGCGGTCTGCTCGTGATTACCGTTGACTAGGTACAGCGAGGTGGAATGCGCCATGCGATTGAGATAGCGCACACGCTGTTCAAGGTAGGTGCCATAACCCACCGTTGCATTCGTCTTGGTCAGCGGCGTGTATCCCGTGACATTGTTGACGTTCTCGCCCACGAGTTCCTGAGTGAACCAGGTGGATGGAGTCAGCGAGTTGTACAGCGCCAAAGCGTTCAGGTTTTGGCCGTATGGAGTTGCGTTGTAGGGCGCCGGTGGGGGTGTGGGCGGATTGGGGTTGAAGTAACCCTCGGTCATGAAGGTGAAGGAATAGGTGGGTGACGCAACCTTCGACCCGCAGTTGAGGCTTTTCTGCGAGCAGTAAGCATCCTTGAGGTTCTGAATCGGGCCTTCATAGCTGAAGTCATCACCCAGCATGAAGAAGAGATCAGGCTGGCGCTTGGCCAGTTCGTCCATGGTCAACTGATACAGATCGCTGGTAAACATCTTTCCAGTGCGTTCCGGATGCGAATCGCCCTGGACCGCAAAGGTAAATGTGCTGCCGGGGGCGCGCTGCGTCCAGAATGAGTGCTCATTACCTGGTATATAAGAGCCGCCGCTGGCCTTAACCATGACGCGGTAGTAGTAGCGGGTGTTCGGGCTCAGTCCGGTCACGACCACTTTCGCCACCGGATTGGAGCTTGTGACACCTGTCTCCGGCGCCACGGCGCTGGAAAAGTTTCCATAGCTACCTGATGCAGCCGGCGCAGTGCCATATTCGATCATGACGCTGGACCCGGTAGGAGCCAGAACGCTGGCGGTCACCGAGTTGTTTGTTGTGCTGCCGATGATGACGTTGTAGTCAGCCGCAGCCGTGCCATTTGGTACGCACACCAGAGGGACGTTATTCGCTCCGGTGCTGCTGACGGTCGCCTGTGAGTTAGAAATTTCGCAGGTCAATCCTGTTGGCTGCGAGTTGATGGTCACGGTGTACGGAGTGCCAGTCACAAGGCTGGATGGGAACACGTAAGACGTGGCGCCTGAGGGAGGGGAAAGCGACGCCAGGTTGTTGTTAAGAGCCAGCGTGAGTCCCGAAGCGGTCAGCCCTGAGATGGAGCCCTGCACCGTTCCAACAGTGCCGCTCGCGCTGCTCGAGCTGCTGGACGATGAAACGCTGCTGCTCGAGCTACTGGATGAAGAGACGCTGCTGCTCGAGCTGCTCGATGATGAGACGCTGCTGCTAGAGCTCGAGATGGACGAGCTTGAGCTGCTGGATACTGACGATGAGCTCGAAGACGAGGTGCTACTGCTCGAGCTGCTGATGCTGCTGGAACTACTCGAGCTGATGCTGCTCGAGCTGCTGCTTGAGCTGATTGGCGGGGTGCCGCTCGATCCGCCGCCTCCGCAAGCAGACAGTGCGGAGGCCACGCCCAACCATAAAGCGAATCCATGTACGTTTTTCATATGACCTCAGACAAGTTTTCGATTGGCACTGTTTCTAAATACATCGGCAACTTATTGCAGTACGCAGAGTCCAGTGCTCGAGTTGTAGTTGCACGTCCAAGTCTTTGAGATCTGCTTGTTGATCTTGCTGCTCCCGTCTTCGGTGTTCTTCGAGCCGGTGGTGCCCGCGGGCAGCCATGCGCGGACATACTCGGATTTCACGCTGGTGGAGCTCACAGTGATTCGGAGGTGACCGGTGCTGCTATCCACAACCGTGGCGTAGGTGCCGCTTGAGGGATAGCCATAGGCCGTTGCCGTGCTAGCACCATTGGTGGTGTTCTGGGCGCTGGGTTGGGGGACTTCCTGATAGATGATGCCATCCCGCACCTGCTGACCGTAGAAGTGATCGTGGCCGTGGAACACAGCGGTGACTTTGTTGTCGCGCAAAAGGTCGTGGATCGGCTTCGCCCAGCCGGGCCGCTTGCTGCTGAAGAGGTTGCTGCCTAGCGTAAAGTTATTGGGCGATGACGAAGACCCGTTGCCAGTGAGCGTGGCGTCGTAGCCGCCCCACTCGAACAGTTGCGAGACCTCTGCGCCGCCTCGCATGGAGCTTGAACCGCCCAGGAGGTTGTGCAGGAAGACAAACTTGAACTTGGCAGTGCTGTTGGTCAGCGTGCTGGTCAGCCAGTTGTACTGTTCCAACCCAAGGCTCATGTTCCAGCCGGATGCTGAGGAGCTGTTCCAGTAGGGATCCAGCACGATGAACAGCGCATCACCCCACTGCCAGGAATACCACGCTGCCGGATTGCGGGCGGGGATGGTGGGGGTCGTCGCAATGTTTTCCTTGGTTGCTGACTGGCCCGAATAGAAAGACGTCGTTGAAGGGTCAGGATTCACATAGTAGTTGTAGCGCGCGTTGGCCGCCCAAGATGCCAGTTCGGCACTCAATCCGTTCTTGCCGACGTTGGTGCCGTTCCAGATCCAGCCCAGTTCCGCATCATGATTGCCGTTGGCGAGGAACAGTGGCACGGTTCGCGTAGCGATGTCGAAGTACTTAAGTTCCATCCGATAGCGGGCAATAACCTGTTGTTCCGTGCTGGCGGGCGGGGAACCGGTGTTGGTGTTGGAGCCCGACATAGGTGTTGGATCGAGAGCCTGATTGTGCTTCTCGGTCATGAAAGTGTCGCCGAGATCAACCAGAAAGTCGGGGCTGTCGCTGAAGATATTGCGCAAAGTCTGCTGGTAGAGCTGAGCGTCAGTGTTTTCGTCCAGATGCGAATCGGCCTGGACGGCAAAGCTAAAGGTGCTCCCGCTTGGCCGTGCGGTTCGGAAGCTGTACTCAGTTGACACGCTCTTGGCACCGTCCACGGTCTGGTAATTCAGCAGATAGTAGTACTTGGTGTTGGCGGCCAGTCCGGTCAGCTTGATCGTGGCTGGTGTGCCGGCGAACAAAGGAGCAAGTGCCGTGGTCGTCGGGTAGGACCCCTGAGTGGTGCCATAGGAAATGCTCACGGCGCCGTTCTGATCGGCGCTGAACAGCTTCGCCACGATGCTGTTGCTTGTGGGCGCACCCAGCAGGAGGGTGCCGGTATACGCCTGGGGGGTCACGCAGCTGACGTTGATGTTGGTAACGTTCTTGGAATCCGGGCTCGGGTCGTAGTTGATGCTGATCATGGTGCCCGAGGCATTGAAGATCGAGCAGCTCTGACCCGTTGGCGGAGTGCCCACCGTGATTTCGTAGGTAGAGAGCGCGCTCAGTCCACTACTGAAGCTGAATGCGCCATTGCTTGAAATTGTCAGTGGGTTGCCACGATTGTTCAGCAGAGTCAGCGTGCCGTTGAGGCCGCCGACGGTACCGCTCAATGTCTGGGTGCCGGTGGTGGTGACGCAAGACACTGCAACATTGCTGACATTTGCAGCGATATTGGAGCCCGACTGATTGGTCAGGTAGCAGACCTGACCGGAGGGCGGCGTCACAGCCACGTTCCAGTTGCTGCCGGCGCTCTGAGCCGCAAACGTGAATGCACCACCGCCGGAGGCAACCGTTCTGCTGTCCTGGGCGTTGTTGGTCAATGTCACGGTGCCGGTGTTGCCGGTGACCGTGCCGCTAACGGTATAAAGCGCGCCTGCGCTGCTGCTCGAGCTCGACGAAGAGCTGGAGCTGCTCGTCGAACTCGACGATGAGCTTGTGCTGCTTGAGGAGCTGGAGACACTCGAGGAGGAGCTCGAAGAAATCGACGACGAGCTAGAGCTGCTCGAAGAGCTGGAGACGCTTGAGGAAGAGCTGGTGGTCGAACTGGAGGAGCTCGACACGCTGCTGGAGCTACTGCTCGACGACGGGGTGGGCGTAGTCCCGCCGCCGCCACCACCACCACAACCGGATATGAACAGGGTTCCAACAAGCGCGAGTAGGGCAGTGTGCTTCAGTTTCATACGTTGCTTCTTCGGGGTCTCGGAGGCCCGTGTGGTTGTGAGGATAAAGGCGTTATCGGATCAGAAAAAAATCCTGTCGGTGCGAGCTCGGTTAGGAGGTGCAATGCGCAGGTTCGCTCGTAGTGTCGGACCGGATGACACACCGAGCGGCGATCAGTTCGATCAGAGGCAGGCGGCGAACGGGTTCGGCTGCTCTGAAGTGATAACAGGGGTCGAATTCGATACGGAATCGGTCGGGGCGCTGTAAGTGGCCCAGATCGGGTCGCTGGTATAAGTGGGTGCGCTGGCTGCACTGCTGCAGGTCTTGTTTCCAGAGGTTGATGAGCTGGACGAGGCGCTCGAACTGGAACTTGAACTGGACGCACTTGAGCTTGACGAGCTGGAGCTGCTGGACGAGACGCTTGAGCTGCTCGAACTGCTGACTGAGCTGGAACTGCTGGATGACACGCTGGAACTGCTTGAGCTGCTGATCGAGCTAGACGAGGAGCTCGAGCTGATCGAGCTGCTCGAGGAGACCGAGCCGCCGCTGCTGCCACCGCCGCCGCACCCTGCCAATGCCACCGAGCCAACGACTGCAAAGAGAAAACTTGCGGACGATTTCAAGGTTCGGTTGCCGGAAGTCTTCATGCAGGGTCGACCACTCGTAGATATATGTTGAAAACAGTGCCAGAGAGCGCCCGCAACTTTAGTTTTTTTGGCTTGAAAGTTCAAGGTCGGATGCGTCGGGCTGCCATGAGTGCAGATCGCAGAATTAACGCTTAATAGCACCGCACTGGGCGCTGTCCGCTGATTAGGCGCGAGGCGGCTCGGACTCGACAGCGGACCCCGGCCGGCGCAATATGAGATTAAGGTCCTGCGTCATGTTGACTTGAACAAGGATCTGGCTGAGAAGACGGGGTGGGGTTGGGCGGATCTTGGGCAGTTTTCACTGGGTTTGGGTTTTGATCGGTGCGCCGGTGGCGGAGGAAGTCATTTTCCGTCGCGGTCTCCATGAGGCTCTGTTGCGAGGCCTGTTTTTCGACCGCGCCCGCGAGCCGCTGCGCGCCAATCTGGTCACGGCGATCGCGTTTGCGGCGGCGCATTGGCTGGTTCGACCCGGTTACCTGTCATTGCTGACTTTTTTCCCCGCACTAGTGATTGGGGCGATGTTCAACAGATATCGGCGACTGGATCTTTGTATCGTCGGGCACGCAGTCTTTAATCTGTTTTGGCTGGTCGGTGCGTCGCGAGTCGTGGGCCGGCTTGAATAGGGTATGAAATGCGCTTGAAAAGACAGACCGGGATTGGGTCGCCGCTGGTTCTTGTTGTGTTGGGACTGCTTTGTGTCCGGCCAGCTTTTGCCGACAGCATCTCTAACGGCGCGGCACTCTATTCCGCCCACTGCGCATCCTGTCATGGTTCAACCCCGCTGACCTCAAACGTCGGCAAGATTTATTTCGGCCGTAATTCGCGCGCGATGGTTGATTCATCAATCACCACGGTGCGCGAGATGAACAGCCTTCGCTCTCTGTTTCCGGCGGGCGGTACCAATCTCGCCGACGTCGCCGCCTATCTGGGCAATACGCCTGGAACGCTGACGTTTGGCTCAACCACGGTGGGAAGCGCTTCCGCGACGCAGACCGTCACGGTCTATGCCAGCCTCAAGAGCGCGTCCTATGCGATCAGCAATCTGGCCGCTGCAGTCAGTGGTGATTTTGTCCGAAGCGGCGGAACCTGCGGAACGACGGTTTCCTACGGCAGCAGCTGCACCCTTTCGATCACCTTCTCGCCAACGGCCAGTGGCACCCGCACCGGGCAGCTCAGTCTGACCCATAACGGCACCCTGACGCCGATAGTCATCAGCCTCAGCGGCACGGGTACGCCGGCCGCCCAGCCAGCTATTGCCGTGAATGCTTCGGCGCTGACTTTTACTGATCAGGCTGTGGGTACAGGCAGTGCAGCGCGAAGCATAGTCGTCACCAACGCCGGCGCGTCGAACCTGCAGTTTGCCGGTATTACCCTCAGCGGAGTGGCTGCAGCGGATTTCTCCACCGGCGGAACCTGCGTCAGTTCAGGCGTTCTGGCAGCCAATGCGACTTGCACTGTCACGGTGGTCTTTACTCCGTCCGTGGTTGGTAGCCGCAATGCCACGCTGACGATCAACTCGAACGCGAGTAATGGCAATGCGGTTGTCAGTCTCTCCGGCACCGGCGTGGCCGTTTCCACTCCCGGCATCGCTTTTTCTCCGACGTCTTTGGCTTTTGGCGACCAATCGGTTGGGGTGGTGTCCACGGCGCGTACCGTGACGATTTCCAACCCCGGGTCTGGGACACTGCAGATCAACGCCATCAGCGCTTCGGCCGGGTTTCAGGTGACTCATAACTGCGGCAGTGCACTGGCTGCAGGTGCCACTTGCACGGCGTCCGTCACTTTCCAGCCGGCCGTGGTCGGCGCTGCATCGGGCGCCGTCACGGTCACATCGAATGCAGCGCTCTCGCCGCACACGGTCGGTCTCACTGGTAATGGGGTGCTGTCTTCGCCGGCCCTGGCATGGGTGCCTGCAGCCACGGCGATCAGTTTCGCTGATACGCCTGTGGGGTCCGCGCCGGTTAGCAAGACGCTGACGCTGACGAACCTTGGCCCTGGATCAGTCACGCTGCGTCAGATCACTCTCACCGGCCCTCAGGCGTCCGATTATTCTCTCGCGCCCACTGGTAGCTGCGCCGTCAACAGTACGCTGTCTGTGAATGCCACCTGTACGGTGGTCATCGCCTTCCAGCCGACCGCTCAGGGCGCGCGTACAGCCATCCTGCATATCGGTTCATCGGGCACTGATCCGCCGGATGTGTCCATTTCCGGTAATGGCACTGCGCTGGCTTTACCCGCGCTCACGGTATCGCCGTCAGCTTTGACCTTTGTTTCGACCTCTGCAACGGCGCCAGCGGGTCAAGTTGTTACGCTGACCAGTTCGGGTAACGCGGTGCTACGGGTGACCTCGGTCACGATTGGTTCTGGTCGCTTCGGAGTGGCGGCCGCAGCCGTCAATGGCTGTTCAAACGCTCCGTTCGATTTAGCGCCGGGGCAGGGTTGCAGCGTTCTGGTGAGCTGGTTGGATACGGCGGCCACCTCAGACAGTGGCGCCTTGGTGATCCAGTCCAATGCATCATCGGGCTCTAAGCAGGTGGCTCTCAGTGCCAGTCGATCAATACCGGGCAGTACGGACACGGGCATCAGCAACGTCGGTGCAGGCGGATGTTCAATCTCTCAGGGCGAGTCGGCTGTAGACCCAACGCTGTGGCTCACGGTCATGACGGCCTTGCTGGTTCTGTGGCTGCGTCGAAGAGCGTCATCAGCGGTGCGCCGCGCTCGCCAGTCGCCTGTGCATCGTGAACGATGCCATCCCTCTGAATCAGGAGAGTGCTGAAATGAAAATGGCTCGAATGTTCAAGCTTTTCGGTGCGGGGTTGCTGGTCGCTGTGTTGTCCTCGCCCGCGCTGGCTTTAGACGCCGGTGCGCGTGCCCCCGATATTCGCCTCCCGGGTCTCAAGGATTTGGTGAGTCTGGAGTCGCTCAAGGGGCGAGTGGTCTATCTGGATTTCTGGGCCTCATGGTGCGGGCCATGCAGGCATTCATTCCCGTTCATGAACCAAATGCTGGAAAAGTATCGCTCCAACGGCTTGGAAGTTTTTGCCATTAACGTGGACGAGAAGCGCTCTGATGCGGACCGTTTTCTGCAAGAGGTTCCAGCCCGGTTCACCCTCGCCTTTGACAGCAAGGGTGAGACAGCGAAGTTGTTCGGCGTCAAGAGCATGCCCTCGTCCTATATACTCGGGCGAGACGGGCAAATCATCGAGATTCACAGGGGTTTTCGTGACGAAGACCGCCAGAGTATCGAAGCGCAGATTGTGCGCGCGCTGGGCGTGCACTGAAAATCCCTAGGTTCGGAATTGGCATCCCATAGCGGTTGCGCGGAGCGCTGGATGAACGCGACATACAGTTTTTCAACGAAGGCAAGAATGAGGGTCGCAGCTTCTGCCCTGGCTGCACTCGTTCTGGCGGGGTGTGCCTATAACCCACCCAAGCCCTGGGAGAAGGGAAACCTCTCCAAGCCGGAAATGACCATGGCGGGTGATCCGCTCGACCAGCGCTTTGTAGAGCACATTTACAGCAGCAAAGAAAACGCCTCGGGTGGAGCCGGCGTCGGAGGGGGCGGCTGTGGCTGCAACTAAGAAGCCAACGAAGTACGGAAGCATCGCTGCCGCCGCGCTCGCTTTGCCTGGCGTGGTGCTGCACGCCGAGAATGCGCCGGAGTCGGGTGAGGTGGCTCTGAAGTACCTGCACTACAACGACTCTCAGCCGGGTCTCGACCGTATCACGGTCTCGTCTCCCTCGATTTATTTGCTGCTGCCCATTTCGCCGCGTTGGTCTCTCGAAGGTACGGCGGTCTCTGATGCCGTCTCGGGCGCAACGCCACGTTACCACACCGCGATCTCAGGTGCCTCAAGGCACATGAGTGATGAGAGGCACGCTGTTGATGTGAAAGTGACGCGTTATCAGGAGCGCGCCAGTTTCTCGCTGGGCGTCAGTCGCTCTGATGAGCACGATTACACCAGCAACGCGCTGTCCTTTGCTGTGACAATCGCCAGCGACGATAACAATCGCACCTGGAATCTGGGTGTGGGCACCTCGTCGGATTCCATCGGATCCACCAACGATGCCAACCTGCACGAGAGCCGGAAAACCACCGAGGTGATGGTGGGTGTCACTCAGGCTGTTACGGCCAATGACCTCGTCCAAGGAAATGTAACGGTCAGTAATGGCAGTGGCTACTACTCAGATCCCTACAAAGAGCCGGATGTTCGTCCGAACAAGCGCGGTCACGTCATCGGACTGCTGCGCTGGAATCATCATTTCAGTGAGCTGGGCGCATCTTTGCGGACCAGTTATCGCTACTACCACGATACCTTCGGCATCAGTGCTCACACCATCTCGACCGAGTGGGTGCAACCCATCACGCCTCGGCTATCGGTGACGCCGTCCCTGCGACTGTATTCACAAAGTGCGGCCACATTCTATTTTGATCCCATCTATGACAAGAATGTCGGCGCTCCTTATCCGCCCAATTATTTCAGCAACCCGCCGACTTACATTTCGCCTGACCAGCGCCTCTCAGCGTTTGGCGCAGTGACCGGCGGCATTAAGTTCGTGCTGCAGGCGGATGCCAATTGGCGTGCAGATCTCAAGGTTGAGCATTACGTGCAGCAATCGAATTGGCGCATCGGGGGCTCGGGTTCGGTTGGCCTGGATAATTTCTATGCCAATTTCATTCAGCTTGGTCTGTCACGCCGCTTCTAGAACGCGCTGGCTCCGCATGGCGGAAACCAGCGCGATCGTCTGACCGCGGGAGACTTTTCCATGGCCTCCGCTGGTTTTGATTTTCAGGCCATGTCCAGCAGCTGCCAGATCCGCCTTGAAGGAAGAGACGAAACGGATCTGTCCGCAGCGGCGGAGAGGGCGATCAAAGAGATTCGGCGTATCGAGCGTAAATACTCGCGCTATCGATCCGATTCGATCGTTTCAACCATCAATCAGGCCGCTGGCAGCCGGACTTCTGTCAGAGTCGACAAAGAAACCGCTGGTCTACTCGGCTTTGCCAGTCAGCTGCACCAGATGAGTGACGGGCTCTTTGATGTCACCTCTGGCATCTTCCGAAATATCTGGAATTTCAAAGCTGGCAAGGTTCCGTCACAGGAGCAGATCGATGCGGTTTTGCCCCTGATTGGCTGGTCCAAGGTCAACTGGGATGGCGAGCGGATCTCATTGCCTCTGTCCGGCATGGAAATTGATTTCGGCGGCTTCGGCAAGGAATACGCAGCCGATCGTGCAGCTACGATCATTCAGGAGGCTGGTATCCAGCATGGCTTCGTCAATCTCGGTGGTGATCTGCGAGTCATTGGACCCCGCAGCACCGGGCAGGGGTGGCGCTTCGGCATTCAACACCCGCGCGACGATGGGCAGGTGCTAGTTAGCGTTGAGTTGGCTGCGGGCGGTCTGGCGACCAGTGGCGATTACGAAAGATATTTCGAGGCCGATGGTCGTCGCTATTGCCACATCCTCGATGTGCGAACCGGTTGGCCCGTCAATTGTTGGGCAAGCGTCAGTGTGGTTGCTCCGGCATGCCTAGCCGCCGGTGCGTTGAGCACGATCGCGATGCTCAAACAAAAAGTAGCTAGGGATTTTCTTGAGGATCAGGCAGCGAGCGCTTTACTCATCAGCCCGGATCTCGCTCTTCAATACGTTGGCAGCGAGAAGCCGTTTCCACTGATGCTTTAAGCGATAGATGAAATCCAGCGCTGCGCTTGGCGTCAGCGTGCGTTGATCCGCGGCCGGTTCACAGTATGGTGTTATGCTCTTTTTTCTTCCTGTCAGGAGACTGTGAATGAACAGGTTGCATCAGTGGTTGGTCGGTGTGATGTTGCTCATCGGGCTGTCCGCACCCGGCATCGCCAGCAATATCGTCATTTTCGGCGCCAGCGGACAATTCGGAGGCGAACTCGTCCGCGAGGCGCTGAGTCGGGGGCACCATGTCATTGGCGTTTCCAGAACTCCCGAGAAATTCAATTACAAGGATAAGAACTTCACTGCCGTCAAAGGCGATCCAACACAGATCGATTCAGTGACGGCGGTTACCCGGAATGCAGATGCGATCCTGGTCGCCCTAGGTGACCGGGAGACTGAGGCACCGGAAAAGACGGCGATGAACATGGCGGCCATCGCCCTGAGCACGGCACTAGCTGGCAAGGGTAAGCAGGGCCCGCCGGTCATCGTCCTCGGCGGCGGCAACACTTCGGCGGCAAACGAGGCCGGAATGCTGGAGATCCTTGCGGCACGCGGCACTGGCAACCCGCGCATGAAGCAGATCTACCTGTCTCAGTGGGCCACCTACCAGACCTACCGCAAGTCCAGCATCAACTGGACCTACGTCGCTACGCCGCTGAACATTCTTGGTGCCAACAACAATGGGGACGCCTCGCGCACTGGGAAGTACCGGGCGGCGGCAGACGGTAGCCTCGACAAGGAACCCAATACTGGACTATCGCGGGCGGACATCGCCGTGGCGATGGTGGACTTCGCCGAAAGTGGCAAGTACAGCCAGATGCGGGTGATGGTCGTACAGGAAAAGCCCAACCGCTGAAGGTGGTCTGCTCAGGCTACTTCGCCGTGGTTGCAGCAGGGTGGCGAACGTTCGGGTTTGGTCATGGCCGGGCAGCAGCGCCGCTTCTGAGGGGAAACCGCAACTGCTGCCGGCCGTGAGGCCGATGTTATTTCGCTGCGGGTGCGGGACTGACTAGGAAGTCCACGGCTTCCTTGTTGCCGATCATCAGCAGGAAACCCAACTCATCGCCTAGGTACCAACCCTCCTGCCACTTGTCTCCCTCAAACCTAGCGAAGCCGATCTCCCAGTACTTTACGTCCTTGTTCGATGCCGGAATGTTGTAAAGCGGGCCGGAGTTCTTGGCGTTCAGTCGGAACTTGAACATGGCCATGTCACCCTCGGCGATGTTGTCGCCCAGCATGTCCTGGCGCCCCGTGACCGCAGTGCCTTGGCCACCGGTCAACCCAAGCTCCTTTGCGCGCGCATTCAGCGTGTCCATGCCGCCCCGGGCGTAGACCGAGTACATCCGGCCGCCGGGTGCAGGTGGCGGATAGTCAGCGGGACGGTTTTCAGGTTTCGACTTGTACGCCAGCAACACCTTCATATGGCGGTACTCCGGCGTATCGACCGGCTTCGCAAGCCAGGCCTTGAGTTCGTCGTCGAAGGGACGGGTATCCTGATAGATGGGCGCCGGATTCAGCTTGCCGTCCTGGCGCTCTGGCAGACGCGCGCCGAGTTGCACCAGCACCGCTGCTTCGCTCGCCATGTTCCAACTGCTTACGAGCTTGCCGTTCTGGAACTTGAGCACCGCGGCAGCTTCAACGTCGATCCACTTTCCGGTGGCCGGAATGCCATAGAGGTTGCCCTTCTGGGTGCCGGTGATCCGGTACGTTGCGGCCACCACGTCGCCCTGACCGAGAATGCGCGTGATGGTGTTGTGTCGATCAGGCATGACTGCGCTGTCAGCCGCCATCGCCGCAGTAAGCCTGGCATCGCCCATCGCGTTGTACTTCAGATTTTCGAATTCATGCCGCAGCAATTTGTAGTCGGCTGCCTGCAGGCCTTTGGCCACCTGCGCGAAACCAGCGGTGCCCATCGCCTCGATGTAACGCTGCGCAGCAGCCTTGTTGGCCTGAACTTGCGATGCAGAACTTGCGGCCGCGGCGGGCAGTGATGCCCACAGGCAAAGCCCGAGAGCCAGGCTTGTGCCTAGGGCGAGTTTGAGAACAGTGCGACTTGTAGACATGAGTAGCTGTCTCCCCTCTGTTGTTGTTGAAAGCGGACCCGCGCTGCGGCCTGCCCCGGAGGAAACTGCAGCGGGCCGTGGCCGATTATGGCCCCGGAACACTGCTAAAGGTACCGGGGTGTGCCGTAGGGCCGGATTGGCTCTATCATCCGGCCCTGGTCGGTCACTTCCGCACAGAGGGGATTACCGCATGAAGACTACGGCATGCGCTCTAGCGTTGATGGTGGGCATGGCTGTCATGTCGCCTGTATCCGGGCATCACAGCAATGCGGGCCTGAACATGGGCGCGATCATTGCCTTCGAAGGCACGGTCAAGCAAGTTTCCTGGACCAACCCGCACGCGTACTTCCTAGTGGAAACGCAGCAGAGCGGCAAGACGGTCCAGTGGGAAGTCCAGATGGGCGCGATCAACGTCCTTGCTAGGCGTGGGTGGTCGCGCACCACACTGGCGCCTGGTGACAAGGTTTCGGTGCGCGCACATCCGGCGCAGGATGGCCGGCACTACGCTCTCATGGAGACGGTTGAAAAAGCCGGTGGCCTGCAACTCTCTGCGGTTGCCGGAACTCCGGCGGACACACCCCCGGCCAGCAGCATTGCCGGCCGCTGGCTGATGGATCGCGCCTCGGTCAAGGCCAATCCGGGTAGTTTTGACCATGGGTTCTACGCTGCAATGCTCGTGCCCAACGCGAAAGGCAAAGCCGCTCAAGCTTCATTCAACCCGATGTCCCGTGACAATCCAGAGGCCACGTGCGTCGGCAGACCGACTCCTTCGGCACTACTCATTTCCGGTTTCTATCTACTCGAATTCGCTATCAGACCGGAGCAGAAGATCATCACCATGCGCAGCGAATGGTTTGACGAGTTACGCACGATCTACATGGACGGCCGGAAGCATCCGGACCCCAGCGTGCGATTTGCTGCAGGTCATTCAATCGGCCGATGGGAAGGGGACACGCTGGTGGTGGATACGGCGAATTTCGCCGATCACCGTTCCCCCTACCAACTCGGGCTGCCATCTGGCGGGCAAAGGCACGTCGTGGAGAAATACCGCCTGACGAAGGACGGCACGCACATCGACGTCGATGTGATGCTGACAGACCCGGAGTACCTAGAGGAGCCTTTTGTGCACCACCTGCAGCTGGTCCACTCGCCGCACCTAGCTATGTACCCGAGTGCCTGTGATGTGGAGTCAGCCAGGCGCTTCCTGTCGGCGAAATAACCCGCTGGTGCGCCGACGGGCAGGGCGCACCGTCATCCTGTGTTGCCACAGCCTTTGCTTAATACAAAATAACTTTTACTTTGCCTGTGTCAGAGCCAAAAGGGTCTTACACACTCGACTTGGCTGAAGTCACGGACCGGAGTGGTGGACGGTACAGGGATTGAACCTGTGACCCCTGCCGTGTGAAAGCAGTGCTCTACCGCTGAGCTAACCGTCCGCCGATTGGGACGCGAAGTGTAAGGGGCGGCGGCGGTGCCCGCAACCGTTTGAACCCCTTCCCGGGCCATTGGCGCCCAGGCCGCTGGGGCGGTACTGCGCGGGTCGGGAAGGGCGTTTTCCGCTACCATTCCGGGCCTTATGAATCCTAGCCAACCTTCTCGTCCGGTCGTCACCCGTTTTGCGCCCAGTCCCACAGGCATGCTGCACATCGGTGGTGTGCGCACGGCGCTGTTTTCGTGGCTGTATGCGCGACACCATGGCGGCCGTTTCATCCTGCGCGTCGAAGACACGGATCGCGAACGGTCCACAGACGAGGCGGTGCGGGTCATTCTCGACGGTATGCGCTGGCTGGGGCTGGATCCTGATGAGGGTCCGTTCTATCAGACGCAGCGTTTTGACCGGTATCGGCAGGTGCTGGATCAGTGGCTGGGCGAGGGCAAGGCCTACCGCTGCTATTGCAGCAAGGACGAGCTGGAAGCCATGCGTGCCGCGCAGATGGCCAACAAGCAGAAGCCGCGCTACGACGGGCGCTGTCGCCATCGCGCGGAGCCGGTGCCCGGAGTGCAGCCGGCGATCCGCTTTCGCAGCCCGGAGTCGGGTGAGGTGGTGGTCGAGGATCAGGTGCACGGCCGGACCGTTTTCCAGAACACGGAGCTGGATGATCTGATCATCGCGCGTTCAGACGGTACGCCAACCTATAACTTCTGTGTGGTGGTCGACGATTACGACATGGGCGTGACGCATGTGGTGCGTGGCGACGACCATCTGAACAACACGCCGCGGCAGATGAACATGCTTTATGCGATGGGTGCCACGCCGCCGGTGTATGCGCACGTGCCAATGATCCTCGGTGCCGACGGTGCCAAGCTCAGTAAGCGTCACGGCGCGGTCAGTGTGCTGCAGTATCAGGAAGAGGGCTATCTGCCGGATGCGCTGCTCAATTACCTAGTGCGACTGGGCTGGTCGCATGGTGATCAGGAAGTGTTCACTCGCGAGGAGATGATTGCGGCCTTTGATCTGGCGCAGGTGGGCAAAGCGGCCTCGGCGTTCAATCCTGACAAGCTGCTGTGGCTCAATCAGCAGCACCTGATGAAGGCTCCTGTGAAGGAGTTGGCGGCCGGTCTGCAACAGCAGCTGGCACGACTGGGCATTGAGACCATCGATCAGGCTTTGCTTGAGGGTGTCTGCGAGGCGCAGCGCGAGCGGGCAAAGACTCTTAAAGAGATGGCAGCCAACAGTGTGTTCTTCTTCCGTGATTTCGCGGAATACGATGCCAAGGCGGCGACTAAGAATCTCACTGCAGCCGCGGCGCCACTGCTGGCTTCGCTGCAGACGCAATTGGCGGGGCTGCAGTCTTGGGAAGCGCCTGTGATCCATGCGGCGATCAACGCCGTGGCGGAATCCTCGGGCGCGGGGCTGGGCAAAGTGGCGCAGCCGCTGCGCGTAGCGGTCAGTGGTGGCAGCGTGTCGCCCCCGATCGATGCTACGGTGGCCTTGCTGGGTCGTGAGCGAACTCTGGCTCGTCTGGCCCGGGCGCTGGAGTACGCCGCCGCGCATTGAATGTGTTCCCCGGTGGGGCCAGTGGCTGCCGTCAGGAGTGAGTGAAGCTCAATGTGTGGTCGCTTCGTTGCGCGTACCGACAGTCGCTGGGAGGCTTTTTTTGGCCTCAAGAGGCCGCCGCCACCCTTCGAGTCTTACAACATCGCACCCAGTCAGCAGGTGCCTGTGGTCTACCGCGCGGCCGACGGCAATGACTGTGGGCTGATGCGCTGGGGGCTGATTCCATTCTTTGCCAAAGGCATCGCAGGCAAGTATTCGACCATCAACGCGCGCAGCGAGACGATGGCCACGTCACCGGCGTACCGGACTGCCTGGAAGCGTAGTCAGCGTTGCATCATCCCGGCCAACGGCTTCTATGAATGGCAGCAGCTCGATGACGGCAAGCGGCCTTGGTTCATCCATCTCTCCGATCAGGACCTGTTTGGCTTTGCGGGCCTGTGGGATCAATCGGTGACGGCCGATGGCCAGGCAATCCACAGTTTCACGATTTGCACATTGCCTGCATCACCTTTCATGGCGGCTATTCACAACACCAGTTTCCGTGAGCCGGCGATCCTGCGGCCTGCGGATCATGAGGCGTGGCTGGTGGGCAGTGTGGAACAGGCTCAACAGACACTTCGGCCTGCCGTTCCGGGTATGCTTGCGGCGCATCCGGTCAGTCGCCGAGTGAACTCTCCGCGCCATAACGGCGTCGAATTAATGAGTCCTTGGGTCGCGGACGAGGTCAGTGAAGGTCAGTCATGAGCGCATTAATGTCACGCTGGAAGTCCCTGCCGCTCAAGTGGCTCGCGTTGCTTGGAGCCGTGACCGGTGCGGCGCTTTTTTCTGTGTGGCTGTCGCATCGTTCGCTGGCTGCCGAATTAATTCGTTCCGAGCCCTCGGCCTTGCTGAAAAACCCCGCGTTGGTGGCATTCGCGTTGCGGCAGGCGGCTCCCGTTTACGGAGAGCATTGCGCCAATTGTCATGGCGTGATGCCGGAGGGAAAGCCCAAAGCCGGTGTGCCATCGCTGGTGGATAGCAGCTGGCTGTATAGCAATGACCTGGTTTCGCTGGAACAGATCGTGCTCTACGGCATTCGTTCCGGACATCCGCGCTCCCACAATCTGGCCGACATGCCAGCGCTCGGTCGTCTCGGCGTGATCAATGACGAGCAGATCGAGGACATCGTCCAGTACGTGCTCAACATCAGCGGCCAGCGCGCCGACGCAGCGCGTGCCGAGCAGGGGCGTCAGCTGTTTTATGGCAAGGGCAATTGCTACGACTGTCACGGTGGTGATGCACGCGGCGTGTCTGAGTACGGCACTCCGTCGCTGGTTGCCAATGTTTGGATTTATGGCGGTGACCATGACTCGCTCTTCAGCTCCATTGCGAATGGCCGCCATGGACTGTGCCCGAGCCGTGCTCAGACGCTGACGCCGCTGCAGGTGCGCGCGCTGGCAGTCAGCCTTCATCAAGGAGTGTCCCATAGTGAGTGACGATGGCGTGTTCGACATCTCGCAGCCCAACGTACGGCGTTCCATGGCCTTGCTCGCCATTGGAGCGCTGGTGGGACTGGCACTGGCCGGCTATGGGTTGTTCACGGCGCGGGGTACGCGTTCGCGCAGCGTGCCGCCTGAAGCTGTGGCGTTGGTGAATCAACGTCCCATTCTTCGCAGCGATTTCATGGCTCAGGCACAAGCCCAATACACCACAGCCTTTGATGAATTGACGGTGGAGCAACGCGCCGCAACGCTCGAGGACATGCTGGCTGAGGAACTTCGCATGCAGCGGGGTCTGGAGATTGATCTACCCAGCTACGACCCGGACGTACGTGCGGCACTGGTGGCGGGCGTCGAGCTGGAAACGTCGGCCGACGTGGTGGCGCAGCAGCCAACAGAAGAACAGTTACGCAAGTTCTACGAGGATAACAAGAGCAAGTATTCCACTGAGGGTATGTTGCGGCTGCGTGACCTCGTCGTCACCGAAGACGGTTCGCGTGACCACAAGGATGCACAGACGGCCGCGCGCTCGGTGATCGCTGCGCTGCGCGGTGGCACGTCGCTGGCGACAGTGATCCAGCAGTATCGCCTGAAGGATTCGGGTCGGCTGATGGATGGCGGCAAGGTGGATATCGGGGATCTATTCGAATTCGCGGTGGAGGCCAAGTTCACGCCGAAGCTGTTTGCGGCGCTCGCTCCGCTCAATGCGGGTGATGTGTCGGAGCCGATCGAAGAGAGCGATGGGGTGCATGTGATCTATGTGCTGGCGCGGCGACGCCCGCTGGCACAGGGCTTCGAGGCTGCGCGCAATTCCGTGTGGTCGGATTACAAGACGGCAGCACAGGCTCGGGTCAACAAGGGCAACCTGGAGTATCTACGCAATCGCGCCGACATCCTCATCGCACCTGAGTACGTCGATGCAGAGGCCAAGGCGCATGCCAAGCTCTAAGCGGTGCCTCTGGGCTGCGGCGTTGGCGCTGTGCGCAGCGGTGTTCGCTAGCCCAGCCGGCGCGCACGCCAAGAGCACCACTTATTCCTCGTGGCAGATCGAGGGTTCGAATGTGCGCGGCGCATTCACCGTGCCGATGCTCGAGGCGGCCCGCTTGGCGCAACCCGGCGAGGAGCAGCCTGCGAACGATGTCGTCGTCGCTTATTTGGACAAAAAACTCTCAGTCACAGCTGACGAGCAGTCCTGCAAGCCCGCGGCCGCACCGCATGCGTTGAGCGCCTCGTCTCAGTTCCGACGTTTCGAATTCACCTACCGATGCGACAGTACGAAGGACATCACGCTGCATAACGAGGCGTTCTTCGAGATTGTGCCCACCCATGTCTCGCTGGCGCAGATCGAGACGGCCGACGGCACCTTCATAGAGCAGCTCTTTACGGCCGACAACACCTCGGTGTCTACCGCGGGTGGTGGCGAGAACAAGATGCGCAGTGCTGGGCTGATTCAGTATGTCGGCATGGGCATTAATCACATCCTTACCGGTGTGGATCACATGTCCTTTCTCGTCGGTCTGGTACTCATTTCCCGGCGACTCCGTGATCTGGTCTATGTCATCACGGGCTTCACCCTGGGTCACAGCATCACGCTGGCACTGGCCGTTACCGGCATTCTGCGTCCGCACGCCGAGTACATTGATGCGCTGGTGGCTCTCACCATCGCATTGATTGGTGTTGAGAACATCGTGGTGGCGACGCGGCGCCCGCTGCGCGTTGCGCTGGCGGTGGGCGGTGTATTGCTGCTGATGGCGCTCGGCAATATTGCAGGCGTCGTCAAATTGCCACTGCTGTTGTTGGTTGGCGCCGGTATTTTCAGTGCCAATTACTTGATGATGTCCGGTCACCTGCGCGATGCGGCAAGGTTGCGGTTGGTGGTGACACTGGTATTCGGACTGATCCACGGATTTGGCTTCGCAGCCGATCTTCTGGAGATGAAGCTGCCAGTGGAAAAACTGGTGCAGATTCTGCTCGGATTCAACCTCGGCGTCGAAGTGGGGCAGCTCTCCCTTGTCCTGGCGCTCACCGGCATCGTGGCGCTGTTGGTTCGCATGAAGTGGCGCTTGCCGCGTCCCTTGGTGGTCGATGTGGCTTCCGCGGCGCTGGTGGCACTGGGGACCTATTGGTTCCTTGTCCGTAGCGTGGTTCTGTGACTCGACGTCCGGCCGGTTCGGCGGCCCTGAGCATTGAACTGAAGGATGTCTGGCTCAGGCGTTCGGGCCGCGTCGTACTGCGCGGCATTGATTGGCGCATCGGGCCCGGCGAGCGCTGGGTGGTGCTGGGTACCAACGGTGCTGGCAAGACTCAGTTGCTGAAGTTGGTGGCCGGTGCGGTGTGGCCCAGCCCGCGCAAAGCAACGCGTCGGCTCTATACCTGGCGGGGAGAGACTCACGATGAGCCCCGTGATGTCAGCGAGGAAATCGCTTACGTCGGTGCGGAACGCCAGGACCGCTACGAGCACTATGAATGGAATCTGCGGGTGAATCAGGTGGTCGGTACGGGGCTGTATCGAACCGACATTCCGCTGCACCGACTCACTGAGGGCAATCGTGCGCGTATCGCGCGGCTGCTAAAACTGTTGGATATCGAGTCGCTTGAGAAGCGACATTTCCTGACGCTTTCCTATGGTCAGCGACGCATGGTGCTGCTGGCGCGCGCATTGGCTGCTCAGCCGGCGTTGATGCTTCTGGATGAGCCGCTGAACGGGCTGGACACTGAGCGGCGCGAGCACCTGCTGCGATTGTTTGCCCGGCGCAATGTTCTACCCGATTCATGGGTACTCTCGACGCATCGGAGCGAGGACATTCCCGCCGATGCGACGCACCTGTTGCGGCTGGAGAGTGGTCGCGTGGCTTTTCAGGGCACCTTAGCCGCGGCGCGGCGACGCGGGCTGCTGCAAGCGTCAAAGTCGAAGCAGGATGCGCGAAGCACTGTGCGTGCCGTCGCGCCGGCTCAGTCGCGACGTGTCCGGCGAGAGGAGCGCGCGGTACCACTGATCCAGTTACGTAATGGCTGGGTGTGGCTCGAGGGTCGGTCAGTATTACGTCGCTTGGAATTCACGGTGGGCGCGGGCCAGTGCTGGGTGGTTCACGGTCCAAATGGCAGCGGCAAGTCCACGCTGGTGCGCGCCTTATATGGTGATCTGGGCGTCGCGGCGCAGGGCACTCTGCGTCGGCGCGGTATCGAGGCCGGTGTGCCCATCGGCGAGTTCAAGCGGCGCGTGGGGCTGGTGGCGCCGGAATTGCAGACTCTGCATCCACTCTATCTCACGGCCCTTGAGGTTGTAGTCTCGGGCCTGCATGCCTCGATCGGGTTGGATGTGCGACCAACAGCGGCAGAAGAGGCGCGGGCGCGACGCAGCCTGCAGAGCGTGGGTGCATCTGCACTGGCTGCACGACCGTTGCGCGAGCTGTCCTATGGGCAATTGCGGCGCGTACTGTTTGCACGAGCATTGGTTGCCGAACCGGATATCCTGTTGCTCGATGAGCCCTATACCGGGCTCGATGTGGCGACGCGCCGCGCGCTGCAGGCGCGGGTGGAGTCGCTGGCTGCGCAGGGTACGACCCTGCTGATGACCACGCATCATCATGACGAATGGCCGCTGCACGCCAGTCACGAGCTGGAGCTGCGTGACGGTGATGCGCGCTACTGTGGTGTGGTGCGACGTGGCTGAGAACAGTATGCAACCTGCGGCTCGCGCCGACGGGCGGGATCAACAGGTGCCGAGACGCTGACATGGGTGCATTGCCGACTCTTTTCTTCATCTGCGTGATCGACGTGTTGGGCTTCGGCATCATGGTGCCGTTGGTCCCTTACATGGCTGATCGCTTTGGCGCCTCCGCTACGGCCATTACGGCCATTCTCGGCGTGTATTCGCTGTGCCAGCTTCTGGCCAGCCCGGTGCTCGGTCGGCTCAGTGACCGCTTCGGTCGCCGCCCTGTGCTCATGGCCAGCATGGCGGTGGGTGCCGTGTCGTATCTGATGTTGGGCACGGCGCGCAGCATCGGCTGGCTGATTGCGGCGCGCGCGCTCAACGGACTGATGGCCGGCAGCATTGTGACGGTCATGGCCTATGCCAGTGACATCAGTCGGCCGGAGAATCGGGCTCGCGTGCTGGGCATGATGGGTGCGGCCATCGGTATCGGCTTCATGCTTGGTCCCGCCATCGGCGGCGTATTGGCCGGCGATGACGAAATGGCCGCAAACTTCATGGGGCCCGCGCTGCTGTCCGCATCGCTGGCCCTGGTGGCGCTGCTGCTGGTGTTGCTGCGACTGCCCGAGAGTCTCACCGCGGAGCAGCGCCGCGGGCATGCGGCCGAACGGCGTCACTCCAGTCCGCTGCAGCTGCTGCGCGAGAAGCCGGGCCTGCGCTGGGTGGCGCTGGCCGGCATATTGGTCACTTTTGCCCAGTCCACGCTCGAGTCCATCTTTGCGGTCTGGGCCATGAACCGCTTCAGCGCCGGCCCACGCACCATTGGCCTGTCGCTCCTGGCATTGGCGATGGTCGCAGTGACCATGCAGGGCGGCTTGGTGCGACGGCTGGTGCCGCGCTTTGGTGAGTATCGCGTGGCCATCGGCGCCATTTGCAGCTACACGGCCGGGTTGGCGGTGTTGGCGATCGGCCACAGCCTCGGTAGTGCGGTGGTTGCGCTGATGTTGATCGGTGCCGGCTCCGGCGCCTTCAGTCCCTGTGGTTCGGCGCTGGCCTCGAGGCAGTCGGAGCCGGGAAATCGCGGCGCCGTGATGGGTCTATACCAGTCAGGGGCGTCGCTGGCGCGTGTGTTGGGTCCGATGAGTTCGGGCTTCATCTACAGCCATCTGGGACACGGTTCGCCCTACATGGTCGCTTCAATCGTGATTCTGCAGGCGATCTGGTGCATTCTTGCAGCACGTCGGCACCCGGGGAGCGGATCGTGACGAGCACTTTGCGGCAGGGGGTTCATAGCCTTCTGCTCACTGCATTCGCTGGATTCATGGGGCATGCGCCTCGCGCCTACAAGGTGGGTCTGCTGGCCGCGCTGGTAGGCAATGTGTTGCTGTGGGCGCTGGCCGGCAACACGGTTGTGGGCTGGGCATTCGTTATCGAGTTCATCGTCACTCTGGCGATGGCGCTGAAGTGTTATCCGCTGGCCCCCGGAGGTCTGCTCGCCATCGAGGCCGTGTTGCTTGGTCTCACGACGCCAGAGCGAGTGTATGCCGAGACCGGTCACGGGCTGCCCATCCTACTGCTCCTGCTCTTCATGGTCTCGGCCATTGCCTTCATGCAGGAGCTGTTGGTGTTCATCTTTGCGCGGGTGCTGGTGGCGCTGCGCTCGCGTGTGCTGCTCGGCCTAGCGTTCTGCTCGGCCGCTGCGCTGTTGTCCGCCTTCCTGGATGCGCTGACGGTCATCGCGGTCGTGATGACCGTGGCGCTCGGGTTCTATCGCATCTATTTCATCGCGGCCGCCGGTGGAGAGGTGGCTGACGAGCATCTGGGACATGACGTTCATCTGCCCGAGGAACGGGCGGGCGAGTTACGGCAATTCCGTCAGGCATTACGGGCGCTGCTGATGCATGCGGCCGTCGGCACGGCGCTCGGTGGTGTCTGCACACTGGTGGGTGAGCCGCAAAATCTCCTGATTGGTCATGTCATGGATTGGAGCTTCATGCAGTTCGCGCAGCAGGTGGCGCCTGTTTCCCTGCCGGTGCTCGCAGTGGGTCTGCTCACCTGTGTAGGGCTGGAACAGTTTCGGCTGTTCGGTTTCGGTGCTGATGTGCCGCCCTCAGTGCGGCAGATGCTGGCTGAGCATGAGCAACGTGAAGCGCAGCAGCGCACCACGCGCGATCGCTGGCGACTGCTGGTTCAGGGTGCCGCCGCCGTACTGTTGGTGATTGCGCTGGCGCTGCATTGGGCTGAGGTGGGGCTCATCGGTCTGGCCATCGTGGTGTGCTTGACCGCGCTGTTGGGTGTGGCTGAGGAACATCGGCTTGCCGAGGCCATGAAGACAGCCATTCCCTTCACGGCTTTGCTGGTGGTGTTCTTTGCCATCGTTGCAGTGATTCACGATCAGGCATTGTTCCAGCCCATCGTGGACTGGGTGCTGAGCCAGCGGGGCGCTGGGCAGACCGCATGGCTGTATCTGGCCAACGGCGCGCTGTCCGCCATCAGCGACAATGTATTCGTGGCTACGGTTTACATCACCGAAATCAAGAAGGCTTTTGACGGTGGTTTGATTTCCGCTGATCAGTACGCGCGTCTGGCCGTTGCAGTGAACACGGGTACCAACATTCCCAGCGTGGCGACGCCCAATGGACAGGCCGCGTTCCTGTTTCTGCTGACCTCGGCGCTGGCGCCGCTGTTGCGGCTGTCTTACGGGCGCATGGTGTGGATGGCGCTACCGTACTTCATCACTATGACCGGGGCCGGGCTGCTGGCAGTGATTTACCTGCTGCACTGATGCCGAGGGTGCGGCGCACGCAGGCCCCGCGTACAGCCGATTTACAGGGTGATACGCGTCTCGAACACGATCACCGCCTCGCCGCTGAGAGTCACTCCGGCCGTGGACCCCTGCGCTTCGCCGGGCTCGACGGCGATATGCACCTGTCCGGGTCGATGCATGTGGTGGCCCTGGGCACCAATGAAGTGGCGGCGGCCGTCCGCAGCCGGTGCAGGAAGCAGGTCAGCACTTTGCAGCAGAGCGCCGAGCATGCCATGCGCATTGCCGCTGACCGGATCCTCATTGATGCCGATAGCGGGGCAGAACATGCGTGCCTCGGTCAGGCAGCCGGCGATGCGCGAATCGAGTGTGTAGATGAGATATCCCTGAGCGCCCACCTGAGGGGATAACGCCGCCAGCGTCGCCAGCGCCGGCTGAATGCCGGCCAGTGTGGCGGCATCGCGAAGTCCCAGCAGCGCGCGTGTACTGCCTTCACCAGCCAAGGTCGGTGGGCAGCGCGGATCGAGTTGGTCGGGCGTCAGGTTCAGCGCTGCGAGCACCGCCGCCAGTGACTCACCGGCGAGGGCGCCGCGCAACCGCGGAGCCGGCTGCTGGATGTGCACACGCGTGGCACCGTTGTCTGAGCTGCAGTCAATGTTCACCAATCCGGTCTTCTGCTTCTGACGTCGCGCGGGCGGCAGGCCCAGAGCGGTGCGCACCGCATGCAGCGCGACCGTGGCATGACCCACGAATCCGGCCTCGGCTCTTGGTGTGAAAAAGCGCACGGCGATATCGTGATCCGTCGACGAGGGTGGCAATGCAAAAGCGGTGTCGCCGTTGTTCAGTTCGCGCGCAATGGCGCGCATTTCGTCCTCGCTCAACGATTCGGCATCGAGGACGACGCCGGCAGGATTGCCTGCGAAGCGCTGACGTGTGAATGCGTCGACCTGGAATACGCGGACGCTGCGTTGGGGAGCGGTGTTCATGGGTAGATCCTAGCGCATCGGATACGCACTTCGTGCTAGAGTAAAACGACCTTGGGGTGGCTCTTCGTAGCCTGAGATGCCGATGGTCGGCAAACCCGTTGAACCTGATCCGGCTAGTACCGGCGGAGGGAGTAGGCAGATGAATCCGTACGTCCGTTCCTTTTTTATTCCTGCAATGCTGGGCGCCCTCGCGCCCGTAGTGGGTGCTGCTGAGCGTCTCGCGGAGGCTGAGCTCGAGCCCGTGGTTGTGACCGCCGTGCTGCGACCCGCACCCGCCGAGCAGCTTCCTCAAAGCGTCACCGAACTCGACAGCGCACGCCTGGAAAAGTCGGGCGTGCAGCATTTCGCTGATGTGCTCTCGCTCGTACCTAATCTCTCTGCTGCGGGTGGCACCTCGCGGCCGCGGTATTTCCAGCTGCGCGGTATCGGCGAGCAGGAGCAGTATCAGGGCGCGCCGAATCCCTCCGTGGGCTTCCTGATTGATGGCATCGACTTCTCCGGTGTTGGTATGCCAGCAACCCTGTTCGACGTGCAGGCCATTGACGTGCTGCGCGGCCCGCAGGGCAGTGCTTATGGCGCCAACGCATTGGCTGGACTGATCAGCGTGCAAACCCGTGATCCTCTCAGTGGCGCGGGTGGGGAGGCCGAAGTGACGGCGGGTGATCACGCTACGCGTTCTGCAGGTGTTGCGCTGGGGCAGGCTGAAAGTCTCGGCGGCGCCAACTCGCGGGTCGGCTGGCGGCTGGTTGCACAGCAATACAAGGGCGACGGCTTCCGTCATAACGCCTTCCTGAACCGCGATGACACCAACGGCTACGACGAAACGACTTTGCGTGGACGTCTGGCTCTGCAGACCAGCGCGGACTTCCGTGCCGACCTGACGCTGATGCACGTCAATCTCGATAACGGCTATGACGGCTGGTCCATCGACAACTCTCGTATCACGCAATCCGATAAGCCCGGTCGCGACGCGCAGCGTTCCGATGGTGCAGCGCTGGCACTGCAGTGGCGCTTGGCAGAGCTCGGTGAACTGCGAAGCCTCACCAGCGTGGCGGACTCCAATATTCTTTTCTCCTTTGATGGTGATTGGGGCAACGACGCTTTCTGGGCGAAGCAGCCCGACTGCCGGCCCAATCCGTCACTCTGCGTACCCTATGACTTCACCTCCAGTACCCACCGCACACGCAGGACGGTGGCTCAGGATCTGCGTCTGACGGGTGATGCCGATCATCGTATTGCGGGTCGTGCCAGTTGGCTGGTCGGTCTGTATACGCTGCGATTGTCCGAAGGTAATGATCAGCTGGATCTATACAACGGCGCGGTCTACACGCAGCTCGGTTCTCGCTACCGCGCTCGTAACACGGCTGTCTATGGCCAGCTTGACATGCCGCTGGACGGCCCTTGGGCGCTGAGCGCCGGCCTGCGCGGCGAGCAGCGTCAGGCTCATTACAACGATACGGATGCAGTGGCTTTCAATCCCACGGATCGTATGTGGGGCGGCAACCTTTCCCTGAGCCGGGAGCGCACCCCGCAGTCACACGATTACCTGACACTGGCGCGCGGCTTCCGTGCCGGTGGCTTCAATATTGGCGCTTCGCTCCCGGCCTCACGTCGTCAGTTCCGGCCCGAATACCTGTGGAACCTAGAGTTGGGCCACAAGCAGCGCAGCACCGATGGCCGCTGGAACTGGCAGGCCGACGTGTTCTACATGCGGCGTGTTGATCAGCAAGTGTCGAGTTCTGTGCAGGTCGATCCCACCGATCCGCTCACCTACGAGTACTACACCGACAATGCGGCGCGCGGCGAAAACTATGGTTTGGAGGCTGAGGGCGGCTTGCAGGTGGATCCGCATTGGCACGTCGGCGCATCACTCGGACTGCTGGGAACGCGCTATATCGATTTCGCCTACAACATGGTGACCTACGACGCGGCCTTCAATCCGCATGTCGAGCGTCGCGATCTTTCGGGTCGGGCGCAGGAATATGCCGCCCCTTGGCAGGGCAGTCTGAGCGTCGATTACGAACATGCATCGAAGCTCGCGCTGGCCAGCGGTGGCTTTGCCAAGTGGCAGTTGCATGTCGATGCAGCGCGCTCGGCCGGTTATTACTTCAGCGCCAGCCATGATCAGCGCGCCGCGCCCCATGGCTCGATCAATCTGCGAGCCGGGCTGGTCGCAACGCGCTGGGACGCGAGTCTGTGGGTGCGCAATCTGTTCAATCAAGATAGTGCTCTGCACGGCTTCTACTTTGGCAACGAGCCGCCTGACTTCGCCAACAAGCTGTATCTTGAGCGCGGCGATACGCGTCAGATCGGGCTGAGCCTGCGTTATCACTTCCCTGAACTGTAAGGAGCCTGCCATGCAGATCGGTGTCGAGATCAGTCTCTATCCATTAAATGCCGACTACATTCCGCCGATTCGCGATTTCATCGCGCATCTCAATACGGAGCCGCGCGTACGCGTGGTGACCAATGCGATGAGCACGCAAGTGTTTGGCGAGTTCGCTGTGGTGATGCCGCTGGTGCAATCTGAGATCGGCCGCACCTTTAATGAGAACGCCAAGGCCGTTTTCGTGATGAAGGTGCTCGGACCGCTGGCAGCAGAGTCCTAAAGATGGATGCCGCAATGCTGCAGCAGCTGTGGCGCGATCTGCTGGCAACTTCGCCCGCGGAGCTGTTGGCTGCGGCATTGGGCGTGGTGTACGTGGTGCTGATTGCGCGCCGTCGGCGCAGTGGCTGGATTGCTGGTGGCATCAGCTCGCTGTTCTATGTGTGGTTGTCGGCTGCTGCCCGACTGCCCATGCAGTCGGTACTGCAGGTGTACTACGTGGCCATGGCTGGCTACGGCTGGTGGAGCTGGACGCGGAACCAGGAACAGGAGCAGGGCCGCATAACCAGCTGGCCTTGGTCGCGGCATGCGCTGGCGGCGCTGGGTATTGTGGTGCTGTCGTTGGCCTGCGCGCGCTGGTTGGCCGGTCAATTCGATGCGGCTTGGCCATTCCTCGATTCACTGACCACTATCGGCAGCCTGTTCGCGACTTGGCTGGTGGTGCGCTCGGTATTGGAGAATTGGCTTTACTGGATCGCGCTCGACGCCGTGACTATTTTCTTGTTCGCTCGTCAGGGACATCCGGTGACGGCCGCGCTGTATGGCAGTTTTCTGTTGATCGCCGTTAGCGGGTATCTGCAGTGGCGCCGCCAGTGGCAGACGCAGCGGTAAAGCAGCCGCGCCAGCAGTCGCTGGCGCGAGTGCCTGGTGCCGGTCAAGACGGTGCCGGGATACGCGCATTGCGCTCCCTCACGGGCGGCAGCGTCAACAATCTTTGGCGCGTCGATACCCCTGCGGGCCATTTCCTGTTGCGTGAGGACGGACCGGCATGGCGTCGACCGGGTGTGAACCGTCAGCGTGAGGGCGTCGCGCATGCGCTGGCAGCTCAGGCTGGAATGGCCCCGCGCATTCTTTGGCGTAGTGATGCCGGTGATGTGCTGGTGTGTGACTTCATCGATGGTCGCGTTTGGACGCCGGAGGATTTCTCGCAGGCAACTCAGCGCGAACGACTCTGTGAAATGCTCGGTCGTGTCCATCGGCTGCCGCTGCCACCGCAGGAATGCTGGCCCTTTGAGCCCCTTCGATTAGCCCATGACTATGCGCAGTCGGCGGCACCGGGGCCGCAGGTGGGCGCCTGTCTGGATGCCGCGCAGCTGGCAGCAGCACAACTTGAGGCTGCAGCCGCGCCACGTGTGCTGACCCATGGCGATCCATTGCCCGGGAACGTGATCGAATCGGCGGGCCGCTTGTGGCTCATTGACTGGGAATTCACGCAGTGTGCCGATCCGGTTTGGGATTTGGCGGCTTTCGCGGTCTGGTTACCGGAGGTCCTCGGCGATCTGGCGCACGCCGCTGAACGGGCCGGCATCCGCGGCGAGCGCCTTGCAGCGCGTTTCGACGCCGCTCTGGCCTTGCACCGCGCGCTGGGCAGTCTCTGGTACTTGGCCCGCGGAGAATCGCCGCCCGCAGTGCTGGAAACCGGGGCGGCGAGTGGGCACACTAGCGCGCCCCGTGCCTAGCGCCGGAACGGATAGAGGATCAGACATGCCCCTGCTGAAAGTTGTGGATCGCGACGGCAAGGAACACGATATCAACGCGCCCGCCGGCGGAGTGCTGATGGAGCCGCTGCGCGACATGGATGACGGCGTCACCGCCATCTGCGGTGGCATGTGCTCCTGTGCCACCTGTCATGTTTACGTGGATCCGGCGTGGGTGGATAAGCTGCCCAAGCCGATGTCCGATGAGCTCGACATGGTCCGCGATCTCACCGCTCATCAGCCCAATTCGCGACTCTCCTGCCAGATCCATCTCACCGAAGCCTTGTCCGGGCTGAAGGTGACTATCGCTCCCGAGGAATAGGCGGCGCGCGGTGACGCTGGTCTACCTTTTTCTCGGTGGGGGCGCCTTCCTGGCACTGCTGCGCGTTTTCTTCGTGATGCGGCGCATGCAGCGGCAGCGTGGCGACGACTGGGATGCGCAGCTCGTGCGCAATTACCGTGCGCAGGGCGGGCAGGGCTTCCAGCCCGTGGACATTGCATTTTTCTTTGGTGTTCCGGATGCCAGTGCCTGTGAATCATTGGCCACTGCCCTCCGTGCTGACGGCTGCAGCGTGGATTTCAAAGCGGCCACCAGCGAAGGTGCTTCCGGGTATTCGCTGCACGCCGGCAAAGCCCTGCGTGTGTCCGTCGAGACCATGCGTGATCATTCGCGCCGCTATCGGCAGTTAGCGCGCCAGCACGGTGCCAGTTATGACGGCTGGGCTACCGCGGGCGTTGGCAAGCCGGCACAGGATGGTTCGCAGCGCCTCCGCCCGGTACGTCTGCAGGATTAACGACGAGGCCGCCCGCCGGACGGCCTCGCCTCAGCGTTCGATTACCCGATCAGCTCTTTTTGGCGGCGGTCTGCTTCTTGACCGCTTCAGCCGCAGCTTTGATGGCTTCCTGATCGCCGAGATAACGGCTGGACACCGGCTTGAGCTGTGCATCCAGTTCATAGAGCAGCGGAACGCCGGTGGGAATGTTCAGCTCCACAATGGCCGCCTCGCTCATGTTATCGAGCATCTTCACCAGTGCGCGCAGGCTGTTGCCATGCGCGACAATCATGACGTTGCGGCCCGCGAGAAGTTCGGGCGCGATGCGCTGCTGCCAGTAGGGCAGGACGCGATCCAGCGTCGTCTTGAGTGACTCGGTGGCCGGCAGATCCGCCGCCGCAACCGCAGAGTAGCGCCGGTCGAAGCGCGGGTGACGCGGATCGTCGAGCGGCAGCGGCGGGGGCGGCACGTCGTAGCTGCGGCGCCAGACCAGAACCTGTGCCTCACCGTGCTCGGCGACCGTTTGGGCCTTGTCCAGACCCTGCAACGAGCCATAGTGGCGTTCATTCAGGCGCCAAGAGCGCTCCACCGGAAGCCACAGCAGATCGAGCGCGTCGAGGATCAGCCACTGAGTGCGGATCGCGCGCTTGAGCATCGATGTAAAGACCATGTCAGGGACAAAGCCGGCGCGTTGAATCTCAACACCGGCCTGTCGGGCTTCTTGCATGCCTTGTTCGGTCAGGTCGACGTCGACCCAGCCGGTGAACAGGTTGGCGAGGTTCCAGGTGCTTTGTCCATGGCGCACCAGCAGCAGCTTTCCGGGCATCACATTACTCCGTCAGTTCAAGATCGCGAATCAGCGCGGCCAGCCAACGTACGGCCTCCGCACCGGTGACCACGCGATGATCAAAGGTCAAAGAGAGGGGCATACGGCGATGGATCTCGACACGACCGTCCGCCGCCACGACATCGTCGCGGGTGCGTCCCGTGCCAAGAATTGCTACGGCCGGTGGGACCACCACCGGCGTTGCATAACGCCCGGCCATCATGCCGAAATTCGAGAGCATGAAAGTGAAATTTCGCAGTTCGTCGCCCGGCAGTGTTCGGGCTAACGCGCCTTTCTTGAGGCGTTCGAGATCGGTCCGCAGATCCTCGGCGCTGCGTGCGCCGACATTGCGCATCACCGGCACCAGCAGGCCATCGGGGGTGTCTACCGCAATGCCGACGTGCACCTGTTCGAATAATCGCCGTGCCTGCGCATCGCTGTCGTACCAGGCATTGAGTCCAGGTACGGCGGTGCATGCACGAGCGATGGCTCGCAGCACACGCACGGTGTAATCGTTGCGACCATTCCAGCGCTGCAGGTCGGCATCATCGACCACGGTGCATTCCATGACCGAATCGCGCGACAGCGACATGCTCTGCGCCATCGCGCGGCGCAGACTCTTGAGTTCCTGCACCTGTCCGTCTCCGCCCGGCGGAATCTGCGGGGCGGGGCGCATGGTGCTGCCGCGGGGGGCGGCGCTCGGCAGGCTGGGCAGCCCGCTGGCGATCACATCCGCGAGCATGATGACTCCACCCTTGCCCGTGCCGGTGAGGGTGCTCAGATCAACACCGAGGCTCCGCGCCAGTGCGCGCGCGGCCGGCACGGCCTGAATGCGCTGCAGGCTGGCGGTGCCTGGCGCATCGCTGGTGGTACCGGTGGCGTATTCGCCGCTTTCCGCAGGCATGTGGCCCACCACCGTGCCGCTGTCACCGGCGCCTGCAGCCGCGTCGCCCTCGAAGTCGACCAATGCTGCGCCGATTTCCAGTCGGTCACCGGCTGCGCCATGAAGTGTCCGGATGACTCCGGCGCAAGGCGATGGCACTTCGACCACGGCCTTGGCGGTTTCTAGTGAAACCAGTGGCTGGTCGACCGCAACGGTATCGCCGACCTGAACATGCCAGCGCACGATCTCGGCATCGGTCAGTCCCTCACCGAGATCCGGCAGACGGAAAGTGCTCATCGGTTCGTCCTCATCGGCTGTTCCGGCCTATGTCTCATCCGTCGACCAGCGTCGCGCGCACTGCATCGACGATGCGTTCGACGCCGGGCAGGTATTCGTTCTCGAGCCGATACAGCGGCATGATGGTGTCGTAGCCTGTGACCCGGCGCACCGGCGCGCGCAGGTCATAAAGCGCATGCTCGGCCACCGTCGCGGCAATCTCGGCACCGACACCGCAGGTGCGCACGGCCTCGTGAGCAATCACCAATCGACCGGTCTTGACCACCGAGTCCAATATTGAATCGAAGTCGATGGGCGCGAGGCTCGCCACGTCGAGCACATCGCACTGAATGTTTTCCTTCGCCAGTCGCTCGGCCGCTTTCATGGCCTCAACGGTCATGGCACCCCAGCTCAGCAGCGTCACGTCATCGCCATTGCGCAGGCGGAAGCAGCGATCAATTGGTAACGCCTGACCGTCATCCTGTACCTCTTGTCTGGCGAGTCGATACAGTCGCACGGGTTCCAGGAACATCACCGGGTCGGGAGAGCGAATCGCACCGAGCAGCATGCCGTAGGCGCGTTGAGGTGAGGAGGGGCACAGCACCCGCAGACCCGGGTGATGACACAAAAGGGTTTCCAGACTCTCCGAATGATGCTCCGGCGCGTGGATGCCTCCGCCATGGGGCATGCGCAGCACCAGTGGGCAGGTGATGCGGCCACGCGTGCGATTGCGCAACCGCGCCATGTGACTGGCGATCTGGTCGAGCGCGGGATAGATGAATCCCATGAACTGGATTTCCGCCACGGGCTTGAGTCCCTGCGCAGCCAGTGCAACAGAGACGCCGGCAATCAGTCCCTCGGCCAACGGGGTGTCGAAGACACGCTGTGCGCCGAAGCGCTGCTGCAGGCCACTGGTCGCGCGGAAAACACCGCCATTGACGCCCACGTCCTCGCCGAGTACCACCATGTCTGGATCGTTCTGCAACTCCCACGCCTGGGCGAGGTTGATGGCCTCCACCATGCTGATCTGTGCCATGGTTTAGCGGCGCCCGCTGAAGCGGCGCGCCTCCTCACGTTGCCATTCCAGACTGCGCGGTAGTTCCGCGTAGACATGATCGAACATCGAATCGACAGGCTGTCGCGGAGTGGTGAGGTACTCTTGCACGGCGGCTTCGATCTCGGCACTGCATTCAGCGCGCCAAGCGGCTTCCTGCGCATCGCTCCACAGCTTGCGTTCCTCGAGGAAGCGACGCATGCGGACCATCGGTTCGCGCGCGCGAGCCGCAGTGACTTCCTCGGCGTCGCGGTAGCGGCTAGCGTCATCTGAAGTGGTGTGATCGGAGAGCCGGTAGGTCAGTGCTTCGATCAGCGTCGGCCCGTCACCGCGGCGCGCACGCTCGGCGGCTTCACCCACGGCAACGCGTACCGCCAATAAGTCGTTGCCGTCAATCTGCAGGCAGCGCATACCTGCGGCAATGCCTTTCTGGGCCAGCGTCTCGCAAGCGGTCTGCACCCGCACCGGCGCGGAGATCGCGTATTGGTTGTTGACGACCACTGTGACCAGCGGCAGTCCGCGTGCGCCGGCGAAATTGATGGCCTCATAGAAGGCACCCTGAGATGTGCCGCCATCGCCGATATAGCCGAGCGCGCAACGCGCTTCGCCGCGCAGCTTGAACGCCAGTGCCGCACCGGCGGCATGTGGCATCTGTGAAGCAATGGGCACGCAGAAGGGGAAGTCCTGCGGCGTGTTCACGTAATGGGTGCCGCGCTCGTCGCCACCCCAGTAGAGCAGCACGTCGCGCAGCGTGACGCCTCGCCAGAACTTGGTTCCGATCTCTCGGTAGACCGGGAAAACCACATCCTGCGGCAGCAGAGCTGCGCCGACGCCGACATGCACTGCCTCTTGGCCGAGGCAGGGTGGGTAGGTACCCAGCTTGCCAGTCCGCTGCAGGTTAACGGCCTTGGTATCGAAGAGGCGCGTGCGCACCATCATGCGATACATGGCCAGCCATTCCTGAGGGTTGTCCGCCAACGATGGCAAAGGGCCAGTCAGTCTGCCGTCTGCGTCCAGCAGCTGCAGATATGGCACCGAAAAATCGGCCACGATGGTCCCCCCCTTCATGAGGCGAATCGTAACATCTCGAGGCCGTTTCTAGTGCCCGCCGGCGACGGGCGCTCCACCACGGGCCGGCCGTGAAAGCCAGATCACCGGCGCCAGCAGCAGAAGGATGACGCTAAACACGCGCATCAGATCGTTGATCGCCAGTGTCTGCGCTTCGCGCGTGATCTGAAAAAATGTGTACGGGAGTAATGCACCGTCACCGCCGGCGGCATTGAAACGGGCCGACCAGTCGAGCCAGGCGCCACCGGACTGAATGCCGGCCGCCAGTGTGGCGGCGTGATAATCCGTGCGTTCGGTCCACAGCCAGACTGAGAGAGCGGTGGACGTAGATCCGGCAATACTGCGCAAGAAACTGCTGAGACCGGATGCCGCGGCGAATTCATTCGGTTTGACGTCCGAGAACATAATTTGCTGCAGGGGCAGGAAGAAGCACGCCAGTCCCACACCCTGCAGCAGGCGCGGTTCCACGTAACTCCAGAAGTCGCCGTGTGCGTTCAGGCTGCCAGCCCAGTACATCACGAACGACAACACCAGAAAACCCATGCTGGCGAGAACGCGCGGATTCAGTCGCCGGATGTTCGCGCCCACCACAGGCATCAGCAGGATGCCGAGAATGCCCACCGGTGCGGTGGCCAGTCCGGCCCATTCCGCGGTGTAGCCGACGGTGGTTTGCAGCCAGAGCGGATAGGCCACCACGGCGCCGAAGAAGCAGAAGAAGCCTACGCAAAGGCAGATCAGACCGACCGTGAAATTACGGTGCTTGAACAGGTGCAGGTCGAGAATCGGGTGCCGGTCGGTGAGCTCCCAGGCGATGAGTAGGCTGAGCGCCACGACAGCGATGATCGCTGCGACGCGGATGATCGTCGATTCGAACCAATCCAGTTCATTGCCGCGGTCGAGCATGAATTGCAGTGCGCCCACACCGGCGATGAGCAGCAGCAGGCCAATGGCATCAACTCGCGCCGGTGTGCGCGTGGTCTCCCGCCCGCGCAGCAGCATGGCACTGACGCCAATCGCGAACAGTCCCACCGGAACGTTGATGAAGAACAGCCACGGCCAACTGAGATTGTCGGTGATCCAGCCGCCGAGTACCGGACCGCAGATCGGCGCGATGAATACCACCATGCCCCAGATGGACATGGCGATGGCGCGGCGCTGCGGCGGGTAGTTCCGCAACAGCAGAGCCTGCGCCATCGGCACCATGGGGCCTGACACCAGACCTTGCAGGATGCGACCGACGACCAGCATCGTCATGCTGTTGGACAGCCCGCACAACGCCGAGAACACCACGAACAACGTGCCCGAGACCGTGAATGTGCGCACCTCGCCGAAGCGGCGACCCAGCCAGCCGGTGAGTGGCTGCATGATGGCTGCAGCCAGAGTGTAGGAACTGATGGCCCAAGTGCCTTCAGTGGGACTGACCGCCAATGTGCCTGCGATCGCGGGGATCGAGACATTGACGATGGTCATGTCCAACACTTCCATGAATGTTGCCAGGCTGATCACGATGGTCAGCATGACCAGTGTCGCGCCCTGCAGCGCGGGCGGTGCCGTGCCGCCCGGCACGGTGCCGGCGGAGGACGCGCTCATGGAGGCGTTGGCGTTGCGCCGCGCATGACAAGGGCAGCAGCGGTGGCCGCAGCCGCCGCATCAGCCTCATACATGCGTGTTCCGACGATCTCCGTCCGACTGGACGCAGTGGGCAGCAATGCGCCTGAGCGATCTTCTGTGTTGACCTGAACTGACATCGACAGGCCGATGCGCAGCGGGAATTTCGCGAGCGGCGCGGGATCGAGAGCGATGCGTACCGGTATGCGCTGCACCACCTTCACCCAGTTACCGGTGGCATTTTGCGGCGGCAGCAGAGCGAACGCCGAGCCGGTGCCGGCTGCAACGCCCGCGACCTGACCGGTGAACGTGACGTCGCTGCCGTAGACGTCAGCGGTGAGCCGGACCTTCTGTCCGATTCGCAGTGCGCGCAACTGCGGCTCCTTGAAATTTGCATCCACCCAGACTGACTCCAGCGGCACGATGGTCAGCAGTGGCTCGCCAGGTTGCACGCGCTGCCCGGCCTGCACCGTGCGACGCGCCACATAGCCGCTGGACGGAGCCAGTACACGGTGGCGATGCACTGCAATCCATGCCTGTTCGTATTGCGTGCGGGCTTCAATGACGGCGGGTTGCTCTTCGGGCGGTCGTTGTGAGGTGAGGGCGTGTGCCGCAGCAGCCTGTTGGCGAGCTACCAGCAGAGCGGCGCGTGCCATGTCGACACCGGTCTCGGCTTGTCGGACCTCTTCAGAAGAAACGGCCTGACTCGCCAGCAGCGGCTGGCGACGGGCCAGCTGCGCTTCGGCCCATTTCAACTCAACACTTCGTTGCTGCACCAGTGCGTCGAACTGACCGGCCGTGGCCGATTGCTGTCGGGCGTTACGCACAGCCAGCGCCAGTGACGCGGCTGCCTTCTGCAGTTGCAGTCGCGACTCAGTCGATTCCAGTGCGACCAGTTCCTGGCCCGCCTCCACGCGCTGCGTGTCGTCGGCTGCCACGGATACCACTGTGCCGCCCACCTGTGCTGAGACCGCGATGAGGTTGCCCGCGACATAGGCATCATTTGTGGACTCGCGCTGTGACAGCACTAACCACCACCAAGCGAACCATGCGCCGCCGATGAAGACGAACAGTGCGATCAGTATCAGTAGAACACGGCGCCGTGGACGGTTGCCGTTGTCACCGCCATGATTGTCGGTGTTATTCGCCTGTTCCATAACCGCCTCCGAGAGCCCGTATCAAGTTCAGTTCGCACATCCATTGCGCGCGCCGGCTTTGCAGCTGGGCGTCCTGTTTTTCCAGCCAGTGGCGCGTCGCCGCCAGTACCGGTCGCATGTCGCTCAAACCAGCGTCGCTGCGCTGCTGCGCCAGATTTCGCAGCGTGGCCGCAGCACTGGTCTGCTCGGCACGCAATTGCCACTGCACGCCAGCGGCTGCTCGTTCAGTCAGCGCCACATTGATCGATTCGGCTGCTCGTAGCAGCCGCTCGTTGTAGTCAGCCACCGTGGCCTGCAATTCGGCCTGAGCGCTGGCATGGCGGGCACGTATCCGTCCGGCATCGAACAGCGGCAGGTGTAGTGCCGCGCTGAACTGCGGCGCCCAGCTGCCGGATTGCAGCAGGTGTTCGACATCGCGGCTGGACAGTCCGAGCAGTGCGCGCAGGTCGACATCGGGCAGATAGCCGGCACGCGCCACATCGGTGTCAGCACCAGCGGCCGCGACGCGCGCTCGGGCCGCGATCAGATCCGGGCGGCGTGCCATCAGATCCAGCGAAGCGCGCGCGGGCAGGGCTGAGTGAGGCGCGGACAGTGACTGCGCGGTCAATGGCGGCATGGAGTCAGGCTCCACCTGAATCAGTGCTGCAATAGCGACCTGGCTGAGCCGCATCGCTGCCCGATATTCACCAGCTCTTTCCAGCGCAGCGTGCCGCGCCTCCTGCAGCGACACCGACTCGTCGGCGCGAGCGAGCTCAGCTGCGGCTCGTGCACCCGCAATGGCGATCTCTCGGTCGAGGGATGTGAGCGTCTGCTGCGCAATTTCGTAGCCGGCGTGATCGATCTGCCAAGTCATGTAGGCTCGGACGACGGCATCGCTGAGCATCAGTTCAGCCGCTGCGCGCTCTGCTTCGGCGAGCGCTACGTGCGCCATGGCAAGACGCTCTTCCGCCTGATGGCGTCCGCCCGGATCGAGGTCATAGCGCGCCGTGATTCCAAGATCGCTGGGCGAGTACCACTGGAAACCCAACAGCTTTGGCGGAAACAAACCGTTATCACTGAGTCGTTGACGCTGCAGTTGCGCCTCGCCGGTGACCTGCAGGCGGCTATCTGCCAATGCGATGTCCACGGCTGAACTGGCTGCAGTCACGCGAGCCTGGGCGGCGATCAGTGTGGGCGCGTCGTGCAGTGCGCGGCTCACCAGCCCGTTGAGTTCTGTCCAACCGTATTGTTCCCACCAGCGTGCTGCCGGCCAGGTGGCCGCGCTGGAGCTCTGCTCGGCCCCCTGCGTTGCGCTCCGTGCGAGCAGGGCCTCTGTGTGCAGCCCGTCGGTGGAGGCGGGCGGTGGCAGGCGCATGCAGGCGCCTAGCTGTGTTGCTAATAGTCCGATTAATGCGGCGCCCGCTGGTGCACAGGATCGACGATGCGCAGGATGGCTCAAGATCGCTCCTTGTTGCGGCGGTGGTGTTCGCGCGCCAGATATTCTTCGCTTTGCATTTCGATCAGGCGGCTGGCCGTGCGCTCGAACTCGAAGCGCAGTCGTTCGCCTGCGTAAAGTTCGGTGGGCGCGGTCGCCGCAGACAATACCAATTTGACGCCCTGATCGTAGAACTCATCGACGAGTGCGATGAAACGGCGTGCAGCATTGTCGTGTTCCGGACCGAAGCGGGGGACGTCGGAAACGAACACCGTATGAAACTGCGCTGCGATCTCTACGTAATCGTTCTGACTGCGCGGACCCTCGCAGAGTGTTTCGAAGCTGAACCAGACCACGTCGCTGCTACGGCGCCACGCTGCCAGTGGTCGGTCGGAGACGCGAATCTCAGCGTGATGTTCGCCGCTTTCTCCGGCCAGCTGTACGAACAACGCGGCCATCTTTTCGCGCGCATGCGCAGGCTGCGCCGAAGACAGGTAGATCGGTGCGCGGGTCAGCGCGCGCAATCGGTAGTCGGTGCTGCCCGCGAGCTCATGCACAACGAGACGAGATTCCAGCAATGCAATGGCAGGTAGAAAGCGTGCGCGTTGTAGGCCGTCACGGTACAACTCGTGCGGAGCGCAGTTGGAGGTGATCACCAGCGAGGTGCCGGCCTCCAGCAGTGCATCGAATAATTTGCCGAGGATCATCGCGTCGGCGATATCGCTGACGTACAGCTCATCCAGACAGATCACGTGATACTGCGCTGACAACTCGCGCGCCACGTGTTTCAGCGGGTCACGCTGCTGACGCTGCGCGCGCAGTGCGGCGTGCACGTCGCGCATGAAATGGTGGAAGTGGCTGCGCAGCCGCTGCGGTGTTTCCAGTGACTGGAAAAACATGTCGACCAGCCAGGTCTTGCCGCGCCCCACGCTGCCCCACAAGTAGAGACCGCCCGCGGGCGCGGCGCGGCGCGGATTGCGACGCAGGAGACGTGTCAGGCCGTTACTGCCAGCAACTAAAGACATCAGCTCTGCGCGCAGTTCGTCCAGGCGGGCGGCAGCGGCCAGCTGAGCTGGATCGGCCTGGTAGCCGTGGTTCGTCAGTTCGGTGCGATACAAATCTGCGACTTTCATGATTCCAGCTGCTCAATAAACAGTGCGCGCGCGCGATCGCGCAATTCGGCCCGGCCAGCGGCCCCGGGATGCCGGACGCGCAGTGGCTCCAACACGGTCAGATGGATACGACCTGGCCAGGGGAATGCCGTGTCCGGCGGCAGGCAGCGGCGTGTCCCGCGAATGATCAGAGGCACTAGTGGCAGGTCGGCACGCTGCGCCGCTACGAAGGCGCCGTCGCGAAAAGGCAGTAGGCCCGGCGTCCTGTGAAAAGTACCCTCTGGAAAGAATACCAGTGCCTCGCCTCGCTCTGCGCGTCGCAGCACTTGGCGTGTGTCGTGGCGACCGCGACTTTCGCTGCCGCGATGGATGAAGTGCGCCCCGATCCGCTCCAGCAGCCAGCCGGCGCCCGGAACGGCACGCATCTCACGTTTGATCACGAATCCGAATTGCGGTGGCAGGGCGGCGGCCAGGGCCACGCCGTCTAGGTAGCTTTCATGGTTGGCGACCACCACGCACGGATGTGGCAGGTGTCTGAGGCCCGTGACCGATACCCGCATACCGATGCACCGCAGGGCCGTCGCGGCAGCGCGACGTATCAAGCGCCGGCGGCGCGAGAGGCCCGGCAGGATCAGCAGCACGGGCAGGGTGGCAGCGGCGAGCAGCAGGAACACCGGCCACGCATACATGGCGTACGCGATTCTGACGGGTAGCGGCGGTTGGGGGGCGGGGTGGGTAGCCATGGGCAGCAAGACCTGTAATGTTACAGCTTGCCGGAGGCTGTGAGGGCAGTCACAGCTTCGGGCCGAAACACTTTGCATAATCCACACAGGTTTGGAACGGTCTGGGAGCGCGATGCGAACACTAGCCGGGGAGATCAGGGCCGAGATGCCTGCCGAGCAGGACCCCGCGATCGGGCGCTTCCTGGACTTGGTCTGGATGGAGCGTGGCCTGTCCCCCAACACGCTGGCCGCCTATCGCGCCGATCTGCTCGCGCTGGCCCGCTGGCTTTCCGTCAGCAAGATCGCGCTGACTCATGCCGGGCGAGGTGATTTGCTGGCTTTCATTTCCTCGCGGGTGGAATCTGGAGCGCGGCCGCGCTCCATGGCCCGACAGTTATCCTCGTTTCGTCGCTTCTATCGCGTCATGGTGCGCGATGGCGTGATGCGTGAAGATCCCACAGTGCGCATCGCGCTGCCGCGGATCGGTCGCTCACTGCCGAAGTCGCTGAGCGAGAACGAGGTCGAGGCGCTGCTCAATGCTCCCTCGGCGCAGGATCCGCTCGGCTATCGCGATCGCGCCATGCTCGAGGTTTTGTATGCCACCGGGCTGCGCGTCTCGGAGCTCGTTGGGCTCAGGGCAGGGCAACTTAATCTCACTCAGGGCGTGTTGCGCGTGCTGGGCAAAGGCAATCGCGAACGACTGATTCCGCTCGGTGATGAGGCGGTGCGCTGGCTCAATGGCTTCATGTCCGAGGCCCGCAATGAAATCTTGCTCGATCGCACCACGGATTACTTGTTCCCGACCCGGCGCGGCAATCGCATGACGAGGCAGGCCTTCTGGCACATCATCAAACGCTACGCACTCAAGGCTGGCATCGAACGCGAGCTTTCACCCCACACACTGCGCCATGCCTTCGCAACCCACCTGCTGAATCATGGCGCCGACTTGCGCGTGGTGCAGTTACTGCTCGGTCATAGCGATCTGTCCACCACCCAGATTTATACCCACGTGGCCCGCGAGCGCATGAAGGAACTGCATGCGCGGCATCATCCCCGGGGCTGAACTGCGGCGCCGCACCGCGGCCGTACTGGCTAATGCGTACTGGGGGCGGGGAGTGTCTTTGCTACAATTTCCCCATGAGGCGCTTTTTCCCCTCGTTTCTCCTCGCCACGCTTTGCGTGCTGCTGGCCTGTCCGCAGCAGCTTCCCGCTGCCGAAACTGACCCACTGCAGGCCGTTGCAGCCAAGATTCCGGGTGCCAAGGCCGCGGATCTGCGCGCCACACCGGTGCCCGGTATCTACGAATATAGGCATGGGGCTGACCTAGCTTATGTCACTGCCGATGGTCGCTATGCCTTCGCCGGCGACCTCTACCAGCTGACGGACAACACCAATCTCAGCGATGCCCGGCGCCGGGAATTGCGCCGCGGGCTGCTGGGTGCCGTTGCCGAGTCCAGCATGGTGGTGTTCGCGCCGCGCGATTCCAAAGATGTGAAGTACACGGTCACCGTCTTCACCGATGTGGATTGCAGCTACTGCCGCGCGCTGCACAAGCAGATGGACGAGTACAACCGCCTCGGAATTCGTGTTCGCTATCTGGCCTTCCCACGCACCGGTCCCGATACGCCTTCCTGGAAGCGCGCCGAGCAGGTGTGGTGTGCCGATGATCGCAACGCCATGCTGACGCGCGCCAAGCAGTCGGAAATGTATGCAACCCTGCCGGGCAAGGTCTGCAATTCCAATCCGGTGGCGGAGCATTACGCGTTGGGCAAGGCCGTCGGGTTGACCGGCACGCCGGGCATCCTCACCGAAAGGGGCGACTTGTTGCCCGGTTACATGCCGCCGAAAGAGTTGCTGGCCGAGCTCAAGAGCCAGGCTGCGCCCGCGACTGCGGCCGGTCGCTAAACAGACCCAGCCGCACGCCGGCGTACTTGCCGGTCGCTGGTCTCAGCGTTCCAGCAGAGAGAGTTTTCCCGGTTTGCCGTCCCAGTCCTTGGCGTCGGCCGGCGGTGCGCTCCGCTCGGTGATGACTGGCCACTGCTTGGCCAGTTCCTTGTTCAGAGCAATGAACTGTTCCTGACCGGCCGGCAGCTCTTCCTCGGAATAAATGGCTTCTGCCGGGCATTCCGGCTCGCACAGTGTGCAGTCGATGCACTCATCCGGATCGATGACCAGGAAGTTCGGCCCGGCATGGAAGCAGTCCACGGGGCAGACTTCCACGCAGTCCATGTACTTGCACTTGATGCAGTTCTCGGTCACGACAAAGGTCATCGGCGGGCTCCGGAGCGTTGGGAATGGCGCTGATGGCGCCTTGGATATTCTGCCAAAGCGGCTCAGGGGATGTCGAGAAAATGCAGTGATTCGCGCCCCAGCCGGCGGTCCTCCAGGAACCGTCGCAGGCTGAATTCCACACTCTGGAACGCAATTTCGTCCCAGGGAATCCGGGATTCCTCGAACAACTTCACGTCGAGGCTTTCAGTGCCGCAGCCAAATACCGGCTCGGCGAGCGTGCCGCGGAAGTGGATGTGCACCTGTCCGGTATGCAGCACATTGGTCACTGTCAGCATCGAACCGATCTGTACTTCGGCGAGTGCTTCCTCGCGCGTTTCCCTTGCGGCAGCGTGCTGCAGTGTCTCGCCCAGCTCCATGAAACCGGCGGGATGGGTCCAATAGCCGCGCCGCGGTTCAATGGCGCGCCGGCAAAGCAGCAGGAGCCCGGCATGTTCCACCACGCAGCCGGCAATGATGCGCGGGTTCTGGTAGTGGATCTGACCGCACTCGCTACAGACCGCGCGCTCGCGCTGGTCGCCGGGCGGAATACGGTACCGGACGGTGTTGCCGCAGGTGGGACAGTGTTTCATCGGCTACACATTGTTTGCATCAATGGGTACAAGTATGGCGCGCTTGAGGACGATTCGGGTATCGTATGCGTTCGCCGGCCTCGTGGCGGAACTGGTAGACGCAGTCGACTCAAAATCGACCGGGCTTGCCCATCTCGGTTCGACTCCGAGCGAGGCCACCAGCATTGCCTGTGGGGGTGGGTCGCGTGGCGACAGGCAAGCTGGCTGGCGAAAATCAGGCCGACGACAGCAACCCAATAAAAACGCTGCAGCGGTGAGGCAGCTCAGGAGTCCAGCATGTTCAGGGCCACGGCCGAACAGATTGCCAATTCGGAGCTCAGTCGCACGCTGCAGGATGCGCTCTGGGTGGTGCCGGTGTCCCAGTCGATCCACATCATCGCTCTGTCGGTGCTGTTTGCCACCATGCTGATGATCAGTCTGCGGTTGCTAGGGGTGGGTAGCGCCGGTCGCAGCGTTTCGCAGCTGGCCAATTCTTCGCTCCCCTGGATGTGGCGAGCGCTGGTGGTGCTGCTGCTGACCGGATTGTTGCAGACCCTCATCGAGCCTGTGCGTCAGTTCATCACGCCCATTTTCTGGATCAAGATGCTGCTGGTCGCCGTACTGGCGCTGTTGACGCGCTGGTTCTCCAGCACTGTGCGCGCCAACGCTGCCGTCTGGGATTCGCCGGCAACGCGGCCCGCTCAGGCGCGTGTGTTCGCCATTGCGTCGATCATCGGCTGGTCCACGGTCATCGTGTTCGGTCGCTTCATCGGCTACGTCTGGGCCTACTACCTGTAATCGCGGCGGAGATCGACATGGCAGTACCTGAATTCATTTCCGCCCTGCAGGCCACCACGGTGGGCGGTTATATCCGTGGCGAATTCCCGGGCGGCGAGTGGGCTTTCCCGGTCATCGAAACCCTGCACGTCATGGCGCTGGCCTGCGTGTACGGCACGATCGTCATGGTGGATCTGCGCATGCTCGGCATCACCTCGCGCAGTGAACGGATGTCACGACTGAGCGCTGAGGTCCTTCCGTGGACGTGGACGGCCTTCATTTGCGCGGCCATCACCGGTTCGCTGCTGTTTGTCTCCAAGGCCGAGGCCTACTGGGGCAACTTCGAATTCCGCGCCAAGTTCCTGTGTCTGGCGCTGGCTGGCCTCAACATGGCGATCTACCAGCTTGGGCTCCATCGTCGTGTCAGCCAATGGGATCTCACACTGCCGCCGCCGCTGGCGGCGCGGGTAGCCGGTGCCTTGTCCATCAGCCTGTGGACTGCAGTGGTGTTCTTCGGACGTTGGATCGGCTTTACAACCTGAGCTCGCATGCCCCAGTCGGCAACAGCGCGCGTGTTGCCGACTATGACTATCCGCTCCCGGCCGAACTGATCGCGCAGCGGCCGCTGGCAACCCGATCGGCCAGTCGCCTGCTGCAACTGAACCGCAGCAGCGGTGCCTTGCGCGACCTAAATATGCCCGACCTGCCGGCGCTGCTCGAGCCCGGTGATCTTCTGGTCTTCAACGATACGCGCGTCGTGCCGGCTCGCGTCCAGGGTCGCAAGCCCACCGGCGGACAGGTCGAAATCTTTCTCGAGCGCGTTCTTGATGATGATGGCGGCTTGGCATTGGTTCAGCTGCGCGCCAGCAAGGCCGTGCATCCGGGGCAGGTGGTCCACACAAGCGGAGGCGATGTCACCCTCCACGCGCCGCAGGAATCGATGTGGGTAGTGCGCACGCCTGGTTCCGCCTTGGAATTTTTCGAGCGCTGCGGCAGTGTGCCGTTGCCGCCCTACATCAGTCGTGCAGCCGACGAGGCCGATCGCGAGCGTTACCAGTCGCTGTTTGCTTGCAATCCCGGTGCGGTAGCTGCACCGACCGCGAGTCTGCATTTCGATTCGGATCTGCTGCAGGCACTGGAGCGGCGTGGCGTGCACCGTGCCACGCTGACATTGCATGTCGGAGCGGGAACCTTCCAGCCGGTACGCACGGACGATATCGAGGCGCATCGCATGCACGCCGAGCGTTTCAGTGTGCCGCCGGATCTGGCAGCGCGGATCGCAGCGACAAAAGCCGCGGGTCGACGCGTGGTGGCCGTTGGTACAACGGTGGTGCGTACGTTGGAGACGGCTGCTCTGCTGGCCGCGCAAGCGGGTGGTGCGGAACTGCTGCACTCAGGCGCCGGAGAAAGTACGCTGTTCATCCGTCCTGGTTTCCAATTCCGTATCGTCGACGCCATGCTGACCAACTTTCACCTGCCCCGATCCACGCTGCTCATGCTGGTTTCAGCCTTCGCCGGTCGTGACGCGATTCTGGCTGCCTATGCGCACGCGGTGAATCATCGCTATCGGTTCTTCAGCTATGGCGATGCCATGTTGATTGCCTCCTGATCCGATGCGCGCGATCTACACTCTGCAGGCCACGGACGGCGCGGCCCGACTGGGCTCGGTGCAACTGGCGCATGGCACCGTCTCGACGCCGGCCTTCATGCCTGTGGGTACCTATGGCACGGTGAAGGCCATGACGCCCGATGAGCTCGAGTCGCTGGGTGCCGAGATCGTGCTGGGCAATACCTTCCACCTTATGCTGCGTCCCGGCCCGGAAACCGTGGCGCTGCATCAGGACGGTCTGCACGGCTTCATGGGCTGGCGTCGTCCCATCCTCACCGATTCAGGCGGCTTTCAGGTCTTCAGCCTGGCCAAGATGCGCACCATCAACGAGCAGGGCGTGCGCTTTCGCTCGCCCGTCGATGGCTCATGGGTCTCCATGTCGCCTGAGGATTCGATGGATGTGCAGCGTGCGCTGTACTCAGACGTCGCCATGGCCTTTGACGAATGCACCGCTTGGCCTGCGACCGAGGCGCAGGCGCGTGCATCGATGGAGCGCTCCATGCGCTGGGCCGTGCGCAGCTACAAGCACTACTACCGGGATACGCCGCCGGGAAGCCTTTTCGGCATCGTGCAGGGCGGGATGTACGAATCGCTCCGTACAGCCTCGCTGGAAGCGCTCTCGCAACTGGATTTCCCGGGCCTAGCCATCGGCGGGCTGGCTGTGGGTGAACCAGAAGAGGAGCGGCTCAAGGTGCTCGAGCATACGTTGCCGCTGATGCCCGTCGACCGCCCGAGGTATCTGATGGGCGTCGGTTATCCGCATGACATTGTCGCCGCCGTACGGCGTGGCGTGGACATGTTCGACTGCGTGATGCCCACCCGCCATGCCCGCAATGGTCACCTGTTCACCAGTCAGGGCGTGGTCAATATCCGCAATGCGCGCCATGAGCGCGACACGGGCCCGCTGGACCCTGAATGCGACTGCCTGACCTGCCGCAACCACTCACGGGCCTACCTTCGCCATCTGGACCGCTGCAACGAAATCCTGGGTGTGCGACTGGGCACGATTCATAACCTGCATTACTACCTGACCCTGATGCGCCGGATCCGCGCTGCGATCGCAGCCGGGACGCTGGAGTCGCTGGAAAGGGCCATCCGCGCCATTCCGGAGCGGGCAGGGCAGGTATCCGCCGGCACTGTGGCATAATGCGCGCCGTTTTCGGGCGGGGGTCACCAGGCTGCCGGCCGTTTCACCGAACCATCCAGGGGCTGGAGTTAACATGAACATTATCAGTACCGCCATGGCACAGGGTGCCGCGCCGGCCGCCGGATCCGGTGGTCTCAGTTCACTGATCTTCATGGCGGCATTCATCGCCATTTTCTACTTCATGCTCATCCGGCCGCAGCAAAAGCGTGCCAAGGAGCAGCAGGCCATGTTGGCGGCGCTGGCCAACGGCGACGAAGTCGTCACCAGCGGCGGTCTGCTGGGACGCATCGTCGAGGTCGGTGACAACTACCTGGGCGTCGAGATCGCCGAAGGTGTGCGCATCAAGGTTCAGAAGAGCGCCATCACGCAGGTGCTCCCCAAGGGCACTCTGCGCAACGGCTGAGCGGACGCGAACACCATGCTCGAATACCCACGCTGGAAATACATTCTCGTCGTCGTCGTACTGGCGATCGGCCTTTTGTTCGCGCTGCCGAACGTGTTCGGCGAGCAGGACGCACTGCAGGTCGAACGCAAGGACGGCATCGCCATGGACGAGGTGGCGCAGAAGTCGGTTGCCGACTTGCTGGCCGCGCGCCAGATCGTTGCTGCGGGCTCCTATCTGGACAGCGGCCGGCTGATGCTGCGCTTTGACCAGCGCACCGAGCAGCTCAAGGCCCGTGACGCAGTCAATGAAACGATGTCTGAAACCCACCGCTCGGCGCTGTCCACAGCCTCGCGCGCGCCGCGCTGGCTGCAGGCCATCGGTGCACGGCCGATGTCGCTGGGTCTGGATCTGCGCGGCGGCCTGTATCTCTTGTTCGAAGTGGACCTCACCGACACCATTTCGCAGCTGCTGACCTCGTATGAGCAGTCCTTCCGCCGCACGCTGGTCGAGAACAAGATCACCTTTGGCGACACCTCGGTGCTGCCTGCAGTCAACGGCTTGCCGCCGACCACTGTGCGCATCGCTGTGCCAGCCGGTACGGCCGCCGAGTCGGTGCGCAGTGCGCTCGCCAGCGCTAACCGCGAGCTGGCTTTCACGGTTGGTACGGCAGGGGATGGCAGCGCGGTCGTGGACATGGTGCTGACGCCGACTCAAATCAGCGAACGCCAGAACTATGCCATCCAGCAGAATCGCATCACTCTCGAGAATCGCATCAACGAGCTGGGTGTGAGCGAGAGCGTCGTGCAGCAGCAGGGTAAGACGCGCCTGAACGTGCAGCTGCCGGGCAAGAGCAATGCCGCTGAAGTGAAGGACGTTCTGGGCAAGGTCGCGACGCTGGAGTTCCGGCTCGAGGATTGGCAAAACAACGCCTTCGAGGCCCAGCAGCGTGGCCGCGCTCCGGTGGGCTCGAAGCTGTACAAGACCAAGGAAGGCACGCCGGTGCTGCTCAAGCGCGATCTGATCGCGACCGGTGACCAGCTGACCACGGCTTCATCCTCCGTTGGTAACCAGGGTCCCGAGGTCAGCATCCAGCTCAACGGTACGGCGGCCGATGCCATGTTGCGCGCCACGCGTGTCAGCGTGGGGCGGCGTATGGCGATCGTCTACATCGAGAAGACCCGCAAGGAAGAGATCGTCGACGGCCAGAAGGTCGAGCGCCCGGTCACCACCGAAAAGATCATCAGTCTCGCGACGATCCAGAGCGTGCTGAGCAACAACTTCCGTATCACTGGTCTGTCGTCGGCGGAGTCACGCGAACTGGCGCTGCTGCTGCGCTCTGGTTCTCTGGCTGCCCCGATCTACATCGTGCAGGAAAACGTGGTCGGTGCAAGCCTCGGTCAGGACAACATCGACAAGGGTGTTCGAGCGCTTATTCTTGGCATGGGATTGGTCTTCGCGTTCATGGCCATCTACTACCGCACGTTCGGTTGGATCGCGAACCTGGTGCTGCTGTCCAACATTGTGCTGCTCGCGGCACTCATGTCGATGATCCGCTCGGCCTTGTCGCTGCCTGGAATCGCCGGCATGGTGCTCACGGTCGGTATGGCGGTGGACGCGAACATCCTCATTTATGAGCGTATTCGTGAGGAGGTGCGCAATGGCATGTCGCCGCAGGCGGCCATTCGCGCTGGTTTCGACAAGGCCTGGTCCGCGATTCTTGACTCCAACGTCACGACGCTGATCGCAGGTCTGGTGCTGTGGATCTTCGGCACCGGAGCAATCCGTGGATTCGCGGTGGTGCTGACCTTCGGCATCATCACCTCGCTCTTCACGGCCATCATGGGTTCACGCGCACTGGTGACGCTGCTGTACGGCGGTTCCAAGCGCGTTGAGAAGCTGTCCATCTAGTCCGCAACGACATACGCAGGAAACGAACATGGAGTTCTTCCACAAGGTCAGTACCGTTCCGTTCATGCGGCAGCGGAAGCTCTGGTACGCGGTGTCCGCAGCGTTGATTCTTGCCTCGCTGATTTCTTTGGCGACGCGCGGCCTGAACTTTGGCATCGACTTCACGGGCGGTGTCAGTGTGCAGGTGCGCTTCTCGGGTACTGCGAATGTCACCGCGGTCACGGAGGCGGTGACCCGTGCCGGGTACGCATCCCCATCCGTGAGTAACTTCGGTACCTCGCGTGATGTGCTGATCCGCTTGCCACCGCTGTCGCAGACGCAGACCTCAGAGCAGCTGCGCAGCAATGTGGAAGCGGCGGTGCAGTCCATCGACAAGGGCGCTGAAATCCTGCAAATCGATAACGTAGGTGCTCAGGTTGGTGCGGAATTGCGCAACAGCGCTTGGCAGTCGCTGCTCGCGACGCTGATCCTCATTGGGCTGTACCTGTTGTTCCGGTTCCATACTTGGCGTCTGTCCCTGGGTGCCGTGGTGTCGGCCATGCATGACCCGATTCTGGTGGCGGGCTTCTTCTCGTGGACGCAGATGACCTTCGATCTGCCCACCGTTTCGGCGCTGTTGGCCGTGATCGGTTACTCGCTCAACGACACGGTCGTGGTATTTGACCGTATTCGCGAGCGCTTTCATGCCGCGCGCCGCCAGCCGCCCAGCGAGATCATCGACCAGTCGATCAATGAGACGCTGTCGCGAACCCTGATCACCAGCGGTGCCACCTTTGCGGTGGTGCTGGTGCTGTTGTTGTTCGGAGGTGCGGCGCTGGTCGGATTCTCCACCGCACTCGTGGTTGGCATTCTTGTGGGTACGTATTCGTCGATCTATGTGGCCAGTGCCATTGCGCTCGACTGCGGCCTGAAGGCTGAACATCTGCTGCCGACGGCGGTGAAGCATCCGGTTGACGATCTGCCGTAGTCCGAGATTGCTGCGATCGCCATCACTGAGTGGGGCGCCCAATGATTGAGTTGCTGACTGATCCGAATGCATGGCTGGCGTTTGTAACGCTGGCTGCGCTTGAGATCGTGCTCGGGATCGACAACATCATCTTCCTCTCGATTCTGGTGGGTCGGCTTCCGGAGGCGCAGAGGCGTAGCGCCCGCCTGTTTGGTCTCGGCCTCGCCATGTTCCTGCGCGTTGCGCTGTTGATATCCATTGTCTGGCTGACGCGGTTGACTGCGCCCTGGCTGTTCATTGCCGGGTTGGAGCTCTCGGGGCGGGATTTGGTGCTGGGTGTCGGTGGCTTGTTCCTGCTCGGGAAGAGCGTCAGCGAAATTCATGGCACCTTGGAGGGTGCCCATGAGCACACACCAAGGCGTGCGGCGGCGGGTTATGTCTCAACCGTGGTGCAGATCGCACTGATCGATATCGTCTTCTCGCTCGATTCCGTATTCACCGCCGTTGGTATGGCTAATCAGATACCCGTGATGGTCGCCGCCATCATTGTCGCCGTACTGTTCATGATGTGGCTCTCCGCTAGCGTGGCCGCGTTCGTTGACCGCCACCCCACGGTGAAGATGCTGGCCCTCAGCTTCCTGATCCTCGTGGGCGTCGCGCTGATCGGCGAGGCCATCAAGGTGCATGTGCCGAAGGCCATGCTGTACTTCGCCATGGCGTTCTCGGTGGTGGTCGAGATGATCAATATCACCCTGCGCAAGCGCCTCGACGCGCGGCGTCAGCAGTCGTCCAAGGACGCCTGAGTCTCCGATGGCGGGGTTGCGCCCGCCACGGCTCCCTTGGCATCCCGGCACCGGCTGCGTCTGTTGGCCGGCCGCTGGCTGGCCGTCTATACTCAAGCGCATCGCTCACCGATCTCATCCGGCCCACGGGAAAAATCCGATGAACAAGCGCTTGGCTGCTCTGGCTCCGACTTTGGCGGGAATCACGCTGGCACTTGCGGCCTGCAGTCAGTCGGGCGCGCCCGGCGGTGCCGCCGGCGAGACCATTAGGATCGGCGAATTTGCCTCTCTCACCGGCAAGGAGGCCGCGTTCGGCCAGTCCTCCCACAAGGGCACGCAGTTGGCCATTGAGGAGCTCAACGCGACGGGCGGGCTGCTCGGCAAGAAAATCGAGTTCATCTACGAAGACAACCGCAGCTCGCCGGGCGAGTCCGCCACCATCGCCAAGAAGCTCATCACCCGTGACCGCGTCGTGGCGCTGCTCGGTGAGGTGGCCTCAGGTCGCTCGCTGGAAGCGGCCCCAATCGCGCAGGCCAACAAGGTGCCGATGATCTCGCCGTCGTCGACCAATCCCAAGGTCACTGAGACGGGTGATTACATCTTCCGCGTCTGCTTCACCGATCCGTTCCAGGGCAAGTTGCTCGCGGAGTTTGCCCGCAAGACGCTCAAGGCCCAGAAGGTGGCGATTTTCTCGGACGTTGCAGCACCGTACAGCGTGGGTCTGGCCCAGTACTTCCGCGAGCCGTTTGTGGCCGGCGGAGGGCGTGTGGCCGCTGAGGAGAAGTACACGGGTGGTGACAAGGACTTCAAGGCGCAGCTGACCGCCATCAAGGCGCAGCATCCGGATGCCATTCTGGTTCCGGGCTATTACACCGACGTTGGCTTGATCGTCGCGCAGGCGCGCCAACTCGGCATCACCGCGCCGATGTTCGGCGGTGATGGCTGGGAAGCGCCCGAGCTGATCCAGATTGCCGGTGGCGCACTTGAAGAGACCTACTATTCCACGCACTTCTCGCCTGAAAACAGCGACCCGGCCGTGCAGAAGTTTGTTGCCGCTTTCAAGGCGCGCTACAACGGCGAGACCCCCGATGCGATGGCCGCACTGGGCTACGACTCCGCGATGGTCCTGGCCGATGCCATTCGCCGTGCAGGCACCACCGAGAGCGGCAAGCTGCGTGATGCTATTGCTGCCACAAACGGCTTTGCCGGCGTGACGGGCGCGACCACACTGGATGCGCAGCGTAACGCCACCAAGCCCGCAGTCATCATCACCGTCAAGGATGGCCAGTTCAAATATCTAGAGACGGTCACGCCCTAATTACGGGCGCGTCGCACCGTGACGGAGTTACTGCAGCAGCTGGTCAACGGTCTGTCGCTGGGCGCGATTTACGCGTTGATCGCGTTGGGCTACACGATGGTCTACGGTGTGCTGCGCTTCATCAACTTTGCGCACAGCGATGTGTTCATGGTCGGGGCCTTCGCCGGGTACTACCTCGGGCGCGAGTTGCCGTCAGAAACTTTCGGTGGTGGCCTGCTGGCTCTGGCCGGCGCGATGGTGGCGTGCGCCGCGCTCGGCGTGCTGATCGAAAAGCTGGCTTACCGACCGCTCCGGGGACGTTCCACTCTGTCGGTGCTGATTACGGCAATCGGCGTTTCTCTGTTGCTGCAGAATCTCGGCCAGCGCCTGTTCGGTGCCAATCCGCGCTCCTTTCCGCAGCTGTTTCCCCGCCATGATTTCCGTTTCGATGGTCTGGTGATCTCCAGCGCGCAGCTGGCGGTGTTTGTCATCACGCTGGTGCTCATGTTCGCGCTGCGCTGGATCGTGATGAAGACGCGTATCGGCATGGCCATGCGGGCGCTGTCATTCAATCCTGTGGCGGCCTCGCTGGTTGGTGTCAGTAATGACTTCGTGATCTCCTGCACCTTTGCGCTGGGGTCCGCACTGGCTGGGGCAGGCGGCATTCTTTACGCGCTGAACTATCCGTCCATCGATCCGTTGATGGGCACGCTGCCGGGCCTGAAGGCCTTTGTTGCAGCGGTGTTGGGTGGCATCGGCAATATTCCGGGCGCAGCCGCGGGCGGGCTGCTGCTGGGGCTGATTGAAACCGTCGTGGTGGCACTCGGTGGGTCCACTTACCGTGATGCAGTAGCCTTCGGGGTGCTGATCCTGATTCTGCTGCTGCGGCCGGGCGGGCTGCTCGGCCGTGTTCAAACGGAGAAGGTCTGATGCTGCCGGCTTCGCAGTGGGGGTTGCTGGCGGCACTGTGTGCCAGTGCCTTGCTGTCGTGGTTCGCACCGGCGTTCAACCCGTATTTTCTCGACGTGGCGGTCTCTTGCGGCATCAATGTCACGCTAGCCGTCAGTCTGAATCTCATCAATGGTTACACCGGGCAATTCTCGCTGGGTCATGCCGGCTTCATGGCCGTGGGTGCCTACACCGCAGCGATGCTCACCACCGCAGCGGCTGGCCTGCTGTTGCCCCTGTTCGGTGGTCATACGGCCTTGTTGTTTCTGATGGCTTTGTTGGCCGGTGGTCTGGCTGCGGCGCTGGCTGGATTGTTGGTGGGTGTTCCGTCGCTGCGGCTCAAGGGCGATTACCTAGCCATCGTGACGCTCGGCTTCGGCGAGATCATCCGTGTGATCCTGCAGAACATTGATGCGGTGGGTGGCTCGCGGGGTCTGATCGGCATTCCGGATTACAGCAATCTCTTTGCTACCTTCGGCTTGGCGGCGGTGACGGTATACGTTGTCTGGGCGCTTGTGTCCTCCAGCTATGGACGCGGCTTCATTGCGGTGGCCGATGATGAAATTGCGGCCGAAGCGGTGGGTATCAACAGCACGCGCTACAAGATCCGCGCCTTCGTGGTCGGCGCCTTCTTTGCCGGTGTTGCCGGAGGCGTATACGCGCACTTCAAGCAATACATCGCGCCGCAGGGATTCGGCTTCGACAAGTCCATCGAGATCGTCGTGATGGTCATTCTTGGTGGCATGGGAAACATGTTCGGGGTGATTCTGGCTGCGGTATTGCTGACGGTGCTGACCGAGACTTTGCGGCAGTTCGGCGACTTCCGCATGATCGTGTACGCGCTGCTGATCATCGTGCTGATGATCGCGCGGCCACAGGGCCTGTTCCGATGGCAGCGCCGGTCAGTCCGGGCGGCGGCCGACGCACCGCGTGAGGACGCCTGAGATGGCTGCGCCGCTGCTGCAACTTCAGGATTGCACCATCCGTTTTGGCGGACTCACGGCGCTCTCGGGTCTGGCCACACAGATCGGCGAACAGGAACTGGTGGCGCTGATCGGCCCCAATGGCGCGGGCAAGACCACCGTTTTCAATTTGATCACCGGCGTCTATCGCCCCACCAGCGGGGCCATCCGCTTCGGCGGTGAATCGCTGCTCGGACTGCGGCCGTTCCAGATATCGGCCTGTGGTATCGCACGCACCTTCCAGAACATTCGCCTGTTCCCTGGGCTGAGCGTCTTTGACAATGTGCGCGTGGCCTTTCATCGGCACTTGCGCCAAGGTGCTTGGCATACCGTGCTGCGCTGGCGTCAATTCAGCGCGGAGGAGCGTGAGGTCGAAGCGCGCACCCTTGAGCTGCTGGACATCTTCGGGCTGGCATCGCTGCGCGATGAGCCGGCCAGAAGTCTGCCGTATGGCAGTCAGCGACGTCTGGAGATCGTGCGCGCTCTGGCCACCGGTCCGCGACTGCTGCTGCTCGATGAGCCGGCCGCCGGCATGAATCCCACCGAAAAAGTTGAGCTGACGCGACTGATCCGCTTCGTCAAGGAACGCTTCCGGATCGCTGTGCTGCTGGTCGAGCACGATATGCAGTTGGTGATGGAGAGTTGCGAGCGAATCGTCGTGCTCGATCATGGCGTCAAGATCGCTGACGGTGATCCGGCTTCGGTGCGTGCGGATCCGCGTGTCATCGAGGCCTATCTGGGTGGAGAGGTGGCGCATGCTTGAGTTGCGCGATCTGTCAGTGGCCTACGGTGCCATTCGTGCGTTGCATGGCGTATCGCTGAGTGTGCCGGAAGGCAGCATCGTGACGCTGATCGGCAGCAATGGCGCCGGCAAGAGCACCACGCTGCGCGCAGCCTCAGGTCTGGTCAAAGTCCAGTCCGGATCCATTCACTTCGCCGGCGAGCGTATTGACGGTTGCGCCGCACACCAGATCGTCGCGCGCGGTCTGGCTCATGTGCCCGAAGGGCGCATGGTATTTGCCAATCTCACGGTGCTCGAGAATCTGATGATGGGCGCCTATCTGCAGCGTGATCGTGCAGTGGTGCGCCGCGAACTGGATCTGGTTTACGCCACGTTCCCGCGGCTGCAGGAGCGGGCCGAGCAGGTGGCCGGCACGCTGTCCGGCGGCGAGCAGCAGATGCTGGCCATTGGCCGTGCGTTGATGTCGCGTCCTCGCTTCCTGATGATGGACGAGCCTTCTCTGGGTATTGCCCCGTTACTGGTGAAGACCATTTTCGAGAAGATCGTGGCGATCAACCGTACTCAGGGCATCACGATGTTGCTCGTGGAGCAGAACGCCAACCTGGCGCTGGAAGTTTCCAGTTTCGGCTATGTGCTGGAAACCGGCCGCATCATCCTGCAGGACGAAGCGGCGAAGCTGCGGCAGGATCCGCAGGTGCGGCGCGCCTATCTGGGTGGCTGAAGGGCGGGGTGACTGACGAGCACAGTCCGCACCGACTGGTTGTACCTACTGGCGCAGGTTCTCGGGCAGCAGTGGACCGAAGGCTGAGACCATCGCATCAAAGACGCGCGGCGTGCCGGCGATGATGTTGCCACTGTTGTCGTAATCGCCCCCGGAGAGCGTGCCGATTCTGCCGCCCGCCTCGACAACGAGCAGCTTGCCGGCCGCCGTATCCCAGGGCTGCAGACCCATTTCCCAGAAACCATCCACGCGGCCCGCGGCCACATAGGCCAGATCCAGTGAAGCGGAGCCGGGGCGACGCACGCCTGCGGTCTGCAGCATCATGGTCCGCAACATCGTCATGTAGGCATCCAGATGCTCCTCGGTGGAGCGATACGGGAAGCCAGTGGCAATAAGCGAGCCTTCCAGGCCCCGCGCCTTGCTGACGCGGAGGCGGTGATTGTCGAGCTGGGCGCCACCACCACGGACAGCGGTGAACAGCTCCTGGCGCATCACGTCGTAGACCACGGCCACTTCAGACTGACCCTTCTGCTCCACCGCGATGGAGACCGCAAAGGTGGGCAGTCCGTGCAGGAAGTTGGTGGTGCCGTCCAGCGGGTCGATGACCCAGCAGACGTCGTGTTGGCCCTGCGCGCCGCCTTCCTCGCCGAGGATGGCGTGGTGCGGGTAATACTGGTGGATGATTTCAACGATGGCCTGCTCGGCGTTGCGGTCCACCTCGCTGACGAAGTCGTTGCGTCCCTTGGCGGTGACCGCGATGCTTTCCAGCCGCGGCAGGCTGCGGGCGATGATTTCCCCCGCGCGACGGGCGGCGCGGATGGCGATTGTGAGCAATGGATGCATGGCAAAGAGCGAGTCAGACGAAACAGCTGCGTAGAATAGCAGAATGAGCGCCCATCCCGTCCGTATCGTTCTGGTCGACACTTCCCACCCCGGCAACATCGGCGCCGTGGCGCGTGCCATGAAGAACATGGGGCTGCACGAGCTGGTACTGGTACGCCCAAAGCTCTTCCCGCACGCCGAGGCGACGGCGCGGGCCTCGGGTGCTGATGACGTACTCGATTCGGCTCGGGTTGTGGCCACCGTGGCCGAGGCGCTGCAGGGCACCGGATTCGTGCTGGCCACCACCTCGCGTTCCCGTGACCAGTACTTCCGCAATCTTGATGTGCGTGAAGCGGCGGTGCGTGCAGTCAGTGAGTCGGCTGCGGCTCCCGTGGCCATCCTCTTCGGCGCGGAGCGCACCGGATTGACCAATGATGACGTGCAGGCGGCGCATGCATTGCTGCGCATCCCCACCGGCAGCGACTATGCGTCGCTGAATCTGGCCATGGCAGTGCAGATCGTGGCCTACGAACTGCTGCGTGCCCGGCAGGAGAGTGTGGCCCCGTCAATGCGCGACCAGCCGCTGGCCGCGCCCGAGGCCATGGAAAGCCTGTACGGTCACCTCGGCCAGGTCATGGAGCAGGTCGATTTTCGTGACCGCACTCAGAGTGGCACCAATCTCATGGCGCGAATGCGTCGCTTCCTGCAGCGCGCAGAGCTCGATATCAACGAGGTCAACATCCTTCGCGGCTTTCTCACCGCCATCGAACAGCGGCGGCGACGTGCGGGTGAGCAAAGCAACACGCGGCGCACGCCGCAGGGCGGTGACTCTTGAGTCAGCCGCTGTACTTTGATTACGCAGCCACGACGCCGCTTGATCCGCGCGTCGCTGCCGACATGGCATCGTGGCTGGGTGGGGGTCTTTTCGGCAACGCCGGCGCGAGCCATGCCTACGGTGTGCAAGCGCGTGCCGCTACGGAGCAGGCACGTGCGGCGGTGGCGGCGCTGATCGGAGCGACGCCGCGTGAAATCGTATTCACCTCCGGTGCGACCGAGTCGGACAACCTCGCCATACTCGGGCTGGTGCGTGGCCTGAGTGCGGAGCGGGGCGGCAAGCCGGTGCATTTGGTCAGTGCACGCATTGAGCATAAAGCCGTGCTCGATCCGGTGCGGCAACTGGTGCGCGAAGGTCACAGCGTCACATGGTTGGATCCAGACAGCGACGGGGTGGTGGCGGTGGACACCGTGCTCGCAGCGTTCCGCCCGGATACGGTGCTGGTTTCGCTGATGCATGCGAACAACGAGATTGGCGTGATCCAAAACGTCGCTGCAGTCGGACAGTTGTGTCGCTCGCGTGGCGTGGCGCTGCATGTCGACGCGGCGCAGAGCGTTGGCAAAATCCCGGTGGACGTCGAGCGGCTGCAGGTGGATCTCTTGTCCATCTCTGCTCACAAGTTCTACGGTCCGCAGGGCTGCGGCGCGCTGTATGTCCGTGCACCCTGGCGTGCACGACTGCAGCCCCTACAGTTCGGTGGCGGTCAGGAGCGCGCTCTGCGCTCCGGCACGCTCCCGGTGCATCAGATCGTCGGGATGGGCACAGCGGCGCGTATAGCCGCTGACGAGCAGCAGAGCGAGGCCGAGCGACTGCTGGCGCAGCGCGAGCGACTGTGGACGGGCATTGCAGCCAGCGGTGGTGTGGTGCTCAACGGCGCCGGTGCGGCGCGTTTACCCGGCATCCTGAATCTGTCCTTTGTCGGCGTGCACGGTGAGGCGCTGCTCTCGGGTTTGCGCGAACTGGCGCTTTCCACCAGCGCGGCCTGCAATGCTGACAGCGACGAGACCTCGTACGTGCTGCGCGCGATCGGGCGCGATGCGCTGCTGGCTCAGGCCACGCTGCGCTTCAGTCTGGGGCGCTTCACCACGGATGCGGAGATTGAAACGGCGATTCAGGTCGTGGGACGGGAATTGTCGCGGCTGCGCGCGCTTGCCGATCTGGACGGCCTCGAGGCCGGTGAGGGGTCTATCGGCGAGGCGGGCGACACGGCGGCCGGGACCCGAATCCGCTGGCGGTTACGCTGCGAGGGCGGACGCATTGTGCAGGCCGCCTACCGCGCCTTTGCTGCGGGCCCGGTGCTGGACGTATGCGACTGGCTGGCGGCGGTGTTGCCGGGCCGGAGCCTTGCTGACGATCTGCCTGACGAGCCCCATGCCTGGGCCCAGCGCTGCGCTGTGCCGCCCGAACAGTTGGGGCGACTGCTGATCGTCGAGGACGCCCTGCTGGCCGCCCGGGCAGCTGCCCTAGCCAATGCCGGCCAGACCCCCGTCAAACCGGGTGCATTTCGCTAGAAAGTTTCGCTTTGGCAAGGCCTTAGAGCGGGAACCGCCAGCCGGCTTTGAGCTATACTTGGGGCATGGCTATTTCACTGACTGAGTCGGCCGCTGCCCGCGTGCGCGCCCATCTTGCCCAGCGCGGCCGGGGCCTCGGCCTGCGGCTGGGGGTCAAGGAGACCGGCTGCTCCGGTTTCAGCTATGTGGTCGACTATGCGGACGATACGGGCTCCGATGATCGCGTCTTCGAGGATCAGGGTGTCAAGGTATTCGTCAATGCGGCCAGCCTGCAGTACGTCGACGGCACTCGCATCGATTTCGTACGCCAGGGGTTGAATGAGTCCTTCCGCTTCGAGAACCCGAACATCAAGGGCGAGTGCGGCTGCGGCGAAAGTTTCACGGTCTAGTTCTTCAATCTTCAATTCAGGAGTCTCATCGCATGGCGCTGGAGCGCACCTTTTCGATTGTTAAGCCAGATGGCGTAGCCCGTAACCTGATCGGCGAGATCTACAGCCGTTTCGAGAAGGCGGGACTGCGCGTCGTTGCCTCTCGCATGCTGCAGATGTCACAGGCGGAGGCCGAAGGCTTCTATGCCGTCCATCGTGAGCGTCCTTTCTTCAAGGATCTGGTGAAGTACATGACCTCCGGTCCTGTGGTTGTGCAGGTTCTGGAGGGTGAGAACGCCGTCCTCAAGAATCGCGAGATCATGGGCGCCACCGACCCGAAGAAGGCGGCACCTGGCACCATCCGCGCCGATCTGGCGCAGAGCATTGAGGCCAACACTGTGCACGGCTCGGATGCACCCGAGACCGCTGCTCAGGAAATCGCGTACTTCTTCCGCGGCACGGAGATATGTCCGCGCGGCTGAACCTGCTCGGGCTGACGCGTACGGAGCTGGAGGCACTGTGTGCCGACATGGGCTCCAAGCCCTTCCGTGCGCGTCAGTTGATGAATTGGCTCTACAAGCGCGGCGTGAGTGACTTCGCCGCCATGAGCGATCTGGCCAAGGACTTCCGCGCGCAACTAGCAGAGCGTGCCGAGGTGCGTCTGCCGGAGATCGTCACTACGCAGCGTTCAACCGACGGCACCTGCAAGTGGCTGCTGCGTGCGGATGCTTCGCAGGCCTTCGAGATGGTCTACATCCCGGAGAACGATCGCGGCACGCTGTGTATCTCTTCGCAGGTGGGCTGCGTACTCGACTGCGCCTTCTGCTCAACGGCTCAGCAGGGCTTCAACCGCAATCTGACTACCGCCGAAATCGTCGGCCAAGTATGGCTGGCCAACCGCGAGCTGGGCTTTTCGCCGGACGCGCCACGCATCATCACCAATGTGGTGCTGATGGGTATGGGCGAGCCGCTGGCCAATTTCCGCAATGTGGTTCCGGCGCTGCAGATCCTTCTCGATGATCTGTGCTTCGATCTCTCGCGGCGGCGGGTGACGCTGTCCACGTCGGGTCTGGTGCCGCAGATTTACAAGCTCGCAGAAGTCAGTAACGTCGCATTGGCCGTTTCGCTGCATGCGCCCGATGACGAGCTGCGCAACCGTCTGGTTCCGATCAATCGCATTCATCCCATTGCCGAGCTGCTCGAGGCCTGCTGGCACTACATCGACGAACAGAATGGTCGCAGTGTGACCTTCGAGTACGTGATGCTTGATGGCGTGAATGATTCCCCGGCACAGGCGCGGGCGCTGGCCCGTCTCCTGAGAGGCCGGCCCGGCAAGGTCAATCTGATTCCATTCAATCCCTATCCCGGTACGCCTTTCCGACGCTCGAGTGATGCTGCGGTCGAGCGTTTCCGCGATGAACTGTTACGCGGCGGAGTGATGACCACGACGCGTCGCACACGCGGTGATGACATCGATGCGGCTTGCGGTCAGTTGGTCGGACGCGTGCAGGATCGCACCGTGGTGCGATTGGGTAGCAAGTCGATCCCGGTGCAGGTGCAGGCGTGAAGCGCGCCTTTTCGTTGCGCTTTGGCTTCAGTCTTGCGGTGCTGCTCGCCGTCAGCGCAGGCGCGGTTGCCCAGCCTGATGCTGTCGACAGGGGTAGGGCCGCTGAGGCGAATCTGAACTTGGGCGTGGCCTACTATCGCGCCGATAGTCTTGTGCTCGCCAAAGACAAACTTGAGCGTGCCCGCGAGCAGAATCCAAGAAACGCTCAGGTGCATGGGACGCTGGCGCTGCTCTACGCCCGACTCGGCGATGACGCGCGAGCTGAGTCTGAATTCAACGCTGCGGCACGTCTTGCTCCGGGCGATCCGGAGCAGATGAACAACTTCGCCGTGTATCTCTGTGGGCATGGAAAAGTGGATGCCGGCGTACAGCTGTTGGCGAAAGCCGCAGTGAATCCGCTCTACAGCACACCTTGGGTGGCGTGGACCAATGCGGGTGTGTGTCTGCGTTCGGCGCAGCGTGCCGGCGAGGCAGCGGCACAGTTTGATAGGGCGCTGAAAGCGCAGCCAGGCTATGCCGAGGCGGCCTATCAATACGCCGATCTCGATCTGGAACGCGGCCAGTCCGCCATGGCGTTGCGTCGTGTCGAGGGCTGGCTCGCGGCGAATCCGCATGCCACGCCAGAGCTTTTATTGACGGGTTGGCGCGCTGCCCGCGCCGCCGAGGAGCCGTTGTCCGCCATGACGCTGGCGCGACGGCTGCAGATGGATTTTCCGAATTCATCGCAGACCCTGGCTTTGGCCAGTGGCGCTGCGGCAGGGGGAGGCTATGCCAGCCACTGATACGAGCGTTGAGACGGCCCCTGAGGTCAGTCTGGGTGAGACGTTGCGGGGTGCGCGCGAGAAGCGCGGACTCAACGTAGAAGAGTGTGCGACGCGGTTATTCATACCTGCATCGACTCTGACGGCTCTGGAGGCCAATCAGTTTGCCGACTTGGGGCCGAGCGTCTATGCACGCGGTCATCTGCGTCGTTACGCCGGCTTTCTGGAGTTGGATGTGGCTGAGCTTGAGCGGCAGATGCTGCAGCACGTGGTCACCACTCCGGATCTAACTGCCATCGTCACGCTACGTCCTGTGGATACAGGTCAGCCGCGCCGGTTGGGACGTTTGCCCGTGGCGCTATTGCTATTGGTTTTTTCGGTGTTGGCGGCGCTTTGGTGGTGGTCGGAACGGCAGGGTGCGATTGCAGCGGCGGTGCCAGTGCCGGCCGTTGAGTCAGCGCAGCCGGTTCCGGTGCCGGCGACGACCGGGGCTGAGACGTCCGTTGCACCGCAGATGGATGTCGAAGCCGCTACTGGCGCAGCCGCATCCGCGCCACCGGCGAGCGTGCAGCCCACAAGCGTGCAGCCCGCGGCTGGCGCGCTTCGATGACATGGTTTTCGACTTTCAGGACATCAGCGAGTGAGTAAGGGAATCGCGCCGGTCCGCGGCATGAATGACGTGCTGCCTGGCCAGATGGCCGGCTGGCAACTGCTCGAGCGGGTGACGCGCGAGTTGTTCTCGGCCTACGGCTATGAAGAGATGCGCATGCCGGTGGTCGAGCACACCGAACTGTTCAAGCGCTCCATCGGTGAGTACACCGACATCGTCGAGAAGGAGATGTATACCTTCACCGACATCGGCGGTGACAGTCTGACGCTGCGTCCGGAGGCCACGGCTGGTTTGCTGCGTGCAGCCATCAGCAACGGCATGTTGCGCGGTGCGCGCCTCAAGCTCTGGACCGCCGGCCCAATGTTCCGACACGAAAAGCCGCAGAAAGGGCGCTATCGTCAGTTTCACCAGATTGATCTCGAAGCGCTGGGTTTCCCGGGGCCTGATATCGATGCCGAGCTGATCGCTCTGACGGCGCGCCTCTGGAAGCGTCTGGGCATCACACGGGTGCGACTGCAGCTCAACTCTCTGGGTACGCCCGCCGCTCGTGCCGCATATCGCGAGAAGCTGGTGGCCTATTTCCAGCAGCATGAAAGTTCGCTCGACGTGGACAGCAAGCGCCGGCTGGGCGGCAATCCGCTGCGTATCCTCGACAGCAAGAATCCAGACATGCGCTCGCTGATCGCTGATGCGCCGTCCCTGCCGGACTACCTTGACGAGGAATCCAAGGCGCATTTCGCGCAGCTGCGCGCCAGCCTCGACGCCTGCGGTATCGAATATCAGGTCAATCCCCGTCTGGTGCGCGGACTGGATTACTATTCGCGTACGGTTTTTGAGTGGACCACCGACGCGCTGGGCGCGCAGGATGCGATCTGCTCCGGTGGTCGCTACGATGGTCTGGTGGGCCTGCTGGGCGGGGAGAGCACGCCCGGTATCGGTTGCGCGCTGGGTATGGAGCGTGTCGTGGAACTGCTGGGTGCAGTGCCGCCGGCCGCAGGACCGCAGGTGTATGTCATAGTGGCCGGCGAATCCGCGGAGCGGAAGGCGCTGGAGTTGGCCGAAACGCTGCGTGATAGCCCGCAGGCACCCAGTGTCCATGTGAATCTGGGTGGTGGCAGCATCAAGACTCAGTTCCGCCGCGCCGACCAGAGTGGTGCGACGCTGGCGCTGATCCTCGGTGAGGCCGAGATCGAGCGCGGCGTGGTAGCTGTGAAGCCTCTGCGTGCTGAGGGTGTGCAGAGCGAGATTCCGCTGGCTGAAGCTGCAGTGCGGCTGGCCGGCCTTCTGAATTCATGACGGAGATGATGATGGACGAATACCTGAGCGAACAGGAACAGTGGGAACTGGTCAAGAAGTGGCTGCGCGAGAACACCGTGTGGTTGCTGGCGGGAGTGCTGATCGCCGTCGCGGGCATCTCAGCTTATCGCTGGTACCAGGCGCGCGTTGAAAAGCAATTGCTGGTGGCTAGCACGATCTATGAAGAGCTAGAGCAGGCAGCCGGCAAGCGCGATCAGAGCGCAGTCGACAAGCTGCTCGCCCAGTTGCAGAGTGAGCACGCAGGCACGGGCTATGCCGATCACGGTCAGTTGGTGGCTGCGACTCTGTACCTAGAAACCAACCAGCAGTCGAAGGCGGTCGAGACGCTGCAGAAGCTGCTGACGGTCACCAAGGACCCGCAGTTGGCACTGGCGGCCCGGTTGCGTGTCGCCCGTATTCAGATCGATCAGGGCAAGGCCGACGATGCGCTGGCGACCTTGCAGGCGGTCGGTACCGCGGGTGCCTTTGCGGCGCGTTATGCCGAGGTGCGCGGTGATGCGCTGGTGGCCAAGGGCCAGCGCGACGAGGCTCTAAAGGCCTATCAGGAAGCGCTGGGTGCTGACAATCAAGCCGTCGATACTGAGTTGCTGAAGCTGAAGATCGCGGATCTGTCCCGCTCCTGAGGTATTCATGAATCGTTTCGCTTCCAGCTCCCGACATGGCCTGTTGCTTGCAGCGAGTGTGCTGCTGGTAACGCTGGGCGCCTGCTCCAGCACCAGTGTTAAGTCGGACAAGCCGATGCCGTTGCTGGCAATCAACACCACGCTGCAGGTCGATAAGGTTTGGAGTTCAGGCGTCGGCGGCGAGCCCAAGTTCCGGCTCGCACTCAGCGCCTCTCACGCCGCTGACACGGTGTATCTGGCCGGACCGTCGGGAGTGGTGGAAGCGCTCGTTGCCCAGAGCGGCAAAGTGCGTTGGAAGACCAACCTGAAGCTGCGTCTGTCTGCGGGGCCCGGTGTGGGTGAGGGGCTCGTGGCCGTCGGCGGCCCTGAGGGCGACGTCATCGTGCTGGATGCCAGCACTGGCAAGGAGCGCTGGCGCGCGCGGGTCGGCTCGGAAATTCTTGCGGCACCGGCGATCGGTGGCGATGCGGTCGTCGTGCGCACGGTGGACGGAAAACTGCATGCGCTCGAGGCGCGTGATGGCAAGCCACGCTGGATGGTGGATCAGCAACTGCCGCGCCTCACGCTGCGCGGCAATGCGCCGCCCCAGATTGTGGGTAGCACCGTCATTGCCGGATTCGATAACGGCCGACTGATGGCCATCACGCTGGCCGGTGGCAGCACCCTGTGGGATGTGGCCGTCGGACAGTCGCATGGCAGCTCGGAATTGCAGCGTCTGATCGATATCGATTCATCCACAGCCGTGGATGGTGATGATCTCTTCACTGTGAGTTATCAAGGTCGCGTAGCTCGTATTGCTCGCGAGACCGGTCAGTTGCTCTGGTCGCATGATCTGTCTAGCTATCGCGGTCTGGTACTCGGCAGCGATGCGCTGTTCGTGGCTACGACTGAAGGCCAGATCGTCAAACTCGATCGCAGCACTGGAGCAGAGCTGTGGAAGCAGGACCTGCTGTTACGGCGCCAGCTCTCAGCGCCCACTCTGCTGGGCGACTATCTGCTGGTTGCAGATTACAAAGGCGTCGTTCACTGGCTGAACGCCAGTGATGGTCGTTTCGTCGCTCGCAGCAGTGCCGGGTACCGTGTCAGCATGCCGCCGGTTGCGGCCGGCGATTTGGCGCTGGTGACCAATGACAAGGGCGTGGTCAGCGCCTTCCGTGTGCGTGGCACGCCGCCAAGCCGCTCCAAGACGACGCCATCCGTAGTGCCTGCACCGACCGCGCAGCCTGCAGATTCCGCGAAGTCCGGTAGCTGATCCGGCATGCTTCCGGTTGTCGCCATCGTTGGGCGACCCAACGTCGGCAAGTCCACCCTGTTCAACAGGCTGACTCGCTCGCAGGCGGCGATCGTCGCGGACATGCCCGGCGTCACGCGCGACCGGCAGTATGGGTACTCGCGGATCGGTGCTGTGCCATCGGTACTGATCGACACTGGCGGTCTGGTCGAACGGCCCGAGGGTGTCGACGCGCAGATGCGCGAGCAGACTGACAAGGCCATCACCGAAGCCGATCGAATCATCTTTGTTGTCGATGGCCGCAGCGGTCCCGTGCCGGCCGATCACTTCATTGCCGAACATCTGCGGCGTGGGCGCAAGCCCGTCACGCTGGCGGTCAACAAGGCCGAGGGCCTGGATAGCGATGTTGTTTCAGCGGAATTCTTCGCCCTCGGACTGGGCGAGCCGCTCGCGATTTCCTCCAGTCACGGGCAGGGCTGCCTCGATCTGATCGATGCCGCGACCGAGGGGCTGACGCTTGGTCCATCACCTGCAGACGACGCCAGCGCGATTCGCGTGGCTATCATCGGCCGACCAAACGTGGGTAAGTCCACATTGGTTAACCGGCTGATCGGCGAGGAACGTGTCATCGCCAGCGATCTGCCGGGTACCACCCGCGATGCCATCATGGTGCCGTTCCGTCGCAACGAGCGCGATTTCATCCTCATCGACACGGCCGGTGTGCGTCGCAAGGCGCGGGTCGACGATCCCGTCGAGCGTGCCAGTGTCGGACGCACGCTGCAGGCCATCGCCGAGGCGCATATTGCAGTCATGGTGCTGGATGCGCATGACCTGATCGGCGAGCAGGATGCCAGCGTACTGGGTCAGGCGCTGGAACGCGGCCGCGTTATCTTCATCGCCGTAAACAAATGGGACGGGATTCCCCAGGACAAGCGCGACGAGATTCGTGCGCAGCTGTCCCTGAAGCTGGACTTCGTGCCCTTTGCTCCGATCCATTTCATTTCCGCGCGCCATGGCACCGGCGTGGGCGAGTTGGCCGCCGACATCATTCGCGGCTTCGATGCCGCCATGAAAGAAATGCCGACATCGCAGCTGACCCGCGTCCTAGAAGGTGCCATTGCTGCCCATCAACCGCCGCTGGTGAAAGGGCGGCGCATCAAGCTGCGCTATGCTCATCAGGGCGGACGCAATCCGCCGCGCATCATCATTCACGGCAACCAGACAGTGGCCGTGCCGGACTCTTACCGGCGCTATCTGGCCAATGTGTATCGTGAGGCCTTCAAGCTGTATGCGACGCCGGTGGCCGTAGAGTTTCGCACCGACGCCAATCCTTTTGATCGTGCCCGGGCGGGTCGGCGACCACAGCGAGCCGCGCCGAGTTTGCCGGGACGACGCAAGCGCAGCTAGCGCCTCCTGTCAGTCTGACTTGGCCCGCTGCTTCAATGCGAGGCTGCGACGGCTTCGGCGGGCTCTGGCAGAAACCACGCGGGATCTACGAAGGCGCGATTCAGCGCCACACCGAAGTGCAAATGCGGTCCTGTCACACGGCCCGTGGCACCCACCTTGCCGAGAATATCGCCGCGCTTGAGCTTGTCGCCGGTCTTCACGGCAGTCGAGGACAGGTGGCAATACATCGTGATCAGGCCCTGTCCATGCTCGATGAGCACGGTATTGCCGTTAAAAAAATAGTTACCGGTCTCGATCACGCGACCGTCGGCGGCTGCGCGTATCGGTGTGCCGGTGGGGGAGGCGATGTCCATGCCCGAATGCGGATTGCGCGACTCGCCATTGAAGACGCGGCGTAGCCCGAAAGAGCTGGAGCGCGGCCCTTCCACTGGCGGCAGCAATTGCAAGGTGCCCGGCGCTTCCGCAGTGAAGCTCTGCATCACCACTTTCATACGCGCTGACTCGCGGTTGTAGCGCTCGAGATCCTGCTTCGAGAGATTGACCTGGCCCGGCGCCACGCTCAGTCGCTGTTCGCTGTAGCGCTTATCGACGACGTTGAAGGCCACCTGCGTGGATGCAGTTGCGCCAGCCTTGCGCACGTCGACGTGATGCTCGCCGAGCTCCGTTGAGAGAGCGAGTCCGACCACCGCTAGCCATTGCGTGGCGTCGCGCATCAACATCACGCGCTGGCCCGAATAAGTCACGACGGGGGCCGGCTCGGCGACGTTGCCCACCGGTACCACCGCAATACCGCCTGGTACGGGACTGCTGTCGCTCGGCGTTGCGGACGCATGGATCGAAGTTGCCGGCAGGATCAGCAGGGCTGCGCACAGCAGGACAGAGAGGATGGATTTCATGTCGGGGTCTCGATTGTGACTTGCTCCACCGTGGCCTCCACGATGCCCCGGGCGAGGCGGGCGCGGAGCCGCTCGCCGGGCTGTAGCAGCGATGCGTCGGTAAGGGCCCGGCCGTCGCTGGTCCGCGTCACGATCGCGAATCCGCGCTCCAACGTGGCCAATGGGCTGACCGCATGCAGTGCCCGCGCCAGCTCCTGCAAACGACCCTGATGGGCCGTCATGAGCGCCTGCCAGGCGCGCTGGCGGCGCTGTTCCAGCTCATCCAGACGCTGGACCTGTTGAGCCAGCCGTGTGCCGGGATGGGCGCGCTGCAGCCGCTGTTGCAGGCGCTCCAGTGCGGACAGTGCATCCTGGTTGGATCGTTGCCACAGCCTCTGTAAACGCTGCTGTAGCTGCGCCAGTCGTTGCAGCCAGACCTGGCGATCCGGTACCACCAGTTCCGCTGCACCGGACGGGGTGGGTGCGCGTACATCGGCGACCAGATCGGCGATGGTGATATCGGTCTCATGGCCCACGGCGCTGACCACGGGCAGGGCTGAGCGGGCGATGGCGCGGGCCACCCGTTCGTCATTGAAGGCCTGCAGGTCCTCCAGAGAGCCGCCGCCGCGCGCCACGATGAGCACATCGCATTCAGCGCGTGAATTGGCCAGATCCAGCATCGCACTGATGGCCGCCGGCGCGGCTGCACCCTGCACCGGAACCGGGTAGATGATGACCTGCGCGGCTGGAAAGCGGCGCCCGAGAATATGCAGGATGTCGCGGATGGCCGCGCCCGTGGGGGAGGTGACCACGCCAATCGTTTCCGGAAGCGTGGGCAGCGGCCGCTTACGCTCGTTGGCGAACAGGCCCTCGGCCTGAAGTTTGGCTTTCAGCTCTTCGAAGGCGCGACGCAGCGCCCCTTCGCCGGCCAGTTCCAGGTGTTCAACGATGAGCTGGTAATCACCGCGCGGCTCGTACAGGCTGATTCGACCGCGCGCCAGCAGTTGCATGCCATCGCGCGGGGCGATCGTGCAGAGGGCGTTGCGGGGTCGGAACATCGCGCAGCGCACCTGAGCGTCGCGATCCTTAAGTGAGAAGTACCAGTGTCCGGAGCTGGGCTGGGCCAGATTCGAGACTTCACCTTCGACCCACACCACGCCCAGGCCGCCCTCAAGCAGCTGGCGAGCGGCGCGGTTCAGCGCCGTCACGGATAAGACGTTGCGGGTGTCCTGCTGGCCCATGCCCACAGTGTACTGAAACCCGGGTCGGGTCAGTCGCTGAGCGGGCCTGTGCTCGGGCCTGCGGCCCGCCAGAACAGCGATTCGCTCGCTAATGCATCGCCGAGGTTTACCCCGGGGTGCGCGGCCAGTACACTACCGCGCCTCTTTCCCGCGGCGTCGCCACTCATGCGCATTCTGGAAGAAGCACTTACTTTTGATGACGTCCTGCTCGTTCCGGCGCGCTCTGACGTCTTGCCCCGAGAAGTCGATCTCTCCACCCAGCTCACTCGCCGGATCCGTATCGGCCTGCCATTCCTGTCGGCCGCGATGGATACCGTGACCGAGGCCCGTCTCGCGATCACCATCGCGCAGGAAGGCGGCATGGGCATCATCCACAAGAACATGTCCATTGAGGCGCAGGCCCGCGAGGTCGCACGCGTCAAGAAGTTCGAGAGCGGGGTGATCACCGACCCGATTACGGTTTCGCCCGATGTCACGGTGCGCCAGGTCATCGAACTGACCCGCGCACGCGGCATCTCTGGCGTGCCGGTGGTCGATGGCAAACAGGTGGTGGGCATCGTTACCCATCGCGACCTGCGCTTCGAGCGTCAGCTGGACAATCCGGTCTCCGCGGTGATGACCCCGAAATCGCGCCTGGTCACGGTGCGTGAGGGTTCGCCCAAGGAAGAAGTACAGAAGCTGCTGCATAAGCACCGCATCGAGAAGGTGCTGGTGGTCGGTGAGAACGACGAACTGCGCGGCATGATCACCGTCAAAGACTTCCAGAAGGCCACGGAATTCCCCCGGGCCAGCAAGGACGAGGGCGGCCGGCTGCGCTGTGGCGCGGCGGTGGGCACTTCGCCGGACACGCTGGATCGCGTGGCTGCGCTGGTCGACATGGGCGTGGACGTGGTCGTGGTCGATACCTCTCATGGTCACTCGCGCGGCGTGCTTGAGATGGTTAGCCGGATCAAATCGCGTTTCGCGGATATCGACGTCATCGCCGGCAACATTGTCACGCGTGAGGCGGCTTTGGATCTGGTGAAGGCGGGTGCGGATGCGGTCAAGGTGGGCATTGGCCCCGGTTCGATCTGCACTACGCGTATCGTCGCCGGTGTCGGCGTGCCGCAGATCACAGCGGTGTCGAATGTCGCTGAGGCGCTGCTCAAGCAGGGTGTGCCGCTGATCGCCGACGGTGGCATCCGCTTCTCCGGCGACGTCGCCAAGGCGATTGCTGCCGGAGCGCATGCCGTGATGATTGGTGGCCTGTTTGCGGGCACCGAGGAATCGCCGGGCAATGTCGAGCTGTATCAGGGCGCGTCCTACAAGTCCTACCGCGGCATGGGTTCGCTCGGTGCCATGGCTGATAAGCATGGCTCGGCCGACCGTTATTTCCAGGACACCAGCAGCGAGCTGGAGAAACTGGTGCCGGAGGGTATCGAGGGTCGTGTGCCGTACAAGGGCAGCTTGGTCTCGATTCTCTACCAGCTGGCCGGGGGGCTACGCGCCGCCATGGGCTATACCGGTAGCAGCAGCATTCTCGAGATGCGCACTCGGCCGCAGTTCGTGCGTATCACCAACGCCGGCGTGCGCGAGAGCCATGTGCATGACGTGACCATCACCAAGGAAGCGCCGAATTATCGTGTCTCCTGAACGCGCGGATATCCACGCCGACCGAATTCTCATCCTCGACTTCGGCTCGCAGTACACGCAGCTGATCGCCCGCCGCGTGCGCGAGCTGGGCGTCTACTGCGAGATCCATCCCTGGGATTGCGGCGAGAGCTTGGTACGCAGCTTTGGCGCGCGCGGCATCATCCTCTCGGGCGGGCCCGAGTCCGTGGTGGAGGCCGGTGCCCCCGCAGCGCCGGAGGCCGTGTTTGCGCTCGGCGTACCGGTCCTGGGCATCTGCTACGGCATGCAGACCATGGCCGCCCAACTGGGTGGTCGTGTTGAGCCCGGTCACGTCAAGGAATTCGGCTACGCCGAGGTTCGCGCGCGCGGTCACTCCAGACTCCTCGATGGTATTCAGGATCGCGTCAATGATGCTGGTCACGGACTGCTTGATGTCTGGATGAGCCACGGCGATCGGGTCACCGAGATGCCTGCGGGGTTCAAGGCCATTGCCTCGACCGCCGACGTCCCGCTGGCCGGCATGGCCGACGAGACGCGCCATTACTACGCCCTGCAGTTCCACCCGGAAGTGACCCATACGAAGCAGGGCGAGGCCATCTATGCCCGCTTCCTGCATCAGATCTGCGGCTGCGGCAACAGCTGGAACGCCGGCAACATCGTTCAGGATGCCATCGATCGCGTGCGCGCACAGGTCGGCAGTGGGCGTGTGCTGCTCGGCCTCTCGGGTGGCGTCGACTCCTCGGTGGTGGCCGCATTGCTGCATCGGGCAATTGGCGAGCAGCTTACCTGCGTATTCGTCGATCACGGTTTGTTGCGTCATCAGGAAGGTGACGCGGTCATGCAGATTTTCGCCCAGCACCTCGGCGTGCGCGTCATCCGCGTCAACGCCGCCGAACGCTTCTTTGCTGCGCTGAAGGGAGTCTCCGATCCCGAGGCCAAGCGCAAGATCATCGGCCGCCTGTTCATCGAAGTCTTCGACGAAGAGGCCCACAAGATCGAGAACGTGGATTTCCTGGCGCAGGGCACGATCTATCCGGATGTGATCGAATCGGCCGGTGCCAAGAGCGGCAAGGCGCATGTGATCAAGAGCCATCACAACGTCGGCGGCCTGCCCGAGCACATGAAGCTCAAGCTGGTCGAGCCCCTGCGTGAACTGTTCAAGGACGAAGTGCGCCGCATCGGCATTGAGCTCGGACTGCCCCCTGAGATGGTGTTCCGCCACCCGTTCCCGGGGCCCGGACTCGGTGTGCGTATCCTGGGTGAAGTCACGCAGCCGGTGGCGGATACGCTGCGCCTCGCGGATCACATCTTCATCGAAGAGTTGCGCCGTGCCGGTTGGTACGACAAGACCAGTCAGGCCTTCGCGGTATTCCTGCCGGTCAAGAGCGTCGGCGTCACCGGCGACGGTCGTCGTCACGAGCCAGTGATCGCCCTGCGTGCGGTGCAGACCATCGACTTCATGACCGCTCACTGGGCTCACTTGCCCTATGAACTGCTGGATGTGTGCTCGCGCCGCATCGTCAACGAGGTGCCCGGCATCTCGCGCGTGGTCTACGACGTTTCAGGGAAGCCGCCGGCGACGATTGAGTGGGAGTAGAAATGAATTCTATGCGTTGCTGAGTTGGTTAATAAATAGAGTTAAAAAAACTGACACGCAACTGAGGGCTGCTGGGCACGAATCCCAGATGGCGCTAACAGACTCCTCGCCGCCAGAGTCGCTATCTCTCCACCTTGCAGCCGTACTCACCAACCTGTTCGCCAGGCTTCCAGACCCACAACGCCTTCCAGTGGTAGGGCTCCTTCAGCGCCCAAGGGTCCGTCACAGTTAGCTCGTAAAAGAGCTTGCCCTGAGCATCGTCCACCGTGAACTTTTCCAGTGTGGTGACGGCGGCGCTCTGCGAAATACCCACTCGATTGAACCACGGCCAGTTGATTCTGGAAGTGGTGACCACCAGCGTGTTTTTGTCTTCCCAGCGGCCGACTGAATAGCCAAGCGCAGACGGCGCGCCGCCCGCGCCGGTGCCGCCATCCATGTGAATGGTCCGCTTGTTGTCGAATTCCTCGATGTGCAACTCAATGTTCTTGCCCGCCCGGACAAATTCGATCGGATACGGATTGCCCATGGTGTTCGGCATGCCGGGTGCGATGCACTTGAGCTGCGGGTTGTCTTTGTCTTTGTCCCACTTGGCGAACTTTGCCAGCGCTTCCTTGGTCAGCGGGAATTTGTCGGCGTCACTAAAGAACCACCAGCCTTTTTCCAAGGCGCCCCAGGTCCAGACACGGAACAGGCCATCAGCCTTTGCCTTGGCCGCTACGGCCGGGTCGATGCCTTCCTTAAAGGTCACGAGAGTGGACTGCGGCCAGTGCTGAGGAGCAGGGCCATTCAGCCTGATTTCCTTGCCGTTCGGCAGCAGGATGTTCTGGACCAGAATCGTGCTGGTACGCGCCATGGAAACATTGCCGGCGAAACGCACCTTGTCGCCAACCTTGATCATGTCAGCGGTCAGCCCGCGACGAGACTGCGAACTCACGGAGGCGCCGTCGAGAGTCCAAGTCACGGGCTTGCCGGTCTCCGTTGTGATGACGTGCAAGGTAACGTGCGGGTTGGACCAGAACACCTTGGCGACCGTGCCTTCATATTCCTTCAGGTTCGTCATGTCGTAGTTGGTGACGGAATGATGGGCCGTCGCCACAATGGGTGAGCCCATCGAAATTAGTAGGCAAAGTAGCACCGCCGACCGGACAAATGCGTTCATAGGACCCCCGCTTATAATCGACTCTGTGATTGGCTCGCATGCAGCGAGTCAGTCCATCGCCATGTCGTCGCGCAAGTTGCGAGACGCTCTGTTTAGCGGAGAATACAGCACGGGGTGCAGGAGAATATGAACGCGCCGCCGCAGCTTGCCCCGCAGCGAAAAGTCATCTTTTTTGCACGATAGGGGATAGCAGTCTGGGTCGGCGTGGGGGCCGGCTGCCGGCTCTGGGGGAGTTCAGCCGACTCGCCGCCGCGCTGTGCCTATATTTTGTGGAGTCCAACGAAGTGATTCGGTCGCCATCCAACCCGTTGAGTCCAAAGAAGCTGCTGCATACGAAGTGGACGGCGGTCACTCCGCGCAATCAGGAGAAGCATTTCCTCGTGACCAAGGTTATCGAGCCGACGCCGCCGGGTTCACCCGTGGCGTCGGTCGAGATCGAGGCGGTGCACTCAAAGCGAGTGCGCATCATCGCGTGGCGAGAACTCACGGATGCGGCGCAGTGGCGGCGTGGTTGGGTCTGAGGATATCCCTGGGCCGTGCTGGCAAAGCTCACTTGATCCGGTTGTTCAGCCGCTCTTGCCCCGCGTGGTCCAGGTCTTGCCGCGCCTACGACGACTGAGATACATCATGTAGCCGGAGATCAGTAGCACCGGCATGGCGATCGCAGCCAGAAACATGACGATCTGACCAGGGATGCCCCAGTAGCGACCGGTGTGCACGATCTCAGCACCACCGATGAAGCTCCTCAGGAAGCCATCGCGTTGCCCCGCGTATTCAACCTTGCCGGGTCGTGCTTCGGCTGGCCCCGCGAGCATCGAGAGCTCGCCGTCTGGATCATTCGCCGCGACACCTGAACTGGAGTCAAAGGCCAGCGCCGCGAGCGCGCCGCTATCCTTGCTCTGATAGACAACGCGCAGTACGGGTGAGGCTTCCGCCGCTGCGCTCATGCTGAGCGTGACGGCCTGAAACGTAGGTACGGCAGCGGTAAATGCCGCCCAGGCACTGCCCACATTCGCGTTCATGGCCACGGGTTTGTACTGCATGGCCTCCTGTCGTCGTCCGCTGGCACCTTCTTCGGTGGCAACCACGTCATCGGAGGAGGGGCCGCGGCCAATGGCTGTCAGTGAACGCGCTCCGTTGCTGTACCAATCCACCGCGTGGCTGCGCATCATGCCGGTGTGCGCGAACAGCAGGTAGACCACCATGACCAGGGTGCCGAGCACCGCGTGCAAGCTGAACAGGAACGCGGGACCCTTGAGCCGGAAGTTGACCTTGAACCATGTCTGCCACTTGCGTGCGGCAATGCCCCGGGGCCAGCGCAGGTAAAGACCGGTCGGAACCATGAGTATCAGCATGAAAGCGCTGTAGGCCATGATCCCCTGCATGATGAGACCCGGCGTGGTGTCCCGGCCGGCCCAGACACCGCGATGCAGCCGCTTGATCGTTGCAAAGAACGCCGCTGCACCCTGACCGTTCGCGGGCAGGAACGCCCCGGTGTAGGGATCGACGTACTGCGTGTCGGCACCACCTTCATGGCCGGCTTCCATTCCGGCCTCCATGCCGCCGGACATGCCGGCGCCCATGCCGCCCCCCATCCCTGCGGCCATGCCACCACCCATGCCCTGCGCATCGCCATGCTCTTCGCGCGCTGCCATGAACGACACCACCGCGGCGGCGGTGGGATCAGACTGAATGCTGAGCGCCGCTACGCGGGCCTCGGGGCGGGCTTCCTGAATCTTAGCCAGCAATTGATCCGGTGGGAGAGGCGTGCCCTGCGCAGTCACATGCGGCGGAGTACGAAGCAGTGCGGTGATCTCTTTGTCGAACGCCATCAGCGCGCCGGTTACACCAGAGAAAGCCAGGAAGATGCCGGCGGTAATACCCACCACCCAATGCGCCTGAAACAGGATTTTTTTCAACATGAACTCTCTCTGCTCATTCAATTGCGAAGGCCAGCAGCACATTCCCCGGCGCCACGCCGCCATGGTGGGAATAGCCGGAGTTGGTGAACATCATGCCCTCGGCGATGGCTGCACCGCCACCACTGATGGATCCGCCTTTCGCGGGTACGCCATTCACGGTGGTGAAGTCCCGCATCGTATCGAAGGACCAGAGGATGGAGCCGTTGGTGCTGGAATAGGCGCGCATGAAGCCATCCACAGAGCCGGCGAAGACCACGCCCGGCATGGCGCTGACTGCAGCGATGAGGGCAGGGACGCAGGGCTTGCGATCGCCGCAGGCGGGCGTGGGCGTACTCCAGAGGGTCTTGCCGCTGGAAAGGTCGAGCGCGAACAGGCCGCCGCCCTGACGCGACGGGTTGCCCGCGACGGTATCCAAGGCCACATACATTTTTTGGCCGTCGGAAGCCGATCCCCAGATCACGCCCTCATCAAAGCCGCCACTGCCGAGTTCATGATCCCAAATGACCTGGCCCTGCCGATCCGGGTCTAAGCCATGGGCGACGCCCGACTTTCCGGCAGCCACTAACATCCGGCGACCTCCCGGCAGTTCGGTCAGCACCGGCGATGACCCGTAGTCGAAGTCCGGTGACGGACCGAGCGGACAATTTGAATGATCGGGGGAGCGCGTCATACAGGACCCGTTCCACACATCCCCGGGTGTCGACTGCTGCGACCACAGCAACTTGCCGGTCTTCATGTCGAAGGCGACGATGGCGTCGGTGGTCTTCCGCGCGGGCGGCGAATAGTTATTGCCGGTGCCTACGTAAATGCGCTGCAGTTTTGCGTCAATGGTCGGCGCCGACCAGATGCCGCCGCCGGAGGGGCCGTACATTTGCGTTCCAGCCGCGTTCTTCTGAATCGGGCGCGGCGGATCGGCAATGACGTAGCTCTTCCACAGGCGTTTGCCGGTGAGGGCGTTGAGCGCCACCAGACTGCCGCGAGCGGTGCAGCACTCGTACTCCGGATTGGATGGCTGCGATTCCTCCCGCGAAGCAACCGGCACGTACAGGGTTCCGTTGTAGAGAGTCGGGGAACCTGTAATACGCGAGATCGGGTGGTCTTCGACCCGTACCTGCCAGAGCGGCTTGCCCGTGGCGGCGTTTACGGCATACACGTTGTTCTGCAGATCACCGAAGAAGACCGTCAGCACGCCGCTCGGACCCTTGCCGAGGACGGCTGCACTGCGCACGCCCGCTTTGGTGACGAAGCGCCAATGGATGCAGCCTGTGCGCGCGTCCAGCGAGTAGACATTGCCGGCGATGCTGCCGATGTACAGTCGCCCGCCAGCGACGACTGGCTGGGTACTGGCGCTGCTCTCGCCGGGAAATCCAAATGCCCACTTCAGCTTCAGACGCGGGACGTTCGCCGCTGACAAACCGCCCGGATCGGGCTGGTAGCGGCGATTGTCGGGCGTGACGCCCCATCCGTTCCACACCGAGCCCGCGAGCGAGCTTTGGAATGGGCTCCCTGAGCTGTTGCAGTAAGCCGAGGCCGGTATCGGGTCTTCCGGCTTGGCGCTAAAGCGCTTCTCCGTGAGGTACTCAGCCAGCAAGCGCTTCTCGGTGACGCTGAGCTGCGAGCCCTGGCGCGTCATGGAGCCCTTGTCGAGTGCGAGAAAAATCTGCTCCGGCAATAGCAGCCTGAGAATGGCGCGGCTGGGCGCCTGTGCGGTTTGAGTTGGTCCGCCCGGCACCTGCGGTGTCAGCCCGTCGTCATGGCAGATGGCGCAGTTGGTCTTGTATAGATCGACGGCGATCTGCTCGGCCGCCAATGTCGGGCCACAGGCCAGCACCCAGCCAAGTAGCAGGAAATGAATGGATCGCAGGTGACCTAGGGCTTGCATGAGTGTTCGTCGCTCCTTCACAGGTTGCGCTGCAGCTCAGACCGATCGGGGGCGGCTGCTGTTGGATTATAATCACAGCTCATGAAAACTCTCTGGATCGCGCAGCGCGCGGCGTGGGTCCTGGGCTCGATGGCAGGTGTCGCTGCAGGTGGTGTGCTGGCCGCAGACGCTGAGCTCGAGTCGGTCACGGTCACCGCGACGCGCGTCGAAAAACCTGCCTTTGCTGTCCCTGCGGCCATCAGTCATACCGAGCTGCGGCGTGACACCATCGGCGTCAATCTCGCTGAGTCGCTGGCCGGTATACCGGGATTGCTGGCGCGAGATCGGCAGAACTATGCCCAGGACACTCAAATCTCCGTGCGCGGTTTCGGAGCGCGCTCGACCTTTGGCATTCGCGGTGTGCGCATTTATGTCGATGGTGTGCCGGCGACCCAGCCGGATGGTCAGGGACAGGTATCGCAGATCAACCTCGCCAGTGCCGCATCGGTCGAGGTGCTGCGAGGGCCGTATTCCGCGCTCTACGGGAATTCGTCAGGCGGTGTGCTCCAGGTGTTCAGCGCGGAGGGCGTGGGTGAGCCTTCCGTGCGCCTCGATATCGGTGGTGGCAGCGCGGCCACGCGGCGACTGGCATTGCAGAGCGATGGCAGCAGCGGGCGTTGGGGCTACAACGTCGGACTCAGTCGCTTCACAACCGATGGAAGTCGGGGGCACAGTGCGGCGAGTCGCAACTCGGCCCAACTGCGCCTGACGGCGCGGCTGCGCACCCGTGACCGGCTGGCGTTGAGCTACAACGATTTCGACGCGCCCGATGCGCAGGACCCTTTAGGGCTGACGCGCGCGCAGATTGATGCCGACCCGCTGCAGAGTGCGCCGACGGCGCTGCAGTTCAACACCCGCAAGAGTGCGGCCCAGCGTCAGGGTTCGCTGCTCTACGATCTCGGCCTGCGCGAGTCGGATCAGCTGCGGCTAATGCTCTATCGCGACGCGCGCCAGATCGAGCAATACCTCGCAGTGCCAGTGGCGACACAGGCCGATCCGCGCCACTCCGGCGGCGTGGTTGATCTGGGTTCCTGGTTCGATGGTGGCGAGCTGCGCTGGAGCAGCGCGCACCTCATTGCGGGCATCAATTACGACGCACTCAGCCAGCATCGTCGCGGCTATGAGAACTTCATCGGCAGCGCGCTCGGTGTGCGCGGTGCGCTGCGGCGCGACGAGCGGAACCAGGTTGCAGCCTTCGACCAGTACCTGCAGGTCAGTGCCGATTTGGGTGCGAGCTGGAGCGCCGGCGGCGGTCTGCGCCACAGCCTGACGCGTCTGGACTCCAGCGACTACTACGTGCGCGCCGGCAACGGCGATGACAGCGGCCGCGTCGCCTACGAGGCGACCACACCAGTTGCCAGCCTGATCTGGCATCTGGCGCCATCGCTGAACGTCTACGCCGGCTACGGGCGCGGTTTCGAGACGCCCACGCTCACTGAACTGGCCTATCGTACGGACGGCAATGCCGGGCTCAATCTGGCCCTGCGCAACGCGCGCAACGACAGCTTCGAGCTGGGAGTGAAATGGCGAGGCGCTACGGGGCGCGCTGCGGAGCTGGCAGTGTTTCGCGCCGATGGCCGCGATGAGTTGGCGGTGGCCAGTAACGTTGGCGGCCGAACTACCTATGCCAACCTCGGCGCGACTCGGCGCGAAGGTGCGGAGCTGGGCGTGCGCTGGCCGCTATCGGTGCAAGCCGGCATCGCACTCGCGGGCACTTGGCTGAGCGCTCGGCTGCCAAACGGCCAGCGCATACCTGGAGTGCCTGGGCAGAGCCTTTACGGCGACTGGCACTGGGAGAATGTGGCTGGCTGGAGTGCGCGTCTCGAGGGGCGCTGGGTTGGAGCGGTGAGCGCAAACGATGCCGGTACCGCCAGCGCTGAGGGCTACGCCGCCTGCGATCTGGCTCTGGGGCGGCGCTGGCGGGCAGGGGAGTGGACCGTGCAGTCCTTTTTGCGCGTCGAGAATCTCTCGGACCGCCGCTATGTCGGATCGGTGATCGTAAACGAAGCCAACGCGCGCTATTTTGAGCCAGCCGCCGGCCGCACTCTCTGGCTTTCGCTGTCACTGGTCTCGCGATAATCCCGGCGGCTACCGGGCGCCGGTTATGACCCCTTAAATACGTGCTTTTCCCCGAAAGTGCTGTCGTAGTCGAGGGTCAGCTCTTCGCCAGTACGGATTGCGCGCGTCGTCACATAGTGGCCGGGCTTGATCAGTTTGACGTTGGGCTTTTTTGAATGGTTCAGATACTGGTACAGGCTGATGGTATTCAGGCCGGCGCGGGGTAGCCAAAGCCATTTCTCATCCACCTCGCAGAAGGTTTCGATCAGGCGACGCGTCGAAGCGGGTAGCTTTTTGAGCTCGGACTTGGGAACCCGGATGTCGCGTGTCGAGAGGGTCGAACGTAGCACTCGTGTGGCCTTTGGAATGGAGCGCACGGCAATAACGCCCACCCCATGCAGTTTCGAAACACCGATACGACAGTGAATTTCTTCCTGCAGATGTTTTGTGATGGTCTTTCGGTCCACGGTCATGTGCCTTTTTATGGTGCAATTGTGCTTCAGGTCGGATTAGAACCTGAAACGAGTATCGAAGTCATGCGGACCACTATTACGTAAAACTTTGGGTGGTCCGTGTGATAGGTGCATCGCGCAGGTTTTTTTCTTGCTATAGTTTTCACCGGCGATGAAACACAGACAATCAGAAAGCTAAGGCAGCCGTGTCCCTATTCGACCGATGCGCTGAGTGCAAGCGCTGCTGCCACGTTGACGACGGTGCGCCGCCGCTTGAGGTTAATCTGACCTCGGCAGAGCGTCGTGCCCTCAAGCCCATCTGCGTTGAAAGCCGATGCACTCACCTGTCTTCCACCGGCTGTTCGCTTGGAAAATCCAAGCCCTTTGGCTGTGATCTCTATCCGCTCGCCTATGACCCTGGCGAGCAGCTATTCCATTTCGATCGCGAATGTCCGCTGCTGGAGTCCTATCTGGGTCAGCTTAAGGATGCCGGCAGCGATGCCGCCCGGCATCTCGCCCGGATGAAAACTGCCATCGCTACGCTTGAGAAGACGGACGCCGACTATTTGCGCGCGAACTTCGCCTTTGACAGAGACTATTTCGATCTCGTTCCCGTGAGCAGGATGTCCGAATGATGCAGATGGATCTGCTGCAGTCTTCGAATGATCTGAGCCGGCCAATCCGCCGGTCAGCGCGCGTTTATCGGGTGGGCTACCAAACGTTCACCGAGAAAAACTTGTGCGTCCGCAGTGAGCACAACGGCATCCCGTACTACACCACTCGTTGGGACGCGCTGTGTCCGTATATCGATATCTCGCCGGAGCTGATCGCTTGCGCCAAGCGGCCGCTCATCGTCTACGCGCTTCCGCCTGACAGTCAGTACGGCGTGCCGATCAACGACCGATACGGCCTGGTAGACCTCAAGTCGCAGGAGTTTTGGGGCGATCAGCGGCGCATTCGCAAGTTCGGTGAGCTTTCCAAGCGGTTCCGCCAGTTCCGGGTGGAGACCGAGGTCGTCCCGGGCTCGAATCTGGATCTCAAGGCCATGCTTGAGATGGGCAGCCAACACTTTGAAAATTGCGAGATAGCTGTCGATGAGATCGAGGGTTTCCTCGATTACGTTCGCAATCTGAATGTCCTGATCATCCGTTGCAATGATGAGAGCGGCGAGCAGGTGTTCGTCGATGTCTCGATCCTGATGCCAAAGTACGACCAGATCTATGGCAGTTTCTGCCAGTGGAACGAGTCATACCGTAGCCGCTCGCCGGGGATTTACGCCTGTCTTGCGGTATGTGAGTGGGGTCGCGACAACGGGTTCGGGTACTACAACCTCGGTCCTGTGGGTGACTACGCTTACAAGGATCTGTTCGTCACTGACTTCCAGCCCATTTATGCGATGGCACTCGTGCCGCCGCAGCATGCGCTCTGGAATGATCCGACATCGCCGCTTTTCACCGACTTTCCCGCCGGTACAGTCAACACGCTCCGGAGATCCTCCCGCTCCGAGTCTCTCTCTGAGACTTCATTCCGAGCGGAATGGGTAGCCTAGCCGGGGAGCCTGATGACGATGACCGCTGGGTTGCGAATACGTCAGGGCATCTAATGATCGGACTCAAGTGAGGACAACATGCGAAGCATCGGCCGTTTCATCACCGACCCCAGCCATTCCAGATATGGCGCCTGGCAGGCACTGGTAACCCTGCTGATCATCGTTTCCTGCGTGGGTTTGGCATTGGAGACCGTGGCCGGCCTTGAGCAACGCTTTCAGCATGCGTTCATGATCCTTGAGACGGTGTCTGTCGCCGTCTTCACCATCGATTACCTGGCCCACGTCCTGCTTTCGGAGCGGCGCCTCAAGTACGCCCTCAGTTTCTGGGGGGTTGTGGATCTGCTTTCCATCTTGCCCTCGTACCTGATGCTTCTTAATCTCACCGCCCTCCGGGGCACCAAGGTTTTGCGACTCATCCGGGTAGCCCGGGTTCTGCGAGTGCTTAAGCTGGTGAGAGTTGCGGTCGAGGACTCGGGCGCCCGGAAAAATCCCATCGTCGCCAACCTCAACATCTACTTCATTCTGTTCTTCTCGGTGCTCATGATTTCGAGCACCTCAATGTACTTTGTCGAGGGTTCGCTTTATTCCCCGACAGCGATCGAAGCGGGGCAGCAAATGCTTGAGGCCGCCACACCGGCTGGAGAAACCCCGGAAAAGTTCGTACCGGCGGACCCCATCAGCGGAAACCCGATCCCTGAAGACAAACGCTTCTTCACCTCGATCCCGGCCGCCATGTGGTGGAGTGTCGTCACCATGACCAGTACCGGCTACGGCGACATGTTCCCCGTCACCGTAGGCGGGCGCATGGTCGGTGGAGTGACCATGATCTTCGGCCTGGTACTCTTCGCCATCCTGTTCAATGTTATCGGCAAGACTCTGATGGTGGTCTTGTTCGGTGAGAAGATCTCCTCGTCCGACGACGACTAGGACGCCCCCGAATCCCCTCCTTGCGTTATGATCTGCGCGGACGGCGGCCCACTGGGGCCAGCCGTCGCGAATAGAACAGGTCTGGAGCGGGGGTTCCAATGCGAAGAGTTACCTTGGCGGTACTGGCGACGTTGCTGGGCGGCACTGCATGGCCTGCTGGCAACGATCAGGTCGGTGAGATGGTCAGCATCCCGGCCGGCGATTTCATGATGGGCGACAGTGTGGGCGACGGCTCGCGCGAAGAGTTGCCGGTGCACCGCGTGCATATCAATGCCTTCAAGATGAGCGCCAGAGAAGTCACCTTTGAGCAGTACGACGCCTATGTGAAGGCGGTCGGCGATGCCTCGGTGAAGAACAATACCCATCTCAACAGCACATTCCCCGATGACAACGGCTGGGGTCGCGGACGGCGACCGGTGATCAACGTCAGCTGGGAAGAGGCGCACCTGTACATGCAGTGGCTGGGTCAGCAGACGGGGCTGAAGTATCGCCTGCCCACCGAGGCGGAATTCGAGTACGCGGCGCGCGCCGGCAGCAAGACCAACTTCCCTTGGGGCAACACCTTCTCCAGTGCCAATGCCAACGGCGCCGGCAAGAGTCAGTTGGGTAAAACCACCGAAACGGGTTCCTTCGCGCCGAATAAATTCGGCCTTTACGACATGGTCGGTAACGTCAACGAATGGGTCGAAGACTGCTACCACGACAGCTACGTGGGCGCGCCCACCGATGGTTCGGCCTGGACGGTGGGTGAGACTTGCAGCGGCCGTCGCATCAGTCGCGGTGGATCCTGGAATAGCGATGTCACCAACCTGCGTGTCTCGCAGCGCAATGGCATCAACATCACCTCGCGCAACGGAAACCTCGGTTTCCGGATCGTGCAGGTCGATTAACAGATCCGTACTTAGCAAGCGTCAAGAACCGAAGCAGGAATCAAATCCATGAACAGATTCAGAATGTACGGTATGGCTGCTGTAATGCTGCTGGCCAGTGTCGGGGTGCGTGCTCAGGACGGACTCGGCACGCATGCTCGCGGCAGCACCGATCCGCTGTTCCTAGCCACCGAGATGCTCGGGCGGCCGACGGACACCTCGATCACGGTGAATGCCGCAGCGAAAAAGAATCTCGAGGTCTACTACGAGTATGGGACCAAGCCCGGCGTCTACTCGGGCAAGACGGATATCGTCCTGTTCCAGGCTAATGCTGGTGTGAACGTCGAGCTCAACAAGCTCTCGCCAAACACGCGCTACTACTACCGCATGCGCTACCGCGAGACTGGCACGACGACCTTCAATGCCCGTCCGGAGTACTCGTTCCACACGGCACGTCCGCCGGGTAGCACCTTTAGCTTCGTGGTGTCGTTCGACGATCACATGGACGACAATTCTGACGACGCGACCATGAAGCTCAGCATGCAGAACATTGCTGCCGAGCGGCCGGATTTCTACCTCTCGGTCGGTGACAACTTCTTTACCGACAAGCTGAACCCGCTCACCGGGCCGGCGGTGGAGGATCGCGTGTTGCTGCTGCGCTCCTACTACCAGCTCATGAATCACTCCACCTCGATGTTCCTGACGCTGGGCGGGCATGAGGGTGAAAACCCTGGCCGCCTCAATGGCACTGCGGACAATCTGGCAGTCTGGGACACGACCTATCGTAAGAAGTACATCCCTAACCCGGAGCCCAATGACTTCTACACTGCGACGGGCAAGCCCGAGCCATTCATGGGGATGCGTCAGGCCAATTACGCTTGGACCTGGGGTGATGCCTTGTTCATCGTGCTCGATCCGTACTGGAACAAGCCCAAGGCTCCGGAGATCGGCTCGGGAGAGTGGGGCTTCTCTCTCGGTCGCGAGCAGTATGAGTGGATGAAAAAGACGCTCGAGACCAGCAAAGCCAAGTACAAGTTCATCTTCGCCCACAGCCTCATCGGCGGGCAGAAGCTGCCCTCGGGTGGCACACGTGGCGGCATCGAAGGCATGAAATGGCTTGAGATGGGTGGCTACAACACCGACGGTACTTGGGGCTGGGATCAGGCGCGGCCGGGTTGGGCTAAGCCGATCCACAATGTGCTGGCTGACAACAAGGCCACCATCTTCTTCAAGGGCCACGACCACACCTACGTCAGCCAGCAGTTGGACGGTGTGATCTACCAGACCGGGCCGCAGCCCAGCGCCAGCAATATCGAGCTGAATGATCGTGCCCGAATCTACAACTACGAGAATGGCACGGTTCTCGGCGGCACCGGGCATCTGCTGGTGACGGTCTCGCCTGACAACGTCAAGGTGGACTACGTGCAGACCTGGGTGCCAGCCAAGGAAACCAAGACCCGCAAGAACCAGATGATCGGGTATTCCTACAGCGTCAAGCCGCGTTAAGCGGCTTTGTCGAGCGGTCAGTCGCCCCCTGTGATGAACGGGGGGGCTTTTTCTTGGATGAGGACAGGAAGTCCAAATGAAAACATCAGGCTCCAGCCTTCCGTCAGACCGCAGCCTCGGTGCGCTTTTCACTGCGGTGTTTGCGCTGCTGACGGCGATGCGCTGGTATCGCAATGGCTTGACCCCGTTGGTCTGGGCTCTGGCCGTGGCGGCCCTGATATTCGCGCTGCTCGCGCTGTTCAGGCCAGCCTCACTCAGGCCGCTGAACTGGGCCTGGATGAGGCTTGCCGACCTCCTAGGCAAAATCGTCAGTCCGTTGGTTCTGGGTGCCATCTTCTTCGTGCTGATCACGCCCTATGCTCTGATCGCGAGACTGGGCGGCCGCGATCCGCTGCGTCTCAAGCGTCGGCAGGTGAGTAGCTACTGGCTGGAGCGCGATCCGCCGGGCCCGACCCCTGACTCCTTGCGTAATCAATACTGACCGAGGCAAGCATGAGCGGATTCGCTAAAGAACTCTGGGCCTTTCTGAAACTGCGCAAGAAGTTGTGGCTGGTGCCCCTGATTGTGATCATCTTGGTCATCGGCGCCCTGTTGATCGCTGCGCAAGGGTCAGTGATCGCGCCGTTCTTGTACACCTTGTTCTGACGCATGAAAGTACTGGGCATTTCCGCGTACTACCACGACGCAGCGGCATGCCTTGTCGTCGACGGTGTCATCGTAGCCGCTGCGCAGGAAGAGCGCTTCACGCGCAAGAAGCATGACGCGCGCTTCCCAGTTTCCGCCATCGACTACTGCCTCGCCGCAGCGGGCTGCCAGGCTGCCGATATCGACCATGTCGTTTTTTACGACAAACCCTTCCTGAAATTCGAACGTCTCTTTGAGACGTATCTCGCGTTCGCGCCACGGGGCTTTCGGTCATTCGCCACCTCGCTGCCGGTATGGGTGAAGGACAAGCTGTTCCAGAAGCGCGTGATCGTCGAAGCGCTACAGGAGCATCTGGGGGCGACGGTCGACTGGGAGGCGCGGCTGATGTTTTCCGAGCATCACCTGAGCCATGCGGCCAGCGCCTTCTTCCCGTCGCCGTTCGAAGAGGCGGCAGTGTTGACTATGGACGGAGTGGGGGAGTGGACCACCACGTCGCTGGCCATTGGGCGCGGCAATCAGCTGCAGGTTCACAAGGAAATTCAATTCCCTCATTCGCTCGGGCTGCTGTATTCCGCCTTCACCTATTACACCGGTTTCAAGGTCAACTCCGGTGAGTACAAGGTCATGGGCTTGGCCCCCTATGGGGTGCCGCGCTATGCCAAACTCATTCGCGAGCATCTCATCGATATTCGCGAGGACGGCTCTTTCGCACTCGACATGAGCTACTTCGATTACTGCACCGGGCTGAAGATGACCAATCGGCGCTTCGATGCCCTGTTTGGCGGGCCGCCGCGCGGACCGGAGAGTAAACTGACTCAGCGCGAGATGGACTTGGCGGCCTCTGTTCAGGCGGTCACGGAGGAAGTGGTTATTAAGCTGGCGCGCGGCATCCGCAAGTCCACTGGCCTGAGGAATTTGTGTTTGGCCGGTGGTGTGGCGCTTAACTGCGTGGCTAACGGCAAGCTGCTGCGCGAGAAAGTATTTGACCGTTTGTGGATCCAGCCGGCGGCCGGCGATGCCGGTGGCGCTCTAGGTGCTGCGCTGGCGGCGTATCACATCACTCACGATAAGCCGCGCAAGGTCGTGGCGGGCGATAGCATGGGTGGCTCTTATCTTGGGCCCGTCTTTGCCCAAGATGACATCGAGCAGCGACTGAAAGCCGCTGGCGCGGTTTTCGACGTGGTCAGCGATGAGCAATTGATCGATATCACCGCGCGTGGACTGGCCGACGGCAAGGCGGTGGGTTGGCATCAAGGGCGAATGGAGTTTGGGCCCCGCGCGCTCGGTGGGCGATCCATCCTCGCTGATCCGCGCTCACCCGCGGTACAGAAGCAGCTTAATCTGAAGGTGAAGTATCGCGAGTCCTTCCGCCCCTTTGCACCCAGCGTGCTGGCCGAGGAAGTCGCCGACTGGTTCGACTGCGACACAGACAGTCCCTACATGCTGCTGGTGGCTGATGTGGCCAAGTCCAGGCAGCTCCCGATGACCGAGGCGCAGCAGAAGCTGTTTGGCATCGAAAAGCTGAACGTGCCGCGCTCAACTATTCCGGCGATTACGCACGTCGACTATTCAGCCCGCATCCAGACTGTGCATCGCGAGACCAATCCGCGTTACCACGCGCTGATCATGCGTTTCAAGGAACTCACGGGCTGCCCGGTAGTCGTCAACACATCCTTCAATGTGCGCGGTGAGCCCATCGTCAATACGCCAGAGGACGCCTTCCGCTGCCTGATGGGTACGGAGATCGAATTGCTGGTGGTCGGAAACTGCGTGATGGAAAAGTCGCGGCAGAATCCGGCGCTGAAGCTGGATTATAAAAATCGCTACGAACTGGATTAGTGCGCGGCGCCTTGCGGCTGTGCTTGCAGGGTGAGCCAGATTTCATTGCGGCGCAGGAACCATGGCGTGAACGGTGGGTTGTAGCGCGACAGCACCGGCTCACCCACCCAACTCAAATGCGCTTTTTCCAGCGCTTTCTTCAGTTCGGCCAAATGCTGCTCATAGTTGGCCTGCGACCAGAAGCCAGAGTAACGGATCACCCCGACGCGGGATCCGGGCACTTCGCGTATCTGTACCTGAGGATCGAGCGGTTCAGGCGCGGTCGCCAGCGTGACATTCTTGGGCAATACGAACTGCACCACATATCCGCCCGCTGCCTGAGCTTGCGTGACCGGTGCCGTCATGGCCAGCCGAGTCGGTGCAGGCGCTTGGGTGACAGGGGCCGTCATTTCAAGTTTCCGCTCGCCTTTGTTCTTGCCAAAAATATAGCCGGCGAGAATTCGAAAGGCCTTGTTGCCCGCCTGATCAGCAGTGCCGTCTACCAGCACTTCGGCCACCACATAGGGCGCGTACTGGCGCACTTCAGCGCCCTCCAGCTTTTGGACGACTTCGTAGCTGGGTTCTTCGATGGCCATGGAGGTCTCCGGGAGAAGCGGCAGCAACAACAGTAGCCATGCGTATTTCATAGCTGATTATAGGAACAAGTCTGCTACGGCTACAATGCATTGGCGGCACACGCTGCCTTAAAGGTCGGGCGATGAAACAGGCGGATTTCAAAGGCAACAAGCAGTCTTTGGCGAGCAAGCCCTGCAGCGCCTGCGGCCGACCGATGAGTTGGCGCAAGCGCTGGGCACGCAGCTGGGATGAGGTGAAGTACTGTTCCGATGCCTGTCGCGCTCAACGCGGCGGCCGGGTGCCCAAATGAAGCGATTGCGCACCTTGGTCCTCGTGCTCGGTGATCAGCTCGATTTGCAGGTGGCCGCCTTTGACGGTTTCGACGCTGCCCAGGACGCAGTTTGGATGGCTGAGGTGGATGAGGAATCCACGCACGTCTGGTCCAGCAAGCAACGTATCGCATTGTTTCTCTCAGCGATGCGGCATTTTGCGCAGGCGCTTCAGTCGATGGGTCGGCCGCTGTTCTACCGGCGAATAGACGACCCGGACAATCTGGGCAGTCTGGCTGCGGAACTGCAGGCCACTCTGAAGAAGCTTGCGCCCGAGCAAGTTGTCATGACCATGCCAGGTGACTGGCGCGTCCTGCAGTCGATTCGCGATGTCGTCACTGCTTCGGGAAAGGTGCTCGAACTGCGTGATGATCGGCATTTCTTCATCACTGTGGCTGATTTCTCCCGTCACATGCATGGACGGAAGTCGCTGCGGATGGAGTATTTCTATCGGGAGTTGCGCCAGCGCTTTGGTGTGCTGATGCAGGATGGAAAGCCGCTGGGCGGGGCGTGGAACTTTGACGCTGAGAACCGGCAGGCCTTTGGTCCCGAAGGCCCTGGCCTGTTGCCGGAACCAGTACGTTTCCAGGCCGATCCGCTGACGCGCGAGGTCATCGCACTGGTCAAAGCCCGCTTTGCCAAGCATCCAGGCTCTCTGGACAGCTTCGCTTGGCCCGTTAACCGGGAGCAGGCGTTGCAGGCACTGCAGTCGTTCATTGAGCATCGACTGCCGATGTTTGGTCGCTATCAGGACGCAATGTGGCCGGGCGAGCCGTGGCTCTATCACTCGCTGCTGTCAGCGGCCCTCAACCTAAAGTTGCTAGACGCGCATGAGGTCGTTCAGGCCGCTGAAGCTGCTTATAAGGCCGGTAGCGCGCCGCTGGAAAGCGTCGAGGGGTTCATTCGTCAGATTCTCGGGTGGCGAGAATATGTCCGCGGCATCTACTGGACGCAGATGCCTGGCTACGCGGAGCGCAATAGCCTCAACGCATCGCGCGACCTGCCGGCCTGGTATTGGACCGGTGAGACTGACATGGCCTGTCTGCGCGATGCCCTCAAACAGACTCTCCAACACGGTTACGCCCATCATATCCAGCGCCTGATGGTCACCGGACTGTTCGCGCTGCTGCTGGGTGTTGAGCCTAGGCAACTGCACGCTTGGTACCTGTCGGTTTACGTGGACGCAGTGGAGTGGGTGGAACTGCCCAACACCCTGGGCATGAGTCAGTACGCCGATGGTGGTTTGATGGCCAGCAAGCCCTACGCCGCCACCGGCAAGTACATTCAGCGCATGGGTGGTCCGTGCGGCACCTGCCGTTACGATCCCGGTGCCCGGACCGGTGAACGTGCCTGTCCATTCACCACGCTATACTGGGATTTCCTGATGCGTCATGCAGGCATGCTGAGTCGTAATGCGCGCATGGCATTGCAGGTCAAAAATCTGGAGCGCATCGACCCGGCCGAGCGTGCCGCGATTGCGCTACGCGTCGAGTCACTGTTGAGGCATGGATGAGCTGGTCTTTTACAGATCAGAACAGGAAATGAGCATTCCCCAAATGACTACCGACGAACGGTTCATGTTGCTGGCGCTTGAGCAGGCTCGGGCTGCGGCCGCGGCGGGGGAGGTGCCTGTGGGTGCAGTGCTGGTGCGTGAAGAGGAAGTCATCGCGACTGGCTGGAATCGCCCCATACAGACCTGCGATCCCACAGCGCATGCAGAGATGCTGGCGCTGCGTTCTGGCGGGCTTGCGCTGCATGACTATCGCCTCGGTGGCACCACGCTGTACGTCACCCTTGAGCCCTGTCTCATGTGTGCGGCAGCCATCGTGCATGCCCGCGTACAGCGGGTCGTATTCGGCGCCTGGGATCCACGGGCCGGTGCCGCCGGCAGCCTGCTCGATGCATTCCGGTTGCCTGGCCTCAATCATCGTGCTGATGTCTTCGGTGGCGTGCTGGCAAGCGATTGCCAGGAGCTGCTGCACGGATTTTTTGCCGCTCGTCGCTGAACTCAGCCTGGCGGGCTGGGTGAGGGTGTTCGCGGAGCTTTCACGGGGGCTGCATCAGTCGGCGTGCCAGAGCCGGGCTGCTGCCATTGCAACACGGACAGAAAGCCCTGCACTTGATCGACGAATTTGACCGGCTCCCAGCCTCGGGCGTAACCGCGCTTCGTCGTGCGGTACCAGCGCTCCTCGGCCAGTAATGGCAGCGCCTGTTTGACATCCGACCAGCGATCCGGATTGCGACCCTGCGATTGCGCCAGCACACGGGCATCCTCGAGATGGCCGTAGCCGACATTGTAGGCGGCGAGCGCAAACCAAGTCCGATCCGGCTCCGGGATGCGCGCCGGAATCATCTCGCGGACGCGGGCGAGATACTCAGCACCACCCAGAATGCTCTGCGAGGCGTCGGATCGATCCTTGACGCCCAGATTTGCCGCCGTTCCGCTGGTAAGCATCATGATGCCCTTGGCGCCGGAATCTGATTGAGCATCGGCCAGCCATTTTGATTCCTGATAGCCAACGGCTGCAACCAGTCGCCAGTCGAGACCATACTTCTGTGCTGCATCGGCAAATTGGGCCTGCAATGCAGGAAGCCGCGCGGCGATGTCTGTCTGATATTGCTGCGCCTCTAGGTACTCGAAATTACGTACCTCGTCGCGAGACTCCTGCTCGATCTTTGCCAAGACTCCGGATCGCTCGCTATCGCGAAAAAACCGGTTGACCGCGTCGCGCAGCTCCGGCGCAGAGGCGGGCAGCATCCATTGCATTGAGCGCTTCTGCGGCAGTTCGAAGGCGACGACCGTGCCAGGATTGGTGAACTGTGCAAAGCGGAAGTCACTGTCATCGACAATGGCGCAGTCGGCGTCATCGCTTGCAACCCACTCAAGAGGATCGGCTTGTTCGCGTCGCAGCTCCGTCCAGTTCAGATAGGGCGCATTTTTTCCGCGCAGGTCAGTGAGCAGTTGTAGCTGCGGACTCTCCTCAGAGACGACCAGTCGTTTGCCGCGCAGATCGTCGATGTTGCGGGCAAGCCGGGCGCCGCGCTGCTGGATGACCAGCTGCGTGACGTTCCGATAGGTATTGCTGACCATGGAAGAGTTGCGCCACGAATCGTCCGCTGTCAGTTGAGCAGCGACGATGTCCGCGGCGCCGGAGGCAAGTGCTTCGCGCAGCTCCCCGATATCGGCAAGCGGTAGTACCACCAGCTGCACACCAAGGCGCTCGGCGAATGCGCTGGCCAGCCGGTACTCATAACCCTGCGCGCCATGTGCGCCAAGGTAGTAGGTCGTCGGCTGGTTCAGGGTGGCTACCCGCAATTGATGCCGGGCCCGGATTTGCTCGAGCCGAGAGTTGGAAGGGGTGCAGCCCGTCGTCATGACGCCGCTCAACAACCCGATCAAAAGCCACAGGGCTGAGGCGCTGATTGTCAACCGGCTTGTGGTTCGCATACGTTCTCCAGCCCCGGGATCAGGTCCGGGGTTACCCTCGGACAGGGCTTCGGCTAGAATAACAGCGAGCACCGTTCGAGCGCCGGAGAGGTACCGAAGTGGTCATAACGGCGCCGACTCGAAATCGGATGGTCGGGTAATACCGGCACGTGGGTTCGAATCCCACCCTCTCCGCCATATCTTTCAGAGGCCACCCCACCCGAAGCTTTCGGTGGGGTTTCGCTTGCTGACCCGCCAATCACTTTGTTGACAGATTCAGACCTCGCAGAGGCTCCGGCGCCTTGCAGTCTTGTCGGTGGATACTCTCGAGGAAGGCGCTGATAATTTTCGTTGTTAGGGCCTCAGTGTTGCCAGATAGGCCAACCCCGGCGAAGTTCAGATGAGTTGCGCCGTCCACAACGCCGAGCCACTTGCATCCCGGTGGCATGTTTGCAAAAGGCTCCTTTCGTGTCTCCCAGGAGGCTCCACCAAATTCGGTGTCGCGAGTGCCTGTGAGCATCAGTACGGGCTTCCTGATTCCGGTCCAGGCGTTTTCTGGAAACCCCCATCCAACACCCTGCGGTGATAGGGCGATGTATATATCGAAAGAGTTCTTGCCCTGAACTCCGAGCTTGTTGTTCGCGCCTGCTTCCATCAGGATGGTCGCTGCGCCCATCGAGTGGCCAATCAGAATGGCTTCGCCGGACTGGCATCGATTCTGCGCCCAGCTTTTTGCAGCGGTAATGTCGAGGAATCTTGCGCGATACACGTCCGGATCTGTGATGAGTTCAGCGAGGCCGTCACTCACGCCTTTATTTTGTAACCGACTGCGCAGGGCGCTTCGGCCACTCTCTTGGTGTCCTATGACTACAGAGATGTACCCAAGGGACGCCATGGCCTTGCCCAGATACATGTAGCCATTCTCAGAGCCGCCGGCGCCTGGAGAAATGATGGCGATACCGCGGCAATCGATACTGTCGGGTAAATAGGCCGAGGCCGATAAAACTGTTTGGTCCTGACGAGTTAATTGAAGTGCTTGCTGCGAGATAACGCCAGCGAATGCCCTTGGGACGGCGGTCATAACAAGTGAAATAGCCCCAATTTTGATAAAAACTAACAGCCGCTTCACTTATCGCTCCTTGATTTGGCTGGGGGTTCGATACGCGGGACATCATTTTAAGCAGATCATTAATGCCTTGCGTCTCAGCGAGGCACGCTGAGCCTTGTCCGCCTGACTCGCTTTAAACGATTGCCGGAAGTCGATAATGCGTTTGTCGTGTGCTGCCGGTAACATTTGGCGGCGACCCGTCTCCATCATGGGGCTCAGAACGAGAAAACACGATGCCTAAACTTCGCAGCGTATTTTTCAATGCATCAACGTGGAACAACTTTGTTCCAGTGCTGGCCTGCATTGTGCTTGCCGCAGTGTCTGGGCGTTCACTAGGTTGGGTGCTGGTTGCATGCGTGGTCGCGGCGCTGCTGGCTGCTGTGCTCGTTGCTGTTCATCACGCCGAAGTGATCGCGGCGCGGATCGGGGAGCCCCTCGGCACTCTGGTCTTGGCGCTGGCTGTGACGATTATCGAGGTTTCATTGATCGTAGCGCTGATGTGGTCTGGCGGCGCAAAGGCCAGCGCACTGGCCCGTGACACGGTCTTCGCAACGGTGATGATCATCTGTAACGGACTGGTGGGTTTATGCCTGCTTATGGGTGCTCTGCGTCATCGCGTGCTGTCCTTCCGTGTCGAGGGCACAAGCCCCGCGCTGTCGGTGCTCGCGACGCTGACCACCCTCACCCTGATCGTTCCTAGCCTGACTTCCACCACGCCTGGGCCGACACTGTCGCGCGAGCAACTGGTGTTTGCCGGACTGGTCTCGCTCACGCTCTACAGCATCTTTCTTTTCGTACAGACCGTGCGTCATCGCGAGTACTTCATGCCTGTCGCCATCGATGCCGGCACGCAGCCCGAGTCTGAAGCTGAGCCTGAATCGCATATCGATCCGCCATCTGCGGCGACTGCGTGGCTAAGCCTGGCGTTGCTGTTTCTTTCGCTCGTCGGTGTCGTGGGTCTGGCGAAGGCGTTGGCACCCAGCATAGAAACGCTCGTTGCAGCAGCGTCCGTGCCGCATGAAGTGGTTGGTATCGCCATCGCACTAATGGTCTTAATGCCAGAGTCCTGGGCCGCGGTACGCGCCGCCATGCGCAACCGCATGCAAACCAGCTTTAATCGCCACATCGCTGGCGCTTGGTTTGTCTCTGGAGCTTGGCCTGCCATCGAAGGAATCCGTGTTGCTGGGGCTGACGCTGCTGGTCTCAACGATGACGCTTTCGCGCGGGCTTGCAACGGTTCTTCAAGGCGCGGTGCATCTGGTGCTCTTCGCGGTCTTTTTGTTTCTGGCTATCGTGCCTTGAGCGCTACACCGACTCCTGTGGCGTGAGCGCGTGTCAGTACTAAGCAGCTCTCCTGGAATGTTCCTGAAAACCTGCTGAGGCGGGACGCTGGCGTGGGAAGGGCTGAGGGGCGGTTTGCCGAGTCAGCACTTAACATATGGTATAACCGACCTTATGGTTTCTGCCGCGTGTCTGGTGAGTCGCTAGCCAAGCAGGTCGACGCATTTCTTGGATTCACAGGGGAGGGTCTATTGTGAAAATGAAGTTTTTATTGATTGCCGCTGCCTCATCAATCGCCGGTTCGGCGTTGGCCCAATCGGCATCTGAAGGCTTTTATGGCCAGATTTCCACTGGCTATGAGAGCGCGTCTGTCGGCAGTGGCAGACCGACGATCTCCGGTTCTGGTTATACCTACACGGGATCGGCAACGGGTACGGCCAGTGCCAGTTCCGCACCCATTGTCGTGGGGCTCGGATACAACTGGGCGCTGGATGATGGCTGGACGCTGGGTCTGGGTTTTGACTATTCAACCGTTAGCCAAGATACGGGAAGCAAAACCTCTGACTTCGGTTCCCAAGGGTCGATCGGTGTCGTGGGGTCATTTTTCTATCGCGTCTCCAAGCGCTACAACATTGCGCTAACCCCGGGCTTCAAGATCGGCGATGGTAATCAGGTTGCTTACCTGAAGGCCGGCTACTCGAATGAAACGATTCAAGCCCTCGTCTCTACTGGCGCTGCGCAATCGAACTCCAGTGCGGCGGGTGGCTATGTGCTGGGGCTTGGCTATAAGCAGTTTCTTTCCGGGGGCATGTATTGGCTCGCGGAGGCCGGCTACTACGGCTATAGCAAGCCAAGTCTGTCATCGGTCACAGGGACGGGCCCGAAGTTCAGCTGGAACGTCGGTACGCCCGGAGCGCTGAACCTGCTGGTGGGCGTGGGATACAAATTCTGACTTGAGACAGTCCGAGTGGGTGGCTGCCTCCCGAGTTTGGGAGGCAGCTCCAAAAAACGCAGTCGCCGCGAGAGCAGCCGGGATTAATTCAGGGCGGCTGGCTGACCGTCAGCTTGCAGAGCAGGGTGTTGTCGGCCTGTAAGTCGCCTGTCCAGATGAGCTTGGCTGTAGGCTGCCAGGTGATGTCGTAATAGCCCTCCTTAACGCCGATCTGCGTGCCGGTGTACACCGACGCATTGCCCCAACCAGTGGTGTCGAAGCCGCGATCCTTCCAGTTTGTCGGCTCAGTCAGTTTCACCGGCACACCGCAACTGCTCGCTGCAGTCGTCGGGTTTGGCTGGCTGGCGCAACTCTTGTTGGTCGGCGCCTTATGGATCACGAGGCACTTGAACGCCGAACTGGATACGGCAGCAAGTTTGCCGCTATCCGTGTCGGTCAGCTGCATGATGAATCCACCATCTCCCATCTGCTGAGTGCCGCCGACATTGTTGATGTACTCAAGCCCCGTGTCCCCATTGAGGTAGTCGAGCTGGACATAGTCCTTAATGACGAAATTCAGGTCGAAGGGGTAGGTGGCTCTGAAGGTGAAGGTCTCGGAGTTGAAAGAGCGAACCTGAGTGATCGGAATGTGATCCTCGTTGACATAGGCATTGTTGGCATAGACGGAAAACCAGTTGTCCGCCCACGCTTCGATCTTGAAGGCGTTGGCATTGGGCGTTGCTGATAGGGCGTTGGAAGCAGCGCTGCTGCCATAAGCATTGGTTGCCGTCACCGTGCAGCTATAGGTCGTGCCATTGGTCAATCCAGCGACGCTGATAGAAGTCGCTGCAGCCGTAGCGCTGCCGGTGATGGCTGCGCTGCCAGCGGCGCTGCAACTGGCGATGTAGCCGGTCAAGGCGCCATCGCCGCTGGACGTTGGGGCGCTGAAGGTGATTGTGATCAGGCCCTTGCCACCCGTTGCACTGAGCGCAACCGGTGCACCCGGAACACTATTGCAGGTGACGTTGGCATTACTGACGTTGGCTGCGCCCATCGTGATTGGCGAGCCGGTCACAGTGCAGAGGCTGCCGGACTTGGTTGCCGTGAGGGTGATGATATCGCCGAACCGTGCACTGAACTGATAGGGGTTGGAGGTGCTGGCCGCTTGGCCTGTGATGCTACTTCCGCTGATGGAAACGCTCGCCAGAGACGAGTTGGTGCCGCCCACGGTGTAGGTGTTATTCAGGCAGGTCACTGCGACGTTGGTGATGTTCGCCGTACCCGCAACGCCACTTCCGTTTGTCACGCTACAGCTCTGACCTGTCGGTTGGCTGGCAACGGTGACGGCATAGGCCGCACCCGAAGTCAGCTTGTTCACAAAAGTGAAGCTGACGCCGTTCACATTGAGTGTCTCGCCGCTCCCGCTAGCCAGAGTGACAGATCCGATGAGTCCGGAAACGGATCCGCCGAGCGTGACGGTGACAGGCGCAGAGGACGACGAGGAACTGGTTGATGAGCTCGACGAGGAACTTGAAGAGGATGATGAGGGTCCCGGCGCGCCACTGGATCCGCCGCCGCCGCAGGCATAGAGGCCCGTGATAGCGAGAAGTATTAACGGCCCGCGAAACAGGGCCGGGAATCCAGCCTGACGAAAAGTACTCATGCGAACTCCGTGCTCATTCCAGAGCGAGCGCTCGTTAACGGTGGTTGGTGTGCGCGTCTGGACACCGACCCGACCATTGTTTTCCAATCCGGCGAAGTGCAAACACGATCATATCTGGCTGGCTACGGGCCTGGGACGATTACGCTCATGTGCCGCTTGGCTACGGCGTCGCAAACTCTCGCCCATCGATGGGCGTTTGACCCTAGGGCTGACGCCGATCTGGTGATTTGAGCTGCGAGCCACCGCCGCAAAAGGGGGGGGTGGCGCTCCCTACGAGATTCGAACTCGTGTTACAGCCTTGAGAGGGCCGTGTCCTGGGCCTCTAGACGAAGGGAGCAATCTTCGGGGGCTCGGGTCGAAGGCGCGGTATTATAAGAGCCTCACTCAATTACACAAGCGGGCTTCGGAGAATTTTGAACGACAATTCAGGGGTTTCGGGCAATAAGCTCAGCCCACGCATCATTCCGCGCGACGCCCACACGATGTCGCGGCAACAGGTTTCCCCCAATGCGCTGCGGGTGCTGTACCGGCTGAAGGACGCTGGTTTCCAGGCGTTTCTGGTCGGCGGCTGCGTGCGCGACATCCTCCTTGGGCGCACCCCGAAGGACTTCGACGTCGCCACCAACGCGCTCCCGGAGGAGGTCAGGCACCTGTTCCGCAACTGTCGGCTCATCGGGCGGCGCTTCCGGCTGGCCCATGTGATCTTCGGTCAGGAAATCATCGAGGTCGCTACCTTCCGCTCTTCCGGTGCCCCATCGCTGGACGACGAACCCTCACACGACGAGGAGGCTGAGTCGGATGATCGCGAGAGTGACTCGGACGAGTCTGTGGTGGCGGATGAGGAGCCCATCGTAGCGAGCGAGCATCGGGTGCTGGACGCTGGCGGCAGGATCCTTCGCGACAATATCTACGGCAGCATCGACGATGACGTGTGGCGGCGTGATTTCGCCTGCAATGCGCTGTACTACAACATCGCTGACTTCTCGATCTGGGATTATGTCGATGGCATGGCGGATATCGCTGCGCGTCGCCTGCGACTGATTGGTGATCCGGTTACGCGCTATCGCGAGGATCCGGTGCGAATGCTTCGTGCGGCACGCTTCGAGGCCAAGCTGGGTTTCGAGCTCGACGCGGCGAGCCTAGCGCCTATCGACGAACACGGGGGGCTGCTGGCCAATGTTCCGCCGGCGCGCCTGTTCGATGAAATCAACAAGCTGTTTCTCACCGGTCATGGGCGCGCCAGCCTGCCTGTGCTCCGCCGGCATGGGTTGCTGCGAGTCATTCTGCCGGCCGTAGAGGATTTTCTTGTCCGCCATCCCGGTAGTCCGGTGGAGAAGCTGTTGCTTAACGGGCTGGCGAACACGGACCTGCGCGTTCAGTCGGACAAGCCCGTGACGCCGGTGTTCCTGTTTGCGCTGCTGCTGTACGGGCCGATTGCCGCCTATATCGAGACGCTGCCACGCGAGCGTTGGGACGATCCGCAATCCATTCTGGACGGATGTGATCGGGCGCTGCGGCAGGCGCACCAGCGAGTGACGATTCCGCGTCGAATCGCACTCGGTGTGCGCGAGATGTTTGCCCTCCAGCCGCGGCTGGAGAATCCGCGAGGACGTCGCGCGCTGCGCTTGCTGGAGCAGTCGCGCTTCCGTGCGGCCTATGATTTGTTCCTGTTGCGCGCGCAGGTCGGCATGGCTGCCCCGGAGGTGGCGCGCTGGTGGACGGATCTTCAGGCTGCCTCCCCGGAACAGCGCGAGGCACTCGCCAGCCGTCTTGGCAGTGGGGGTGGTGGTCGCGATGCAGCGGATGAATCCGATGCACTCGGTGCCGGTGGCGATTCCGCGGGCACCGGGCCCGATGGCCGACGTCGGCGCCGTCGGCGCGGTGGTCGTGGGCGTCGGCGCGGTGGTGCCGGAGCGCGAGTCGACTGATGCACTGGCGGCCGGCCTATGTGGGGCTGGGGAGCAATCTCGACGAGCCTGTGCGGCAGGTGCGTGATGCGCTCGAGGCGTTGCGCGCTGCGCCCTGGGTCAGTTCACTGCAGGCCTCAAGCCTGTATGGCTCGGCGCCGCTGGGTGAGATGGCCCAGCCTGATTACTGCAACGCCGTCGCCGCCTTCCTCACCCAATTGTCACCGGAGGCTCTGCTGGTGGAACTGCGCGGGTTGGAAGCAACGCTGGGCCGGGCACCGGCCAGGGTTCGCTGGGCGCCCCGACGGATCGATCTGGACCTACTGTGTCTGGCCGATGAACGGCGCTCCACGCCGGAGTTGATGCTGCCGCATCCCGGTATCGTGCAACGTCACTTCGTTCTGTATCCTCTGTTGGAGTTGGCCCCTGATCTGTGGCTGCCGGGAATGGGGCGGGTGGCCACGCTGGCGCGGGCTTTACCCCGCGAGGGGCTCTGGCCACTGGGGGCAACTGCATGACGACGAGCGACGATCAGGCTTCTGCCGCTGCGGCCCATCCGCACCGTTTTATCGTGCTCGAGGGCCCGATTGGCGTTGGCAAGACCAGTCTGGCCCAGAAACTTGCGGCACACCTGAATGCTGAACTGGTGCTGGAAGAGGCCGATAAGAATCCATTTCTGGATCGCTTCTATCGCAACCCGCGCGCCGGGGCTTTGCCGGCGCAGCTGTTTTTTCTGTTTCAGCGCGCGCAGCAACTCGCCAGCCTGCGCCAGGATGATCTCTTCGCGCCCTTGCGCGTTGCCGATTACCTCATGGACAAGGACCGGCTGTTCGCCCGGATCACGCTCGAGCCGGAAGAGTTCAAGCTCTACGATCAGGTGCACTCGCGGCTTGCGATCGATGTGCCGCAGCCGGATCTGGTGGTCTACCTGCAGGCTCCGGTCGACGTGCTGCTGGAACGCATCGCCCGGCGTGGCATCCGCTATGAACAGTTTATCGATCGCGCTTACCTAGAGCGGCTCAATGATGCCTATGCGCGCTTCTTTCATGAGTACGACCGCGCACCCTTGCTGATGGTCAATGCGGCGGCCATTGATCCGCTGAACAACGAAGCGGACTTCGCCGAGCTGCTCAGCTCCATCCAGCGCATGCGGCGCGGCCGGCTGTATTTCAACCCGCTGCGGAACCCGGTTATCTGAACCGGCGGTTGCGTGGCAGCTTGGGCTGGTTCATTCTGGCCACATGTACACGCAGTTGCAGAATCGTGATGTCGATCGTCCGCCGGTGACGCTGGCCACGCTGGCGCGTATGCGCGCCGAGCAACAGAAGATCGCCTGTCTGACAGCCTATGACGCCAGTTTCGGCCGGTTGCTTGATGAGGCTGGGGTTGACGTGGTGCTGGCCGGCGATTCGCTTGGCATGGTGATCCAGGGTCACGACACGACGGTCCCTGTGACCATGGATCAGATGGTTTACCACTCGGCGGCTGTGGCGCGCGGCCTGCGACGCGCGCTGCTGATGACTGACCTGCCTTTCATGAGTTACACCTCGCCGCAGCAGGCGCTGACCAATGCCACGCGACTGATGCAGGATGGCGGCGCCCGCATCGTCAAACTTGAGAGCGGTGCTTCGCAGCTGCAAATTGTTGAGTTTCTCGCCGGTCATGACATCCCGGTTTGCGCGCACCTAGGCCTACGGCCGCAGTCCGTTCACAAGACGGGTGGCTTCCGGGTGCAGGGTCGCGAACAACAGGCCGCGGAACGCATGCTGGCCGATGCCCGGGCCCTCGAAGCCGCCGGTGCCGATCTACTGCTCCTCGAATGCATTCCTTCAGCGCTCGGCAAGACGATCACTGAGGCGGTGCATGTGCCTGTCATTGGTATCGGTGCCGGCCCTTCCACTGACGGGCAAATCCTGGTGCTATACGACATCCTCGATATCACCGGCGGGCGCAAGCCGCGCTTCGTGCGCAATTTCATGGCGGGTGCCGGCGACTGCGCCCAAGCGGTTCAGGCCTATGTCGAGGCTGTGCGTACCGGCAGTTACCCGGCCGCCGAACACGAGTTCGCATGAGCGAGGGGACATCGATGCGGGTCGTGCGCAGTGTCGAAGAGGTGCGCGCGCAGGTTCGGGCGTGGCGTAAGGCTGGTCAGCGCGTAGCGCTGGTGCCGACAATGGGCAATCTGCATGCGGGTCACATCAGCCTGCTGCAACTGGCGCGTCAGCGTGGCGATCGTGTCGTAGTCAGCATCTTCGTCAATCCTTTGCAGTTTGGCCCTGAGGAAGATTACGCCCGCTATCCACGCACACTGGATGACGATATCCGCATGCTGGAGGAGGCGCAGTGTGACTTGCTATTTGCGCCGGGGGTCGACGAGCTCTATGCCGAGGGCGGTAGCCAGCGCACGCTGGTCTCGGTGCGCGGTCTGTCAGAGATTCTGTGTGGCGTCGTGCGCCCGGGGCATTTCGACGGCGTTGCCACGGTGGTTGCCAAGCTCTTTGGTGTCGTGGGTCCAGATGTCGCGGTGTTCGGCGAGAAGGACTTTCAGCAATTCCGAGTGGTGCAGCTGATGACGCGTGATCTGGCCATCCCCGTGGAGGTGGTCGGTGCGCCGACCGTTCGCGCGGATGATGGACTGGCACTTTCATCGCGCAACCGTTACCTCAGCGCCGAGGATCGATCCCGCGCGCCAGCGATATACCGTTCGTTGCAGGAGGGTGCTGCGCGACTGCGCGCCGGCGAGCGCGACTTTTCAGCCATTGAGCAAGCCGGGGCAGCGCTCTTGGCGGCAGCCGGTATGAAGGTCGATTATTACGCCGTGCGTGACGCTGATGATCTTGCGTTGCCCAGTTCGGCGACGCGCGAATTCGTGCTGCTGGCCGCGGCGCGTCTCGGTAGTGCCCGACTGATCGATAACCTCAGGGTTCCTGTCGGCTGAGTGCCCACGCTACATGCTCGCGCACCAGCGGCGAGGGATCGTCCGCGCGAGCTTTGAGTGCATTGCGCGCCATCTCGCTTCGCGGGGCATTGCCCAAGGCCACGGCGATGTTGCGCAGCCAGCGCTCGTAGCCGATGCGGTGGATCGCGCTGCCCTGCATCCGCTCTGTGAACTGCGTGTCGCTCCAACCGAACAGCTCCACCAGTGATGCGCTATCGAGCCGGTTCCTCACCTTAAAATCTGGGTGCGTTGCAGCCTGCGCGAACTTGTTCCACGGACAGACCAGCTGGCAGTCATCGCAGCCGTAGATACGGTTGCCGATCAGTCCGCGCAGTGCTTCCGGGATGCTGCCCTTCAGTTCGATGGTCAGGTACGAGATGCAGCGCCGCGCGTCCAGTTGCCACGGTGCCGTGATGGCGCCCGTGGGGCAGGCCGGCATGCAGGCCGTGCAGGTGCCGCAGTGGGCGCTGGCCGGCGTGTCTGTCGGCAACGGCACGTCGGTGTAGATCTCACCGAGAAAGAACCATGAGCCGGCGTCACGGGCGATCAGGTTGGTGTGCTTGCCGATCCACCCCAGCCCAGCATTGCGGGCCAGGGGCTTCTCCAGCACGGGCGCGCTGTCGACGAACACGCGATGGTGTGCTGAGCCGGTGAGGTCGCGTAGCCGCTGGGCCAGCAGGCGCAGTCCGCGCCGCAGAACCTTGTGGTAGTCCCTTCCCAGGGCATAGCGCGAGATATAAGCGCCATGGCCGTCACCCAGTGTTTGCCAGGCGTCCTGTGCATCAGCGGGCCAGTAATTCATGCGCACCGCAATCACGCGCAGCGTGCCCGGCAGCAGATCGTCAGGGCGACTGCGCTTCAGGCCATGCTGCGCCATGTAGTGCATTTCCCCGTGGTGGCCGGCGGCCAGCCAGTCGTTCAGGCGGCGCTCATCCTCGGCCAGATCGATTGTGCTGACGCCTAGCGCATCGAATCCCAGTTCGCGGGCGTACTGCTCCAGTGCAGTGCGCAGGCCCGCCAAATCCGCGGCCTGCGGATCGCCCGTACCGGGATCGCTGTTGTTCCTGTCAGGGGCCATAGTTCAAGGGCAGTATAATGACAGCCATGACGCTGCCCTCAGCTCTGTATTCCGTCGCTCAGGTGCGGGCCTTCGACGCGCGTGCCATCGCCACTCAAGGCGTCACCGGCTACGAGCTGATGGAGCGTGCCGGCGCAGCTGCTTTGCGAGTGTTGCGGGCGGCGTGGCCCTCCGCGCAGCGTGTGGCCGTCGCCTGCGGTGGTGGCAACAATGGCGGTGATGGATATGTGCTTGCGCGCCTGTTGAAGGCTGCGGGCCTTGAGGTCCAGGTGCATGCGGTGGTTGATCCATCCGCATTGCGCGGCGATGCACGTCGCGCCTGCGATGACTATCTGTCCGCAGGCGGTACGCTGGAGCCAGTGTTGCATCCCGATCCAGCGCGTTGTGATGTGATCGTTGATGCGCTGCTGGGCACCGGATTCAGATCGCCGCTCCGTGAGCCCTTCGCCGGTGTGTGTGCAGTCATCAATGGTAGTGGGCGACCTGTGCTGGCCCTGGACATTCCCTCAGGGGTGGAGGGTGATACCGGTCAAGCGAGCGCGGGTGCGGTTCGCGCTACCCGTACGCTTTGTTTCGTGGCGCTGAAGCAGGGGCTCTGTCTGGAGCAAGGACCTGAGTTCAGCGGTGAGCTGCTGCTCGATGATCTGGGTGTGCGCGTCGGTTCAGAAGGTGAGGATCTACCGCGGTGGCACTGTCTTGACGACGGCGATGTTCGAGCCGCTCTGCCGCGCCGTGCGCGCGATTCGCACAAGGGGCTGTTTGGCCACGTGTTGGTGGTCGGTGGCAACGCGGGGATGCCGGGTGCGGCGCGATTGGCCGGCGAGGCCTGCCTGCGGGTAGGTGCCGGACTGGTCACGGTGGCCACTCATCCGGCGCATGCTGCCAATCTGGCGCTGTCGCGCCCTGAGCTCATGTGCGCGGGTGTGGCTGACGCGGCAGCGCTGCGGCCATGGCTGGAGCGTTGCACGGTGATCGCGATTGGGCCAGGCCTCGGTCAGGATGACTGGGCCCGTGCGCTGCTCGCCGAAGTTCTGGCCGTCGGTAAGCCGTCGGTCATCGATGCCGATGCATTGAATTTGCTGGCTGCCCAGGGGTTGCGTCACTTGCACGCTCCCAGCGTCCTGACGCCGCATCCGGGTGAGGCCGCGCGCCTGCTGGGTGTGGATGCGCGCACGGTTCAATCCGATCGTCGTGGTGCCCAGCAGCAGCTGTGCGAGCGTAGCGGGGCGGTGGTCGTTCTCAAGGGACATGGCACGTTGGTGGGAAAGGCCGGAGCCATTCCGGCGCTCTGCCGCGCTGGCAATCCGGGGATGGCCAGCGCTGGTATGGGTGATGTACTCACGGGCGCCATTGCCGGCGTTCTAGCGCAGTGTCGCGATCCTTGGCTCGCGGCCTGTGCCGGTGTGCTGATCCACGCCCGTGCCGGCGATACACTGGCGCAACGCTATGGCGCGCGCGGCTTGCTCGCGGGCGACGTTGCCATGGGGCTCACGGCTGAGGCCAATCGCGGCGAATGACCAAGACCTCTGAATCCAATTCCCTGACTCCGTTTGAGCGGATTGACGAGAGCGGGTGCGTACACCTGAGCTTGGCATCCCCTGAGGACACCGAAGCCCTCGGTGCGCATCTCGCTCGCCACTCGCCGTGGGCGCCACAGGGAGGTGTTCTGAGTGCATACCTGCACGGCGAGCTCGGTGCCGGCAAGACCAGTCTTGCGCAGGCTCTCCTGCGCGCACTGGGTGTGACGGGGCGTATCCCCAGTCCGAGCTACACGCTGGTGGAGCCCTATGACACCCCTCATGGTCGGGTGTTGCATATTGATCTCTACCGGCTGAACGCCGTCGATGAGCTCGAGGCACTGGGGCTGCGTGACCAGTGGCTCGACTGTGCGTTGCTGCTCATCGAGTGGCCTGAGAAAGGTGGCTCAGGGTTGCCGGCCTGTGATCTTCGCATAGAGCTCGCTGTGGCCGGGCAGGGTCGTCGGGCCACCCTTTGTGCGACCAGTGACAGGGGGCGCGAGTGGCTTGGGGGCGTGTGCGGTAACGCCGTAGAAGGTGCTCCCAGGTAACTGAAATGTATTGTAAAAACCCTTGTCCCGCACTAAAGTCTTTCCATGCTTTATAGGGTGGCAAATCAGGCTGACAAGGGTGCGGCGAGGGCACTGCTCGCAGTGCTGACGCTCTTTCTGTTGGGTGCTCCATGGGCTTCCGCGCAGGCCGCGGCGCAGTTGCAGAAGCTTGCGCTGGAAGCGGATGGCAGTGCTCTCACTCTGACCATGAAGATGCAGGGTGAGGTCCAGGGACGCACAATGGTGCTGGATAACCCGCGCCGTTTTGTCGTTGACCTGCCAGCCACCCGCGCGGCGGCCAGCCTAAAGCTGCCGGCGGCGCAGGGTTTAGTCGAGTCACTGCGCATGGGGGCTCAGAAAGATGGTTCGCTGCGCATCGTGATCGGGCTCTCGGCGGGCGCCAGTGCGGGCCTGTCACCGTCCGGCAAGGCCAGCTCAACGCTTGCTGTGCAGGTGCGCTCAACCGCTAGCGCGTCGATCGCATCCCAGCCTCCCAAGTCGTCGCCGAGTGAATCGAAGTCAGCAGCACCAGCAGCGCCCGAGGCGCGAGTGCTTGCTGCGCACGCGCCGCCTGAGGCGGGGCGGGATGTCGTGGTGGCGGTCGATGCCGGCCATGGCGGGGAGGATCCGGGTGCCAGTGGTCCAGCTGGCACACATGAAAAGAACGTGACATTAGCCATCGCCAAACAGTTGGTGGAGCGACTGAATCGCGAGCCGGGCGTCCATGCCATGTTGACCCGCGACCGCGATGTCTTTGTGCCTCTTCGTGAACGCGCTGAACGCGCGCGCCGCGCTGGCGCCGACTTGTTTGTTTCTATCCATGCCGACTCGGTTCGTGATCAGGATGTCGAGGGCGCCTCGGTGTATGTGCTTTCCGAACGCGGCGCATCCAGTGAAGCTGCGCGCATTCTTGCTGATCGCGAAAATGCGGCGGATCTGCGCGGCGTGCCGTTGGCCGGCCGGGGGCAGTCACTGGCCTCGGTGCTCGTTGATCTTTCGCAGACAGCGGCGCTGGGTGGCAGTGCCGAGGCAGCCGGCAATGTGCTGAATGCGCTCGATGCGGTTGGCGCGATCCGCAAGCGCGAGGTTCAGTACGCCGCTTTCGTGGTGCTGAAAGCCCCTGACATGCCATCCATGCTGGTGGAGACCGCTTACATCTCCAGCCCGGGAGAGGAGGCTAAGCTGCGTGATCCGAGCTATCAGGCACGCCTTGCCGACGCCATCGGTGGCGGCGTGCTCAAGTATTTTCGGCTGCATCCGCCGGATGGCACCCGCATGTCGCTGGAGCGGCGTCGCAGCGAAGTCGAAGTCAACCAGATCGCGCAGACGCGTTGATTCCGTCGGAGGCCGAGGGCAGCACCTTGGCCGCTGCGTGTAAACTGCGCACGTGACCATACGCGTACTGCCATCCAATCTCGTTGACCAGATCGCTGCCGGTGAAGTGATCGAGCGGCCCGCTTCGGTGGTCAAGGAGCTACTGGAGAACGCACTCGATGCGGGCGCAGGCCGGATCGAAGTCGATATCGAGGGCGGCGGGCTGCAGCTGATCCGCGTGCGTGATGATGGCTGCGGCATCCCTGCCAGCGAACTGGCGTTGGCCGTGCAGCGCCATGCAACCAGCAAAATCGCCACTCTCGATGATCTGGCGGCCATTGAAACCCTCGGGTTCCGCGGTGAAGCGCTGCCGTCCATCGGCTCAGTGGCCAAGCTGCGAATTGCCAGTCATGCCCTCGGTGCTGAACAGGCCGCCGAGCTGCGGGTGGAGGGCGGTGAGCTGATCGGTCCGCGTCCCGCCGCGCATCCGCAGGGCACCACCATTGAAGTGCGTGATCTGTTCTTCAATGTGCCGGCACGGCGAAAGTTCATGCGTGCCGAAGCCACTGAGTTCGGACATATTCAGCGCTGTGTCGAGCAATTAGCGCTGGCCGTGCCGGGTGTGGGACTGCGCCTGCGACGCGGTGAGCGTGTGGTGCTGGACCTGCCTGCAGCCGACAGCGATGCCGCGCGTCAGGCCCGTATTTCCAAGATCGTCGGTGCCGAGTTTCTTGAGCAGGCTCTGCCTGTGCAGTCCGACGGCATGCTGCAGCTCACTGGCTGGATCGGTCTACCGACTGCGGCGCGAACCCATACCGACCTGCAGTACTGGTTCGTGAATGGCCGCGCGGTGCGTGATCGGCTGCTGGGCAGCGCTGTGCGTGTTGCGTATCGAGACGTCTTGTACGGGGGACGTCATCCCGCCTACATACTGGATTTGCGTATCGACCCAAGACTCGTTGATGTGAACGCGCATCCGCAGAAGTGGGAGCTGCGTTTCCGCGACAGTCGCGCCGTGCACGAGTATGTGATGCGTGCCGTTGAGCGCACGCTGGCTGCCACCATGCCCGTCGCTGGCGGACAGGGTGCGGTGAGTGCTGCCGGACTTGTGCCGCAGTCGCCGCGTATGGGGCAGCTGCCGTTCACCTCCACGCATCACTCGTTTCATTTCGGTCCGGCGCAGGCGGTGCCTGCGGCTGATGCCATGCAGGCACTGCGTGCACTGTGGACCGTGTCTGAGCCCACCAACGAACCCACCCAGTCTCTTCCGTCCGGTGTGATCATGGACGCGGGTGCGCGACCGCTGGGTCAGGCCATTGCGCAGCTGCATGGTCTTTACATTCTCGCGCAGGATGCCAACGGGTTAATCATTGTTGATATGCATGCAGCCCATGAGCGTGTGCTGTACGAGCAGCTCAAGCAGCAGCGTGGCGTTGGCGCATTGCCGTCGCAGCAATTGCTGACCCCACTGTCGGTGGAGCTGGCCGAGCACGAAGTGGACTCACTGCTGGCGCAGCGCGACCGCCTCGCTGAGTTGGGCTTCGAGATCGGGCAGCTGGCTCCAACCCAGGTTACCGTACGGGCGGTCCCAGTATTGTTGGCGCGCAGTGATGTGGCCGAGGCGCTGCGCACGGTGGTGCGTGATCTGGCCGCGGAGCAGGGCGCGCATCATCTTGAGGGTGCGGTCGATCAGGTCCTCGGCACCATTGCCTGCCGCAGTGCCATTCACGCCGGTCGACGACTGACGCTTCCGGAGATGGATGCGCTGCTGCGACAGATGGAGCACACCGAACGCGCCAGCCAGTGCAATCACGGTCGTCCAACTTGGACACGGATCACGCTGGCCGAGCTCGACAGCCTGTTCCTGCGGGGGCGCTGACATGTCCTCCCTTGCAAACCCCGGCGCCGCCACAGCGGCGTCGCGCCTCTCGCCAGTCATCGTACTGACCGGGCCCACAGGCATTGGCAAAAGCCATTGGGCGCTGCAGCTGGCGAATGATTTGCCGGTGGAGATCGTCAGTGTGGACTCAGCGCAGGTTTATCGTGGGATGGATATCGGTTCGGCCAAGCCGACCGCTGCCGAGCGCGCCAGTATCCCGCATCACCTGATCGACATCCGTGATCCGCGGGACAGCTACTCCGCCGGTGATTTTGTGCGTGATGCGCGCTGTGCCATCGATGCGATTCACGGTCGTGGTCGCATCCCGCTGCTGGTGGGCGGCACGATGCTGTACCTACGTGGGCTGTACCACGGCATGGCGTTGCTGCCTCCGGCATCCCCGTCAGTGCGAGCGGAGCTGGACGCTGAGGCGGCGAAGCTGGGCTGGACCGCGATGCATGCTCAGTTGCAGAGCGTCGACGGACTCGCCGCGGCGCGTATCCATCCGAATGATCCGCAGCGCATTCAGCGGGCGCTGGAAGTGTATCGACTCACGGGCCGCAGCATCAGCAGTTGGCAGGCTGAGACCCAGGGGGCATCGACCGAGTACCGCTGGCTGCGACACGCGCTCTGGCCCTCGGATCGAGGGGCGCACGCCATGGCCTTGGCTGATCGCTTCGACGCCATGCTGCGTCTCGGCCTCGCTGAAGAGGTACAGCAGTTACATGCAAGGGGTGACCTGCATGCCGATCTTCCGGCGATCCGTTCAGTGGGGTATAGGCAACTGTGGGAATGGGCGGCCGGGCGTTCCAGCCTTGCGGAGGCGCGTGAGCGCGCAATCATTGCCACCCGACAGTTAGCGAAGCGTCAGATGACCTGGCTCCGCGCGGACGGCGGACTGCAGGCCTGGGTCGCTGATGCGCCGGAAGAGCTTGAAAAGTTGCGTAAAATTATTCTCCTGCAGCTGGAACAAAGCTGACGCTTGGCAGTCAGCATGTTAGAATTAAGCCATCAAATTCATCGGCACCCGCTTGCACGGCGTGGTGTGTGACTAGGAGAAAACCATGGCTAAAGGCCAGTCTTTGCAGGATCCCTTTCTCAATGCCCTGCGCAAGGAGCACGTGCCGGTCTCAATTTATCTGGTCAACGGCATCAAGCTGCAGGGTCAGATCGATTCTTTCGACCAGTTCGTAATCCTGCTGAAGAACACGGTCAGCCAGATGGTCTACAAGCATGCCATTTCGACCGTAGTGCCGGCCCGTGCCGTGATGCTGCCCAGCGAGGACGGCGCCGAATCCGCCAGCTGATGTGCAGGCGGGCGACCTGATCCGTGTTTGAACGTCCGCGGGGCGGTGAGCGTGCCGTGCTGGTACGCATCGGGCTTAATGCACCGGTGCGTGCGGACGATCTCAGCGAGTTCGAACAGCTGGCAAACGCGGCCGGTGCGCAGGTCGTAGCCACGATCACCGGCCGGCGAGAGCGACCCGATCCGCGCTACTTTCTCGGCAGCGGCAAAGCAGAAGAAGTCAATCAGGCTGCGCGCACCCACAACGCTGATCTGGTGCTGGTGGATCATCCGCTCTCGCCCAGTCAGGAACGCAATCTCGAGAAACTGACAGGTCGGCGCGTACTCGATCGCAATGCGCTGATATTGGATATTTTTGCTCAGCGTGCGCGTAGCCATGAAGGCAAGCTCGAAGTCGAGCTCGCGCAGCTGAAACACCTGGCCAGTCGCCTCGTGCGGGGCTGGACACATCTGGAGCGTCAGAAGGGCGGTATCGGTCTTCGCGGTCCGGGCGAAACCCAGCTCGAGACCGATCGTCGCCTGCTGGCAACGCGTGTCCGTACGCTGACGGCGCGGCTCGAGAAATTGCGACAACAGCGCGATACCGGTCGCAGCGCGCGCGCTGAGGTACCGGTTCCTTCCGTAGCGCTGGTCGGTTATACCAATGCTGGCAAGTCAACGTTATTCCGCACTGCTACCGGCGCTGACGTGTACGTGGCCAACCAACTGTTCGCCACGCTGGACCCGACCGTGCGCCGCCTGCAGTTGCCCGGCGGTGCCAATGTGGTGCTCGCCGATACGGTGGGTTTTATTCGCGAGCTGCCGCATGAACTGGTGGCGGCTTTCCAGTCAACGCTGACCGAGGCGCGCCTCGCGCATCTGCTGTTGCATGTCATCGACGCCAGCGATGAGCGTCGTGACGAGTACATCGATCAGGTTAATGCGGTGCTGACCGATATCGGCGCCGGTGATCTGCCTCAGCTGCGGGTCTACAACAAAATTGATCGGCTCGGGATTGAGCCCCGTATTGAACGCGATGAGAGCGGCGTCATCCGGCAGGTCTGGATCAGTGCCGCCAGCGGCGCAGGCATGGATCTGCTGCGCGCGGCCATCGCCGAGCGGCTTGAGGTGCATGCCCGGCGGCGCTGGGTTCTCCTGCCGGCGTCCAGAGGTGGGCTCAGGGCGAAACTGCACGCGGCGGAGGCGGTGCGCGAGGAGCGCGTTCTCCCAGACGGGGCGCTCTGGCTGCAGGTGGATCTTCCTGAGTCCGAGCTTGAACGACTGGCCCGGGAGCCCGGGGTGAAGGTCGCCGACCGTGCCCCGCCGGACGCATCCGCTTGTGAAGCGTTGCCGGCAAACCTAGAATTGAGCCCCTCGCCGCAAGGCACGGCGACCCGTCGCCGCCGCAGCGGCACCCGCAGTCAGGCAGGCCTGAAATAGCTCAGGCCCGCAATAGGTCAGGTTAGCCATGTCCTGGAATGAACCCGGAGGAGCGGAGCCCCCCAAGTCGCGTCGTTCGTCCGACGGGAGCGGTGCGTTCCAGACATTCATCAATCGCTGTGCGCGTTGGCTCCGCGGTGGTCAGGACAGCGGTGACGGGAATGATTTCGCCCTGCTGATGAGAACGCTGCTCGCACTGCTAGTGGTGGGCTGGCTGGGCAGCGGCTTCTACCAGATCGACGCGGCGGAGCGGGGCGTCATCCAGCGCTTTGGCAAGTTCGCCAGTATGACGGCCACCGGCTCCGGTATGGGCTGGCACCTGCCGTGGCCCATAGAGACTCTCAGCAAGATCGACGTCTCCGGTATCAACTCGATCGACTACCAGTCGCGTGTTCTGACTTCCGACGTCAATCTGGTCAACATCACCTGCGCGGTCCAGTACCAAAACACCGATGCGCTCAAGGTTCTGTTCCAGGTCCGTGACCCCGAGGCCACGCTCCGCGAGGTTAGCGAGAGCGCCATCCGCGAAGTGATCGGTCAGAGCACGCTGGATTCGGTGCTGGCCGGCGCATCTCGTGCGGCTATCACTTCCAGCACGCGCGATCTGATCCAAAAAACGCTAGACGGTTATCAGAGCGGTGTGCGCGTGGTGAGCGTCAACCTCACCGAGGTGCAGGTGCCGGAGGCGGTCCAGAGCGCGCAGCGTGATGCCAACAAGGCCATCGAAGATCGCGAGCGCTACAGCAAGGAAGCGCAGGCGTATGCCAACGATTTGGTGCCCCGTGCCCGCGGTAACGCGCAGCGGCAGCTGCTGGATGCAGAGGCCTACAAGCAGCAGGTAGTGGCCAAAGCAGAGGGAGACGCTGCGCGCTTCACGCAGTTGGCTGGAGCCTATGCGGCCTCGCCTCAGGTGACCCGCAATCGCCTCTACATCGACACCATGAATGCCATCTTGTCTCAGTCCCGCAAGGTCGTTGTCGATACCAAGACTGGCAACGGCAACATGATCTATCTGCCGCTGGACAAGTTGATGGAGGCGGGCGCGGGACGTAAGGGTGCAGTGGCTGCAGAAGCTGGTTCCTCGGCCAGTGCCGCCGCGACTCCGGCGCCGTCCTCGCCAGCGGCCAGTGGCGATAGTCGTAGCCGGGAACGGGCAGACCGATGATGGAACGCAGAGCGCCAATCCTGATCGCCGTCGCAGCGCTGCTCATCGTTGCGCTGTCCAGTGTCTTCACGGTGAGCGAAACGCAACTCGCCATCCGCCAGCAGTTCGGTGCGATTGTCGGGAGCGACTATGCTCCAGGCCTGCACGTGCGTTGGCCATTCATCGACAACGTGGTCAAGTTCGAGCGCCGCATCGTCACGCAGAACTATCAGAGCGAGACGTTCCTGACCAGCGAGAACAAGGGTCTAATCGTCGACTTCTACATCAAGTGGCGCATCGCCGATACGGCCCGGTATTTCCGTGCAACGCAGGGCCGCGAGGAATCAGCCGGCCTGCGTCTCGCCGAAGTCGTCAAGGACGGCATCAAGGCCGCGGTGGCTCAGCATACGTTGGCGCAGATCGTATCGGCGGAGCGTTCGGCATTCACCAGCGATATGTTCGATCGCGCCAGTGCGTCTTCGGCGCAGGAGTTAGGCATCAAGCTGATTGACGTGCGGGTGCAGCGTATCGATCTGGTCGAGGAAGTCAGCGGCTCGGTCTATCAGCGCATGCAGGAGAGCTTCAACGTCCGTGCGAAGCAACTCCGTGCTGAAGGTAGTGGAGATGCCGAACGCATCCGTGCAGAGGCCGATCGGCAACGCACCGAGATTCTGGCCAATGCCGCGCGCGATGCGCAGCGACTGCGCGGCGAGGGCGATGGTGCTGCCGCGGCGATCTATGCGCGGGCTTATGGCAAGAACCCGGAGTTCGCCGCGTTCTATCAGAGTCTGCAGGCCTATCGGGAGTCGATCGGCCGCGAAGGTGATGTACTAGTCATCAGTCCCGATAGCGATTTCTACAAGTATCTCCGTAGTCCCGCGGCTCACTGAACAGGCATTCCCGATGTCCGGATGGGACCAATTGGGCGCGGTGCTGGCGCTGATGTTTGTGTTCGAGGGCGTGATGCCTTTCCTGCAGCCTGCAGCAACCCGGCGACTGTTCGCCCGCTTGCTCGAGCTCAGCGAGCGGGAATTGCGCGTGGGCGGATTGTGCAGCATGGTGGCCGGAGCTGCGCTCCTGGTTCTGATCAGATCCTGAACGGCGATGGCCGATGGACGGGTGGTAATGGGCAAGTTCGTTGTAGTGATTGGCAGCCAGTGGGGCGATGAAGGCAAGGGCAAGGTCGTAGACCTTCTCACCGAGCGCGCCAGTGCGGTGGCTCGTTTTCAGGGTGGTCACAACGCTGGTCACACGCTGGTCATCGGTGGCGAGAAGACCATTCTCTCCCTAATCCCTTCGGGCATCCTGCGCGAGGGCGTGCAGTGTCTGATCGGTAACGGTGTGGTGCTCTCGCTCGAGGCGCTATTCCGTGAGTCGCAGACGTTGCTGGATCGCGGCGTGCCGGTCTTCGATCGGCTACGCATCTCGCCTTCCTGTCCGCTGATCCTTCCTTCGCATGTGGCCTTGGACAAGGCGCGCGAGCAGGCTCGCGGCGTCAACGCCATCGGTACCACCGGTCGCGGCATCGGCCCAGCCTACGAAGACAAGGTCTCGCGCCGCGCGGTGCGTCTGGCCGACCTGTTCCAGCGCGATCGTTTCGCCGCCAAGCTTGGCGAGGTTCTGGACTTCCACAACTTCGTGCTGCAGCGCTATTTCAATCAGGCGCCAATCGACTTCCAACAGACGCTGGATCAACAGCTGTCCTATGCCGAGCGAGTGCGACCGCTGATCGTCGATGTGACCGGTGTGCTGGCTGGGCTGCGAGCTGCTGGCGCCAATGTCATGTTCGAGGGCGCACAGGGCGCGCTGCTGGATATTGATGTTGGTACCTATCCCTTTGTCACCTCCTCGAATACCACCGCTGGCGGTGCGGCCACCGGCACGGGCGTTGGGCCGCGCTACGTGGATCACGTGCTTGGAATCGTTAAGGCCTACACCACGCGCGTTGGCGCGGGGCCTTTCCCGACCGAATTGTTCGACGAACAGGGGGAGCATCTCTCGCGCGTTGGTCATGAGTTCGGTTCAGTGACCGGTCGGCGTCGACGCTGCGGTTGGTTCGACGCCGTTGCACTGCGCCGCGCGGTGGTCAATTCCAGTGTCTCGGGATTGTGCATCACCAAGCTCGATGTGCTCGACGGCCTCGAGTCACTCAGGCTGTGCGTGGGCTATCGTGTCGGTGGGCAGGTGCACACCGAACCACCGGTATTTGCCGATGCGTACTCCGAAGTCGAACCGGTGTATGAGGAGATGCCGGGCTGGTCAGAATCCACCGTCGGGCTGCGCCAGTTTGAGCAGCTTCCGGTCAATGCGCAGCGCTATCTGCGTCGTGTCAGCGAGCTGGTGGGCGTCGACATCGACCTGATTTCCACGGGGCCTGATCGTGATCAGACCATTATTCTGCGCCATCCGTTCGATGCGGCTTGAGACGGTCCGAAGTACCGCCGATTTCCGAGCACCATTTTTCTACTGAACACAGCAGGGGCTGAAGCATGCTAGTCAAGCGTTTCAACGACACCAAGTCCTATGAGGCTCCAAATCACCGTGGCGTGCACTCGCTGCGTTTGCAGGGTTTCGAGGAGGGTGGTCCGAAGAATTTCTGGACCGGTTTGTCGCACATTCTGCCCGGTGGCGGCGCGGGTCCGGATGCCACGCCGCTCGAAAAAGTCTACGTCGTGCTCGAGGGCGAGGTAACGGTGCGGGCCGAAGGGCAGGAAGTGGTGTTGCGTGAACTGGACTCGGTCACCATCGGTGCCGGTGTAGAGCGCGAGGTTTTGAACCGCAGCAATGCGATGGCCAAGATGCTCGTCGTCATGCCGTACCCGCCGACCCAGAAGGCAGGCTGATCGGCTAAGTACGTCGACCGAGGATCAGCAGATCCCGTTCGATACCGTCCAGCGTTGCAACCCGCGGCAGGTGGCCCCAACGCTGGAACCCGCAGTCTTCGAACAGCTGCAGGCTTGGTTCGTTGTGGCCGAAGATGAAGCCCAGCAGCGTATCGACGCCAATGGTGGGCGCGTGCTCGATGGCGGTTTCCAGCAGGTAACGTCCCAGCCCGGCCCGTCGGCAGTCCGGATGCACGTACAGACCAATCTCAGTCGTACGCGAATAAGCTGGGCGACCGTAGAAGGACGAAAAACTCAGCCAGGCTGTAATGCGATGCTGCTGCTCGCACACCCATACCGGGCGCGAGTCCGGCCGGTGCTCAGAGAACCACTTCTCCCGGCTCTCGACGCTGACCGGCTCGGTGTCGGCGGTCACCATCCGGCTCGGTATCGTGGCGTTGTAGATAGCGACGATTTCCGGCAGATCCGCGTGTTTTGCGATGCGATGCTGGGCTGTCATGGCCCGGTGAGCCTAGCAGGGGGGCTGGCCGGTGCAAGGGCCGGGGGTGGGCAGGGTTGTGTTTGACCGCCCCGAGGAACTAGAATCGCCGCCGGTGGCAGGGCTGTTCGCGGCAACGGTCTTGTAGAGCTGCAGATTGTGCAGCTAAGTTCTTGATGTAAGAGCCCCTGCTGGGGCTTTTCTTTTTGGTGGGGCCCGCAGGGCCCTTTTTTGTTTTTGGCGGGGCAGGCATGGCGGCGGATTTACGCAACAAGCTGATTGCTCTGGTCGAACCGCTCCTGGTGCAGCTGGGTTACGAGCTCGTGGAGCTGCAGTTGTCTCCGAGCGGGCGGCATGCGGATCTGCGGATCTTCATCGATCGGCCACCGGTGGACGGGGTTCCCGTGACTGGCGGGCCAGATGGCTCGGGTGTGGGTATCGAGGATTGCGAGCGTGTGAGCCGAGAGGTCTCAGCTCTCATGGATGTGCACGATCCGATTCCGACCGCCTACACGCTGGAAGTTTCGACGCCGGGGCTGGATCGAGTGCTGCGCACGCCCGAGCACTTCAGCCGGTTCATTGGCGAGCGGGTGAATGTCGAGCTGGCGGTGCCGCGCGAGGGTCGCCGGCGTTTCACCGGCGAATTGCGGGTTGCCGAGGCGGGTGCCATCACGCTGCTCGTGGACGGCACCGAAGTGGTCATTAAGTTGAGTGATATCGAGCGAGCGCGACTGGTTCCGGCTTGGCCGGAACCGGGTCGCGGTCCTGGGCCGAAGCCGGCGAGGAAGGGAAAGAGGTGACGACGATGAACAAAGAAATCCTGATGGTTGTGGACGCTGTCTCGAACGAGAAGGGCGTTGAGAAGGAAATCATCTTCGAAGCGCTGGAGGCTGCGCTGGCTTCCGCTGCGCGCAAGAAGAATAGCGAGACCTGGGATGTGCGCGTCGCAATCAACCGCAAGACCGGTGACTATGAAACCTTCCGGCGTTGGAAAGTCTTTGCCGATGACTCGCGTGAGCTCGAGAACATCGAAGCCGAACTGCGCCTGGATGACGCGCTCGATATCAGCAAGGATGCCGAAGTCGGCGGCTATGTCGAAGAGCCGATGGAGTCGGCGGCATTTGGTCGTATCGCTGCACAGCAGGCCAAGCAGGTCATCGTGCAGAAGGTGCGCGAAGCCGAGCGGGCGCAGGTGGTCGACCAGTTCAAGGATCGCGTGAACACGCTGGTCAGCGGCACCGTCAAGCGTATCGACCGAAACGGTATCTATGTGGATCTCGGCAACAACGCCGAGGGCTTCGTACCCCGCTCCGATATGATTGCCCGCGAGCAGCTCAAGCCCAGCGACCGCGTAAAGGCTTTCCTGCGCGAAGTGCGCGCCGAGCAGCGCGGCCCGCAGTTGTTCCTGACGCGCACAGCGCCGGAGTTCCTGATTGAACTATTCAAACTCGAGGTGCCGGAAGTCGGCCAGGGTCTGATTCAGATTCTGGGCGCTGCCCGCGACCCAGGCATCCGCGCCAAGATCGCGGTGCGCAGCAATGAGCCGCGTATCGATCCTGTCGGCGCGTGCGTCGGTATGCGCGGATCGCGTGTGCAGGCGGTCTCCAACGAGATTGCCGGCGAGCGCGTGGACATCATTCCTTGGGACGATAGTCCGGCACAGTTCGTCATTAACGCCATGTCGCCGGCTGAAGTGCAGTCCATCGTCGTTGACGAGGACGCGCACAGCATGGACATCGCGGTGGCGGAGGACAAACTCTCGCAGGCCATCGGTCGCGGCGGGCAGAACATTCGTCTGGCCAGCCAGCTCACCGGCTGGGAACTGAATGTCATGACCGAGTCCGACGCCGAGGCCAAGAGCGAAGGCGAGTCACGCAAACTGGTCGAGGCCTTCATGAAGCAGCTCGATGTCGACGAGAACGTCGCTTCGATCCTGGTGCAGGAAGGGTTCTCGACCGTCGAGGAAGTGGCCTATGTGCCCGCCTCGGAGTTGGCATCGATCGAAGAGTTCGATGAGGACATGGTCAAGGAACTGCGCAACCGCGCCCGCGATGTGCTGCTGACACAGGCCATTGCCAGCGAAGAGTCGTTGGAGAACCAGTTGCCCAGCGACGATCTGCTGACCATGCCGGGTATGAAGCCGGACTTGGCGCTGGCACTGGCGCGCCGTGGTATCTGCACTCGCGAGGATCTGGCGGAGCAGGCCGTAGACGATCTGGATGACATTGCCGACCTGTCGGCGGAAGAAGCCGGCAAGCTGATCATGACGGCCCGTGCGCCGTTGTTCGACAGTCAGCGCTGAGGACCGAAAGAGGTGCTGAATCATGGCTGATGTAACGGTTTCACAATTTGCCGAAGTGCTGCGCATCCCGGTGGACAAGCTGCTCGCGCAGCTCGGTCAGGCGGGTATTCAGGTCAGCGGTCCGGCCGACAAGATCAGCGATGACGCCAAGATGCTGCTGCTGACACATCTGCGCACCAGTCATGGTGGCGCGGGTACCGAGTCGGGCCCCTCGCGCATCACGCTGAAACGCAAGTCGCAGCAGGAAATCAAGCTCGCGAGCACGCAGGGGCGGGCGCGTACCGTCAACGTGGAGGTGCGCGCCAAACGCACTTACGTGAAGCGCGATGTCCTAGAGGAACAGGCGCGAGTCCAGCAGGAGCAGCTCGAGGGCCAGCGCAAGGAATCTGAGGATTCGGCGCGTCTGGCACAGGAGAAGGCTGAGGCTGAGCAGCGCGAGCGCGAGCGTATCGAGCAGGAAAACCGCCGTCGCATCGAAGCTGAAGTCGAGAAAAAGCGTGCCGCTGATGAGGCGCGCCGGCAGGCGGAGCAGAAGGCGGCCGAGGAGGCTGAGCGTGCCCGGAAGGCTGCGGCCGAACCGAAGCGCGAAGAGGCTCCGGCAAGAGCCAATCATGTTGCAGCGAAGCCAGGGAAGGAGTCACGCGCAGCCGAACCCGCTGATAGCGCCACGCGCTATGGACGCAAAGAGCTGCACATTGCCGGTGACGTGAGTGCGCGTCACAAGAAAAAGAAGAAAGTGCGTGCCCGCACCATGCCTACGGACATGGAGCAGAAGCACGCCTTCGAAAAGCCTACAGCACCCATGCAGCGTGAAGTGGCACTGGGCGAGACCATCACGGTGGCCGAATTGGCCCAAAAGATGGCCGTCAAGGCGACTGAAGTTATCAAGAATCTGATGAAGATGGGTGTGATGGCGACCATCAACCAGCATCTTGATCAGGACACAGCGATGCTGGTGGTCGAGGAGATGGGCCATGTCGCCAAGGCGCTGAAGGAAGACCAGATCGAGTCCGGATTGCAGGGTGAGGGTGCCGAGCACGAGGCGCAGCCCAGGCCACCGGTGGTCACGGTCATGGGCCATGTTGATCATGGCAAGACATCGCTGCTCGACTACATCCGCACCACCAAAGTGGCTGCTGGAGAGGCCGGTGGCATTACTCAGCACATTGGTGCCTATCAGGTCACCACGCCCAAGGGACCGATCACCTTCCTGGATACGCCGGGTCACGCAGCGTTTACCGCAATGCGTGCCCGTGGTGCGAAAGCCACGGACGTCGTGGTGCTGGTGGTGGCGGCCGATGACGGCGTGATGCCGCAGACCGTGGAAGCCATCACGCATGCGCGTGCGGCGGGTGTTCCTCTGGTTGTGGCGGTCAACAAGATCGATAAGCCTGAAGCCGATCCAGATCGTGTGCGGCAGGAACTCTCCAAGCATGACGTCATCCCCGAGGAGTGGGGTGGCCAGAACATGTTCGTCAATGTCTCAGCTCGTAACGGCACCGGTGTCGACAAGCTGCTGGAGGCAATCCTGCTGCAGGCTGAGGTGCTGGAATTGCAGGCACCGCAGGATGGTCTCGCCAGTGGTGTGATCGTCGAAGCCACCATGGAGAAGGGGCGCGGTGCGGTGGTGACGGCACTGGTCAAGAAGGGCACTCTGCGTACCGGCGACAACATTCTCGCTGGCTCGGAGTACGGGCGCGTGCGCGCCATGTTCAATGAAGAGGGCAAGCCGGTCACGGTTGCTACTCCGTCCATGCCGGTTGTCGTGCTCGGCTTGTCCGGGACCCCGAATGCCGGCGACGAGCTCATGGCCGTTGAGGACGAGCGCAAGGCGCGCGAAGTGGCGCTGTATCGTCAGGGCAAGTTCCGTGACGTTAAGCTGGCGCGCACAACGACACGCGCTGAAGACGCGTTCTCACAGATGGGTGAGGAGAAGGCAAGCGTCGTGGCGGTTGTGCTCAAGACCGACGTGCAGGGCAGTGCCGAGGCACTGCGTGACTCGCTGACCAAGCTCTCGATTGATGAAGTGAAGGTGCGGGTCCTCTCCTCGGGAGTCGGCGGCATCACGGCCTCTGACGTGCAGCTGGCTGCGGCCTCCAACGCCGTGCTGATTGGCTTCAATGTGCGTGCAGATGCCAGTGCTCGTGAGGCAATGAAGGATCTGGGTGTCGATGCGCGCTATTACAGCGTGATTTACGAAGCCATCGACGATGTGAAGCAAATGATGAGCGGCCTGTTGGCGCCTGAGATCAAGGAACAGATCGTTGGTGTGGCGCGGGTACAGGACGTGTTCCGCTCCAGCAAGTTCGGCGTCGTTGCCGGCTGTCTGGTTACGGAAGGGGCGGTCAAGCGCAACAATCCGATCCGCGTGCTGCGTGACAACGTGGTGATCTTCGAGGGTGCACTCGAGTCCCTGAAGCGTTTCAAGGACGATGCGGGCGAGGTCCGTGCCGGTACTGAATGCGGTATTGGTGTGAAGAACTACCAGGACGTGCGCGTCGGCGATCAGATCGAATGCTATTCGCGTGTTGAGGTGGTGCGCACGGTTCAGTAACCGTGCGTCCGTCATGGCTGGCAATCATTCACGCGCGCAGCGTATCGAGCAGCAGATGCTGCGCACTTTGGCGCAGCTGGTGCGTCGCGAGGTCAAGGATCCACGCGTCGGCAGTGTGACGATCACTGCCGTCCGGCTCGCCGCCGACGGTGGTTCCGCCAATGTCTATTTCCTGCCCTTTGGCGATCAGCACTCGGCCGAAGAGGTGCGTGCCGGTCTGACCAGCGCCGCGGGCTTCCTGCGCGGCGAGGTAGGTCGCGACCTCGGGCTGCGTCATGCCCCAAAGCTTGAGTTCGAGCCCGATGTGAGCATCGAGCGCGCTCATCAGCTCAGCAACCTTATCGACGTTGCACGCCGCAAGGATCGCGAGCGCGGTGGCGAATAGTTTTTCGTTGCCGGCTGACGGCGGCATCCTGTTGCTCGACAAGCCCGCCGGGCTGTCATCGAACACGGCCCTGCAGAAGGTGCGCCGCGCTTATGGTGGTTTGCGCGCCGGGCATACCGGCACGCTCGATCCGTTGGCCAGCGGTATGTTGCCGATCTGCCTTGGCGAAGCCACCAAGGTCGCAGGCGAAATCCTCTCCGGTCGCAAGTGTTACCGCTTCACGCTGCGGCTGGGCGAGCAGCGGAGCACGGGTGACGCGGAGGGCGAAGTGGTGGCTACGGCTGAGGTGCCGGCTCTGCACGAGGCGAGCGTGCGGCAGGTGTTGGCCGGTTTTGTTGGCGCGTCGCTGCAGGTGCCGCCGATGTATTCCGCCCTCAAGCGGGATGGTCGACCGCTGTACGAGTTGGCTCGTGCGGGCATCACCGTCGAGCGCGCAGCGCGGCCAATCGTCATCGAACGTCTCGAGTTGCTTCAACTGTCGGCGGCTGAGCTGGACTGTCGCGTCCTGTGCTCCAAGGGAACCTATGTGCGGGTCCTGGGCGAGGATCTGGCCCGCGCGCTGGGTACCCTGGGCTTTCTGGCGGCGCTCAGGCGTGAGTACGTCGAACCATTCGAGCCTCTGCCCATGGTGACGCTGGAGGCCGTCTTGTCTGGGCCGCTGCCCGCACTGCTGCCGGCTGACCAGGCACTGCCGCAGCTGGCCGAGGTGCGCCTGACGGAGCGCGACAGCCACGCTATTCGTCACGGCCAGCGGATCAATCCGCCGATCCCTGTCTCCGGGTCGCCGGGCTGCCTGTTGCGGCTATACGACACGGAGGGGCGGTTCTTTGGCCTTGGGTCGCTGGAGCCGGACGGAGGGGTGAGGCCCCGGAGGCTTTACGCCAGCCCGTAGTCGTGGTTGAGGGTGAGGCCGCGCCCGGCTACAATGCGCGGCTTAATAGAGACAAATCAAAAGTTTCCGAGGTTAGTTACAAATCATGGCTCTTTCAGTTCAGCAAAAAAGCGCAGTTGTCGGCAAGTTCCAGCGCGATGCCAAGGACACGGGTTCGGCGGAAGTGCAGATCGCACTGCTGTCTGAACGAATCAATGGCCTGAGCGGTCATTTCTCCGCCAACAAGCGTGACCATTCCTCACGCCGCGGTCTGGTGCGTATGGTCAACCAGCGCCGCAAGCTCCTCGATTATTTGAAGGCCACGAACCTGACTGCTTACCAGCAGCTGGTTGAGCGGCTTGGTCTTCGCCGCTAAGCGGTACCGCGATTGCCGCGGGTGGCCTTTCGGCCCCGCGGCGTCTCTCCCATTTCCGAATTCTCGAGGTTGATGACGTGTCAGTCTTCAAACAGTCCTTTGCCTTTGGCTCACAGAACGTAACGATCGAAGCGGGCGAGTTGGCCCGCCAGGCCGACGGATCAGTCCTGGTCACGATGGGCGATACCGTGGTGCTGGTCACCGCTTGCGCACGCAAGGAAGCGGTGCCGGGTCGCGACTTCTTCCCGCTCACGGTCAATTATCAGGAAAAGACCTACGCCGCGGGACGCATTCCCGGCGGCTTCTTCCGCCGCGAGGGTCGCCCCTCCGAGAACGAAACGCTGATCTCGCGTCTCATCGACCGTCCGATCCGTCCGCTGTTCCCGGATGGCTTCTTTAACGAAGTGCAGGTCGTTGCAACGGTCGTGTCCCTCGACCCGAACATTCCCGCTGATATCCCGGCCATGCTGGGTGCGTCTGCGGCGCTGTGCATTTCCGGCGTGCCCTTCAAGGGTCCGATCGCCGGTGCTCGCGTCGGCTACCGCGACGGTCAGTACCTGCTGAACCCAACCCGCGAAGAGCTGAAGAATTCGCAGCTCGACCTGGTCGTGGCCGGCACGAAGGATGCCGTGCTGATGGTGGAATCAGAGGCTGCAGGCCTGTCCGAGGAAGTGATGCTCGGCTCGGTGGTCTTCGGTCACCAGCAGATGCAGGTGGCGATCAATGCCATCAACACCCTGGCCACTGCCGCCGGCAAGGCCCGCTGGAACTGGTCTGCGCCGGAGCTCAACGCCGCGCTGGTCAGCGCCGTGGCGGCGAAGGCGGAAGCCGGGCTGGTCGAGGCCTATCAGATCACTGAAAAGCAGCAGCGCTATGCCAAGGTCGGTTCCATCAAGACCGAGACGGTTGCAGCGCTGACGGCTGGTGACGCTCCGGCCTTCACTAAGGAGCAGGTGGGCGATGAACTGTTCCGCCTCGAGAGCCGCATCGTTCGCGAGAACATTCTCGCGGGCAAGCCGCGCATCGACGGTCGCGATACCAAGACTGTTCGCCCCATCAACATCCGTGTGGGCGTGCTGCCGCGTACGCATGGTTCAGCACTGTTTACGCGTGGTGAAACCCAGGCGCTGGTCACGGCCACGCTCGGCACCACCCGTGATGCCCAGATCATCGACGCGCTTGAGGGCGAGCGCCGCGAGCCGTTCATGCTCCATTACAACTTCCCGCCGTTCTCGGTGGGTGAGACCGGCATGATGGGTTCGCCCAAGCGCCGTGAAATCGGCCACGGTAACCTGGCTCGTCGCGGTATCAGCGCGGTGCTGCCGGATATGGTTGCGTTCCCGTACGTGCTGCGTGTGGTCTCGGAGATCCTGGAGTCCAATGGCTCGAGCTCGATGGCCAGTGTCTGCGGCACCAGCCTCGCGCTGATGGATGCTGGCGTGCCGATCAAGGCGCCGGTGGCCGGCGTGGCCATGGGTCTGGTGCTCGAGGGCAGTCGCTTCTCGGTGCTGACCGACATCCTCGGTGACGAGGATCATCTGGGCGACATGGACTTCAAGGTGGCCGGTACCCGTGATGGCGTCACCGCTCTGCAGATGGACATCAAGGTCGAGGGCATCACGCCGGAGATCATGAAGATCGCGCTGGCGCAGGCCCGTGATGGTCGCCTGCATATCCTCGGTGAGATGAACAAGGTCATCTCGCAGTCGCGCGAAAAGATGTCCGACTGGGCCCCGTCCATCATCACGATCAAGATCGACCCGGAAAAGATCCGCGATGTGATCGGCAAGGGCGGTGCGGTGATTCGCCAGATCACGGAAGAGACTGGCACAACCATCGACATCGAAAACGATGGCACGGTGAAGATTGCTTCGGTCAGCGGTGCAGCCGGGCGCGAAGCCCAGCGTCGCGTCGAGCTGATCACGGCCGACGTCGAAGTGGGCCGTGTGTACGAGGGGCGCGTTGCGAAGCTGATGGACTTCGGTGCCTTCGTTACGATTCTTCCGGGCCGCGATGGCCTGGTGCACATCTCGCAGATCTCCAACGAGCGTGTTGAGCGCGTCAGCGACCGCCTGAACGAAGGCGATGTCGTTCGCGTGAAGGTGCTCGAGGTTGATCGTCAGGGTCGCGTGCGTCTCTCCATGCGGGACGTCGACGCCTGAAGTTGTCACCGGCGCGCTGGGTTCCCAGCGCGCCGGGTTCTCTTAACGGTTTTGTGTGCTCCGCTGGCCCGTTCGAGGCCGGCTTCAGCGACCCGCCAGGCTCTGCCTGATGCGTTCCGCAATATCCGCCGCCGAGGCGGTTCCATGTTCACGGATCAGAGTCAGCAGGCTATCCAAGCCTAGCAGCTGTGGCTGACGCTCCTCGAGCAGCGCCAGGGTCTGCATCAGAATGGCCTGGGTGATATCCGCACCGCTGCGCTGATCCAAAACGCGAAAGGGCGTCTGGGCGCAGACCAGCTGATGGATGTCTTCAAGTCGAATATAGGAACTGCGACCGGTGTCGTACAGGCGCCGGTTCGGGTACTTCTTGATGATCCGCGTGTCGCTCATGGAAGAACTCCATTCGCACGAGTGCAGTCTGAGTGGCCAGATAGTACTCGCGGTGTGGCGGGAACCCAAGGGGTGGTCGGTCAATAAGCGTCAACGACGCTGCCGTCCTCCCGCACCGCGCGGATCCCCCGCAGCCTAGTGACATCCCAGTGCTCCCTAGCCCATTGCCAGATCTCGCTGGGCTTGGCCCGTCGCAGATCGGCGGGTGGCGCCTGTTGCAGCAGCGTCAGACCGCGGTGGAGCCAAGTGCCAGCCTGAGTTGGATCGAGCGGTATGGCGGCAGCGCTCTTGGACAGTTTGTTGCCATCCGCCGCCACGACCAGCGGCAGGTGGAGGTATCGGGGCTGGGGTAGCGACAGGGCGGACTGGAGCTCCAGTTGCCAGGCAGTGCTGGCCAGCAGGTCGGCGCCGCGCACCACGTCGCTCACGCCGGCCTCCGCATCATCGACAACAACGGCCAACTGATAGGCGATGACGCCGTCGCGTCGTTGGATCACCGCATCGCCGATAGTCTGTAGTGTCCATTGCAGCGTGCCCTGCAGCCCGTCTTCGAGGCGGTGCGTGACCTCATCTCGCACCCGGAAGCGCCAGGCCCAGGGGGGCGGTCCGCTAGGCCCGTTGCGGCATGTGCCCGGATATCCACCCTCCTGCTCAGGGTCGGGCAACTGCTCCTGAAGCTGGCGGCGCGAGCAGCCACAGGGATAGATGCGGCCGGCGGCGCGTAGTTGCTCCAGTGCCCTGAGATACGCCGCTTGGCGCTGCGACTGGAAAACGATCGGCCCGTCCCAGATGAACCCCAGAGCCTCGAGGGTGCGCGTCATCTCGTCGGTGGCACCGGGACGTATACGTGGGGTGTCGAGATCTTCGATGCGCAGCCGCCATCTTCCGCCGTGAGCGTGCGCTTCAAGGGCGCTACCGAGCGCCGTGGTCAATGAACCTACGTGGAGCTTGCCGGTGGGCGATGGGGCGAAGCGGCCCATGTACGGGCCGCTGGCGGGTCGGGCGGGCGCCGGATCAGCGGTAGCGGTCGTCGCGGTCGCCATACTGGCGCTCGCGCCGTTCGCGGCGTTCCTGGGCTTCGATGGTGAGGGTTGCCACGGGACGCGCTTCAAGACGCTTGAGGCCAATTTCCTCGCCGGTCTCAAGGCAATATCCATAGCTGCCATCATCGATGCGCGAGATGGCCTCGTCGATCTTGCGGATCAACTTGCGCTCGCGGTCGCGGGTGCGCAGCTCCAGGCTGAACTCTTCTTCCTGGGTTGCACGGTCATTCGGGTCGGGAAAGTTGGCCGCCTCGTCCTTCATGTGTGTGACGGTACGGTCCACTTCCTGCATCAGGTCGCGCTTCCAGCGCTGCAGGATGTCCTTGAAATGCCGCAACTGCTCGGCATTCATGTAACGCTCGCCGCGCTTGGCAATGTACGGCGTGACATTGCGAGGGCCAGCCAGAAGGCTATGCATGTCTTCGGCATCGGCGCCCGGGATCGGCATCACGGTCTCGGGGTTCTTGCGAAAAGCGCGCGCGATGGGCGCCGGTTTGCCGGCAGGCTTCTTCGGCGCGGGCGGTGTCTTGGCGACGGCCGCTTTAGCGGGTGCTGCTTTGGCAGGCGCTGCTTTGGCAGGCGCTGCTTTGGCCGGGGCTGCTTTCACGGGTGCCGGCTTCGCAGCGGCCGAAGGCTTGGCAGGCGATGCCTTGGCCTTGGCTTTGACGGGCGCGGGCTTGCTGCGAGGCGCAGCGGGCTTTGCCGCGGGCTTGGCAGCGGTCTTCTTCACCTTGGTGGTGGACTTTGACACAGGCTTCTTGCCGGCCATGACAGACTCCTCGAGACACGTCGGTTCGGCGCAAACATTGCGCCCAGACAGCTCCGGGCGCGCGATTATACCGGTGCCGTCGCGGCTGTACAGCCGGTTGGTGTCAGGGCAGGGTGACGGAAGGCGCTGGCGCCCAGCCCGTCTGACGGTGCTCTACGACGACCGTGGTGTAGATGCCGCCGCGGACGTTGAAACGCGCCGTCAGTCGCATGAACCGCGGCGAGAGCAGCTTGGCCAGATCGCCGAGGACGGCATTAGTGACCGCCTCATGGAATGCGCCCTTGTCCCGGAAAGACCAGATGTAGAGCTTCAGTGACTTGAGCTCGACGCACAGGCTTTCGGGAACGTACTCAAGTTCCAGAGTCGCGAAGTCGGGCTGCCCGGTGACCGGGCACAGGCAGGTGAACTCGGGCATCGTCATGCGGATGGTGTAATCCCGATCCGGCGATGGGTTGGCAAAGGTCTGGAGCATCGACATGAGCGATAATCTACACTATCGACTTCTGTGGCGTCACGACCCAGTAGGGCGGCGCCGCTTGCAGTAAATCAGGGGTGGGAGTCGATGCGGCTCAGCAAGATCAAGCTCGCGGGTTTCAAGTCTTTCGTGGATCCGACCTCTGTTGGGTTGCCCAGCAATCTCACCGGTGTGGTCGGTCCCAACGGTTGTGGCAAGTCAAATGTCATTGATGCTGTCCGCTGGGTCATGGGCGAGCTCTCAGCCCGTCACCTGCGCGGCGATTCGATGGCCGATGTGGTGTTCAACGGTTCCTCTTCGCGCAAGCCGCTCGGTACCGCCTCGGTGGAACTGCTGTTCGATAATTCCGACGGCAAGATCGGCGGCGCCTATGCCGGGTTCAGTGAGATTTCGCTGAAGCGCACAGTCTCGCGTGACGGCAGCTCGGCCTACTTCATCAATGGCGGGCGTTGCCGCCGCAAAGACATCACCCAGCTCTTCCTAGGCACAGGCCTGGGCTCGCGCAGTTACGCGATCATCGAGCAGGGCATGATTTCCCGTGTGGTCGAGGCTCGTAATGACGAGATGCGTGCCTTCATCGAAGAAGCGGCTGGCATTTCGCTGTACAAGGAACGCCGTCGCGAGACCGAGTCGCGTATTGCTGACGCGCGCGAGAATCTCGCACGCCTGCAGGATCTGCGCGATGAAGTGGACAAGCAGCTGCGCCATCTGCAGCGTCAGGCCACCGCAACCCGGAAATATCAGGAACTCAAGGCGCAGGAGCGACTGCTGACTGCAGAACTTTTGGCGCTGCGTCTCCGTGATCTGGATTCCGGCGCAGAAGTTCAGGATGGCGCAATGCGCGCCGCTGATATGGCCATGCAGCAGGCGCTGGCTGAACAGCGCAGCCATGAGGCCGCGATCGAGAAGCAGCGCGGCTTCTACAACGAATTGTCCGAGACGCTCCAGCGTGTGCAGGGGCAGTATTACGAGCTGGGTGCCGAAATCACCCGCTCCGAAGAAAACATCCGCTACACCACTGAGACGCGCACGCGTCAGCGCAACGAGCTGACACAGGCCGTCGAGGGACTGCGGACGCTGGGCGTGCAGCTGGAATCCGATCATGCGCGTCTGCAGGAGATTCAAGAGGATATCCTGCGTCTGACGCCGGATGCCGAGCGTCTGCGTGCTGATGAAGATCGCGTGCTTGCCGAACAAGGCGAGGCCGAAGGCGCGATGAGCGAGTGGCAGGGCTGGTGGGAGCAATACAACGGGGAGCGTGGTGCCGCCACGCAATCGACGCAGGTCGAAATCGCCCGCATTGAGCAGCTGGAATCCCAGCTCCACCGCCTGCGTACTCATGAGGATCGACTGGCCGTGGAGCGTGAGGCCCTGGGTCAGCAGCAGGCGGATGCGCCGCTGGGTCTTCTCAGCGAGCGGGAGTCGGTGGCCCGTCAGGAGGCTGAGGATCTGGGTGCGCAATTGGCGTCCCTCATGACGCGTCTTGCGGAAGTTCGTAGTCAGCAGCGTACTGCTGAGATCGCGCTTGAGGCAGAGCGCGGGCGGCGAGAGCGTATCCGCGCTGATCTTTTGGCGCTCGAGGCGGTACAGAAAGCTGCGCTTGGGGAAAAAGACGCGCGCGCTGCAGCGTGGCTCGATTCGCTGCCCGGCGGCAAGCGGCGACTGGCGGAGTCCCTGACGGTGGATCACGGCTGGGAACGTGCCGTGGAAACCGTGCTGGGCGATTATCTGGAAGCCCTCTGCGTCGACGGGCTCGAGAGCATCACCGCCGCTCTCGAAAAATTGCCAGGCGGCAATGTGAATTTCATCGAGAGTGGTGCGACGGTTGCACCGGGTGCAGCCGAAACGCTGGCGGGGAAGGTGCGCGGCCCGGCCTCTGTGGCTTCCTTGCTCGGTTCGATCCTCACCTGTGACTCAATTGGCGAGGCTTTGCAGCGGCGCGGCAGTCTGCAGCCACATCAGTCGCTGGTCACCGTGAGTGGCGAATGGGTGGGCCGAAACTGGCTGCGAGTGCGCCGTGGCGGCGATTCCCGCGCCGGCGTGCTGGAACGCGAGCAGCGCCTCAATCAGTTGCGCGAGAACGCGCAGGACGCCGATCGGGTCCAGCGTGATGCCGCTGCGCTGGTCGAGTCGCTGCGCGAGCAAGTTCTCAAGCTTGAGCATGAGCGCGACGCAGCTCAGGGACGCATGCAGTCCGGGCACGCGGCACACAGCGATCTACGGGCGCAGCTGGATGTGTTGCGTGCGCGACTCGAGGAGGCGGAGGCACGTCGTACGCGGCTTGCCCGGGAAGAGAGCGAGGTTCAGCTCGAGACCGAGCGCACCTCGGCGGGTCTGCTCAATGCCCGCAGCGCACACGCTGAAGCGCTTGAGGCGCTGCAGCGGCTTGATGAGCAGCGGCCGACGCTCGAGCAGCAGCGCGAGCTGAGGCAGGAGCGTCTGGCGACAGCGCGCTCCGCGACGCAGGCGGCGCAGCTGGCCTTGCGTGATGTACTGGTCCGGCTTGAGAGTCGTCGTACCGCTGAGGCTTCCATCGAGCTTGGGGTCGAGCGATTGATGACTCAGCAACGGGAACTGGAGTCGCGACGTGTGGCGCTGGAGAGCGCGCTGTCCGATGGCGATCAGCCTATTGCGGATCTTCAGCTTCGGCTTGAGTCGCTACTCAGCCAGCGCGTCGATGTCGAGGCTGATCTGGCCAATGCGCGTCGCAACCTGGAAGATGCGGATGCAAGCCTCCGTGATCTGGAACTCAGACGCACGGATGCCGAGCAGCGGGTGGCTGTGTCGCGCTCGGCGCTGGAAAGCGCGCGGTTGGCGGCACAGGAGTCCCGTGTCAGGCGTGAATCGTTGCTGGAACAGTTTGCGCTGACGCACTGTGACCTGGCCGAAATTACCGGCGCTCTCTCGCCGGAGGCGTCGGTGGAGCCTTGGGAGGCTCGACTGGCTGAAGTCTCTCGCAGCATCGAGCAGCTCGGTGCGGTCAACCTCGCGGCGGTCGACGAACTTAAGGAACAGACAGAGCGCAAGACTTATTTGGACAGTCAGTTCAAGGACGTCACCGACGCGCTGCAGACGCTTGAGGAGGCGATGGGCAAGATCGAGAAGGAGACCCGAGCGCGCTTCGAGGACACCTTCAATCGCATCAATGCCGGCCTCCAAGAGAAATTTCCGCGTCTGTTCGGCGGTGGACATGCCTACCTGCAGATGGATGGAGAAGATGTGCTGCAGGCTGGCGTGACCGTCATGGCCCGTCCACCCGGCAAGCGCAACAGCACCATTTCGCAGCTGTCTGGCGGTGAGAAGGCGCTGACTGCGGTGGCGCTGGTGTTCTCGATCTTCGATCTGAATCCGGCGCCGTTCTGTTTGCTCGATGAGGTCGATGCGCCGCTGGACGAGCACAATGTGGGTCGCTTCTGCGAAATCGTGCGCGAAATGAGTGCGCGAGTGCAGTTCATTTTCATCACGCACAACAAGACCACCATGGAGCTGGCGTCGCAGCTCATTGGCGTCACGATGAATGAGCCGGGCGTGTCGCGTCTGGTCGCCGTAGACGTCGATGAGGCCGTTCGCCTGGCGGCAGTGTGATGAAAGAGTGGCTCGATACGGCGCTTGGTCTGCGCGTGATACTGCTGTCGGGCGGGCTGTTGCTGATTCTGGTGCTGGTGTGGTTGGAGCGCCGTCGGCAATCTGGCCGGGCCCGTGCGCTGGAGGCTGAGCGGGCAGAGCTCAACGGCGAGCATCAGGCGATCAACCATTCAGCCGCATTGCGCGAAGAGCCGGAGTTACCAGTCTCACGCGATAGTACGGCGCGGCGGCCACTGCCAGTGATCGACTGGAGCGCACTGGAGCAAGACAGTGGCGAAATCGACGATCGCGAGCCGCGGCTGGCTGTCCACGTCATGCAACCGGCTGGGACGCCGTCGGTACGCGAGCAGAGTGGCGACACCGCGCCGGTTACAGCGGCTGGGATTCTTGCCTCCCCACCGACTATCGACCACTGGCCGCCTGATGCTCAGCGGCACATCTGCAGCCTGCGGCTGGTGCCCTTGTCAGCAGAGCGATTCACCGGGCGCGTCTTGCGAAATGCGTTGCAGGGACTGGGTTTCGTGCATGGTGAGCTCGGCGTCTTTCATCTGCCTGACAATCAGAATCGCGCACTGATGAGTGCAGCCAATCTGGCGCGTCCGGGTCAGCTCGATCCTGGAAACATGGATTTCCAGAATTTTTCCGGCTTGCACCTGTTCATCGTCATGCCCGGACCGATACCGGCCAAAGAGATGCTCGCGCGTCTATTCGCGGTGGCTGACGAGTTGGCGGAGCGTACCGGCGGTGCGCTGAAGGACGAGCGTGGCTCGCCTTTGTCGGCCGAACGCCGCCATGAGCTGCTCGAGCAGTACTCCGACCTGCCTGCGCCATGACCCTCGGTCCCGCGCAACGTGCCAAGGCACTGCGCGAACAGATTGTCGCGCATGACTATCGCTATTACGTGCTCGACGATCCCTCCGTCACGGACGCCGAGTACGATGCATTGATGGTGGAACTGCGGCAGCTCGAAGCCGCGCATCCGGAGCTGATCAGTCCTGATTCGCCCACCCAGCGTGTCGGCGGCGCGCCGTCACCCGAATTTCGCCCGGTGAGCCATCGAGTGGGAATGCTGTCTCTCGACAATGCCTTTGCCGATGAAGACGTCATCGCTTTTGACCGACGCGCGCATGAGCGACTGGCCAGTGATGGAGTGGCAGCACCGGTGGACCTGCTCTATTCGGCAGAGCCGAAGCTCGATGGGCTGGCAATCTCGCTTTATTACGAAAACGGGCGTTTGATCAACGCCGCCACGCGTGGCGATGGCACCACGGGTGAGGACGTGACGGCCAATATTCGTACCCTCCGATGTGTACCGTTGCAGCTGCGCAGTGCGGAGCAGACGCGCGTGCAGGTGCCGCGTGAGCTTGAGGTGCGAGGCGAAGTATTCATGCCCACTGAGGGCTTCATGCGCCTCAACGAGCGTGCTGCAGCAGCGGGTGAGAAAGTGTTTGCGAACCCGCGCAATGCGGCGGCGGGTAGTCTCCGGCAGCTCGATCCGCGCGTCACGGCAGCACGACCGTTGCAGGCTTTTTTCTACGCGGTTGGTCACTGGCAGGGTGTTGCCGCGCCGGACAGTCATCACGAGTTGCTGCGTTGGTTGGCTGAGTTGGGCCTGCGAACCTGTCCAGAATCACGCATGGTGCGTGGTGTTGAAGGGTGCTTGGCCTATTACCGGGATCTGGGTGCGCGGCGGGCCCAGTTGCCGTACCAGATCGACGGCGTGGTTTACAAAGTGGATGCACGCTCGTTGCAGGAGCAGCTGGGGCAAGTCGCCCGCGCGCCGCGCTGGGCCATCGCGCACAAGTTTCCGGCCGATGAGGCCATCACGTTGTTGCGTGAGGTCGAGTTTCAGGTCGGTCGTACTGGGACGCTCACCCCGGTGGCGCGCCTTGAGCCGGTCGTGGTGGGTGGTGTCACGGTCAGCAATGCCACGTTGCACAACATGGATGAGATCGAGCGCAAGGACGTGCGTATTGGCGATACGGTCATCGTGCGTCGTGCCGGTGATGTCATTCCAGAAATCGTACGGGTAGTACTGGATCGACGGCCGCAACATGCGCGGCGAGTGCACCTGCCGGAGAGCTGTCCGGTATGCGGGCATGCAGTGGTTCGGGTTGCGGGTGAGGCCGCTGCGCGATGCAGCGGCGGCTATAGCTGCAGCGCACAGCGCAAGGAAGCGCTGCGTCACTTCGTCAGCCGGCGCGCGCTGGATGTGGAGGGGCTCGGTGACAAGCTGATCGAGCAGTTGGTGGATGCTGAGCTGGTGCGAAGCCCCGCCGACTTCTGGGCGTTGAGTGTTGCTCAGCTGTCCGAGCTCCCGCGCATGGGTGAGAAATCCGCAGCGAATGTGGTTACTGCGCTCCACGAACGACGCCAGACCACGCTGCCCCGACTGCTGCACGCGCTGGGCATTCCAGGGGTTGGCGAGAGTACGGCTGCGGCGCTGGCGGCGCATTTTGGTAGCCTCCAGCGTTTGATGGAGGCTGACCAAGCAGCCTTGCAGGCGGTGAGTGATATCGGGCCAGTCATTGCGGCGAGTTTGCGCGCTTACTTTGATGATGCGGGTCATCGCAATGAACTGAAACGTCTGCGTGATCCTGCCGGTGCTGCCCTCGAATGGCCGGAACACGAGGGGCGCAAGCCAACCGCTGAGGGGCCGCTGACCGGATTGACCATCGTGATCACCGGCAGCTTTACCGGCATCACCCGAGAAGAAGCGACGGAGGCATTGCAGAAGCTCGGTGCCAAGGTTGCAGGCTCAGTCTCCGGAAAGACCAGTCTGCTCATTGCGGGAGAAGAGGCTGGTTCGAAGCTGGCCAAGGCTCAAGCGCTAGGCGTGCGAGTGGTCGGCGAGCAGGAGCTCAAGACGCTGCTTTCAGGTCAGCCCATTTAACGAGCCCTGAAAACGACAAGGCCCGGCATTGCCGGGCCTTGTGGTGTCTGCTGAACGTTCAGCAGCCGATCAGAACTTCTCGATCTTGGCGGCCTTCACAAGACCGTCCGAGTAAGCCTTGAACTTCTTGCTCTTGACCACCTGATCAACGCGGTCCTTGACGGCATCGAACGGGGGCGGGGTGTTGTCGCGGGTGTCGTCGAGGCGGATGACGTGGTAACCGTACTGCGTCTGCACGGGAGCCTGAGTCATCTCGCCCTTCTTCAGTGCCATCACAGCGTTGGCGAACGGCGCAACCATGCTCTGTGCATTGAAGAAGTCGCCCAGATCACCGCCGTTCTGCTTGGAACCGTCCAGCGAGACGGCCTTGGCAACAGCTTCGAACTTCTCGCCCTTCTTGATGCGTTCGATGACCGCCTTGGCCTCATCCTCGGTCTTAACCAGGATGTGATGCGCCTTGTACTGGTACTTCGGCATCTGGCTGACCTGCGTGTCGTATTCAGCCTTCAGCTCGGCGTCCGTGGCCTTCTTGTCCTTGAGGAAGTTCTCACCGGCAGCCTGCTGCAGCACTTGCAGACGCGAGAGCATCAGCTGAGCACCGCTTTCGCCCTTCTTGTCCAGGCCGTCCTTAGCAGCCTGCTGGGCCACTGCCGTCGCGGACACGAGGCTGTCGAGCAGCTCGGTGCGCTGCTCCGGGGTCAGCTCGGAGGAAGGCCGACCAGCGAGGTTCTTGGCTGCGAACTCGAAGGTGTCGCGCGTGATGACTTCGCCGTTGATGCTTGCAACCGGCTTGGAACCGTCGTCTTTGGAGGCAGCCGGTGTTCCGGCCTGCTTGCAGCCTGCGAGCGTGGCAAGGGCGATCAGCGAAATGGCAATCCTGGTTTTCATTGAGTCTCTCTGTTTGTTGACGGTTCGTTCAGCGCCCTTCACTGGGCGCGTCGGTCTTGAGGGCCAAGGCGTGGATACTGGAGCCGAGCAGTTCAGCCACCACCGAATGCACCAGCCGGTGCCTTTCCAGGCGACTCAAACCCGCAAAACGTTCAGACACCACATGGAGCCGAAAGTGCCCGCCGCTACCAGCCCCAGCGTGACCGGCATGCGCGGCGCTCTCATCTTTGATGTCGAGCACCGACGGACCGAGCGCATCCTGCACCAGAGCCCGGATGCGTTCAACTGTTGCCGAGGTGTCCGAAGGCTGGGCTGCTCCCTTGGTCATGGATTAGCCGCCCTCGGCCGGGTTGACGGGTCGGGCGTACTGGTTCAGCCACCAGGCCTGCAGGCCGGCCACGACCATGAGCACCACGGTCAGCCCGAACACTTTGAAGTTGACCCAGGTGGCCTCTGAAAAGGTGAAAGCCACCCATAGATTGGCGCCCCCAAGCAGGAGATAACAGGCCACCCACTGCCAGTTGGCTTGCTTCCAGGCCTGCTGCGGCACCTCGGAACCCTCTGGCATTGCGGCACTCAGAAGCCGCTCAGCGAGGGTTTTGCGGCCGAAGCGGGAACTGACCATAAAGCCGATTGCCAGCAGCCACATGAATACCGTGGGCTTCCACTTAAGAAAGCGCGGGTCGCGCAGCAGCAGTGTCGCGCTCCCGAATGCCAGCACCAGCACCGTGCTGATCAGTTGCATCGCTGAGACCCGCCGCGAGCGCAGGAACTCGATCACGCAGCTCGCCACCATGGCCGCCATGAGCACCACAGTTCCGGCGTAGATGCCACGCAGCTTGTAGACCACCAAGAACAGTAGCAGCGGCGCGAAGTTCAGCAATGCGTCCATGTCTTCCAGAAAGGGCTCGGGCGAAGGCCGGGTATAGTAGCCGCATGAGCCAATACTTTGAATTGCATCCGCACAACCCGCAGGTCCGGCTGATCCGCCAGGCGGCGGAAATCCTGCGGCGCGGTGGGCTCATCGCATATCCGACTGACAGCTGCTACGCCTTGGGCTGCCATATTGGCGACAAGGACAGTCTGGAGCGACTGCGCCGGGTGCGGGGCGCGGACCGCCATCATCATTTCACTCTCGTTTGCCGCGACATGGCCGAGATCTCGCGCTATGCCCGCATGGAGACCTGGCAGTTCCGTCTGATCAAGTCCGCCACGCCCGGACCGTTCACATTCTTGCTCCCGGCCAGCCGGGAGACGCCGCGTCGGCTGCAGCATGAGAAGCGGCGGACCATCGGTGTGCGTATTCCGGATCATGTGGTGCCGCAGTTACTCGTCGCTGAGCTTGGGGAGCCCATCATGAGCTCCACGCTATTGCTGCCGGGCGCCGATCTGCCGCTGACCGACGGTCAGGAGATCCGTGCACGCTTGGAGCACGAGCTGGATGCCGTGCTGGATATGGGGCACTGCGGGCTGGAGCCGACCACGGTCGTGGATCTGGCCGGCGAGGGCATTGAAATCGTCCGGCAGGGGCGGGGTGTGTTACCGGGCACCGCAACGGCTGGGAATCGGCCATAATGGTCTGATGAGTCCAGTTCCTGCCGGCCAACGCGTGCTCTCGGGCATGCGCCCCACCGGACAACTTCACCTTGGCAACTACCACGGCGCGCTGCGCAATTGGGTTGACCTGCAGTTTCAGTACGAATGCTTCTTTTTCGTCGCTGACTGGCATGCCCTTACTACCGGCTACGAGGACACTCGCAATCTCCCGGATTACATCCACGAGATGCTGGTGGATTGGCTGGCGGCCGGCATCGACCCGGGTGTAGCCACGATCTTCATTCAGTCCCAGGTACCGGAGCACGCGGAGCTGCATCTGCTTTTGTCCATGATCACGCCGCTGGGCTGGCTTGAGCGCGTGCCGACTTACAAGGATCAGCAGGAACAGCTCAAGGAAAAGGACCTGGCCACCTACGGGTTTTTGGGTTATCCGCTGCTGCAGAGTGCCGACATCCTGCTGTATCGCCCAACGTTCGTGCCAGTGGGAGAGGATCAGGTGGCACACGTGGAAATCACACGTGAAATCGCGCGCCGCTTCAATCACCTCTACGGCCGCGAGCCGGATTTCGAGGTTAAGGCCGAGCGTGCCATCAAGGAGCTGGGTGGGCGCAATGTTGCGCTGTACCGGCAGGCACGCAAACAGTTTCAGGAAGCAGGTGATACGGCAGCCCTGGAGCGCGGACGGTCTCTGGTCACCAGCAATACGCGCATCACGATGGCCGATCGCGAGCGACTGCTGGGTTATCTCGAGGGTGGCAATGTAAGCATCCTGCCCGAACCGCAGGTGCTGCTGACAGCCACTCCAAAGGTACCGGGTCTCGACGGGCGCAAGATGTCCAAGTCTTACGGGAACATCATCGGCCTGCGCGAGGATCCGGATTCGGTCAGCCGCAAGCTCAAGGCAATGACCACTGATCCGGCGCGTGTGCGCCGTACCGACCCGGGTGATCCGGCCAAATGCCCGGTTTTTGACCTGCACAAAATCCATTCCGACGAGCCTACCCGCGAATGGGCGGCTAACGGCTGTCGCAGCGCTGGCATTGGCTGCCTAGAGTGCAAGAAACCACTCATCGACAAAGTCGTAGCGGAAATCAGTGTGATCCGTGAACGCGCCCGGGAATATCAGGAGAATCCGGAGCTGGTCAACAACATCGTTGACGAGGGCGCAAGTAAGGCGCGCGACGCCGCGCGTGAGACGCTGGATGAAGTGCGTCGCGCAATGAATTTGCGCGCCGGTTAGGGGTACGTATGGCGAAGCCCACTCTCACACTCGTCTCAAGTCAGGATGCTCTGACGATGCCGCAGCCGGAGCGACCGGAGCAGCGTGAAATGCCTTTCGCGCTGATCAATGGCGAGCCACTGACCGAAATCCCGCGCGACCTGTACATACCGCCGCAGGCACTCGAAGTTTTCCTCGAGGCCTTCGAAGGACCGCTGGATCTGCTGTTGTACATGATCCGCCGCCAGAACCTGAATGTGCTGGACATTCCAATCGCAGAGATCACACGTCAGTACACCCAGTACATCGAACTGATGAGCGAGCTGCATCTGGAGCTGGCCGGGGAATATCTGCTGATGGCAGCCACGTTGGCTGATATCAAATCCCGGATGCTGCTGCCACGTGTGGAAACGGAATCCGGTGAGGAAGAGGATCCGCGCGCAGAGTTGGTGCGGCGCCTGCAGCAGTACGAGCGCTTCAAGAAAGCGGCTGCGGACATGGACAGGCTCGAGCGGCTTGATCGCGATGTCTGGCAAGCCAGCGCTGATCTGCGCGAGCGCCCGGCCGCCAAGACGCTGCCACAGGTGGACCTGCGCGAAATGCTGCTGGCGTTCAAGGACGTGGTACTGCGCGCACAATTGTTCTCTCACCATCATGTCAGGCGCGAGCCTCTGTCCATCCGTGCACGGATGGGCGATATCGTTGCGGCGGTGGAAGAGGGTGCATTCGTTGATTTCATCAGCCTGTTCCGCCCGGAGGAGGGCCGCATGGGCGTGACTGTGACCTTCGTGGCGATCCTTGAACTGCTGCGCGAGGGCTTGATTGACGTGGTGCAGACCGAGCCGTTGGCGCCGCTGCACGTGCGCAAAGTGCCGGCGACACCTAAACTGCAGCTGCTGCCCGGTGGGGCTGATGGCGAGATGAACGCGGAGACGACGGGCGAAGCATGAGTCAGGATCACATCAAGAACGTCATTGAAGCAGCGCTGCTCGCAGCCGGGCGCTCGTTGAGTTATGAGGAGCTGGGGCAGCTTTTCGATGAGCGCGAGCGACCTGAGCTTGCGGCTCTCAAAGAGGGCGTGAGTGCGCTGGAGGCGGACTACGTTGGTCGCGCGCTGGAACTGCGTGAGACTGCCAGCGGCCTACGAGTGCAGGTACGCCGTGAATTCAACAACGAGCTTGCGCGCCTCTGGCCGGAGCGCACTCAGCGTTACTCGCGCGCGCTGCTCGAGACCTTGGCGCTGATCGCTTATCGCCAGCCGATCACGCGCGCTGAAATTGAAGCGGTACGCGGCGTTGCCGTGAATCCCAACATCACCCGTACGCTGATGGAGCGCAATTGGGTACGCGTCGTCGGCACTCGCGACCTGCCCGGTCGGCCGGAATTGCTTGGCACCACGCGTGAGTTTCTGGACTATTTCGGGCTCAAGACTCTTGATGATCTGCCACCTCTCGAGGATCTCAAGTCGTTCGGAGATATGGATCCGCAGCTCGTCCTGCCGGTGGCCGGCCCGCAGACTGAGGGGCAGCCCGACGCTGTCGCGGTATCGGTGGAGGAATCGGCCTCGGGCAGCGACGCCCATGAGGGTGCTGACGTCGCTGAAGCCATTGAGGCCTCCCCGAGCGTTGAGGAAGTCGAGAGCGTCGAGGTAGCCGATTCAGACGCTGATGTGCGCTCCGCTTGACTGAGCGTATCCAGAAAGTACTCGCACATCTCGGACTGGCCTCCCGCCGCGAGGCTGAGGACTGGATTCGAGCCGGTCGTGTTGGCCTGAACGGCCGCGTTGCCCAATTAGGCGACCGTGTCGGCGAGGGCGACCAGTTGCAGCTCGACGGAAGGCCGGTGCGGCAGCGTGTTGCACGCGACGAGCCTGTGCTGCTCTGTCATCGCTCACCCGGGCAGCGACTACTACCGGGCGGTGATGCCGAAGATAGTTTTGCTGCTCATCTGCCGCGTCGTGCCGGTCGGCGCTTCATCAGTGTCGGTCCCCTGCCACAGGTAGATGGTGGTCTGGAGCTGCTCACGGCGGACGGTTCGCTGGCTGAAAGGCTGCAGCGTGCGGTGCGCAGCCTGCCGATGGAATTCAGTTTACGTGTCCGTGGTGAGCTCGGTGACGAGCAGCAACAGGCACTTCTGGCAGGACAGCTCGACAGTGGTGCGCGCGTGCCGCTTGAGTCGATCGAGTCTGGTGGCGGCGAGGGTGCAAACCGCTGGTACACCATCAAAGGTCGCGGTATCAATGGCAACGAGTTGCGTCAGTTACTGGAACGCTGCGGTATCACAGCCAGTCGCGTCCTTCGTACGCAGCTCGGTGGATTGTCGCTTGAGCGCTCGCTGGCGCGTGGACGCTCACGACCACTGACCGAGGCGGAGCTCGCGGCACTGCTGGGCACGGCGCGCGAAAGCGGCGCCCTGCAGCAGTCCGAGGAGAAGCTCAGCGAGGCGGCTGTGCGTCCAGCGACTGCCCCGAGACCCCGCGGCTCGCGGGACCGAGCAGCCACAGGTAGCGGTTCACGAGGCTTTCGGGCGCGACGATCGCGTTGACGTCTTCCGCCGGATACGCCGCGCGGCGCATCGCTGTACGGGTCGCACCAGGATTGATCGCATTGATGCGCAGGTTGTCGAGGTGTGCGTATTCCTCGGCCAGCGTCTGTGTCAGGCCTTCGATGCCGAATTTGCTCACGCCGTAGGCGCCCCAGTAGGCATAGCCGCGCCGACCAGCACTGCTGGTGGTGAAGACCAGTGAGGCATCCGCGGAGGCGCGTAGCAGCGGCAGCAGCACCTGCGACAAGACAAACCCTGCGGTCAGATTCACATGCATCACCCGGCACCACGTCGGAACATCGGCCTGTTCAACTGGCCCCAGGGTGCCAAGCAACGCAGCGTTGTGCAGCAGGCCGTCGAGCCGGCCATAGGCCTGCGTAATGGCTGCTGCCAGTTGGTCGTATTCGGGTGCACCGGCGGTCTCAAGATTCAGTGGCGCGATTTGAGCACCACCACCAGCAGCCTCGATTTCCGCGTGGACTCCTTCGAGTTTCTTGATGGTGCGACCAATGAGAATGACGCGCGCACCGTGGCGTGCGGCTCCTAGGGCGACAGCACGACCAATGCCGCTGCCAGCACCGGTGATGGCAATGACGCGCCCGGCCAGCTCATCGCCGGCGGGTACGTGCTGCTGCATCGGCAGCGATAAATCAGCGCGGGTCTTCATGCATGCTCCAGAAATGGGGTCGCGAGGCGTGTCAGTGTTGCAGCCCGAACCAGCTCAACAGTTCGGTGGGAGAATCCAGCCAGCCGTCGGCCTGCCATTGGTCGGGTTGGTCATCAGCGCCCAAATAGCCGAAGCGCGCACCCAGCGCGATCATGCCGGCGCCGCGTGCGGCATCGATGTCGCGCTTGGCGTCGCCGACAAAAACACAGCGCGCAGCAGGCAGGTCGAGGAGCGAGGCAGCCACCAACAAGGGCCTGGGATGGGGCTTTTTTTCATCAAGGCTGTCGCCGGCAAGTACGCAGGCAGCGCGTCGATCGAGATTCAGGGCAGCCAGCAGCGGGTCGGTCAACCAGCCGGGTTTGTTGGTGACGATGCCCCACGGGATGCCAGCCTCTTCCAGAACCTGCAGTGTGCGCTCGAAGCCCGCAAACAATCGCGTCTCGGCAGCCACACGTTCCCGATAGAGCGCGAGAAAGCGCAAGCGCAGAGTTTCGGACTCAGGCGGCGTTGCATCCGGAAAGGCGGTGCGCACCGTGGCGATGGCGCCATGCGACACCTGCGGTCTTATGGTCTCGAAGGGCAGTGCGCTCCGTGACTGTTCGCGCAGCAGCCGATTGATCGCATTGGCAACATCAGGCGCCGTATCCAACAGCGTGCCGTCGAGGTCAAAGAGCGCAGCAGCTGGCTGGTTCATGCGGAGAAGCGGGCGAGATAATTGACGTCCGGTGCGCCGCCGACCTCAGCGGTGCGGGTCAGTGGGTTGTAATGAAGTCCGACCAGATCCTGAAGGGTCAGGCCGGCTGCCCGGGCAAATTGCGCCAGCTCGGATGGTTTCACTAGGCGCGCGAATTCGTGCGTACCTCGGGGCACCAGTTGCAGCAGATACTCCGCGGCAACGATGGCGCCGAGGAAGGCGCGCGCGTTGCGGTTGATGGTCGAGACCAGCACCGTGCCGCCGGGGCGTACCAGCCGTGCCAGTTCCTGCACCAGAGCTGCCGGGTCGGGTACATGCTCAATCATTTCCATGCAGCAGACCACATCGAACTGGCCGGCTTCACTGTCGGCCAGCGCCGCAGCGCTTTGCTCCCGATAGTCGATTTCCAAGCCCGTCGCGGCAGCATGCGCACGTGCTACAGCCAACATGTCAGTGGCTAGGTCAATGCCCGTCACCTTTGCGCCCAGACGGGACAGGCTTTCGGCAAACAAGCCTCCGCCGCAGCCGATATCTGCAACGCGTGCGCCAGCAAGTGGCACGCTGGCGGCAACCCATGCCACCCGCGCCGGGTCGATTTCATGCAGGGTGCGGAACGGCCCTGATCGATCCCAAAAGGCATGCGCTAGGGCGCCGAACTTGGCCAGTTCGGCTGCATCCTGATTGGCTGGCTGTGTCATCAGTAGGCGTCCGCAGTCGCGTATTTTCCGGCTCTGGCCGGGGGGATGGCAGTATAGCCGCAAAGCCGCCGCGGGGGCTGCGACCGCACGCTTCCCGAAGCCCGGATATGCTAGAATTCAAAGGCTTTTTTACCAGGCTTTGCGGAGTCGCTTCGAGGCCCATGCATGACTGAATTCGCGCGCGAGATTCTGCCCGTAAACCTCGAAGACGAGATGCGGCAGTCCTATCTGGATTACGCCATGAGCGTGATTGTTGGACGTGCGCTGCCCGACGCCCGCGACGGGCTCAAGCCCGTGCATCGGCGCGTGTTGTTCGCGATGCGCGAACTGGGCAACGAGTACAACAAGGCCTACAAAAAATCTGCCCGCGTGGTGGGCGACGTTATCGGTAAATACCATCCGCACGGCGATAGCGCGGTGTACGACACGATTGTGCGCATGGCGCAGCCGTTCTCGATGCGGTATGTGCTCATCGACGGTCAGGGTAACTTCGGCTCCGTGGACGGCGATGCGCCGGCTGCGATGCGTTACACCGAAGTGCGGATGGCTCGCATTGCCGGCGAGTTGCTGTCGGACATCGACAAGGAAACTGTCGATTTCGTCCCTAACTATGACGAATCCGAGCATGAGCCCGCTGTTCTGCCGGCGCGCATTCCCAATCTTTTGGTCAATGGTTCATCGGGAATCGCGGTCGGCATGGCGACCAATATCCCGCCGCATAATCTGACCGAGATCTGCAATGCCGCCCTGGAGTTGCTGGACAACCCGGAAATGACGCTGGCTGCGCTCATGCAGCATGTGCCTGGCCCGGACTTCCCAACGGCCGGCATTATCAACGGCGCGCAGGAAATCGCTACGGCCTACCAGACCGGTCGTGGCCGACTCTCGATCCGCGCACGCGCAAGCATTGAGGAGATCGACGCGCGCACCGGCCGTCAGGCCATCGTCGTGACTGAGCTGCCGTATCAGGTGAACAAGGCGCGGTTGCTCGAGCGTATCGCCGATCTGGTGCGCAACAAGGAAATCGATGGCATTTCCGAGTTGCGTGACGAGTCCGACAAAGACGGCATGCGCATGGTCATCGAGCTCAAGCGCGGCGAAGTTGGCGACGTCGTGCTCAATAACCTGTATGCCCAGACGCCGATGGAAACGGTGTTCGGCATCAATATGGTGGCGTTGCAGGATGGGCAGCCCAAGCTTATGGGCCTGCGCGAACTGCTGGACGTCTTCCTGCGTCACCGGCGTGAGGTGGTCACGCGGCGAAGCATTCATGATCTGCGCAAGGCGCGTGAGCGTGCCCATGTTCTCGAGGGTTTGGCTGTAGCACTGGCCAACATTGATGAAATGATTGCGCTCATCAAGGCGTCGTCAGCTCCGCCGGAGGCGAAGGCTGCAATGGTCTCGCGGCGCTGGAAGGGCGGTGCGGTTCCGGAGATGCTGGCGCGCGCTGGCGGCGTCAATACGCGGCCCGATGGACTGCCACCCGGTTTCGGTCTCGATGCCGACGGTTACCAGCTCAGCGAAACCCAGGCGCAGGCCATTCTCGACATGCGCTTGCATCGGCTGACAGGTCTGGAACAGGACAAGATTCTCGCCGAGTACGGCGAACTGCTCGGTCAGGTCGTCGACCTGACCGAGATTCTCGCTAATCCTGAGCGCCTCAAGGCGGTTGTACGTCAGGAACTGATCGAAGTCCGTGATCAGTATGGCGACGCCCGTCGCACCGAGATCAACCGCGACCATTTGAATTTATCCACCGAGGATCTGATCGAGCCGCAGGACGTGGTGGTGACGCTCTCGCATTCCGGCTATGCCAAGTCGCAGCCAGTGTCTGATTATCAGGCGCAGCGTCGCGGTGGTCGGGGAAAGAGTGCGGCCAGCGTCAAGGACGAGGACTTCATCGAGAAGTTCATCGTGGCTCACACCCATGACACGCTGCTGTGCTTCTCGAATCGTGGCAAGGTCTATTGGATGCGCGCGTTCGAACTGCCGCAGGCGGGGCGTGGCTCGCGCGGCAAGCCGATCGTTAACCTTCTGCCGCTGGAGGAGGGCGAGAAGATCAACGCCATCCTGCCTATCAAGCAGTTTGATGATCAGCGTCAGGTCTTCATGGTCACCAGTCTCGGTACGGTGAAAAAGACCGCGCTTTCGGCGTTCTCGCGGCCGCGTGCCAGCGGCATCATCGCTGTCGATCTGAGAGATGATGATCGCCTGGTCAGCGTGGCTCTGACCAACGGTAGCAATGAAGTGATGCTCGTCAGTAGTCACGGCAAAGCAATCCGCTTCCATGAAGAAGAAGTGCGCGCTATGGGACGCGATGCGGCCGGCGTGCGCGGCATTCGGTTGGCGGATGATGCGCGGGTCATTGCGCTGATCGTGCTGGGCGAGGGGCATGTGCTCACCGCCTCTGAGACTGGCTACGGCAAGCTCACGCCGCTCGATGAATTCCCGGCGCATAGCCGAGGTGGTCAAGGCGTTATCGCTCTGCAGACTACTGAACGAAACGGGGCCACGGTCGCGGCGCTGCAGGTGCAGCCCACTGATGAGCTGATGCTCATTAGCTCCGGTGGCACTCTGGTGCGGACGCGGGTCGGCGATATCTCGGTAGTTGGGCGTAACACCCAGGGCGTGCGCCTGATCCGTCTCGATGAGGGCGACAGACTCAGCGGCGTGGAACGGGTTGATGCCCTGCCACTCGATGAGTCGGCTGACACGATTGAGGGCGCTCCGTCAGTCAGCGATGCGGGTGAGTCCACGGACTCCGCTCCCGCGCCCTGATGGTGTTGGTGTCGCTCGTTAACGTCCTTTTTGAACTCAACCTTTAAGTCATAGGAAATCCGTGCGCGTATTCAATTTTTCAGCAGGACCGGCGGCGTTGCCGCTTGAGGTGCTCGAGCAGGTTCGTGATGAGATGACGGACTGGCGCGGTGGTGGCATGTCGGTGATGGAAGTCAGTCACCGCGGCAAGGCCTTCGTGGCCTGTGCCCAGGAAGCCGAGGCCGACCTGCGCGAGCTACTCGCTGTGCCGGCCGGCTACAAGGTGCTGTTCTTGCAGGGCGGTGCCACAGCGCAGTTCGCGGGTGTGCCCATGAACATTGCGCGTCCCGATGCTACGGCTGACTACATCAACACTGGCGCATGGTCGAAAAAAGCCATTGTCGAGGCGAAGCGCTACTGCAAGGTGAATGTGGTCGCTGATATGGCGTCCGGAAATTACACCGCCGCACCAGTACAGTCGCAGTTGCAGCTCACTCCGGGCGCGGCGTACCTGCACTACACGGCCAACGAGACCATCGGTGGCGTGGAGTTTCCCTACGTGCCGAGCAGTGCAGCGCCGCTGGTCGTCGACATGTCTTCCAACATTCTCTCGCGTCCGCTCGACGTCAGCCGATTCGGCATCATCTACGCCGGCGCGCAGAAGAATATCGGTCCATCCGGTCTGTGCATCGTCATTGTCCGTGAGGATCTGCTGGGCAAGGGACAGCCTTTCACGCCGACGGTGCTCGATTACAACGTGATGGCGGCCGATGGCTCGATGAATAACACGCCGCCGACTTTCAGCTGGTATGTCGCAGGTCTTGTGTTCAAGTGGCTAAAGCGCCAGGGCGGATTGGCCGCCATGGAGCGACATAACCGTGCCAAGGCCGATTTGCTGTACTCGGCCATCGACGGCTCCGGCGGTTTCTACCGTAACCCGGTGGCACCTGAGTGCCGCTCTTGGATGAACGTGCCGTTCATCCTGCCCAATGAAGATTTGAACAAGCCTTTCCTGGCCGAAGCAGCCAAGGTCGGTCTGGTCAATCTCGAGGGTCACCGCTCAGTCGGCGGCATGCGTGCCAGCATCTACAACGCCATGCCCCTCGCAGGTGTTCAGGCGCTGGTCGGTTTCATGCGCGATTTCGCGCAGCGCAACGGTTGAGCGGAAAGAAGAACATGAGCTTTCGCATCCTTACATTGAACAATATCAGCCTGCGTGGGCTCGAGCGTCTGCCGCGGGAGCGCTATGAAGTAGCCTCCGAGATCGGTCACCCGCACGGGGTGTTGCTGCGCTCGGCTGATATGCACAAGTGGCCGGTGCCTGATTCGCTGTTGGCGGTTGGGCGTGCTGGCGCCGGTACCAACAACGTTCCTGTTGCGGCCATGAGTGCTCGCGGTATCCCGGTGTTCAATGCGCCCGGTGCCAACGCCAATGCCGTGAAAGAGCTTGTACTGGCCAGCCTCTGGCTCTCCGCGCGCAACATCTGCCAGGGCTGGGATTTTGCCCGCGGACTGGTGGGCGATGACAAGGCGCTGGAGGTAGCTGTGGAGGCTGGCAAGAAGAATTTTGTCGGTTTCGAATTGCCCGGTCGCACGCTGGGTGTCATTGGCTTGGGTGCCATCGGTGTCGAAGTGGCCAACAGCGCCATCGCACTTGGCATGAAGGTGCTCGGTTACGACCCGCAGATCACCGTGCAGCGCGCTTGGCAGCTGTCCTCGTCGGTCGAGCAGGCGTTGTCACTGGACGATCTCTTTGCCCGCAGTGACATGATCACGCTGCACGTGCCGCTGAATGACCATACCCGCGGGCTGGTAAATGCGGCACGACTCAAACTGATGCCTAAGGGCGCTACCATCCTGAATTTTGCGCGCGGTCCCATCGTCAATGAGGCGGATATCGTTGCCGCTCTGGACGCCAAGTCTCTGAATGCCTACATCTGTGATTTCCCGACCAATGCAGTGAAGGGGCATCCGCGCGTCATCGCGTTGCCGCACCTGGGTGCTTCAACGCTCGAAGCAGAGGAAAACTGCGCTGTGATGGTGGCTGACCAGCTGCGCGACTTTCTCGAGAATGGCAACGTACGCAATGCAGTGAACTTCCCGGAGGCGGTCCTGCCGCGCGTTCCTGGAACCACGCGTATTGCCGTCGCAAACAGCAACGTGCCCAACATGGTCGGGCAGATTTCTACCTGCCTCGCTGGGGCGGGCATCAACATTGCAGACCTGTTGAACAAGTCGCGCGGTGAATTCGCCTATACGCTGATTGATGCCGATGGTCCCGTGGACGATGCACTGATTAAGCGTATACGTGAAATCAAGGGTGTGCTGTCAGCGCGCATCGTGGTCGGCGCGCCGGCCTGAGTCGCTGGGTAGTCACTGGACCGGGGGTCACATGGCGCAGAAGAAAGTGAAGCGGAAGGCCGCAGGGAGTCTTGAGACGATTCGCGCGCGTATCGACGCGCTTGACGCGCGACTCCATGCCCTGATCAACGAGCGGGCCGGACTGGCGCGCGCTGTCGGCGCCTCAAAGCACGCGGGTGGGCCGGCTACCGATTTCTATCGCCCGGAGCGCGAGGCGCAGGTGTTGCGCGCTGCTTTGGAGCGCAACCAGCGCGATAAGGGGCCGCTCACTGATACCGAAATTACCCGTCTTTTCCGCGAGATCATGTCGGCCTGCCTCGCGCAGGAGAAACCGCTGAAAGTGGCTTATCTGGGTCCGGAAGGTACCTACACTCAGGCCGCAGTGATGAAGCATTTCGGTCATTCGGTGCGTGCTCTGGCGCTGTCATCGGTTACGGAAGTGTTCCAAGACGTGGTAGCCGGCAGCGCGGATTTCGGCGTTGTTGCTGTAGAAAACTCTACCGAGGGCACGGTCACCAATACGCTGGATAATTTTCTCGGTAGTCCGCTGCACATCTGCGGCGAGGTCGAACTGCGCATCCATCACTGTCTGATGGGCAAGATGAAGCAGGCCCGAAAGGTTCTACGCGTGTGTGCGCATGCGCAGGCGCTGGCTCAGTGTCGCGGCTGGCTTGACGAACACCTGCCGCACGCCGAGCGGGTGGCCACAGCCAGCAACGCCGAGGGTGCGCGTCGTGCACGCGATGAATCTGGCACCGCGGCCATTGCTGGTGAGACGGCCGCAGAGATCTACGGCCTGAATCTCATCGCCCAAGGTATCGAGGATCGTCCGGATAACACCACCCGTTTCCTCGTGATCGGCCGCAAGCTCCTCAAGCCGAGTGGAAAGGACAAGACTACGTTGCTCGTTGCGGCCCCGCACGGAGAGTCCTCGGGTGCGTTGTATCGCCTGCTTGAGCCACTGGCTCGCAATGGCATCAGCATGACGCGCATCGAGTCGCGGCCGTCTGGTCGAGGCAAGTGGCAATATGTGTTTTTCCTCGACATCGACGGGCATGCCGACGATCCTCCTGTCGCGCGCGCGCTGAAGTCGCTTCGCGGACGCAGCTCGATGTTTCGAGTGCTGGGCTCTTATCCGCGCTCCGTGCTCTGAGTGCCAATGTCGCTGAAAGGCCCGGGTCGTCTGGTGGTTCCGGCGGTGCGCGCGCTCTCGCCCTATATTCCGGGCAAGCCGGTCAGTGAGCTGGAGCGCGAATACGGCCTGACCGACATCGTCAAGCTGGCGTCGAACGAGAATCCATGGCGGGCCAGCGAGGCGGCTCGCGCAGCGATGCGCGCGGCGGTCGATGACATCTGGCTGTACCCAGACGGTAGCTCCTTTGAACTGCGCAATGAGCTCTCGCGCTTCCTGGGCGTGCCGATTGATTGCATCTCCATTGGCAATGGCTCGAATGATCTGCTGATGCTGTTGGCTGAAGCAACGCTCTTGCCGACCCACAATGCCGTCTATTCGCAGTACGGCTTCGCGATCTATCCGCTGGTTATCAAAGCCACCGGTGCCGAGGCGCGTGAGGCCCCGGCGCTGCCAGCCAATAGCGCCATGCCCTTCGGACACGACCTGGATGCCATGGCAAGGTTGATCGACGGCTCGACGCGTCTGGTCTTCATTGCCAACCCGAATAACCCGACTGGCACATGGGTCGATAACGCGGCGCTTGAGCGTTTCATTGCGCAGGCGGGTCCCGACACGTTGGTCGTACTCGACGAGGCTTACTTTGAGTATGCCCAAGGCTTTGGCGTGGCCGATGGCGTACGCTGGCTGGCGAAGTATCCGAATCTCGTAGTGTTGCGGACTTTCTCCAAGGCGTGGGGTCTGGCCGGAGTGCGGGTGGGCTATGCGCTGTCACATCCTGCGGTGGCGGATGCGCTTAATCGGTTGCGTCCAGCATTCAATGTCAACGTGATCGGGCAGGTGGGTGCGCTCGCCTCGTTGCGTGATCCGTCCCATATGCAAGCTGGAATTGCGCAGTCGCTGACGGAATTGCGCTTCCTGCAAGAACAACTCGATGCCCGCAAGCTCGCGACCGTGCCCACGGCAGCAAACTTCCTGCTGGTCCGTGTCGGGCCGCATGCGGCCAAGGTCTATGAGGCATTGCTCCGAGGCGGCGTAATCGTGCGCCCGGTCAGCGGCTATGGCTTGCCGGAGTACCTTCGCGTCAGCGTGGGGCTGCGGGTGCAGAACATTAAATTTTTGGAAACGCTGGATTCGTTGCGAGGTAGTTTGTGGTGAGTGGTGGTCCACGTTTCCGGGTGACTCCGGGTGCAAGTCTGCGGGGTGAGCTGCGGGTTCCTGGAGATAAATCAATCTCGCATCGGGCGCTGATGTTCGGCGGCATGGCTGAAGGCATCACTGAGATTGAAGGCTTTCTGGATGGTGAAGACTGCCTAGCAACATTGAAGGCGCTACAGGCGCTTGGTGTGCGCATCGAGAGGCCTGGTCCGCAGCGTGTCCGTGTGCATGGGGCCGGCGGTCGATTCAATGCACCCGTCGCGCCGCTGGACATGGGCAACGCGGGTACGGCGATGCGCCTGTTCATGGGGCTGCTCTGCGGGCAGTCATTTAGCAGCGTGCTGGTGGGGGACCCATCGCTGTCGCGGCGGCCGATGGAGCGAGTCGCCCGTCCGCTTCGTCTCATGGGCGCTCGCATCGACACGACTGACGGACTGCCGCCGGTCACGCTCCATGGCGGGGCACGCTTGCAGGGCATCGATTATCGTCTGCCGGTGGCCAGCGCCCAGTTAAAGTCTGCGCTGCTTCTGGCCGGGCTTCATGCCGAAGGCATCACCCGCATCACTGAGCCAGCGATCACCCGCGATCACACCGAACGGATGCTGCGCGCTTTCGGTGTCGATGTGCGACAGGAGGGGCTGGCGGTCAGTGTGACCGGTGGTCAGAGACTGCGCGCCGTGCCCGTGGCCGTGCCCGGCGACTTTTCCTCGGCAGCGTTTTTCCTCGTAGCGGGTTGTCTGGCTGCCAACGATGGCCTGCTGTTGCGTAACGTCGGCATGAATCCCACGCGCACGGGTCTGATTCAAATGCTGCAGGCCATGGGTGGGCAGATTGAGATTCGTCCCGGCGATCCTAATGCGGCCGAACCGGTTGCCGACCTATTCGTCCGTCGCTCCCGGCTGCGCGGTATCCGTGTGCCCGAAGAACTGGTCAGTCTGGCCATCGATGAATTTCCCGTGTTCTTCATCGCCGCCGCAGCGGCTGAGGGTACGACTACGGTCACAGGCGCGGCCGAGCTGCGCGTGAAGGAAAGCGATCGGCTCGCAGTGATGGCCGAGGGGTTGGCCAGTCTCGGTGTGCGGCATGAATTGCACGCCGATGGCATCGTTATCCACGGCGGCCCCATCAGCGGCGGACGTATCGACAGTCATGGCGACCATCGCATTGCCATGGCCTTTGCCGTGTGCAGCCTCGTGGCTAGCGGCACCATCGAGATCAATGACGTGGCGAACGTTGCCACCTCATTTCCCGGCTTTGCGACACTGGCTCAGAGCATCGGGCTGCCGGTCGAATCCCTGCCATGAGCGCGCCCGTCGTCACCATTGACGGCCCCAGTGGTGCTGGCAAGGGCACGGTGGCCCGACTGCTGGCCAATCGTCTGGGCTGGCATCTGCTGGACAGCGGCGCCCTGTATCGCCTTGTGGCCCTCGCTGGGGAGCGTTCCGGTCTGGATCCAGAAGACGTGGCGGGGCATGCGCGGCTGGCCGGTGCGTTGGACGTTCGCTTCACCACCCGACCCGACGGGAGCGAGCGCATCGAGTTGGCGGGTCAGGACGTGGCACTGGCCATCCGGACGGAGACGGCCGGGGCAGGGGCGTCCCGGGTCGCCCGCTGGCCGGAGGTCCGTCAGGCACTGCTGGCGCGCCAGCGCGGCTTTGCCGAATCTCCCGGTTTGGTGGCCGATGGGCGGGACATGGGCACCGCAATCTTTCCCGACGCGCCGCTCAAGATATTCCTGACCGCAAGTGCCGAGGAGCGGGCGATCAGGCGCCATAAGCAGTTGAAAGAGAAGGGGGTCGCTGTTAACCTTGCCGACCTTTCGCGCGAGATAGAAGCGCGCGACCGGCAGGATTCGACGCGGTCCGTATCCCCGCTCAAGCCCGCCAGCGACGCGCTGCATGTCGACTCTTCGGCGCGCAGTCCGCTGGAGGTCGTCGCGGTGATCTGGCAGCACGGCGCAGCGCGCGGGCTCTGGCCCACCGCCTGAATGGGCGGCGCGCAGTATCCGGACGGAACGGTTTTTTTGCAGAAGGTGGAATTCGCCTGGATGGCAAATTCCGTGTAACAGGTATACCCGGTGGCAAAGGATTGCACTCGGGACTGAAAACTGGCCCCAGCGGGCCGCGAGAGAACATGAGCGAGAGTTTCAGCGAACTGTTTGAGAACAGCCTGGCGAATCAGAAGATCCGTCCGGGCACCATCCTGACCGGCCTGGTCGTCGACGTGACGGATGACGTGGTCATCGTCAACGTCGGACTCAAGTCCGAGGCCGTCATCCCCATCGAGCAGTTCAAGAACGAGCAGGGTCAGGTTGAAGTCGTCGCCGGTGAACACATCGAAGTGGCCCTCGACGCAGTCGAGGACGGCAACGGCGAAACGCGCCTGTCCCGCGAAAAGGCCAAGCGCGCACGTACCTGGACGCGCCTCGAAAAGGCCTTCTCAGAATCCGAAATCGTTACGGGTCTGATCTCCGGTCGCGTGAAGGGTGGCTTCACGGTCGAGATCGATCATGTGCGCGCCTTCCTGCCCGGTTCACTGGTGGATGTGCGCCCGGTGCGCGACACCGCGTACCTCGAAGGCAAGACGCTCGAGTTCAAGGTCATCAAGCTGGACCAGAAGCGCAACAACGTCGTTGTCTCGCGCCGTGCTGTAGTGGAGCAGGAGTTCTCTGCCGAGCGCAGCGCGCTGATGGACAACCTGCAGGAAGGCGCAGTCGTCACCGGCACGGTCAAGAATCTGACCGACTACGGTGCGTTCGTCGACCTCGGCGGAATCGATGGTCTGCTGCACATCACGGATATGGCGTGGAAGCGCGTCAAGCATCCGTCGGAAGTGGTGCAGGTGGGTCAGGAAGTCCAGGTTCGCATCCTTAAGTTCGACCGTGAGCGTTCGCGTGTCTCGCTCGGCCTCAAGCAGCTGGGCGCCGATCCGTGGGAGAACATTGCACGTCGCTATCCGCCGACCACGCGCGTGTTCGGTAAGGTCACCAACATCGCCGACTACGGCGCCTTCGTGGAAATCGAAGACGGCGTGGAAGGCCTGGTTCACGTTTCCGAAATGGACTGGACCAACAAGAACGTCAACCCGGCCAAGGTGGTCAGCACCGGTCAGGAAGTCGAGGTCATGGTGCTGGATGTCGACGAGGAGCGTCGTCGCATCTCGCTGGGCCTGAAGCAGTGCCAGTCCAATCCGTGGAAGGAGTTCGCTGAGAACTACAACCGCGGCGATCGTGTCAGCGGCACCATCAAGTCGATCACCGACTTCGGTATCTTCATCGGGCTGCCGGGCAACATCGACGGCTTGGTGCACCTGTCGGATATCAGCTGGGATGCCCCGGGCGAAGAGGCCGTGCGCAATTACCAGAAGGGCAACACGCTCGAGGCGATGGTTCTGTCCATCGATCCGGAGCGCGAGCGCATCTCGCTGGGCGTCAAGCAACTGGCGAAGGATCCGTTCTCCGGTTACATCACCGACAACCCGAAGGGCAGCATCGTTCGTGGCGTGGTCAGGGAAGTGGACGCGCGCGGCGCGATCATCGACCTCGGCAACGGCATCGAAGGTCAGCTGCGTGCCTCCGAGCTGGGACGCGATCGCGTTGACGATGCGCGCCAGCTGCTGAAGGTCGGCGATGAGGTCGAGGCCAAGTTTGTTGGTGTCGATCGCAAGACCCGCTCCATCAGTCTGTCGATCAAGGCCAAGGAAGTGCACGAGGAGGCTGAGGCGGTCCAGAACTACCGCTCCGAGCAGCCGACCACGGGCACCAGCCTCGGCGATCTGCTGAAGGAACGTATCAGCTCCGACCGCGGCTAAGCCGCGGTTGAGAGGCTGCCGGACGCGGAAGCATCAGGGATGCGAGGCTGCCGATGACCAAGTCTGAACTGATCGAGATTGTGACGGCCAAGCAGCGGCATTTGCCGGCTAAGGACGTCGAACTCGCGCTCAAACAGATCCTGGAGATCATGAGCGATTCGCTGGCTGCCGGCGATCGCATCGAGATCCGGGGGTTCGGCAGCTTCTCGCTCCATTTCCGCCCGCCGCGTCAGGGTCGTAACCCCAAGACCGGTGAGGCGGTGGCCCTTGAGGGCAAGCACGTGCCTCATTTCAAGCCCGGCAAAGATTTGCGCGAGCGGGTGAATGAGGGTGCCGGAAACCCCATTCGCGACTAGATCCTCTGACCACTATCTGGTCTTTCCGGACGGTTTCTACGCTGTCCGGCTATTAGCCACGGCAGGCACCATGAGCGCGACTCACCATTTGGAGGATCGCGTACATGTCACTTCGTATTGCCACTCTCAGCCTGCTGCTTGCAGCCACGTTAATTCCGGCCTTGCCGGTCGCCGCTGCACCGGTGGACATCAATAGCGCTGACGCAGCCACGCTGGCCCGGGAACTCAAGGGCGTCGGGGAAACCAAGGCTGCCGCCATCGTGGAGTACCGCCGCACCCACGGTCCGTTCAAGACCATCGACGATCTGGCGCTGGTCAAAGGCATTGGCCAGAAGCTCGTGGACCGCAATCGCTCTGATTTAAGGCTCAGTCGAGTGGCCGCTGGGGTAGCACCCATATCAGGGAAAAGCGCCCCTGTGGCGTCCTCAGCCCCTGCAGCAGCGTCTAGCCGCAAGTAACTGGCCGGAATCGGGGGGCGCGTCGGTGCACGCGGGCATCGGATTGCAACGCTTGTAACGGAGCCGCGCAATCCGCGCCCTATAATGGGCACTCGTATCCGAGTGAGGCGTGAGCATGCCCAAGTTCCAGATTCGCACGGCAGTATTCCCAGTGGCCGGTCGCGGTACGCGGTTCCTGCCTGCGACCAAGGCCAGCCCCAAGGAAATGATGCCTATCGTCGACAAGCCGCTTATTCAATATGCGGCTGAGGAGGCATTGGCCGCCGGTGCAACTCGACTCGTGTTCATCACCGGTGCGTCCAAGCATTCCATTGCGGATCACTTCGATACCGATCAAGAGCTGGAAAATCTCCTAGAGTCGCAGGGCAAGAGCGAACTGCTTCGTCAGGTGCGTAGCGTGTTGCCGAGCTATGCCACCTGTATCTTCATCCGTCAGCCAGCACCTCTGGGGCTGGGGCACGCGGTGCTCTGTGCCGAGGCCGCTGTCGGCAATGAGCCGTTTTATGTGCATCTGGCCGATGACCTCATCGTGTCTGAAAAGGCTGTCCTCAAGCAGATGGGCGATGCATTCGATTTTCATCGGGGCAGCCTGTTGGGCGTAGAGGAGGTGCCGAAGAGCGACACCGACAAATATGGAATCGTGCGGGTCGAGGGAACGGGTGGTCAGGTCAGTCGTGTCACCCGCATCGTGGAGAAGCCCAAGCCCTCCGTGGCGCCCTCGAATCTCGCTGTGGTGGGTCGCTACGTGCTCACCCCGCGCGTCTTCGATCATCTGCGGCGCATTGGCCAGGGCGCTGGCGGTGAAATCCAGCTCACCGACGGTATAGCCAGCCTGATGAGTCAGGAGGCGGTGTACGCCCATCGATTCGTCGGTAAGCGCTACGACTGTGGCAGCAAGTTGGGGTATCTCGAGGCGACCGTGGAGCAGGCCCTGCGACACCCGTCCTTGCGCAAGGACTTCCGCAATTATCTGTTGCGGCTGACCCGCGATCTCGCCGAACCAACCCCGGAAAAGTCCTCTCCGGGGCGCAAATCGGCCGCTCGGGGGAAGCCGGGGCTAAAAATGGCCCGTAAGGTCTCCCGAAAGTCCCGGTAGCCTTGCCGGGACTGCCGTTCCCAACCTTCTTGCCGCCCAAAAAATAGGTGCGGCAAAAGGTTTAAGTGCTGCACCGCCGTGCCGATAACGTCGGCATGATCATGTTAGTTGGCACCGCAGTGGTCCTGGGGTGCGTCATCATCGGGTTCGTCACTGGTGGTGGGCATCTTCTAGCGCTGTGGCACCCCGGCGAAATCGTCATCATCATCGGGGCCGCACTCGGTGCCTTCATGATCAGCAATCCGCTGAAGGTCGTGAAGGCCGCCTTCAGCGGTGCAATCGGGCTCCTCAAGGGAGCGCGCTACCAACGCGAGGATTACATTGGGCTGCTAAAGCTCCTTTACGACATCCTCGTCAAGATCCGTAAGGATGGCATGCTGGCCATCGAGGCCGACGTCGAGAACCCGGCCAAGAGCGAGCTTTTCAAAAAATATCCCAAGCTGCTCGCCGATCATCACATGATCGAATTCATCACCGACTGCCTGCGTCTCATGGTGGGTGGGGATCTCGACCCCCATGAGCTTGAGTCGCTGCTGGAATACGAGTTGGAAACCCATCACAAAGAAGCGCATGGGCCAGCGCATGCGGTGCAGCGGGTGGCCGACGCTCTTCCCGGCTTCGGCATCGTCGCGGCCGTGTTGGGCATCGTCAACACCATGGGCTCTCTTGAGGGATCCACGGCTTACGAGATTGGCGAGAAAGTGGCTGCTGCACTCGTCGGTACTTTCCTCGGTATCTTCGTCGCCTACGGTATCGTTGGACCCATCTCGACAGCGATGGAGCACCGGGTCGAGGAGGAGGGAAAGGCCTTTGAGGTGGTCAAGATGGCGCTGGTGGCCAGCGTCCGCGGCTATTCACCTCCCGTCGCTGTGGAATTCGCTCGCAAGCTTCTCTTTGCTGATGTCCGCCCGACCTTTGCCGATCTCGAGGCGCACCTGAAGGGCAAGAAGAACGGAGCCAAGGCGGCGTGAAAGCCAAAGAAAAGCGGCCAATCATCGTCGTTAAGCGACGACGTGCGGAGAACCGGCACCATGGTGGTGCCTGGAAGGTGGCCTACGCTGACTTCGTGACCGCGATGATGGCGTTCTTTCTGGTGATGTGGCTGATCACATCGATCTCCAAGGAACAGCGCGCGGCCATGTTCGAGTACTTCAAAAATCCGAGCATGCAGGATGGCCGTTCCGTTAAACCTGCCCCCGGACAGATGGGGCCGGGCGGCGCCAGCACGGCTGCTGTCAATCTGGGGGGCGGTCTCGATGCGCCGAAGCCAACGGAGAAATCCGGGCATGAACTCGGCAAAGACAGCAAGATGGATTCAGTCGAAGAGGCGGAGCGCATCGCGGCCGAGGCCGAGAAGGCGCGCATGATGTTGCTATTGGATCAGTTGCGGCAGGCGATTGAGTCCAGTGAGAAGCTGCGGCCATTCAAGAATCAGTTGCTCCTTGATCTGACGCCTGAGGGCCTGCGTATCCAGATCGTTGACGCCCAGAATCGACCGATGTTCGACTTGGGTGATTCCAAGCTTAAGGGGTACACGGTGGACATCCTGCGCGAGCTCACCACCTACCTGAATGCTGTACCCAATCGGCTTAGTTTGTCAGGGCATACCGATACCACACCCTATGCCCGCACCGGCTATTCGAACTGGGATCTCTCGGCCGACCGCGCTAACGCTGCGCGCCGTGCGCTGGAAGCCAGCGGCATCAACGGGGACAAGATTGCGCGTATCGTCGGTCTGTCGTCCTCAGTTCTATTCGATCGCGACAACCCGCGCAATGCGGTTAACCGGCGCATCAGTATCATCGTGATGACCAAGCAGGCCGAGAAAGCGGCGATGCGTATCGATACCCAGAGCGAAATAGCTGGGCCAGAGGTCCCTAGCGCGGCAGCCAGCAAGCCCTAGAGCGTGCGGTTGATCGGCAAGCGAACCGTGACCTGCAGACCACCACCGTCGGCATTGGCGGCGCTGACACGCCCGTCGTGCAGCTTTACGACGCGCGAAGTAATGGCCAGCCCGATGCCGTAACCGCCACTGTCACGATCGCGGGCTTCGCCAACCCGGTGGAAGGGCTCAAAAATACGCTCGAGTTGGTCGGCGGGCACGCCAGGGCCGCGATCGCGAATAACGATGCGAACGGCCTCGGAATCGCGTGTGGCGGTGACGGTAACGATGGCTGCGTCCGGCGAAAAGCGCACGGCATTGCGCAGAATGTTTTCCAGTGCGCGGTGTAGCAGTTCGCGATCTCCCTCAAGCGACAGCGCACTTTCCACCTGCAGATCGATCCGCACCTGTCGCGGTTCACCCTCAATGCGCGCGTCCTCGACCATCGGTTCCAGCAGCTCGTCGAGTTCGACCCGTTCGATTTGCATCGGCCGAGCTGGATCATCCAGGCGGCAGAGGCTCAGGATCTCGCCGATCAATTCATCCAGTCGCTGTGCTTCCTGCTCGATGCGGTCAAAACCCTGCAGCAGATCTGCGCCGGGGCGGCGCGCGATCCCGAGTGCAATCTGCAGGCGCGCTAAGGGTGAACGCAGCTCGTGAGACACGTCACGCAGCAGTTGTTGCTGGGAATCGAGCAGAGTTCGGAGCCGCACCGCCATGGCATCGAAGTCAACGGCCAGTGCGCCCAGCTCGTCCTTGCGGTGGCCTAGCAGCTTGGAGACCTGCACGGTCAGGTTGCCAGCTGCGATCGAATGGGTGGCGCTGCGCAATAACTGGATCGGTGCGCTGAGGTAACGCGCCAGCAGCACGCACACGATGGCACTGACCAGCAGCGCCATAACACCCCAGATGTAGGGTGTCTCGACGTTCCCAAACACGCCTGATGGCTGCCGAGCAGAGCTGATGGTCAGGAAGTAGCTTTCTCCTGTAGGGCTCACAAGCTTGGAAAGTAGGCGCTCATCCCGACGACCACCGCCTGTAGCACCCACGCTCTCCGGGAGCGGCCGCCGTCCCAGCCGCGCCTGAATGAACGGCGGTACCGAGCGATCAATTAGGTCGTGACCCTGTTCGTCGACGATGTACAAACGATCAGGCGGAACCAGAACAATCTCGTGCTGCAACCACTCCCGCAGACCGTTGACACCCTCCTGAAGGAGTTGTTCCTGAGCCTGACGCTGTAGGTCGTCCTGCTTCTCGATCTCCGCATCCCGCCTTTGACTGGCCAGCCAGCCAGTGGTTAAAACCGTGCACACCAGCACGGTGACCATTGCGAGCCAGACCGTCAGGAAGAAGCGGAGATACAGGTTGCGCACAGTGCCCTGACTCAGTCAGCCGATGGCGTGGAGGTTTCAGTAGCCTGTGGTCCGTCCGCGACGGTAAAGACATAGCCTGAGCGGCGCACATTCACGATGGACACTTCACCGGCTACGACAGCGAGCTTGCGGCGGATATTGCTGATATGCGTGTCGATGCTGCGATCGTACGGTGTGAGTCGACGGCCCAGGACCTGCCGCGTCAGTTGCTCGCGCGAGACCACGACGCCGACCTGATGCATCAAGACCTCGAGGACGCGGAACTCAACACCCGTGAGGTTGATGGTCTGTCCCTTGGCGGTTGCTGTTCGACTGCCAAAGTTCAGGCTCACCGGACCGGCATCGATGCGCTCGCGCCGACCTGGCTGGGGTTCGAGCAGCATGCTCCGCCGCATGATTGCCCGCATACGCGCTACGAGCTCGCGCGGATTAAACGGCTTGGGCAGATAATCATCGGCACCCAGTTCCAAGCCCACGACGCGGTCGACTTCCTCACCACGCGCCGTCAGCATCAGCACTGGCGTAGCTTGCTTCTGGCGCAACGAGCGCAAGACATCCAGGCCACCAATACGTGGCAGCATGACATCCAGCACAATCAGATCGAAGTGATGGCGTCCCAGCAGGTAGAGCGCCTGATCGCCGTCATGCACGGCGTTCACCTTGAAGCCTTCAGGCAGCAGGTACTCGCTCAGCATCCGGCACAGTTCGCGGTCATCATCGACCAAAAGCACGGCCAGCGGTGCGGCGGTGCTTCCGGTGTTGCCATTCGCGGTTTCGTTGGTCGATTGCATGGCTCATTGTCCCGCTGTGGCCGGCTGAAAAGGGGGCCGCTTTGCAATTCTTGGCGGCCCTTCAGATGTAATCGACGTCATCCGCATGACGGGCCGAGCTAGTGCGTGGGGCTGCTGGATTCAAGCCTCATGCTACCCGTGCAGCCGAGCCCAGCATATCGCTCCTCCAGGGCCCTGATCCGTTGATCTTCCTTGCCCTCACTGGCGGCCGCAATGATGGGGGCTGCGGTGGCCGGCGCCATGGTGCGCTGGTTGTGCTGGGCGCTGGCGATGTCGGCCCGGAGCGCGCTGCATTGCTGGTCGTGGCTGGGTGAGGGCGGCGTCTCTTTCGTCGGGGCCGGCACCGTGGTCGACGACTCAGTGACAGGATGATTGGACATTGAGTAGCACCCGGCCAGGAGCAGTGTGCTCCAGATTGAATAAATAATCGCTTTCATTAGGACCTCCAATATTTCTCGGTTAGTACCCTGCACTCATCTTTGTTGCCGCAGACCTGCGGTACCAATATCCAGAGCCATAAACAGAAGCGTCGTAATCAGAATGTCAGGCCAGCCTAACTGCAACTCCCGGGCGCAGAGCAGCAGGGGCAGCAGCGCCTCGGGCATCTGATCCAGCCCGATGACTTCGGTGCCCGGTGGCGTGGCCTGTCGTCGCTTGATGGCGCTACTGAACGCATCGCCGGCCATGGCCAGTGCGCCGAAGCGAGCACCCAACGCGAGGCCCAGGCCGAGTATTTCAGCCACCGCGGCCGAAGCCAGAATCGCCGCCAGGAGTCCGCGCCAGGTCTTGTGTGACCCAAGCACGCGCTGACCATTCGGCCAGGTCAAGGAACAGTCCACTGGCAGATTGGCCCAGCCACGGCAAAACCTCCCCGCCAGCCACGGGGCACCATTGGCAGCCATCAGCAGTAGCAGCGACATGGCCACAGAAGCGGGGGACATGCACACGCTCTCAGTGGCGTGATCTCGCAAGTTAACAAGACAGGCGCTCATGAATCGGACGGATTGGCTGGCCCCATAGGGTGTTCAGCTCAAGAGTAGGCCTGCTTAGCGCCTGCGGCCATATAGGTACTTGCACCAACCACGAGGGGATGGGTCAGGCCCCCGTTAGAAGCGGAGCGTGTAGGCCGCCCGAGCACTCAGCTCTGAGATCGTGGACTGGAACCGACGATCACGGTCCGGGTCCTGCATAGCATGGTTAAACACCAGACTGACCCGCTGGCGGGCCGTGGGTACCCAGTAGATGCGGCTCTGTACGCCTATGAGTTCGGAGTTGTTGTCGTATTGCACCGAGGTGGTCACGCCTGCCTTGGCCGAGAATGCAACGTCCGTCGAAACCCTCACCAGACGATTAACGAAATGTCCGGTGGAGATATCGATTCGATCCATTGAGCCGCTCAACCCCAAGATGAACCAACGCGACTTTTTCCATTTGAAGTCTGCTGCAACGGCCTGGTGCGTTCCGTCATAGAACGAACCTGCGGTCAAACGTAGCGAGCCTGTTCTCGGGCGTGAGCGACCGCTCGTCAATTCGAGGGTCATGTCGCTAAAGCGGTAGCGTCCCTGCGGCACGCTCACGGGGAAACGGTTATCGTTGTAGAGCGTAAAAGGTTTAAGCACATTCTCGTCGTTCTGCGAGTACACCAACGACACCGAGTCTTCGACGGCGTTAGACAGATCCATTAATCGCAGTTTGAGCACCCTCGAGAGCGGTGCGCGGTTGGCGATGTCATCGAGCTGGTAGTAATCAATGCCCGAGTACCAGCTATGGATCCAGCCCGCCTGAAGATACCGTGTGAGTCCGACATCGCCGGCGTACTGCCGAACACCGCGCAGGTTGACGTAGCCCAGTGCCGGATTGAAGTTCGGCTGTAGCTCACGGACATTGATGCCGCCGCGCCAGCCGGATTCGTTCGGATAGGACACACCAAAGCCAAAGGCGCCGTCACGGCCGGCCATGCCTGAGGTCTGTGATTTTTGTGCCCATGCTGAAGCTTCCAGCGTTTTGTTGCCGAACAGATGAGAGTTTCGGTAATTAAAGTCGACGCCGAGTAACGCATTGCTGTCGTTGCTCGAATTGTTGCCCGAGGTATAGATGCCGCCAACGGTTGATTCAGCCAGCACGTTGGCCGAGACGCGGGCAATGAGTGCAAGTGGTGAGTGAATGGGGGCGCCAGTCGATGGCGTGAAATCATCCTGCTGAATAGCCAGCGTCCCGATATTCCACCGACCCACGCGCCCGGAAAGCTTGGCACCGTACTGAATATCCACCGGTGTGCCGGTAGAACTGAGTCCTAAACGACGGGAGAAGAATGGTCGGCCGTTTTCGATGCCAGCGCGGGAGATGGCAGTGTTGTTCGAGGCCGAGCCATTGCCGCTGGTGATCTGCCCGAAGTCGAACAGTTCGGAATCGTTGAGGAAGAAATCCCGTTTCTCAGGGAAGAAGAGGCCAAAGCGACTGAGGTTGACCTGCCGGTCATCCACTTCGGTTGCCGAGAAATCGGTATTAAAAGTCAGTGCGCTGTTCAGCGACGGAGTGACGCGATAATAGGCATCCAGCGAGGGGCTGAGCTTGCGCTTCGTGACGTTGCCCACGCGATCATTGCGGGTGCTCGCCGTAATGCCCGGAACCACATCCAGTCCTGCTCCCTGGCGCATTCCGGTCATGCCGGTGAGGGTTCCTGGTGCAGTGATTCCCCAATCACGGTTGTGCGAAACCCAAGCTGTCTCCTCACCCATGCGGCGGGTCGCGCGACTGAGGTTCAGTCCCCAGGTGTCAGTGCTGGCATCCAAGGGGAGTGACTTGAAGGGGATGGCAAATTCAGCGCACCAGTAACCCTGATAGGCGCGGGCGGCGACATCCCAGATGGCGACCCAGTCTAAATTATTCAGCTTGCCGTTCACCAACACGTCGTTTCTGACGCCGTTGGCATTGGTCTCAAAGCGGTATCCCACACGACGTGTATTGAACGGGTCGAAGATGACGGCGATGCGATCATCCTCGCGCAGGCCGGTGTTGTGCTTCATGTTGGTGGCTGCGATGCCATCAGGTGAAGCGTCATCCCACATCTTCGCTGCAACGTAGATTGCATCGGCATCGTAAGCGATGCGTACTTCCGTCCTCTGAGATGGGCTTGCCCCGACCGTTGGCTTGAGCTGGTAGAACTCGTCGATGACCGCCACATCCGCCCAGATGGACTCATCGAGGACGCCATCGATAACGGGCGGGCTAGACACCCGGGTCGCGGCAATGGTTTTCGCAGCCTCCGCAGCGGCAATGTCAACGCGCTGCTCAGGCTCGGCGGCCAGAGCGGTCATGAAGGGGAATAAAAGGAATAGACCCGCTGTCCGTAGCGGGTAACGACTGAACGTCAGCATGATGGGGGCATTGTCGTGGAGGTACCGGCCGAGGCGGATGAAGAATCGCAAAGATTCGGGCGCCGGGCGCAGCGGCTGGGCGGTGACAGAGCGCCGGATGGCGCAAGGCTGAAGAGTGGCTCCCCGGGTTGGACTCGAACCAACGACCTGCGGATTAACAGTCCGACGCTCTACCGACTGAGCTACCGGGGAACCGAAAAGGAAGGCGGCGCATTCTCATGGCAAGCCGTGGCGGCGTCAAGAACCGCCATCAGCCGGGGCGCCGCCTGGGCTTAGGCGGCTGGGGCCTTGCCCTCAGGCAGTACGCCGCGCATGCGTTCGATGGCCTTCTGCAGGGTCTCGAGCGAGCAAGCGAAGGACAGGCGCATGTGGCCCGGTGAGCCGAAGGCGGAGCCCGCCACGACGGCCACACCAGCCTTGTTGATCAGGTATTCGCAGAAGGCGTTGTCATCGCGCATGCCAAGATTCTTCATCGCGCCGCGTACATCCGCGAAGGCGTAGAACGCGCCGCTGGCCGGTACGCAGGAGACGCCGGGCAGGGTGTTGAGCGCCTTGACGATATAGTCGTGCCGCTCCTTGAACGCCTGGTTCATGGTTGCGACGCAGCTCTGGTCGCCATCGAGCGCCTGCAGCGCTGCGCGCTGGGTGATGCTGGAGGCGTTTGACGTGGACTGGCCCTGAATGGTGTTCATGGCGGCGATCAGCTCCTTGGGGCCGCCGCAGTAGCCCAGGCGCCAGCCGGTCATGGCATAGGCCTTGGACACACCGTTAATGGTGACCGTGCGATCGTACAGTTCGGGCACCACGGTCAGCAGGCTGGTGAACGGTTCCGCGCCCCAGTAGATCTTCTCGTACATGTCATCGGTGCCGATGACGATGCGCGGATGCTCGAGCAGTACTTCGCCCAGCGCGCGCCACTCGGCGGCGGTGTACGCAGCGCCAGTCGGGTTGCATGGGCTGTTGATCAGCAGGAGACGGGTTTTGTTGGTGATCGAGGCAGCCAGCTGCTTCGGCGTGATCTTGTAGCCCTGTTCGGGGCCGGCATCCGGGGTCACCGGCAGGCCGTCGGCCAGCATGACCATGTCCGGGTAAGACACCCAATACGGGGCCGGGATGATCACTTCGTCGCCGGCGTCCAGCAGTGCCATGCACAGGTTATAGATGGTCTGCTTGGCGCCCGAGGACACCAGGATTTGGTTGCGTTCGTACTTGATGTTGTTGTCGCGCTGGAACTTGCGAATGATCGCGTCCTTGAGTTCCACGATGCCGTCAACGTTGGTGTAACGCGTGTAGCCCTTGCGGATCGCCTCGATGCCTGCCTCGGCAATGTGAGCCGGGGTGTCGAAATCCGGCTCACCGGCGCCCAGGCCAATGATGTCTTTGCCTTCCGCCTTCAGCTTGTTGGCCAGTGCGGTGACGGCCAGAGTGGGGGACGGCTTGACGCGCTGCGCGCGCCGGGACACGGCGATGGTCATGATTCCTCGATCCAGCGATAGTCAGGGGAGAGGGATATAGTACCGCCACAGTGCCAGTGGTGCACGAATTCTTGCCGCCAACAGCATCTCAAAAAGACAACTCGGGTAACTGAATTGGAGCACAAACCCTTCGAGCTCAAGTCGAGCTACGTGCCGGCCGGTGATCAGCCGGGCGCAATCGTGCGACTGATCGACGGGTTGCAGTCCGGATTGGCGCACCAGACGCTGCTGGGCGTCACCGGTTCGGGCAAAACTTTCACTATTGCCAATGTGGTGCAGGCAGTGCAGCGCCCCACCTTGGTGCTGGCGCATAACAAAACGCTGGCCGCGCAGCTCTATGGCGAGCTTAAGTCCTTCTTCCCGGGCAATGCGGTCGAATATTTCGTCTCTTACTACGACTATTACCAGCCCGAGGCCTATGTGCCCTCGAGCGATACTTACATTGAGAAGGATGCCTCGACGAACGAGCACATCGAGCAGATGCGCCTGTCGGCCACCAAGGCGCTGCTCGAGCGGAGCGATGCCATCATCGTTGCAACGGTGTCCTGTATCTACGGACTTGGCGATCCGCAGGCCTATCTGTCGATGGTGTTGCATCTGGTCCGCGGCGAACGCATCGACCAGCGCCGACTACTGCGGCGTCTGGCTGAGATGCAGTACACGCGCAACGACCTCGACCTGCAGCCTGGGACCTATCGGGTGCGCGGGGATGTCATCGACATCTTCCCGGCCGAGTCGGCGCGAGACGCCGTTCGTGTCGAACTGTTCGACGATGCCATCGAGAACCTCAGTCTCCTCGATCCGCTGCTCGGCAAGGTGGTGCAGCGCATCCCGCGTTTTACGGTCTACCCGGGCACCCATTACGTCACGCCGCGCGATCGCCTCGTCACGGCCCTGGATCTGATCCGTGACGAGCTGCGCGAACGTCTGGCCGTGTTGCGCGATGCTGGCAAGCTGGTGGAAGCGCAGCGGCTGGAGCAGCGCACGCAGTTCGATATGGAGATGATCCGCGAGGTGGGTTACTGCTCCGGCATTGAGAACTATTCGCGCTACCTGTCCGGACGAGAGGCGGGCGAGCCGCCGCCGACGCTGTTCGACTACCTGCCGCCCAATTCGCTGCTGGTGGTCGACGAGAGTCATCAGACCATACCTCAGCTCGGTGCGATGTACCGCGGTGACCGCTCGCGCAAGGAAACGCTGGTGGAATACGGCTTCCGTCTGCCTTCGGCGCTGGACAACCGGCCGCTGCGCTTTGAAGAGTGGGAGCGGCTGGCGCCGCAGATGATCTTTGTTTCGGCTACCCCGGGGCCATACGAGCAGAAGCATGCCGGGCAGGTGGTTGAGCAGGTGGTGCGTCCCACGGGTCTGGTGGATCCCGAGGTGCAGGTCCGCCCGGCGCGCAGTCAGGTGGATGACCTGTTGTCCGAAATCCACAACTCGGTCTCAAGTGGTGAGCGTGTGCTGGTTACGACGCTGACCAAGCGCATGGCCGAGGATCTCACCGATTACCTCTCCCAGCACAAGGTGAAGGTTCGCTACCTGCATGCCGACATCGAGACTGTGGAGCGCGTCGAGATCATCCGCGATCTGCGGCTTGGTGTGTTCGATGTGCTGGTCGGCATCAACCTGCTGCGCGAGGGGCTGGATATGCCGGAGGTTGCGCTGGTGGCTATCCTCGATGCTGACAAAGAGGGCTTCCTGCGCTCTACGGGTTCGCTGATTCAGACCATGGGCCGAGCGGCGCGTAATGCCTCGGGCCGCGCGATCCTCTATGCCGATCGAATCACCGATTCGATGCGGCGTGCAATGGATGAAATCGATCGCCGTCGCGCCAGGCAGATCGCCTTCAATCTGGAGCACGGGATTACGCCGACCAGCATCGTGAAGCCGGTGGCCGACATCATGGAAGGCGCGCGCGGCGCGTCGCCGGGGTCCGGCCGTGGCGGCGGGCGTCAGCAGCGCGGGGCGCCGGCACCGGTGGCCGTGCCCAAGAACCTTGCCGACCTCGGGCGTGAGATCAAGCGGCTGGAGGAGCGCATGTATGCCTCGGCCCGCAACCTCGAGTTCGAGCAGGCGGCGGCGCTCCGCGACCAAGTGGACTCATTGCGCAAGCTGGAACTGGAGTTGACCGGAGCCCGGTCTGAATCCGATGAGCCGCGCAGCATTGCGTAGAACTAGCGGCTCCGGTATCTTTCCGGGCCCGTTGACATGCAGGCGCGTAGCTCAGTGGTAGAGCATCACCTTGACATGGTGGTGGTCGGTGGTTCGATCCCACTCGCGCCTACCAATTCTGACAAGGCGCCGTGGCCTCACCGGTCACGGCGCATGTCCTATCTTCCGGGGTCCTGAGTGCCAGTCATTACCCTGCCAGACGGCAGCCAGCGCAGTTATCCGCAACCCGTGAGTGTTGCCGAAGTCGCCGCCAGCATCGGTGCTGGCCTGGCGCGTGCCGCCATCGCCGGTCGAATCGACGGCAAACTGGTGGACTGTTCGGCCAGCATCGCCCATGACGCCCGCCTGGAGATCGTCACCGAAAAGGACCCCGCGGCCCTCGAGGTCATCCGTCACAGCACGGCACACCTGCTGGCGCAGGCTGTGCAGGCGCTGTATCCGGAGGCTCAGGTCACCATCGGTCCGGTGATTGAGGATGGCTTCTATTACGACTTCGCCTACAAGCGGCCGTTCACCACTGAGGATCTCGCCGCCATCGAGGAGAAGATGCGTGAACTGGCCAAGGCCGACCAGCCGGTGCAGCGCAAGCTGATGCCGCGTGATGAGGCTGTGCAATTCTTCAAGGGTCTCGGAGAGCACTACAAAGCCGAGATCATTGCCAGCATCCCGGCCAACGAGCCCATCAGCCTCTATGGCCAGGGTGAGTGGGTCGATCTCTGCCGCGGTCCGCACGTGCCTTCCACCGGCAAGCTGAAAGCCTTCAAATTGATGAAGGTGGCCGGCGCTTACTGGCGTGGCGACTCGCGTAACGAGATGCTCCAGCGCATTTACGGCACGGCATGGCTCAACGACAAAGATCTGGCCGCTTACCTGCACCGGCTTGAAGAAGCCGAGAAGCGTGACCACCGTCGCATCGGTCGCGAGCTCGATCTGTTCCATCTGCAGGAAGAGGCGCCGGGTGCAGTTTTCTGGCACCCCAAGGGTTGGCGCATCTTCCAGTCGCTGATCTCTTACATGCGCGAGAAGCAGGCATTGGCCGGCTTCGATGAAGTGAACGCACCTGAACTGGTGGATCGAAGCCTGTGGGAGGCCTCCGGCCACTGGGAGAAGTTCGGCGAGAACATGTTCACCACGCAGACGCCGGACGAGCGCGTCTACGCCATCAAGCCGATGAACTGCCCGGGGCATGTGCAGATCTTCAATCAGGGGCTGCGTAGCTATCGCGAATTGCCGCTGCGTTTCGCAGAGTTTGGCAAGGTGCATCGCTATGAACCCAGCGGGGCGCTACACGGCCTGATGCGCGTGCGTGCCTTCACGCAGGACGATGCCCACATCTTCCTCACTGAGGATCAGATCACTGCCGAGTCGGTTGCAGTGACAAGGCTGATTCTCGACATCTACCGCGACTTTGGTTTCGATGACGTCCGCATCAAGTTCTCCGACCGACCGGCCAAGCGTGTCGGTGCCGACGATGTTTGGGACCGCGCCGAGGCGGCGCTCAAGGCGGCTGCGACCGCCGCCGGCATCGAGTACACGCTCAATCCGGGCGAGGGCGCCTTCTACGGCCCGAAGCTCGAGTTCGTGCTGCGTGATGCCATCGGGCGTGACTGGCAGTGCGGCACGCTCCAGGTCGACCTGAACCTGCCGGGGCGGCTCGGTGCCCATTACATCGACGAGAACAGCCAGAAGCGGACGCCGGTCATGCTGCACCGGGCCATATTCGGCTCGCTGGAGCGTTTCTTCGGGATTCTGCTCGAGCACCATGCCGGCAAGCTCCCTTCCTGGCTGGCGCCGACCCAAGCCGTTTTGATGGGAATTACGGACCGTCAGAACGACTATGTGGCGCAAACGACGGATTTCTTGAAAAATCAGGGGGTTCGGGCGCTTTGCGACTTGCGCAACGAGAAAGTCGGCTTTAAGATTCGCGAGCACACGCTGCAGCGTGTCCCGTACCTGTTGGTCGCAGGTGAGCGGGAGGTTGCGGCTAATTTGTTATCAGTGCGGTCCCGCAGTGGCAAAGACCTGGGCACGATGAGCCCGCAGGCGTTCCTCGAACGGCTGCGCTCCGAGCTCGAAAGCCGTGGGCGCACGACGCTGGAGGATTGACGTATAGCCATATCAACGAAGCGGGTCCGTCGCAACGAAGACATTACCTCACCCACAGTGAGAGTGATCGGAGCAGACGGATCGCAGGCAGGGGTCATGACTCGTTTCGAGGCAATGGCTCTGGCCCAGGCAGCTGAACTCGATCTCGTTGAAGTCTCGCCCACGGCCGAACCGCCGGTGGTGCGGGTCATGGACTACGGCAAGTTCCTGTTCGAGCAGAACAAGAAAGCGGCTACTGCCAAGCGCAAGCAAAAGCAGCAGCAGGTGAAGGAAGTGAAGTTTCGTCCCGGCACGGAAGAGGCCGATTACCAGGTCAAGCTGCGTAATCTGACCCGCTTCCTTGAGGAGGGCGACAAGGCCAAGGTAACCCTGAGGTTCCGTGGCCGTGAAATGGCGCACCAAGAAATTGGTCGCAAGCTTCTGGATCGGTTACAGCAAGACCTCGCCGCCGTGGCGATCGTCGAGCAGTTCCCGATGATGGAAGGGCGGCAAATGGTGATGGTGTATTCGCCAAAAAAGAAGTGATCAGTCGAGGCGCAAGCCGAGGTTGATCCGCAGGTGAGCGGGACGTGCGCGAGCGTGTCCTTGCGAGCCATGGCTAAAAATAGTGGAGTTGAACATGCCCAAGTTGAAAACCAACCGGGCGGCGTCCAAGCGTTTCCGCAAGACGGCGAAGGGCTTCAAGGCCTACTCGTCGGGGCGTCGTCACAATCTCGGCCACAAGGATTCCAAGCGCAAGCGTCATCTGCGTTCGGGTGGCAGCAGTCTCGTGCATGAGAGCGATGTGAACCGCCTCATCCAGCTGCTCCCTCATCACAAATAACGTAACGGCAACAGGAGTCAAACATGGCACGAGTCAAACGTGGCGTGACGGCCGGGCGCCGTCACAAGAAAGTTCTCAGTAAGGCGAAGGGCTATTACAACGCCCGTCGTAAGGTTTACCGCGCGGCCAAGCAGGCCGTCACCAAGGCCGGGCAATATGCCTACCGCGATCGTCGCGCCAAGAAGCGCGATTTCCGTGGCCTGTGGATCATGCGCATCAACGCCGCTGCGCGTCTGCACGACCTGTCGTACAGCCGCCTGATTGCGGGTCTGCGTAAGGCGGGTCTGGATATCGACCGCAAGGTCCTGGCGGATCTGGCGGTGCACGATGCCAATGCGTTCGGAGTCATTGCGGCGCAGGCCAAGGCGGCTTTGACCGCAGCTGCCTGAGCGCGAGCGCGTCCGCTCGTGAGTGATCTGGCCGGTATGGTCGCAACAGCGCTGGCGCAGGTGGAAACCTGTGCCAGCGTTGCTGCTTTGAACGAACTGCGCGTGCGCTGGCTGGGCAAGAAAGGCGAGCTCACCGAGCAACTCAAGACCCTTGGCGCACTTCCGGCAGCTGATCGTCCCGCTGCGGGTGCCCGTATCAACGAGGCGAAGCAGCGTCTTCAGGCAGCCATCGATGAGCGCAGTGCGGCTCTTGAGCAGGCTGCTCTCGATGCGCAGCTCTCCTCAGGCCAGATTGACGTTTCTCTTCCCGGTCGCGGTGAACACCGCGGCGGCCTCCATCCAGTTACCCGCACGCGCCTGCGCATTGAGGAAATCTTTGCCCGCGCCGGTTTCGAAATCGCCTCAGGTCCTGAGATCGAGGACGACTTCCACAACTTTGAGGCGCTGAACATCCCCGCCAATCATCCTGCGCGGGCGATGCATGACACCTTCTACCTCGAAGATGGGCGCTTGCTGCGTACCCACACCTCACCTGTGCAAATCCGCTTCATGCGCGAACGGCAGGCGCCTTTTGCAGTGATTGCGCCGGGTCGGGTTTATCGCTGCGATTCCGATGTCAGTCATTCGCCCATGTTCCACCAGGTGGAAGGCCTGTTGGTCGATGAGGGCGTGAGCTTCGCGAACCTCAAATCAGTCCTGCACGAATTCATGGAAGTGTTTTTCGAGCGCGACCTGGCCATGCGGCTGCGGCCCTCGTACTTCCCATTCACTGAGCCCTCGGCCGAAGTGGACATCAGTTGCGTCCTCTGCAGTGGCAAGGGTTGTCGGGTCTGCAAGCAAACCGGTTGGCTGGAGGTTGCGGGCTGCGGCATGGTTCATCCCAATGTCTTTGCTGCCTGCAACGTTGATGCCGAGCGCTACAGCGGCTATGCCTTTGGCATGGGCGTGGAGCGTCTGGCAATGCTCCGCTACGGCGTGAATGATCTGCGCCTGTTCTATGACAACGATCTGCGCTTCCTAGCGCAATTCAGCGGAGCTTGATTCATGAAGCTGCCTCTCTCGTGGCTGCGTGATTGGGTTGATCTGCCCGCTGATGCCGGTGCGATTGCCTCGCGCCTGACTTCGCTGGGCTTCGAGGTGGAGTCGTTGCAGCCCGTGGCGCCCGCCTTCAGTGGCGTGATCGTTGCCGAGATTCAGTCGATTGCACCCCATCCGCAGGCCGACAAGCTGCGTGTCTGTACCGTCAATGCTGGAGCGGGCGCGGCGCCGCTACAGATTGTGTGTGGCGCGCCCAATGCGCGTGCCGGACTTAGGACAGCACTGGCGCAGGTGGGCGCAGAGCTGCCCAATGATCTGCGTATCAAGGCGGCCAAGTTACGCGGCGTGGAGTCGGCGGGAATGCTGTGCTCGGCGCGCGAACTCGGCATCAGCGCGGAGGGAGAGGGCATTCTGGAGTTCCCCTCGGATGCGCCAGTGGGTCAGGGTGTTCGGGACTATCTCGAACTGGACGACTGGATCCTTGAACTGGGCATCACGCCGAATCGCGGCGATGCCATGTCGGTGCTGGGCATTGCGCGAGAATTGGCGGCCGCTTATGGCGTGGCGCTGAAGTCGCCGCCGGCGGGACAGGGCAGGAAAGTTCTGGTCGAAAGCGATGCTCGCGTGCCGGTTCGTCTGGTCCCCGGTGCGGGTTGCGGACGTTTCCTAAGTCGCGCGGTGCAGGGCGTTCGCGCTGGCGGTCAATCGCCACGCTGGCTGCAGGAGCGCCTGCGTCGCGCTGGTTTGCGTCCCATTAGTCCGGTGGTGGACGTTACGAATTACATCGTGCTCGAGCTGGGCCAGCCGATGCATGCTTATGATCGCGCGCTGCTGTCTGGAACAATCGTTGCGCGCAGTGCGCAGGCGGCTGAGTCAGTCACGCTGCTCGATGGCCGCACGATTGCGCTCGAGTCTGATGTGCTGACCATTGCTGATGATTCGGGGGTCGTAGGACTGGCCGGCATCATGGGCGGTGAGCGCACTTCCATCAGCGAGCAGACTACGGATCTGTTCCTCGAGGTGGCTTGGTTTGAGCCCGGCGCAATCGCTGGCCGCTCAAGACGTCATGGTTTGCTGACCGATGCCAGTCAGCGCTTCGAGCGCGGCGTCGATCCGGCGCTGCAGGAGCGGGCGCTAGAGCGCGCTACACAGCTGATACTGGAATTGACGGGCGGTTCGGCCGGTCCGGTGGATCTTCAGGAGCTGCCCGAGCGTTTGCCCGCGCGTTCACCAGTGGTCCTGCGTCAGTCGCGGCTTGCGCGTGTGTTGGGCCGTGAGTTTGAGTCCCGGCAGATCAGCGAGCAGCTGCAGGCGTTGGGCATGCAGGTGGAGCCACAGGGCCAGGGCCAGTGGCGCGTCACACCCCCGTCATGGCGCTTCGATATTCATATCGAAGCCGACTTGATTGAGGAAATCGCCCGTAGCGTCGGCTTTGACCAGATCCCGGAGCAGCCCGCGGTGGGCCATCGCCGCCTGCGATTGACGCCTGAGACCAAGATCGACGAGCGTGCCGTATTGCAGCTGCTGGCAGCGCGCGGCTTTCACGAGATCGTCAGCTTTGGTTTTGTTGATCCGGCCTTGCAGCAACAGTTGCTGGGCCCGCAGACGGCAGCGGCGCTCCGCAATCCGATTGCCAGCGATCTGGCCGTGATGCGTCTGTCGCTGTGGCCGGGCCTAGTGCAGGCTGCGCTACAGAATCTGCGGCGCCAACAGGAGCGCTGCAAACTGGTCGAATTGGCCACGGTCTTCCGACCGGACTCCAATGGTGCTGTCGTCGAGACCCCGATGGTCGCAGGCCTAGCCGTTGGCCCGCGCTTGCCGGAGCAGTGGGGAGCGGTCCGCGCTGGTCTGGATTTCCATGACCTCAAGGGGGATGTGGAGGCCTTGCTCGCCATTTCGGGCCAGAGCGGAGTGCTGACCTGGGCGCCCTTGGAGGCGCCGCCACCTGCGTTGCATCCGGGGCGTTGTGCAGCAGTGCTGCGCGATGGCGCCCGGATCGGCGTTATCGGCGAGCTGCATCCGGCTCTGGCGCGCGCGCTCGAAATATCTGGCGAGGTACAGCTGTTCGAGCTGGAACTGGCGCAGGTCACCGAGGCGGCGCCGACCCGATTCGCACCGGTATCGGTTTTCCCGCAGATACGCCGCGACCTGTCCTTTGCGGTGGACGCCGGGGAGAGCTTCAGTCGCATCGAGGCGCATGTTAAGGTTGCCGCCTCAACTCACCTCAGGGAGCTGAGGCTATTCGATGTCTACACAGGGAAGGGTGTAGAATCCGGTCGAAAGAGTGTTGCTTTAGGCTTGATTTTACAGGATGTTTCACGCACTCTAACAGACGAAGAAGCGGATCGGATCGTGGCGGACGTAGTGGCCAGCCTCAGCTCCGGTCTAAATGCCAAGTTGCGAGAATAAGAACCACGTCCATGGCACTGACTAAAGCGGAAATGGCTGAGTCGCTGTTCAATCAGCTGGGACTCAACAAGCGCGAAGCACGCGAACTCGTGGATCTCTTTTTCGAGGAAGTGCGCGCTGCGCTGGCAAAGGGCGAACAGGTGAAGCTGTCCGGTTTCGGCAATTTCGACCTGCGCGACAAGAATCGGCGTCCGGGACGCAATCCCAAGACCGGTGAGGAGATTCCCATCAGCGCGCGGCGCGTGGTGACTTTCCGGCCTGGGCAGAAACTGAAGGCGCGCGTGGAAGCGTATGCTGGAACCCCGGAACAATAACGAACTGCCGCCAATCCCTGGCAAACGCTACTTCACCATCGGTGAAGTGGCTGAGCTTTGCGACTGCAAGCCGCATGTGCTGCGATACTGGGAGCAGGAGTTCCCGCAGCTCAAGCCGGTCAAGCGGCGTGGTAATCGTCGCTACTACCAGCGTCAGGACGTCATCGTCATCCGCCAGATTCGCAGCCTGCTCTATGAGCAGGGCTTCACGATCGGCGGCGCGCGTAATCACCTCTCAGGTGATGAAGCCCGCAGCGATACCACTCAGAGTCAGCAGATTGTTCGTCAGTTACGCATTGAGCTGGAAGAAGTGCTGCGGATCCTGCGCCGCTGATCTATCATTCGTTTGTCGGTCGGGGCGTGGCGCAGCCTGGTAGCGCACTTGCATGGGGTGCAAGGGGTCCCGAGTTCAAATCTCGGCGCCCCGACCAATTCGATCTCTACCTCATTTGATCTCCATGTCATTTCGGCTGAAGCTGCTGGCCGCTTCGACCTAACGAAACGTGCGTGGAGGCTCCGCCTCCGGAATAATGTCACCCTGACTTAAGTGCCTCTCAGACCGCCGACAGGGCGGCTTCGCGCATCGTGGCATACGGGGGAATTGATGACTCATCCTGATTCGGTCACAAAGCCGTTCTATCTGGAGCTGTACTTCCAGGTACTGGTCGCCATTTTCATTGGCGCACTGCTGGGCTACTTCGATCCGCAACTCGGTGAGGCGATGAAGCCGCTGGGTGACGGCTTCATACGGCTGATCCGCATGATGTTGGCGCCAGTTATTTTCTGTACGGTGGTCACAGGCATTGCCGGCATGGAGCAGCTGCGCCATGTCGGTAAGGTGGGTGGCTTGGCACTGTTGTACTTCGAGATCGTGAGTACGGTAGCGCTGGTCCTGGGTCTGGTCATCGTCAACGTGGCGCACCCGGGAGCGGGGATGAATGTCGATCCCGCTACGCTAGATACCAAGAGTATTGCCAGCTATGCGGCGCCCGGGCAATTGCATGGCGTTGCTGACTTTCTGCTGAACATCATACCGACCAGCATTGTGGATGCCTTTGCCCGCGGTGAGATCCTGCAGGTGCTGCTGTTCGCGGTGTTGTTCGGTTTCGCGCTGCATGCACTTGGCGGGCGCAGCTCCGGCATGTACACGTTTATTGATGAGTTCTCGCAGGTCTTGTTCCGGATCATTGGCTACATCATGTATGTGGCCCCGTTGGGTGCTTTTGGTGCGATGGCCTTCACTATCGCGAAATTCGGCATTGGATCGCTTCTGCCTCTGGCTTCATTGATGGCCTGCTTTTATGCCACCTGCGCCTTGTTTATTTTCATTGTGCTCGGGTTGGTGGCGCGTCTGCACGGTTTCAGTGTGCTGCGACTGATCCGCTATCTGAAGGAGGAGCTACTGATCGTGCTGGGCACGGCTTCTTCCGAGACCGTGCTTCCGCGCCTCATGGCGAAGATGCAGGAGGCCGGCGTGCGCAAGTCCGTCGTCGGTCTGGTGGTGCCCACCGGCTATTCGTTCAACCTCGACGGCACAGCTATCTACCTGACTATGGCGGCGGTGTTCATCGCTCAGGCGACCAACACGCCTCTGAACCTGACGCAACAGCTGACGCTGCTGACAGTGCTGCTACTCACCTCCAAGGGTGCCGCCGGAGTCACTGGCAGCGGCTTCATCGTGCTGGCTGCAACATTGAGCGCGGTGGGTCAGGTGCCCGTGGCCGGATTGGTGCTCATTCTTGGCATCGACCGCTTCATGTCGCAGGCCCGTGCATTGACCAATCTTGTGGGCAACAGTGTGGCGACCTTGGTCGTGGCGCGCTGGTGCCAGAGCCTCGATGAAGGCGCCTTGCGTCAGCGATTACAAAGACCTCGCTGATCGATATGCGGATCGCGAAGCCGCTATTGCTGATCAGTACGCCTCTGGGTGTGGCCGGTGGGCTGCGTGAGGCCTGGCGATTCAATCATGGGCTGGCTTTTCTCATGGCCGCCATGTTGCTAGTAGTTGCTGTCGCTGCTGGCAGCGTGGTTGCCATCGTTCGACGAGAGCGCGGGGCGGAACAGGAACGCGGACGACCGCCGGCCTTGTAACTTGCAAAAAGTGTCCGTCGATTCGAGCCTGCTCTGGTGGGCTACAGCGACTGGTACATCGGGCCTGATCCGCCCTCGGGCGTTGACCAGGTGATGATCTGGTACGGATCTTTGATATCGCAGGCCTTGCAGTGCACGCAGTTGGCTGCATTGATTTGCAGCCGCTTGCCACCCGACTCATCGGGCAGCATTTCGTAGACGCCTGCGGGGCAGAAGTTCTGGCAGGGATTGCCGAATTCCTGAGCGCAGCGTGTGCTGCAAACACTGGTGTCAGCGACTTTCAGGTGTGCCGGCTGATGCTCGTCGTGGGAATTGTTGGCCAGGAATACCGAGGCCAGCCGATCGCGCGGAGGCAGCGTGCGCTCAATCCAATCGCGGTCGGGCGATGGGCCTGCCGAGAGCGGATCTAAAGTCGTATGGGGTGCAGCATGCGACAGCGTCCACGGTAGCCGTCCCGCCGTCACCGTCTCCAGCGCTGCATTGGCGAGGCCCATCCATAAGCCGCGTTTGAAGCCCGGCTTGATGTTGCGAACACGACGCTGTTCTTGACCGCCTGCCGAGGCACGCCAGCGCGCATCGAAGCCGCGGCTCTCTCCGCCGGTTTCAGCCAGATGGTCGGCCGCCAGCATGCCGCTGCGAAGAGCCTGATGAATGCCTTTGATCTTGGCCACATTCAACGTTCCGCCCGCATCGCCGATCAGCATTGCACCGGGCATCTCCAGTCGCGGGAGCGACTGCCAGCCACCAGCGACGATGGTTCGGGCGCCGGCGGCGAGCAGTTCACCGCCCTCCAGAAGTGGGCGAACGGTGGGGTGGTGCTTGAACTGCTGGAAGACTTCGAAGGGCTGCAAACGTGGATCGTGATAGTCGAGTCCGACGACATAACCCACGTACACCCTGTTTTGGTCGAGGTGGTAGAGAAAGCTGCCGCCATAGGTCCGGCGATCGAGCGGCCAGCCAACCGTGTGACTGATTAATCCTGGTTCGACGCGTCCATCAGGCAGTTGCCACAGTTCCTTGAAGCCAAGGCCGAAGGTTTGCGGCGCGCTCTGTGAATCGAGATTGAATTGCTTGATTAGTTGCTTGGCGAGGCTTCCGCGTGCGCCCTCGGCAACCAGCGTGGTACGCGCATGGATCAGCGGGCCCGGTGTGAAGCCGGGTCCGGGCTGGCCGGAACGGTCCAACCCCACATCACCGATCTGCACGCCCCGTACGGCACCGGACGGGTCATACACCGGCAACGCTGCGGCATAGCCGGGGAAGATATCCACACCCAGCGCTTCGGCCCGCTGTGCCAGCCAGGGGGTCAGTAGCCCGAGCGAGATGATGAAGTTGCCACGATTATGCTGCTGCGGAGGTACCGGCAGACGGATGCGACCGTTCCGTGTGAGTAAAGAGAACTCGTCGCGGGTGGCCGGTACACAGATGCCCGGAGGTGCGGCACGCCATTCAGGCATGAGTTCATCAAGCGGACCGGGCTCCAGCACCGCACCGGAGAGCGCCTGTGCCCCTACCGCAGCGGCCTTTTCGAGGACGGCAACGGTCCAGTCTGGTCGCAGCTGTTTCAGTCGAATGGCGCTTGCAAGTCCCGCCGGCCCAGCGCCGACAACCAGAACGTCATACTCCAGAACATCCCGCTCGATCTCTTCGCTCATGGGCTAAAAGATAGCACGGCGCCCCGAGGTAGCAGCAGCGTGGCCTCTAGGTCTCAGTGCGCCGCGACAGAGGGTGTTAGCCAGTCGTCAAAGTGCTCTAAGGTTTCTGGGCTGAGCGTGCCAGTCACGGCTCGCAGATGCAGATCGGCGAGTAACAAGTCGAGCGCAGCGCGCTGGCGTTCGGCGTCCAAGCGCAGCTGATCGCTCTCTGCTGTGAGTACGTCCAGTGTGGTGCGGTCACCTGCTTCGAGGCCGATACGCGTCGCATCCAGACGCATTGCGGCCGAACTGGCTGCGCGAGCCAGTGCCTTGCGACGAGCCTCGGCTGTTGTCAGTCGTAGCCAGGCCGCGTGTAACTGTTCATCCAATTGCTGACGAACGGACTGAAGATCGGCGGAAGCTGCACGAGCCAACGCCCGGGCCTCGTTGCGCTGTGCGCTGCGCATGCCACCGGTAAAGAGAGGGATATGGGCTTCCAGCCCAAGCAGTGAGTCCTGGGACTCCTGCGCCGATCGGCCGTAACTGCCGGACCCTGTAGCAAGGTTCCGCCCGGTGATGGCAACCACTGACACTTGTGCGCCAGCGAGCACACCATGACGACTGACTTCGCTGTCGGCCTGTGCGCTGCGAAGAGTCTGCAATATCAGTTGCGGACTATTCTTCTGTGCGCGTTGCTGCCAGAGTTCGAAACGCTCTTCGAGGGCCAGTCCATGCGGCGTAACGTCAGGAAGCGGTAGGGCGGTGGGCGGCTGCAGTCCGGTCAGATGAGTGAATTTAAGCTGCGCGACGTCCAGAGCGTTACGCGCATCCAGCAAACGCACTGCAGTGGTATCGCGTAGTGCCTGGGCATCACGCAAATCAGTGATCGGGAGTTCGCCGGCGTCATACCGTGCCTGAGCCAGGCCTCCGGCGCGATCCGCCGCGGCGATCAGCCGCTGCACAGCGCTCAGATCATTGGCGGCATTGATTGCGCCGATCCACGCCTCGGCCACCTTCAGTATCTGCTGCTGTCGTGCGTCGAGATATTGCACCTCAGCTTGATTGGCAGCATTTTTTAGCCCGGAGGCATCAATGCGCCGGTCATTGTCGAGCAGCGGCTGCCGTGCCTCGAAGCTCCAGTGGCTACGTGTGCTTGTATCCATCTGGGTGAGGAAATTCACACCCCGGGTCTCGGGCAGTGTGGGCGTCGAGAAAGCGGCGCCACGAGTTTCGCTTTGCTGATCGCCGCGGCCAATTCCACCCTGAGCGCTTAATGTTGGAAGCCAGAGCGCTCTGGCCTCGGTGAGCTTGCTTCGGCTGGTTTCGTGGCGTGCCTCAATGGCCGCAAATGCTGGGTCGTTCTGCAGGCTGGCTTCCCAGCTCTGTCGCAATCCCGTAAAGCCCGATGTCTCGGCCGCCATGGCCAGGGAGAAGGCGCTGCTTAATAGCAGCGCCCCCGCCAATGCACGGCCGAAATTCGGCTGCAGGAGCTTCTGCACGCGCTGTGCCTCAGTCGCCAACCACCGGCAACCCGATGCGGCGCAGGATGCGCTCCATCAGGCACCAGCGTGTCAGGCCGCTCTGCAGCAGGTTCAGGCCGACGAAGGCCGTGAGCCACAGCCAATTTCCGCTCTGATATAGCGGGCTGCCCGTTACGCCCAAGAGCAGGGATACCAAGACTAATGTGCCTGCGATGACACGGGTGATGCGCCAAGTGCTCATGTTGCCTCCGATGGATTGGAACTGAGATCCGTGGGTATGGAAGGAACTGGTGTGCTCGTGCGATAGGCCACAAAGTACAGCAGCGGGATGACGATCAGTGTCAACAAGGTCGAGACCAGGATGCCGAAGATCAGCGAGATGGCCAGTCCATTGAAGATAGGATCGTCGAGGATGAACAGGGCGCCGAGCATGGCCGCCAGTGCAGTCAGGGCGATGGGCCGAGCACGTGCCGCCACGGAGTTGATGATCGCCTCCGTCAGCGCGACGCCCGCAGCGGTTTGAAGGCGTATGGCGTCCACCAGCAGGATGGAGTTGCGTACGATGATGCCAGCCAGTGCGATCATGCCAATCATCGAGGTCGCCGTGAACGGCGCGCGAAGCAGCGCATGGCCTGGCATGACGCCGACGATGGTCAATGGAATCGGCGCCATGATGATCAGTGGCAGCAGATAGGAGCCGAATTCGGCGACGATCAGCAGATAGATCAGCACCAGGCCCACCGCATAGGCGGCTCCCATGTCGCGGAATGTCTCGTAGGTGATCTGCCACTCACCATCCCACTTCAAGGCATAGCCGCGATAGGCGTCCTCAGGCTGCGAGATGAACAGTTCGGAGACTTGGCCGCCGTCTGGCGCCTTCAGCCCCGTGATCGACTTGCGCAAGCCGAACATGCCGTACAGCGGGCTGTCAGCGCCGCCGGCCATGTCGCCGGTGACGTAGATGACGGGCAGCAGGTCTTTGTGGAATAGCGGTTGTTCTACCTGCGCATCCAATGGCGAGAGCAGGCTGCCCACCGGTATCACGCTGCCGGTGGCGCTGCGTACGGGCAGCGCGTTCAATGCGTCCAAGTTGCCCTGTGCTGAGGGCGAGAGCTGTATGCGCAGCGGTGTGGGATATTTTGAACCGTCATTGAGAAAGCCGGCGTCGTCGCCGCTCAGTCCGATGCGCAGGGTCTGTACAGCTTCCGCCTGGCTGACACCGGCGAGGGCGGCGCGTGCGCGATCGATGGCGAGTACCTTCCGTGGCGCCTCTGCGACGTAAGAGGCATCGACGTCGACGATATGTGGGCCAGAGGCCAGCGTCTGTCGAACGCTGCGCGCAAGCTGCAATCGCCCGGCATCATCAGGACCGTAGATTTCTGCAACGATAGGGGCCTGCACCGGTGGGCCGGGCGGTACCTCGACCACCTTCAGCGCACCGCCAGCGGCGCTGGCAATAGCAGCTAGGGGAGGTCGAATACGCTCTGCGATCTCATGGCTCTTTGCCTTGCGGTCACTGCGCTCCACGAGATTGACCTGAATATCGCCCAGCGAAGGGCCATTGCGCAGGTAGTACTGACGCACCAGGCCGTTGAAGTTGATCGGTGCCGAGAGCCCGGCATAGACCTGGTAGCTGCGTACCTCCGGAACTGTAGCCAGATAGCGGGTCATCTCCGCCAGCGTGGCGTTGGTTTTTTCCAGTGCCGTGCCCTCCGGCATGTCGAGCACCAGCTGCAGTTCGGACTTGTTGTCGAATGGCAGCATCTTCAATGCTACCCATTGCACAGCTGGCAACAGGAGTGACACCACAATCATGGCCAGCACCGCGAGCCATAAAAGCCGTCGGCGGCGCTGACCGTGTTGCGCGTCGAGGAAGGGCGGGTACAGCTTCCGGACCCAAGTAGTGATCCAGTCCGGTTCAGCAGCAGCCTCACTGTGGGCCGAGTCGCGCGCCAGCCATCGATGGGCCAGCCACGGCGTGAGAATGAAAGCGATGGCGAGCGAGATCAGCATGCCCATCGAGGCGTTGATCGGGATCGGCGCCATGTACGGACCCATCAGCCCACTTACGAAGGCCATCGGCAGCAACGCTGCGATTACGGTCAGCGTTGCGAGGATGGTGGGATTGCCCACTTCGTCGACGGCTGCGGGAATGATGTCCGCGGCTGTTTGGCCTGTCTGTCCTGCGAGACGTCGATGGATGCTTTCGACCACCACAATGGCGTCATCCACCAGAATGCCGATCGAAAAAATCAGCGCGAACAGACTGACGCGATTTAGTGTGAAGCCCCAGGCCCAGGATGCGAACAGCGTGACAGTCAGGGTGAGTGCCACGGCAATGCCGACAATGGCCGCTTCGCGGCGACCCATGGTTAACCACACCAGCGCTATCACGCAGGAGGTGGCGAACAGCAGTTTCTCGATCAGCTTGAGGGCCTTCTCATTGGCGGTGCTGCCGTAGTCGCGGGTGATTTCGACGCCAACACCGTCAGGAATCAGGGTGTTCTGTAGTGCAGCGATTCGCTCACGCAGCGCTCGCGTCACGCTGGCGGCGTTCTGACCCGGCTTCTTCGTCACGGCCAGTGTGACTGCGGGGTAGTCGACGCCTGGGTCCGTGCGCTGGCCGAACCAGACATAGTTGTCTGGCTGCAGCGGGCCATCACGGACGCTGGCGACATCACGCAGGTACACCGGACGGCCGCCACGGACTGTGACGATGAGATCGGCGACGGATGCAGCATCCGGCAGAAATTCGCCGGCATCGATGGATAGTGCGGCATTGCCGTTGACGACGGTTCCGGCCTGAGATGCGGTGTTGGCCAACTGCAGCGCACCGCGCACATCGCCAACGCTCAATCCAGCGTTGTGCAGTGCTTCGGGATCAAGCGTAATGTTGACCGCGTGGCGCGGGCCTCCCGCTGTGCTGACCTCGCGGGTTCCCGGAACGCGCTTGAGCTCAGCCTCCAGCGACTCGGCAATCCGTCTCAGTTCGTGACTGCCGTAGTCGGGTCGGCGGTCATAGAGCGTCAGCGTGAGGATGGGCACGTCATCGATGCCCTTGGGTTTGATCAGAGGCTGTCCGACCGGCAGCCCAGCCGGCAGCCAGTCTCGATGGGATTGCAATGTGTCGTGGAGACGCACCAAAGCCTCAGTGCGTGGCAGACCCACCTTGAACTGCACGGTCAGCACCGCCAACCCTGGGCGCGAAACCGACATGACATGTTCAGTACCGGCCATTTGCGACAGGACCTGTTCGGCCGGGCCCGCAACAGCCTGCTCCACCTGATGTGCCGATGCGCCGGGGAACGGTATGAGCACGTTCGCCATGGTGACGTCGATCTGCGGCTCCTCCTCACGCGGCGTCACACTGAGTGCGAAGACGCCGAGCAGTAGCGCAACTAACGCCAGAAGCGGGGTGATACGCGCCGCCTGGAAATAGCGGGCGATTCGCCCGGCGATCCCAAGGCGCTGTGCAGAACCGTCGCTCATGGTTTGTCCTGACGCCGCATCATGGCCTGCGGATCAGTGGAGATGAGCTCGCCATCCGACAATCCAGCCAGCACTGCCACCTGACCGTCCACCACCGGTCCGAGACGAAGCTGCCGCAGATGAGGCACGCCGCTTGAGTCCAGAACATAGACGCCCGCAATTTCGCTCCGGCGAACCACGGCGCTGGCGGGTATCAGCATCTGAGCCGGATTGTCAGTGGTGGGCAGCAGCAGACGGAGCATGTTGCCGGGCTCGAGGCCCAAACCAGCAGGCAATTCCGCGCGAATCGTGACAGTACGGCTCTGCAGATCGACGGCAGCAATGCGTTGCCAGTCTTTCAGCGGCAGGGACCGGAGGGCGCTGTTCGATGAGGCAAGCTGGAGTTGCAGCGCTACGTTTGTCTGGAGGCGGCGAGCGACCTCTTCAGGGATGTGAGCCACGATGCGCTGTGGCCCCGGTGCATACAGCGTCACTAGCGTGCGGCCAGGCTGTGCCTGATCGCCGGGCGTGACGTTTACTGCGGTTACCGTGGCGTCATAGGGCGCGCGAAGCACATGCCAGGCGTTGAAGGTGTTGGCGCCGCGGGACTGCGCGGTGGCGGAGTTGGCCTGCGCCTCGGCACTGCGAAGCTGAGCCTCGGCGCGCTGCAGTGCGGCTTCGCTGATGTAATCGCTGGCCCGCAGAGTTTGTGCGCGGGCGAAGGCGGCGCGTGCCTCGCGCAATTGTGCCGCAGCGCCAGCAGCCTGCGCTTCACTGGCTGCACTCGCTGCATCGGCTGCGCTGGCATCGATGCGTAGAAGTGGGGCATTTGCGCGGACGCTTTCGCCACTGCGAACCAGCACTTCGGTAATGCGTCCGGCCACCTGCGCCTGAAGGCTGGCCTGTCTGACGGCCTCGACCGTACCGAGCACTGCGTAGGTGCCTCCGCTGGAACTCTGCTGTACGCGCAGAGTGGCCTCTGGTGTGGCCGCGATCGCTAGGTTGAGCAGTGTTATGGGCAGCAGGAGGGGCAGGGCATTGGTTAGGCGCATGGAGTGAGATCCTCTTTGCCTGATACAATATTCGTATATAGCGATGCACGCAATAAGTATTTGAGCTAAACTCGACTCCCATGAAAGCTCTGGACGATCGTGCTCTGGCGCATGTCGCCGATTATTTCCGTGCCCTGTCGGAGCCGCAGCGATTGCGGGCGCTGAACGCCCTGCGTGAGCGGCCTCGCAATGTCTCCGAACTCACGGAGTTGCTGGGCTGCAGCCAGGCGAATACCTCCAAGCACTTGGCCACGCTGGCTCGGCATGGCCTGGTCAGTCGACGTTCAGAAGGCACTGTAGCGATCTATGAGATCGCCGATCCGCGGGTCTACCAACTGTGTGACATTGTCTGCGGCCAATTGGCGCAGAACTTTGCGGCACAGGCGCGGCTACTGGGGCATTCGACGCCGGCGCGCAGTCGCCGCTGAAGGTCGCTTAATCGCCGCGATGGGCGAAGGGTCGCAGCGTCACTGATTTAACGAGCACCCATAACGACAGTCCCTCTCGCAGTCCCATCTCTGTGGCTGAGAGTGTGGTCACGCGCGCAACCAACACCGGCCCGCCAACATCCACTGAGACGAGCAAGGAGTGCGCGTCATCGGGACGCATCTCGATAATCGTGCCTGACAGGCGGTTGCGAACGCTCAGGCCGCGTGGCGCCTCGAGCGCCAGAATCAGATCGCGCGCCAGGAGTTGGAGGCGCATGCGCTGACCCGTCCGGAGTTGACCGGTCGGTAACTGCAGCGTGCCGTGCCCGATACGTACAACGCCCAGCCCGCTGTCATCGGCCATCTCGGCCAATGTCCCTTCGACCACAGCACCGAGCGCCTCAGTACCGACGATGGCTCGCAAGCGCGGATCTCGGCTGACGGTGAAGACGTCGCCGCTGGTCACGCTTCGACCCTGCTCCATCAGCACAACGTGCGTGGCCAGTCGCAAGACCTCGTCGAACTGGTGACTGACGTAGATGATGGGTATTCGCCATTCATCCCGGACACGCTCGAGGTAGGGCAGCACCTCTTCGCGACGGCTCTGATCGAGTCCCGCGAGTGGCTCGTCTAGCAACAACAGGCGCGGATGGGCCAGCAGAGCGCGGCCCAATGCCACTCTCTGGCGTTCACCACCCGAGAGCTGCCAGGGTCGTCGTTCCAGCAGGCTTTCCAGTCCCAGCAAATGAATCAGTTTCTCTGGCAAACCGGCATCAGGTGGGGCATTGGGTGCTCGACGCTTCCAGCCATAGAGCAGGTTGCCCCGAACGGTGAGGTGCGGAAACAGGCGCCCATCCTGAAATACATAGCCGATGCGCCGCTCTTCGGTGGGCACGGAAAGTTTTCGCTGGCTGTCGTACAAGCGAGCGCCGTCCAACTCGATGACACCGCTGTCGGGAGCGAGCAGACCCGTTATGAGTTGTGCAAGGGTGGTCTTGCCGCTGCCAGAGCGACCGAAGAGGGCGATCACTCCCGGACTCTGTGCGCTGAAATTCACATCGAGGCCGAATTCGCCACGTTGCGTGGTCAGGCGGATATGCAGCATCAGTTCGACCTCGGGCGACCCAGAAGCCGGCGCAGACTGTGGTTGGCAAGTTCTGCGAGGGCCAGCCCAGCGATGCCGATGCTCAATGAAAGTAGTGCCAGTCGGGCGGCGAGCGGGTCGCCGTCGACCCGTTGAAGCGCGGAATACAGCGCCAGCGGTAGGGTCTGCGTCTCCCCCGGAACATTACCGGCAAAGGTGATGATGGCTCCGAACTCACCCAGCGCAGCGACGAATGCCGTGATGGTGCCAGCGAGGATTCCGGGACTCATCAGTGGCAGTGTGATGGTGACAAAGCGGTCGATAGCGCCGGCGCCGAGCGTTCGAGCGGCCTCTTCAAGACCTTGGTCGACATGCTCGAGCGCAATCCGTATCGAACGGACCAGAAGCGGGAATGTCATCACTGCACTCGCTAGCGCCGCCCCTTGCAGCGTAAAGACCAGACGAATGTCAAAGTGCGTGTGCAGCCAAGCGCCGATGGGGCCATGGATACCGAACAATAACAACAGGCCGTAGCCTATGAGCACGGGCGGTAACACCAGCGGCAGGTGGATGAGCGCATCCAGTGCGAATCGCCCCACGAAACGACGGCGGGTGAGGACCCACGCCACGGCGACTGCCGCGGGCAACGAGTACACAGCGCTGCGCCATGCAACAGCGCAGCTGACGCGCAGAGCCTGCCACTCGAGTTCACTGATGGGCATATCCACCATGCCGGCACTATATCGAATGCGTACGGCGGCCGGCCGCAGCCGTGGCGGCATTGACCGTCCGCGCGCGCTCGGCTACTGTCCTCAGGTGCGCTGGCTGCCCGCAAGGGCCTTGAGGGAACGCGGTTTAAAGCCGCGGCTGCCCCCGCAACTGTGACCGGCAAGTCACTATCCATGATGCCACTGGGCTCCGGCCTGGGAAGGCGGGTAGGGCAACCGAGCCGGAAGTCAGGAAACCTGGCCAGCGCCGTCGTCTAGTCGTTGGCCGGGGTGCGCCAGGGGCTGCGGTTTTGCCGCGTTGGCGACACTGAATGATGCCGTCAACACCTGAGAGAACCGCTATGCAAAACGTCCGAATGTCCGCCATCGTCCTGATGATTCTTGGTGCCGCAGCTACCCGTCTGCTGCCACACCCGTACAATTTCACCTGCATCACGGCGCTGGCGCTGTTCGGCGGCGCGCATTTTTCTGACCGGCGGCTGGCCTTTGCGGTGCCGTTGCTCGCGCTGGTACTGAGCAATGTCGCTCTGGGTTGGGTCTGGTCCTTGTCGTCCTTGGCCTACGCCTCGCACAGCTGGGTGCAGTACGCCTCATTTGCGCTGGTCGTTCCCATGGGGCTTTCATTGCGCGGACGGACGACTCTGCTGCGGACAGCGGGAACCACGCTGGCTGCCTCGACGATGTTCTATCTCGTCAGCAACTTCGGTGTATGGCTCTTCGACGCCATGTACGCCAAGAGTCTCGCCGGACTGGTGGAGTGCTACGTAGCCGCCATCCCGTTCTTTGGCAACGCGCTGGCCGGCGATGCCTTCTACACCGGACTGCTGTTCGGTGGGATCCATCTGCTCGAGAGCCGGTTCGCCAGCTTGCGTGAGCCGCAGCCGCTTGGCGCCTGAGACCGCTACAGGTACGACCGCCAGCAAGCACGCCGGATGGGCGGAGCTGCTGGTCTGCCTGATCGTCTGCTATGCCGCTGCCACGGTCGGTGGCATTGCCTCCGTCACCGCGCCTGAGTTCTATCGGCAGCTTGTGCAGCCTGCGTGGGCGCCGCCGGGCTGGCTGTTCGGTCCGGTTTGGAGTCTGCTCTATACGTTGATGGCCATTTCGGCCTGGCTGGTTTGGCGCGCTGGCGGCCTCGTTGGTGCACGGGGAGCGCTCCTTTGGTTTATCGCGCAGTTGCTGTGCAATGCGCTTTGGAGCTGGTTGTTCTTCGCCTGGCACCGTGGTGGTCTGGCCATGGCTGACATCATCGTGCTTTGGCTCCTTTTGCTCGGCACGCTGTTGTCTTTCCGACGCTTGAGCAAGCTCGCGGCATGGCTGCTCGTGCCGTATCTGGCGTGGGTGAGTTTTGCGGCGGCGCTGAATCTGGCCGTCTGGCAGGCGAACCCCGGGCTGCTGCACTGAGCGGGTTGTTCGCACTCATGGAACCGAGGACTCTGCACATGAATAAGACATGGACGTTGCTTGTCGGCGTGCTGATGCTAGCCGCCTGTTCTCCGAGCCAGCCGCCCAATCAAGACCGTTTCAGTGCCGCGGATCGTGTGCAGTGGTACCAACAGTGCTGGAATCACTTCAACGACAAGAAGTGGGATGATTTCACGAAATGTTACGCCGAGACTGCGATTTCTCAGCAGTCCGGTTACGGCAAACCGCGGGTGAAGGGTGCAGCGGAAATCGCTGCGACCACTCAGCAGTTGGCCGTCATGGCCCCGGATATCCGTGGCGATCTGCAGTTGATCCTGGTCAACGCGGATCATCATCACTTGGCGAGTCTGTCCATCATGCACGGCACGAATACCGGCCCGGTGACTAGCGCCAACGGCAAGCAGAGGAAGGCCACTGGCAAGCCCTTTGGCTTCATGTTTGGGCACAGTGTGGAAATCGATGGAAAAGACCAGCTTGTTACCGATGAGTTTGGGGTCGCGGACAGCGGCACGCTGGCCGCTCAGCTGGGCTTAACGTCGCGTTCGGTGCGGCCGGTCATGGCTGTGCCAGCGGCACCGGTGAAGGTGTTTGTGGCCAGTCGCAGTCAGCTAGAGAACAAGAATGCCGCTATCGAATTGCAGGCCATCGAGGCTTGGAACCGGCATGACGCCGCTGCAGTGGCTGCACTACAGTCTGACGACTATGTGATGCACGACAACACCCATGCCGCCGACATGAATCGCGCGCAGAACGCGGCCGATTCGCGCCTTTATTGGCAAGCCTTCAGCGATGCGCGCTGGTCGACCGCGGGTGTTTGGGGCGTCGGTGATTACGTGGTTATCGAAGGGCAGTTTGAAGGCACCAGCACGGGTGATGTGCCTGAGCTGGATATCCAGACAACCGGCCACAAGGTGGAAGTGCCATTCCTGCAAATTGACCGCTTTGCCAACGGCAAGATCGTTGAATCCTGGTTGGTCAACGACAGCGGTCTGTTTCAGTCGCAGCTGCAGGCCTCGGTGCCTTAAGGGTAGAGACCGCGCTCCTTGCGCGCCGTGAGGATGCGCTCACAGGCGACCAGAAACGCAGCGGTGCGCAGGGTGACCCCGTGGCGCTCTGCGGCCTCCCAGATGCGAGCGAAGGCCTCGACGTGTATTTGCTCAAGGCGACGGTTGATTTCGTCTTCGCTCCAGAAGTAGCTGGAAAAATCCTGCACCCACTCGAAGTAGCTCACGATCACGCCGCCGGCATTACAGATGACATCCGGCACTACCAGGATGTCTCGTTGGGCCAGGATGTCGTCGGCGGCCGGTAGCGTTGGTCCGTTTGCACCTTCCAGCACTAAGCGTGTTTTCAGGGCTTGGGCACGCGCTGGAGTCAGCTGCCCCTCCAGTGCAGCGAGCACCAGAATCTCACTGTCGAGTTGCCAGAAGTTGTCCGTGCTAATTGGTTCTGCGCCAGCGTAGCCACGTATGCTGCCGTTGGCCGCGCGATATTTTTGCAGGGCGCCGATATCCAGACCGTTACTGTTATGCACGGCGCCGCTGTCGTCTTCCACTGCGATCACTTTGGCACCCGCGGATGCAAACAACTCAGCGGCGGTGCCGCCGACATTGCCAAAACCCTGGAGCACCAGCCGCGCGCCCGGGATCGGAAGTCGCAAGCGTCGGGCTGCGTCACAACCTGTCAGGAACAGACCGCGACCGGTGGCTTTGACTCGTCCCAGTGAGCCACCCAAATCAATCGGCTTGCCGGTCACCACACCCGTGGCGGCGCTGCCGGAGTTCATCGAGTAGGTGTCCATCATCCAAGCCATGATCTGAGCGTCGGTATTCACATCCGGTGCAGGAATGTCTTGCTGCGGGCCGATGATGAGTCCGATCTCGCTGGTGTAGCGCCGAGTGAGCTTCTCCAGCTCGCGGCGTGACAGGCTGCGCGGGTCCACACGGACGCCACCCTTGGCGCCGCCAAAGGGCAGATTGACCGCGGCATTCTTGATGGTCATCCACGCGGCCAGCGCCATCACTTCTTCAAGGTTCACGTTCGGGTGGAAACGCACGCCACCCTTGCCCGGTCCGCGCGCGAGGCTGTGCTGCACACGGAAGCCCTCGAAGTGTCGATAGCTGCCGTCGTCCATCTGGATGGGGATGTCGACGATCAGGGCGCGCTTGGGTCGGCGCAGCGTCTCGGCCAGAGTGCCCAGCTCCCCGAGCAGAGGGATGACGCGCTCGACCTGTGCCAGATAGGTTTGCCACGGCGTATCGGGTTGCTCAGAAGCGTAGGACAGATTTTTCTGGCTCATCGCAGTGGTACCAGGTTATGAGCGGGAGCGTGTCCGGCGATGTATGAACGCAGGTTGTCGATCAGCATCGGCATCAGTTGCTCGGCATAACAGTCGCTCAAACCGCCGATGTGCGGCGTGATGATGACATTGGGCATCTGCCAGAGCGGGCTGTTGGGATCGAGTGGTTCGTTGTTAAAGACATCGAGTGCGGCGCCGGCCATCGGGCCATTTTTCAGGGCGGCCAGCAAGGCCTGTTCGTCCACCACCGGGCCACGTGCATTGTTGATCAGGAACGAGCCGGGCTTCATCGCTTGGAGGATGCGCGCATCAACGAGGTGGCGGGTGTCCGCGGAGTAGGGGACGAGCAGAATCATGAAGTCGGCTCGATTTGCGGCGTCAGTCAGCTGGGTGCGCGGCAGGATCTCGTTGAAGTGCTCCGCGGTGGTCACCGCATCGCTCACGCCGATGACGCGCATGCCAAAGACTGCACAGCGTCGCGCCAGTTCCCGCCCAACGGCGCCGATTCCGACGATCGCCACTGTCTTGCTCAGTAGCAGTCGCTGGGGCCAGCGTTTCCAGTTGGCCTGCTGCTGATTGTGCAGCATGCGCGGAAAGTCACGCGCCAGGGACATCATCTGCAGCAGGGCCAGCTCCGACATCTGTGGGCCATGAATACCGCGTGCCGAGGTCAGGGTCACTGATGGCGGAAGAGTCAGCGCCAGGATGGCATCAACGCCAGTGGTCAGGGCCTGAATCCAGTCCAGATGGGGCATGGCCGCCAGAAGGGAGTCTTTCACGTGATGGGCCTTGCACAGCAGGGCCGTGGCCGTCGGGGCCAGCTGGTGCGCCTCCTCCTGACTGCCGGCCAAGAGCAGCCTCATTTCCGGGAATTCCTGACTCAGGATGTCCCGATACAGCTTGAGCTCGGCATGGTTCTCAGGCTCGAGCAGCAGGACGCTGGCTTGGGGATGGGGTTTGAATTGCACTGCCTGCGACGCCCTTAGCGTGTAATGGAAGCGATGCCGGCCATGGCGGCACCTAGGCCCGAGTGTACCGCCGGTCACCCGAGGGGGTGTGAGCGGAGAGGTTAATTGATCAGGATTTCTTGACTTACTCGCCGCACCACATACAATTCCGCCTCTCCGAAAGGCGCGGGAATAGCTCAGTTGGTAGAGCGCAACCTTGCCAAGGTTGAGGTCGCGAGTTCGAGCCTCGTTTCCCGCTCCATCTTTCTCCTTCGGTCAGGCCGCGGCTAGGTGGCAGAGTGGTCATGCAGCGGCCTGCAAAGCCGTGTACGCCGGTTCGATTCCGACCCTAGCCTCCATCGCCGCCCATCGCCTTCTCGGCGAATCAAGGCCTCGTAGTCTGAACATGCCGTTGGGGTGATGGGTTTGTAACCCTGTGCGCCCGGTTGATGTTCTACGACATGGGCAGCCAGCAATTACAGCGCATCGCAATTGAAGAATTAAAAGGCGACCCTGATTCATTCGGAGGGCGATTAGCCATCCGCTTTGGAATAGCAATCGGGCGGGCTCTCAAGCAGCCTCCAGCCGCCCGCCCAATGATGTCCCGCCAACCTCCCTGGTGTAAGATCGCTGCACCGGCTGAAAGCATCGCCGGAGATGCGGACGTGGCGAAATTGGTAGACGCAGCAGACTTTGATCGCCGGAGTGCCCGCCGGGAAACCGGTGGTGCAGAACTGCCCAAACTCGGGGAACGCTGAAGGCCGTGTGCCATGCCAATCCCGAGCCAAGCCCCCGTTCTGCGGGGGAAGGTGTAGAGACTAGACGGGCAGCGCCTGCCGCGTCGGGGTGGCGTCATGCCACGCTGCGCAATGGCGAAGGGATAGTCCAGACCACGAACACCCGCTGGTGCGTCAGGCACAGCGTGTGGCGGTGAAAACCGAAGTGGCAGGAAAATCTGCTTCCTCACAAGGGAGTGCGGGTTCGATTCCCGCCGTCCGCACCACATGATGCTTCTCGAGGCTCGCAACCTGCACCTCTGGCGCGGCGAAACGCATGTGCTGCGTGGCGTGTCACTCGCGGTGCAGACTGGACAGTGTTTGCAACTCACCGGCCCCAACGGGGCTGGCAAGAGTTCGCTGCTGCGCGTTCTCTGCGGTCTGCTACTCCCGGCGGAGGGTCAGCTTTTCTGGCGCGATCTCGACTGCACCCGTGAGCTGGGGCCATTGCAGCGTGAGTGCGCCTATCTCGGGCACCTGAGCGGACACAAGGCTGAACTGAGCGCGCGCGAGAACCTGGCGTATCTCTGCGGGCTGCGGCGGCGCTGCAGCAGCAATGATCTTGATGCGGCTCTGGAGGCGGTGGGTTTGGCCGGGGCCGCCCAACATCGGCCGCTGCGGCAATTGTCCGCTGGGCAGCAGCGGCGGGTCGCGCTGGCGCGCGTCCAACTGCAGCGCTCAACGATATGGCTTCTGGACGAGCCTATTGCCAATCTGGATATCCAGGGACAGGAACTCTTCCACCGTCTGCTGGCCTCTCACCTCAAGGACGGCGGTTGCGCGGTGGTGGCCACCCATCAACCGTTGTCAGTGTCTGAATCCGCATTGGTACGACTGGAGCTGCAAGCATGAGCGGCACGCCCTCACTTTTTGAGATGGCACGCCTGCAGATGGTGCGCGACCTGCGACTGGCTCTGCGGCGCGGCGGGGAGTGGCTGCAGCCGCTGGTGTTCTTTCTCGTGATCACCACGCTGTTTCCCCTAACATTCGATTCGCAGCTCTCCCGGCTGCGGGATGTCGCACCGGCTGCGCTCTGGGTCAGCGCGCTGCTATCCTCGCTGCTGGCGCTGGAGCTCTTGTTCCGCGACGACGCGCTGGACGGCACACTGGAGCAACTGGCGGTCAGCGGCACACCGCTGTCGTGGGTGCTGCTGGCCAAGACAGCGGTGCATTGGCTGCTCACCGGCTTGCCACTGGTCCTGATGGCACCGGTGGTGGCGGGGGCGCTGGGGGCGCCGTACGAGGCGATTCCCGGGCTGCTGCTGCCACTGGCGCTGGGTAGCATCACATTGAGTCTGATTGGCGCCATTGGCGCCGCCCTGACGCTGGGGCTGCGTCGCGGAGGGGTCTTGCTGGGACTTTTGACATTGCCTTTGACGGTACCGGTGATGATCTTTGGTGCAGGGGCCTCAGTGCGCATCATTGCCGGCCAGTCCGCAGCGGGACCGTTGTATCTGCTCGCCGCCGTGGCCGTGCTTGCCTTGGCGCTGGCACCGCTGGCCATTGCAGCGGCCGTGCGCATTAACGTGGAGTAGTGATGACCTGGCTATGGTTCCATAAGCTGGCTTCACCGCCGCACTTCTACCGGATCGCAGGTCGCTGGCTGCCTTGGCTGGGCTGGTCAGCGGCCGTGCTGGGCGTGACGGGGCTGGTCTGGGGCCTGGTCCTTGCTCCGAGCGACTACCAGCAGGGCGAGGGCTACCGAATCCTGTATGTGCATGCGCCATCGGCCTGGCTGTCGACGTTCACCTATACAACGATGGCGGTGTCCGCCGCCGTTGGGCTGGTCTGGCGCATGAATGTCGCGCACTCCGTATCGGCCAGCTGTGCGCCATTGGGAGCGAGCTTTACCTTTGTGGCGTTGGCGACCGGTAGCCTGTGGGGCAAGCCCATGTGGGGCACCTGGTGGGAATGGGATCCGCGACTGACCTCTGAGTTGCTGCTGCTGTTCCTGTATCTGGGCTATATGGGGTTGCGCAGTGCCATCGAGGATCAGACTCGCGCGGATCGCGTCTGCGCGCTCCTGGCCATTGTGGGTGTAGTCAACGTGCCCATCATCTACTACTCAGTCGAGTGGTGGAATTCGCTCCATCAGGCGCCCAGCGTCATGAAGTTCGGCAAGCCCACGATGCCGGCCAGCATGCTCGTGCCCTTGCTGATGATGTTTGCGGCCGGAACGCTGTTTGCGGCGACGATGGTGCTGATGCGCGCTCGCGGTGAGATCCTGCGAAGAGAGCGCGTTGGCACGTGGCTGGAGGCAGCAGTGGGAGAATCTGTGGCATTGACTGGAGAGAAGCGCTGATGGAGGCATTTCTCACCTGGCTGGCCATGGGCAAGTACGCGCTCTATGTCTGGTCGTCTTTTGGTCTGACGGTGGCGGTGGTGCTGCTCAATATCCATTGGGCACGCCGCAGCTTTCGTGATGCGTCTGAGGTGGCGCGCCGCCGTCTGGCGATGCGCAGGAGCGATCAATGACACCACGACAGCAACGCATGACTCTGGTGCTTGGCGTCGTTGCGGCAGTTGCACTGGCAGGCTTTCTGGCCCTGCGCGCATTCCAAAACAACGTGATGTTTTACTTTGATCCGACTCGCGTTGCGGCCGGCGAGGTCAAGCCTGGCCAGCGATTCCGTCTGGGTGGCATGGTGGTCAAAGGCACTCTGGTGCGCACGCCCGGCACGATGGATGTGCGCTTCGCGGTCACGGATTACCGGCATGAGGTGGCGGTGAGCTACACCGGCGTGTTGCCAGACCTGTTCAAAGAAGGCACCGGCATGGTGGCCGATGGTCAACTGGACGCAAGCGGTCGATTCATCGCGACACAGGTCCTCGCCAAGCATGACGAGAAATACATGCCGCCGGCGCTGAGTAAGTCGCTGGAGGCCGGGAAGGCCGCAGCCGCTGAAGCGGCGGCTGGGAGCCAACCCTGATGTGGATCGAGCTCGGGCATTTTGCGCTGGTGCTGGCATTGTTCGTTGCCGCTGGCCAAGCCTTCTTTGGGCTTGTGGGCGCAGCCAAGCAGCGACTCGACTGGTTGCCCTTGGTGCGCGCCTCGGTACTGGTGCAGACGCTGTTGACGCTGTTCGCTGGGGCCACACTGATCAACGCCTTCGTGCGCAACGATTTCTCAGTCGGCTACGTGGCGGATCATTCCAACTCCATGCTGCCGATGTTCTACCGCGTGGCGGCCTTGTGGGGTGCGCACGAGGGCTCGTTATTGCTGTGGATCACAATACTGGCGTTGTGGACTGTTGCGGTCCGCGCCCGCATGCATCGTCTGCCGCCGTTGTTTGCCGCTCGGGTACTCGGCGTGCTGGGTTTGATCAGTGTGGGTTTCCTGCTCTTTACCCTGACGACATCAAATCCCTTCCTGCGGCTGCTGCCTCCGGCGGTTGATGGCGCCGACCTCAATCCGCTGCTGCAGGATTTTGCGCTGGCAGTGCACCCACCCATTCTCTACACCGGCTATGTCGGATTCAGTGTCACCTTTGCGTTTGCATGTGCAGCGTTGCTGGAGGGCAGGCGGGATCACGTTTGGGCCCGCTGGATGCGACCTTGGACGGTGATGTCATGGGCTTTCCTCAGTTGTGGCATCGCGCTGGGAAGCTGGTGGGCCTATTACGAATTGGGGTGGGGTGGATACTGGTTCTGGGATCCGGTTGAGAACGCTTCTTTCATGCCATGGCTCACCGGCACCGCGCTGATCCATTCACTGGCCGTGACGGACAAGCGTGGCCTGTTCAAGAGTTGGACGCTATTGCTGGCCATTGGTGCCTTCTCGCTGAGTCTGATCGGTACGTTCTTGGTGCGATCCGGTGTGCTGGTGTCGGTCCATTCCTTTGCTGCTGATCCAGCTCGCGGCATTTTCATTCTGGCTTTTCTCGTTGTGCTGATTGGTGGTGCGCTGGCGCTGTACGCCTGGCGCGCACCGTTGCTGCAGTCGGAGGCGGGCTTCGCGCTGCTCTCTAGAGAGAGCTTCCTGCTCTTCAACAACATCCTGCTGGTGGTCGCCACGCTGGTGGTTCTGGGCGGGACCCTGGCGCCGCTGATCGCCGAGACGCTGCGACTGGGCACTTTGTCTGTCGGTCCGCCGTACTTTGGACCTGCGTTCATGGTGCCCATGCTGCCGGCACTTGTGCTGCTTGGTGTTGGATTCCATGCCTCTTGGAAGCGCGGCGGCTTACAGGTCACAAGCCGGATGCTGGGCGTTGTCGCAGGCGTCGCTGTGCTGCTTTCGGTGGCGATCCTGTTGGCCGGCTACGGCAGCCGCAAGCCACTGGCCTATGTGGGTTCGGCATTGGCCCTCTGGATCATCGGTTCGTCCCTCATTCAGCCCATCCAAAGCCTGCGGCGCGGACTGCGGATGCCGGCGAGTGTCGTTGGAATGACCGTCGCGCATATTGGCGTCGGGCTGTTCGTGCTGGGTGCGACGCTGGTTGAAAGCGCCTCTATCGAGCGTGATGTGGCAATGAAGACAGGCGTGAGCGTAGAGCTGGGTGGCTACACCTATCGCTACACCGGTGGCGAGGCCATCGAAGGCCCTAACTATGACGGCTTCCGCGCACATGTCACCGTATCCCGCGGCACTCGCACTGTCGCCGTTCTGGCACCCGAAAAGCGCCGCTACTGGGTAACCAATTCAGTCATGACGGAAGCGGGCATTGGTGCTGCGTGGAATCGCGATCTTTTCGTCGCACTCGGTGAGGATGTGGGCGATGGTGCGTGGAGTCTGCGGCTGCAATACCGGCCTCTGATCCGTTTCATCTGGCTAGGAGCGCTGATCATGGCGCTGGGTGGCATCATCACGCTGAGAGACGAACGCTATCGGCGAGGGGCGCAGGCATGAATCGCTTCCTGTGGCCTCTGATCGCCTTCGCATTGCTAATGGTGGTGATGGTCGTCGGCCTGAACAATGCGGATCGCAAGGGCATCATTCGTTCGCCCCTGATTGGTCAACCGGCCCCAGTCTTTGATGCGCCGGATTTGCTTGATCCAAGCGCCCGTGTCACGTCGGCACAGTTGTTAGGCGGTTGGCACCTTGTGAACGTCTGGGGTACTTGGTGCGTGGAATGCCGTGCCGAGCATGCCACTCTTCTGGCAATCAGCCGCGAGGGCAAGATGCCTGTCATCGGTCTGGACTGGAAAGACAGCGACGAGGACGCCAAGGTCTGGCTGCAGCAGTTGGGTAATCCTTATCAGCATGTGGGTGCCGATCGCGACGGTCGCATTGCCATCGACTGGGGCGTGTATGGTGCGCCCGAAAGTTTTCTCGTGGATCCGTCCGGTACGGTTCGCCAGAAGCGCACTGGCGCGATGAGCGAAGAGTTGTGGAGCCGATGCTTCCTGCCGTATCTCAGCGAGCCGCAACCCAAAATTCCGGCGGATTGCACATGATCGCGTCGTTTCATGTTTATCGGTTCAGGGCAGGGATGGCTCGTCTCTTTGCTGCTGTGTTGGTGACGCTGGTGTTTTCACTGGCCCTCACGGTGCCAGCGTTCGCTGTGGATATGACTCCGCCCTTGCCCGACCCAGTCCTGCAGCAGCGCTACAACGTGCTGGTCCACGAACTGCGGTGCATGCAATGTCAAAATGAGGCGTTGGCCGATTCCAACGTAAGCCTAGCGGCCGACCTGCGACTGCAGGTGCGCAACATGCTGGCGGCTGGCAAGACCGATGACGAGGTGCGCAACTACCTTGTGGCGCGCTATGGTGAGTTCATCTTGTTTCGTCCGCGCATGAGTCTGCGCAACCTGTGGCTGTGGGCCGCGCCGGTGGTACTACTGGTGGTTGGCGGCTTGGCTGCAGCTCGCATCCTCCGCCGTCGTGCAGCGCTGTTGGATGCTGATCCAGACAGCTCCGAAGAGTGAGGCATCAATGACACTATTCTGGCTGCTGGCGATCACGCTGACCGTGTTGGTGGCACTGGCGCTGCTCGTGCCTGCCCTTCGTGCGCCAGAGGCGTCGGCCCCTCGCAGCGGCCTGTGGATTGCGGCCTCCTGCTTGATCGGCGCGGTCCTGGCGGCTGCTTTGTATCTGCGCCTAACGAACTGGACTTGGGATGCGATCAGTCCCCAATTGCAACAATCGATGGATGAGCTCAATAGCCTGCGGAGCCGAGCAGAGCGCGCCTCGCAGGACGTTGGCGCGTGGAATGATCTGGGTAGCGCCTACGCGCGCCTGGAGCAGTTTCCCGCAGCCCGGCGTGCCTTTGATCGCGCCAACCGCTTGGCTGACGGTCGCAATGCTGCGTCACTGACGGGCCTCGCCGAGGCCACAATCCTAGGCGGTGCAGCGGCCGGCCAGCTCGATCCGGCGGCCAGTGCTCGAGCCAACGAACTGTTCGAGCAGGCACTGAAGATCGAGCCTGACAATGGCAAGGCGCTGTTCTATACCGCTGTGCTCGCCATGCAAAGCGGCAACCCCGCATTGGCGCGTGAGCGATTCGCGACGATGCGTCGTGGCAACCTGCCGGATGAAATCGCAGCGTCCCTGGATCGGCAAATTGCCGCGTTGGATCAGCAGCTGAAGCCAAGCCCGGCGGATGCGTCGACCACCATCCATCTTTCCGTCCGCGTGAGCGACGCCTTGCGCTCCAAGTTGCCGCCGCAGGCGCCGCTGTTTGTGTTCGTTCGAGGATCTGCAGGGGGTCCGCCGCTGGCCGTGAAGCGTTTGAGCACAACGCTGCCGGCTGAGGTGACACTCAGCGCTGCTGATTCAATGATTGCTGGCAGCAAGCTGCAGCCGGGTCAGAAGGTCACTGTGGTTGCGCGCTTGTCAGCTGGCGGCGGACCAGTGGCACAGAGCGGCGATCCCTACGGGGAACTGGTGACCACCGTTGGCAAGCGCGGCGTGCAGGAGTTGGTGATCGACCGCCTAAGCCCTTAGTGTGTGCCGTCTGAAGTCCCATCGCCCGGCGCGTTCGGTTCAGCGTCACCGTGAGCGGTGACTCGCACAGTGCTTAAACGTTCGTAAAGCCTGCGGCGCCGGTGCAGGGGCAGCCATTCGTAAGCCAGCATCTCTGCGGGTCGCCAAACCGATAACCAGCCGAGGATGATGAGACCCTCGTCGATCACGGCCGGCAGATCGTGGATCATGGCTCTGGCAACGGTGCGGGCGAGCATGAACAGTGCAAACAATGCCAGGCCAGCGAAAAGGCCCAGTCGAGCCCGACGCAGGTGGTCACTCAGCTGACGCCGTGCCGATGCGGCCAGGCGATGGTAGTAAGTCGTAACTGCCTTTTGCAGCGTCTGAACATCGGCAGGACTGGCGGTCGCATGAATACGCAAATGCCAATGTTCGGCCCCGAGCCGATCGCTGAACTCGCCTTCAATAAACTCGGCTGCGTCGCGATCCAGATCCCGATCCCAGAACGGGGAGGGGTCCAGCGAGTTGTACAACTGAGCTATCTCACGGACGTGGACATTCACGGTTGCTGTGCCGCTACGTTTACGGCTACGGCGATGCGCGGGACTCATCGTAGCAACTCCGAGAGCGCTGGCAGCAGCGGTATCCACAGGGCAACGAGGATCGCGAGCACACCGGTTCCCACCCGCAGACCGTAACGGATTCCGCCCGATCCAAATCCGGCAGCCAGCTTGCTCACTGTATTGGTCGACCATGCGCAGGCAACGGCAATCACCAAAGCCGAGCGGGGTATGGAGACGGAGCTAGACATGGCCAATGTCGAGGCTGCAGCAGCATGCAAGTCGAAGAACCCACCGATCGTTGCACTGAGAAACACCGCGCTCTGACCAAAACGATGTGCCGCTGCAGTCATCAGGAATGTCATCATGGAGAGAATGACCGCGAATCCCGTAGCGTGAATCAAGTTGAAAGCGCGTCCGCGGTGCTCACCGTAATGGGCTTTGGTGGGCTGCCGGCGCAGACTGAAGAGCGCGACACCCAAGGCGACGAGCAGACCAGAGACCAGCGACGGCGCCAGGATCTGTAGTGCCGCCGGATCGACCGCGATGGCCACCACAAACATCAGGAGTACCGTGGTCACTGATGAAAACAGCGCCCCGGCCACGCAGGCCCAGAGTAGCTCTGGATGCTGCCGCGCACGCAGGCCCAGTGCTGCAACTGTTGCAGTGCTGGACACAAAGCCGCTGGCAAACCCAGAGAGTGCGAGGCCCAGTCGTGGACCGGCGGCACGCATGGCGATGTAACCGCCGGCCTGCAGACCCATGAAAACAACCACTAGGCTCCAGAGTCGCTGCGGATTGAGCCCACCGGGAGACCAGCCGATGCGCTCCGGTAGCAGCGGCAACACTACGAGCGCGGCGCCACAGAACAACAAGGCGTCACGCAACTCGCTGGCCGTTAGTACCTGAACCGAAAAGCGGTGTAAGGCACCGCGACTGGCCAGTAGCGCTGTCACCACGACCGCACCTCCCGCAGCGAGGGTGGGTTGCCCCATGGCGATGACGCCGAGCAGATAGGCCACGAATAGCGTGACCTCTGTGGTGACGCCCGGGTCGCCTGAGCGGTCACGCCAATACGAGATAGCTGCCAGCAGCACCACCAGCGCCGCGCCGGCGTAGACCAGCATGATCTCGCCGGTGGCCTTGGCGCCTGCACCGGCCACCGTAATGAGCGTGAAGGTACGCACTCCCGCCAGCGAGCGGGTCGGTCCCTGACCCTTGCGGCGCTCGCGCTCGATGCCAATGAGTAGCCCGGAGCCCAGAGCCGCCGCGAAGCCCAGCAGCATGTCCCACAGGGCTGCGCTCATGACTGCGACAGCCCAGCAGCGCCAGCGCTGCCCCGAATGTCAGGGCTGCTTGGCAAAATCTCCTGCCTTGACCATGCTGAGCTTCTCCAGAGGCAGCCACTTGCGAACCGCAGCATTGACGACCTCAGGTGTCAGCGCGGCCACCTTCTGTTCGAGAGCGGCATCCCAGGTCAGCGTGCGCTTAATGAAAAGGTCGTTCGCCAGCGTCCGAGTCAACTCCGCATCCTGAGCGCGGCTGACCTGACGTGATTGCAGCCAGCCGGACTTTGCAGCCGCCAACTCCTCGGCAGTGAAGCCATCCTTCAGAGCGCGTTGCATCTCCTCGCGGAAGCCGGCTTCGAGGCGGACAGCGTTCTGAGGGGCATAAATGGCGTAACCAATGAATACACCGGACTGATCCAGCGAACTCGCCTGCAACTGGGATCCAGCGCCATAACTGAGACCGTCCTGCTGCCGGAGTCGAACAGCCAGACGCGAATTCAGGAATCCACCGCCAAGCATGTAGTTAGCTAGCACCAGTGCCGGGTAGTCTGCATCGTCATCGCGCAGCTTGAGGTTGATGGCTGCCATCATGAAGGCATTGGCCTTATCTGGCGTCTGGATGGTTTGGTTAATGGCCGCGACATCGTGATATTCCGCCGGCACACGCTCGAAGCGGCCACGACCCTTCCAGTCGTTGAACAGCTTGCCGGCCAGCGCGGTCAACTCCTTCTCTTCGAAGTCGCCCACGACCGCCAACTCGCCGGTGGCTGCACCATAGAACTGTTGATAGAACCGACGGGCCGAATCCAGCGTGGTGGCCCGGATTTCGGTCATGCTCTCCTCCAGCGACGCGACGTGACGGATATCAGTGGCGGAGTAGGGTGAGATGTGACGCTGAAGAGCGTTCTGGCCCAGCGCATTCGGCTCCTTGGCCTGCTCCTCGAGCGCCGCCAGCCGCTGCTGCTTCAGGGTGTCGAACTCAGCCTGTGGGAAGGCCGGCTTGCGCAGCACTTCGGCCACCAGCGAAAGAACTGCCGGCAGGTTTTCACGTGTGGTCTCGACTGAGGCCGAGACGGTGCTGCCACCACCGCTGACGTTAACCCGCGCCTTGAGGCGGTCGAACTCGTCCTGAAGCTGCTGACGGGTATGTAGCGTAGTGCCACGCATGAGCATGGCCGCAGCGAATGAGGCGGCCTGCCGTTGACCGGACAGCGATTGCAGATCACCAAAGCGCAGCGTGAGGTTCACATTGACGGCCGAACCGCGCGTCTTCTTCGGCAGCAGCGCCAGCTGCAGACCGCCAGGAAGTTGGCTGCGGCGGGTACGCGCCTCGATGTTGGCCGGCGAGGGGTCAAAGGCCTCACCTTCGGTCTTTGCAGCGTCGCCCTTGTAGTCCTTCAGTAGTGCTACGACGTCGGGGTTGGCGGGGATCTCGGCGCGAGTTGGCGCCTCCGTGGCATAGCTCATACCAATGGTTCGATTGATCGGAGCCAAATAGCTGCCGGCCACCCGCTTGAGGTCATCAAGCGACACGTTGCGAATCCGGTCACGACTCAGGAAGTACAGCCGCCAATCGCCCATGGCCATGTACTCACTGAGCGCCAAGCCCACGCGGTCGGAATTATTCAGGCCGAGCTCAAATTGTTTGAGCTCCTGCGCACGGGCACGCTCCAGTTCCTCGCGCGTGGCGGGCTGCGTCGCCAGCGTTTCAAGTGTCTTCAACAAAGTGTCTCGCGCCGTATCTAGGCTGGACTCCTTGCGCACCTGAGCGCCGACCATGATGACGCCGGGGTCGTGCAACGAGTAGAGATCAGAAAAAACCTGAGCCGCCTGCTGCGTTTCGACCAAGCTCTTGTAGAGCCGACCGGACGGGGCATCGCCAAGTACGGTGGACAACAGCGTGAGTGCGGCCGAATCGCCATGCGAACCGGCCGGCACATGAAAGGCAGCCATCACATACTGGGCATCGCCGACACGACGCAACGCCACGCTGCGCTCGCCATCCTGAGCAGGCTCCACCGTGTAGAGCTCGGGAAGCTTGCGGCTAGGGCGGGCAATCGGGCCGAACAGTTTGGCAATGCTTTCCAGAGTCTTGACTGGATCAAACTTCCCAGCCACCAGCAGCACGGCATTATCTGGTTGGTACCAGGTTCGATAGAAGTTCTGCAGACGCTCAATCGGCACGTTCTCCACATCTGCGCGCGAGCCGATCGGGCTGTTACCGTAGTTGTGCCACAAGTAGGCCGTAGACAGCACGCGCTCTTCCAAGACTCCTGCGGGATTGTTTTCGCCGGACTCGAACTCGTTGCGGACCACAGTCATTTCCGTGTCGAGGTCTTTCTTGGCGATGAACGAATTGACCATTCGATCCGCTTCCAGATCAAGCGCCCAAAGCAGGTTTTCTTCAGTGGCCGCAAAAGTCTCGAAGTAGTTCGTGCGATCGAACGACGTCGTGCCATTGGGTCGAGCACCGTGCTCGGTCAGTTCCTGGGGGATGTTGGGGTGGCGCGTTGAGCCCTTGAAAACCATGTGCTCGAGCAGGTGCGCCATCCCGGTCTCGCCATAGCTCTCGTGGCGCGAACCCACGAGGTACGTCATGTTTACAGTGATCGTCTGCTTCGAGACGTCCGGGAACAGGAGGACCTTCAGACCGTTGGCGAGCCGATATTCGGTGATGCCCTCGACGCTGGTGACCTGCACCATGCCGGCAGGAAGAGCCGAGGTTGCTGCCCCGACGACCGAACTCATCAGCAGCGTCAAAGCCGCTGTGGAAGTCCAAACGGCCAGTATGCCGCCCAAAGTTTTATTGTGATTCATCCTCTGTTCCCCCGTTTTGGGTGGCAGATCAGTTGAGATCGAAAGCCACCATGAACTTGCCCACCAGATCATCCGTAGAGCGGGTCAGCCCAAAACCCAGCCCGGTTTCGATCTCATATTTGCTACCAGTGAAATCGAATACGCCGAAGAGTTGGTGTGACTGTTCGCTCCCATGAGTGAAATCACTGATCTGGCCAAAGTCCGCGTATTCCTCGACCGCAAATGCATAGCGTTCAGAGAAGTTGTACGCCACGCGAGTCGAAGGTGCGAACGCCACTTTGCTAAAGCCGTCATAGGCTGTATCGAGAATGGGGTTGAGAATCACATCCCACTTACCCAGATGCCAGCCAACGATGGGCCGAAACTCGGAGGTCGTCTTGTGGCTATCCCAGTTTTTGTTGTTCTGGCTGAATTCGAAACCCAGACCGTAAAAGAAGGTGCGGTTCGCAGCATCGGGGGTTGCGACCAACGCGCGCAGCTTGTAGCCGTTGGTGACCGCGTGGCCGCTGCCCACTGTGTAGAGGGGCAGATAAAGCCCAACTTCCAGCCACTTGTTGACCCCATAGGCCCATTCGGTGACGCCGTTCAATGCATGATTGGCGGGAATGGCACCCGGCTCATCCGGGATAGCGCTGCCTTGGAAGGTGTAGTTGTTGTGCCAGGTCAGCGTGAACTTTCCGGGCTCGGCGAGGCCGCCGTCGTAGACCTGAATTTCATCCGACTGCGCTTGGGCGCAGGTTACCCATCCAGCCAGAACAAGTGAGAGAAAAATTATATTTATCAGTCTCATGAGATTAACACCTTACCTAGATTCGAGAGCCCTTCAGACAGTTAAGGCCGACATACCCGTCCGCCTGATCAACTCTCAGCGAGCGATACCGGCGGCTTCAGCAATTGATAATGCCGGCCACCGGGGTTTGGCAAGTCGAGAAATACGGTCCAACCCGCCGTGAATAAAGCTTGTGCGGCTGGCTCAAAAGAGGGTGGCGCCAAATTACGCAGCCAGGGAGCCACGGTGGCAAGGCGTTCGCGCATTGCGGGCGTCAGGCGGTCACCCCCCACCTCAACCAAAGCTAGAGAACTCGGCTCAGAGCGAAGCGCCGCATTGAAGTCGTAGGTGAGTGCACCATGGAGGGAACTGCTGTAGTCCAGCGCCGCAGCCATCGTCTCATCACCCGAGGCAAGTAACAGCGGCCGCGCCCCAGCCGCTGATGCGGCGGCTTCAGCCACGGGTCGCAAATCCTGACCACGTTCGATGATCGGACCCGCCAACAGCAGGAAGGTGCATAGTCCGCACGCAAAGAACCCCACACCGCGCAGAATCACCCGTTCGCGACTGAGACGGCTTCCGGCGTAGCAGAGCAGGGCACCTAATCCGATCACCACAAACACCTTCTGCATTCCAGCGGAAAGCCCCCCGTCCCCGACCCACCCCACAAGCACTCCGAGCAGGATTCCGGCGGCGCCGATGACCAACATCAATACTCTGGTCAGTTGCAGCGCCTTGCACTGCGCCAGCATGTCGGAGCGCTGTTGCCACCAGAAGGCGATGGCTGCAGTCAGCGACACCATGGACGGTAGGGCGTAAACATCCCGCACGGTCGATGAAAAGGACAGCAGCGCGATGAGCGGCAATGCTGCTACGGTGAGAAATCGGCATGCAGTTGCGAGCTCGCTGCGTCCCACGGCATTGCGTAGAACAAATAGCCACGCTGGCACCGCAGCGCATAGCCACGGCAACAGACCGAGTGCCACCTCAGTGATCAGCTTGCCGGGACTGTTTCGATGACCACTGCTGTACGCGCCTACGGTCTGTACAGGGAGGAATCGTCCCACGGAGTTCTCCCACAGGAAGATCCGCAGAAGCGCCGCGCCATCCGGTTGACGGCTCACGGCCAGCAGCCACATTGAAATCAAACCCAGGGACAAGACCAGACCTGCCCACAATTGCCAGCGCAGGAATTCGCGCCAGCGACGGTCCCAGAATAGAAACAGACCGAGGGCAAGTATGGGTGCAATCAGACCAAGGAGGTTCTTGGCCAGGAAGGCGGCTGCGAGACCGAGATGGAAAAGCAGATAGCCGAGCGTGCGGCTGCGCTCGTCGTTGGCCGTGGGCCCCAGCCATGCACCCAGGATTGCGAGCGCTGAACCCGCCAGAAGGGGAGCGTCGGTGGCGAGCCAGATGGTGTGCAGAAAACTGAGCCACGCAGTGCCTGAGATGACTGCAGCGACGATCACTCCCTCACGTCGCATTGCACTGGGTAGCATGCTAGCTGCCAGCCAAGCGGTGCACAGTACTGCAATGAGTCCGTAGATGAGGTTGGGCACGCGCGCCGCAATCGGATTGCGTCCCAGCACGCTCATTGCGCCAGCGGCCGCCCAGTAGGTTAGAGGAGGCTTCTCGGCAAACGGCCGTGCACCCAGCATCGGTACGGCATGCTGGCTTTGCCCCAGCATGTTGACGGAGAGAGCGTACTCACGCGGCTCGTCAGGGGTCCATACGCTGCGTGTGGCGATCCCGACCAGCCAAAGGGTCCCGAGCAGCAACGCGACATGAAGCCAGGCCGCGTTGCTCAGTCTCATGGTGATGCTCAGGCGAAGTTCACTTCACCGCGCTGCACGTGATACTGCAGCGTGTGACGGATTGCGGTGCGCAGATCCGTGGACGGAGCCCAGCCGAGGCGATCCTTGGCGTTCTTGATCGACGGCACGCGCGCCTGGATGTCCTGGTAGTACTTGCCGTAGTAAGTGCCGGCATCGACCGACACCACAGTGGCCGCCTCAGCCAGATGCTTGAACTGCGGGAATTCGGCGCAGACCTCGATGGTCTGCTTGGCCAGTTCGGCCACCGACAGGTCGCTCGCCGGGTTGCCGATGTTGAAGATCTGCTGTGAGGCGCAGCCGTCCTTGTTCTCGATGATGCGCATCAGGCAATCGATGGCGTCGCCCACATATGTGAATGAACGGCGCTGCTTGCCGCCATCCACCAACTGAATGGGTTTGCGGTGCAGGACGTTGGAGAGGAACTGCGTGAATACGCGCGAGCTGCCTTCCTTCGCATCCAGAAGGTTGTCCAGACGCGGACCAATCCAGTTGAAGGGTCGGAACAGCGTGTAGTCGAGACCATCGCGAACGCCGTAGGCGTAGATCACGCGGTCGAGCAACTGCTTGGAACAGGCGTAGATCCAGCGCTGCTTTTCGATGGGTCCGTAGACCAGGCTGCTCGTCTCCTCGTCCAGCACTGAATCCGGGCTCATTCCGTACACCTCGGAGGTGGACGGGAAGAGCAGCCGCTTCTTGTACTTGACGCAGTCGCGAACGATGGTGAGGTTGGCCTCGAAGTCGAGCTCGAACACGCGCAGCGGGTCCTTGACGTACTGCAACGGGTTAGCGATCGCCACCAACGGCAGGATCACATCGCACTTGCGCACGTTGTACTGGACCCACTCGCGGTTGATGGTGATGTCGCCCTCGACAAACTTGAAGCGCGGATCCTTCAGGGAATCGCCCAGCTTGTCATCGGAGATATCCATGCCGAAGACCTGCCAATCGCGGTTGGCCAAGATCTGCTCGGTCAGCGTGCTGCCGATGAAGCCGTTCGCACCCAGGATCAGTACCTTCAAAGCCATTCTCAGGTTCCTTGTAGACTCAAGTTGTCGATTCCAGCGCCAGCAGGCCGGAGCGACCAGCGATGGCGCCGTAGCTCACCTCGCGGGCCGGCAGCTTGGCCGGATCAAGCGACGCATGGTACTCGCCTAGGCTAGTCAACTGATAGCCCTGGGCCTTCCAACCGGCCAGTAACTGCTCGAAATCCGGCGCCAGCTTGCGACCCTCAAGCTCGGCGTGCAGCGTGTAGACGTGGTCGCGCGGCGCGGCGCCGGCGCGCGCCGGGTCGGTCAGCGAAAGTAGATGTGCCACCGGAGAGGCGCCAGCCAGATCGGGCCGGCCGATCAGTTCATCCAGTGTTGGCAGGGTGGTGGGAAGCTCAACGCAACGGCTTGGCCGGCGACCAATCAGTGGGCGGTAGGGTGCCTGTCCGCGGGTATCCGAGGCGTGCGTGAAGCCCAGCGTCTCAAGCAATGCGAAGGCATGGGCATTCATCTGCCAGCCGGCGGCACAGTGCACCCGCGGTGCCACGCCGAAGATCTCAGCATGCCGGTTCACTGCCAAGCGCATCAGGCGCTCGGTCCATAAGCGGTCTTCGTTCATGACGAAGTCCTGCCAAAGAATGTGATCCCAGGTGTGTACGCCGACCTCGAAGCCCGCATCGCGCACGGTGCGCATCAGGGGCGCGCAGCGACGCCCGATGTCCGGGCCCGGAAGCAGCACGCCATAAAGCAGGGTCTTCAGTCCGTAGTGCTCAAGGACTGAGGTACGCGAGACCTTGGCGAGAAATCCAGGACGGAACACGCGCCGCAGTGCGCGACCGGTATGGTCAGGGCCAAGGCTAAACAGGAAGCTCGCCTGCGCGCCATGACGCTCACAAATATCCAACAGCCTCGGCACGCCGAGTTGCGTGCCGACGAATGTATCGACATCAATCTTTAGTGCGAGGCGCATGGCAGTGGCTGTGGCCGGCCGGCAAGTCTGACGGCGAATGCATCGATGGGGAGCGGCCGGCCACCCAAAGCAACCTCGAGCACGCGCAGCACGGCGCCATCGCCGGCTTGTGCATAGACATGACCCTGATCGCTGTACAGCGTAGGCACTGCATGCGGACCGCGGACATCGGGCAGCAGGCGTGTCCGGTACAGCAACAGATCGAGATCTCCCGCACGCGTGCTGGCGCCGGGATAGGGCGGTGCCACGGCGCGCACCAGATTGTGGATCTGCTGGGCGGGCTGCGACCAGTCGATGACCCCATCGGCTGCCTTACGCCCGCCAAAATAGCTGCCGCTGGCCAAGTCCTGAGGAATGCTCGCGGCGGTGCCGTCGATCAGTCGTGGCAGGGCCCGATGGAGGCAGACCTCCGCCGCCACAACCACCTTGCGGAATACGTCGACCGCCAGATCGTCCGGGAGAATGGGCACGGACTGTTGATCGACGATATTGCCCGCATCGGGTTTCAGCGCCATGTGATGGAGGGTGGCGCCGGCCTCGTTCTCGCCATGAATGATGGCCCAGTTGATCGGTACGCGGCCCCGATAACGCGGCAGCAGCGAGCCATGCATGTTCAATGCGGCGCGCGTGGGCGTCGCAAGCAGTTCGGCTCCGAGCATCGAGCGGTAGTAGAACGAGAACAGGAAATCAGGCGCCGCCGCACGTACCTTGGCGATAATTTCAGGGCGATTGGGGTCTGCGGGAGTGATACAGGGAATGTCGTAACGAGCCGCCAATTCCGCGACACTGGAAAACCAGATCTGCTCTTCGGGATTATCCGTGTGCGTCAGCACGAGCCGCACGTCGACACCCTGCGCCAGCAACACAGAGAGACAACGCACACCGACGTCGTGATAGGCGAAGACGACGGCGCTGGTCATTCCGCGAGCTCCGCACCTTTCTGGAGGACGACTTGAACGAGGTAGCGCGGGCGACCGCGCACCTGAGCATAGATACGACCGACATACTCGCCCAACAGACCGACACCCAGAAGCAGCACGCCAAGGATGAAGAACGCCAGACTGAAGAGCGTGAACACGCCTTGCGCGTCCGCACCATGAAGGATTCGCTCGAACATGATGTATACGAATAGGGTCAGCGCCACGCCAGCCACCACTAGGCCGACCAGTGAATAGATCTGCAGCGGCACGATCGAAAAGCCGGTCATCAGGTCAAAGTTCAGGCGCAGCAGTCGGTACATCGAATACTTGGATTCGCCTGCAGCCCGCTCCTCGTGTTTAACCGGAATCTCGGTGGGATGGCGCGCAAACAGATAGGCGAGTGCTGGAATGAAGGTATTCACTTCCGGGCACTGGTTGATGGCATCAACGACCTGACGCGAGTAGGCGCGAAGCATGCACCCCTGGTCGGTGATTTCGATACTGGTGGTGCGCTCGCGAATGAGATTGAGGACCTTGGAAGGCCAGCGTCTCAGAAAGCTGTCCTGACGCATCTGGCGAATGGTTCCGACATAGTCGTGACCCTTGTCCAGTTCCGCCAACAGACTTCCGATCTCCTCCGGGGGGTTCTGCAAATCCGCATCCAGCGTGACGACATGCTGGCCGCGCACCTGAGCAAAACCGGCGAGGATGGCATTGTGCTGCCCGAAGTTGCCTGCAAAGACCACTACGCGCGTGACATCAGGCCGCTTCTGGAACTGTTCGCGTAGCAGCGCTACCGAATTGTCGCGACTGCCGTCATCTACAAAGATTATCTCGTAGCTGCGACCCAGCGCATCCAATGCCGGGTACAGCCGCTCAAACAGTTTCTCAAGTCCTGCCTGCTCGTTGTAAACGGGGATAACGATGGAGACCTGCGGCATGCTCATCGCGCGTTGTCCTTAAAAATATCTGCGATGGCAGCGCAGACGCGATCCACGTCGGCATCGCTCATCATTGGGAACATGGGTAGTGAGACCGTCTCGCGACCAATCCGTTCTGCATTGGGAAACTGACCCTCGCGGTAGCCCAATCCGCGGTAGTAGCTGAACAGGTGAATGGCCGGGTAGTGCACGCCAACACCAATCCCGCGCGCATGCATGAGTTTGATGAATTCGCCGCGACTGATGCGCAGCTGATCCAGTGGCAGAAGGGGCGCGAAGATGTGCCAGCTGTGATCGCCTGTCGGGCCGCGCGCCGGGAGGCGAGGCGCCGGAATCGCATGCAGCTTATCGAAATATCGTTGTGCCAGTTCCTGACGCCGAGCGTTAAAGCTGTCCAATCGGGCCAGCTGACCCAGTCCGACAGCTGCGGCCACGTCGGTCAGGTTGGCCTTGCCGCCTGGAAAAGTGCACTCGGCGCTGCCATCTGGATGACGCTCCAGACCATGGAAGCGATGCAGCTCAAGCAGGCGCAACTCGTCTGGATCATCAGCCACCACCGCGCCGCCCTCGATGGTGGTCATGTTTTTGTTGGGATGGAAGCTGAACACCACGATATCGCCGAGGGCGCCAATGTTGCGACCCTTCCAGCGCGTGCCGATGGCATGCGCTGCATCCTCGATCACACGCAGACCATGCTTGCGCGCCAGAGCGTGCAACGCGTCCATGTCGAGCGGATGACCGGCAAAATGCACCGGCATGATGGCGCGGGTGCGTGGCGTGATGGCCGCTTCGACCGCCGCCAGATCGATGTTCCGCGTGTCCAGATCTACGTCCACAAACACGGGTCGTGCGCCCACGCGAGCGATGACATTGGCCGTGGCCACGAAACTCATGGCGGGCGTGATCACTTCATCGCCGGGCTTGATGCCGATCATCAGCAGCGCCAGTTCTAGGCCTGCAGTGGCCGAGGTCAGCGTCCGGACGGGGCGGCCGCCACAGAACTCGGAAAGCTGCCGCTCCAGTTCCTGCACCTTGGGGCCGGTGGCCAGCCAGCCGGAACGTAGCACCTGCGCCACCGCCTGCACGGTTGCTTCGTCGACATCAGGGCGAGTGAAAGGAAGGAATTCCACGATACAGCGAGCTCCCAGGCTTGCGGAAAATCAGGACCGAGTCAGCAGCCAGACACCGACGATGATCACGCCGATCGCCAGGACGCGCTGGATATTTAACGCTTCGCCGAACAGGTACCACGCCGCCAGCGCGTTCAGCACATAGCCTAGCGACAGGAACGGGTAGGCGAGGCTGACCTCAACGCGTGACAATGCAGCAATCCAGACGGCCACGCTGACAGCATAGCAGCCGAGACCCAGCCAGATGAACGGCTGGAGGGCGACGCGCATTGCTGTATCCAGCAGACCGTCGAGTGCCAGCGATACGGTACCAAGGCGGTTAGTGGCCGCCTTCAGTGCGAGTTGCGCAATGGCATTGAGCAGGACACCCGAGAAGAGATAGCTGAAGGTGATGCGATTCATGGGTTCCTTGCAATGACCACCATTGTGGTGGAAGCGAAGAGTACCTGCGCCTCGAGACCCTGCGCCATCAGCGAATGCCAGGTCGCCGGAGCGACGACCGCAGCAGCCTTGGGCGCTGCCTGCCAGGCCGCGGTGAACTCCTCAATCGTGTCCAAATGATTGCGCACGCCGTCGTCAAACTGGGTTTCCAGTTCGCTGTGGTCGCGTACGGTGACGCAGGTTTGGCCGAGCGCAAAAATGACGGTTTGAGGATAAGTGTCCACGCAATAGAAAGCGGTATCGGGCGTCAGCGTCCGACGCAGGGCCGCCGTCGCCTGTGGCGCGCCCCGCCAGGTCTCGATCGCATTGGTGCCATTGCTCAGCATTGCCAGTGCCGCGACCATGCCGATCGCAAGGATGGCCACCGCGCGTTCGCGCCGCGCGGCCAATGAATCGCGCGAGAACTTCAGTCGTAACAGGCTCTGCAGCACAGCCATGGACAGCACAACGCCCGCACCGAACCCCCACTGCGCAATCTGCGAATAACCGACGACCTGCTCGGGAGGCGGCGAGAGTCGGGCGCGCAAGCTTGGCAGCGCCAGCAGGCCCACGGCCACGGCAGCTGCGAGTGCGAAGCTGCCGACCAATGCTGAGTGTGGCCCCGGAGTCCGCGAAAGATGGCGGCCAGCTAACAACGCCAGCGGCGGCAGCATTGGGAGAATATAGGGGGCCAGCTTCGAGCCCGAAGGCGCGTAGAAGAGAAAGATCGCTCCGGCCCACACTAGCAACAACTGCGAGCGCGCGAGCACGGGTGCTGCGCGAGTGTGACCACTGGCATCAAGCTGGGCGCCGACGTCAGCGGTTTCTTTGTCGGCTCGCCATGCAGCTACCGCACCGCGCATCATCGGTACGACCCACGGTAGAGTTCCGATCAGCAGCAGGGCAGTGAAATACCACCAAGGCTGTTCGCGTCCATGTTCAGTGGTTGTGAAGCGCGTGTAGTGTTCGTGAATGAAGAACCAGTCAAAGAATCCGGGGTTTCTTTGCTGCATCAGCCACCACCACGGAAGATTGATGGCCGTAACCAACAGCATTCCTCGTATCGGACACAGACGAGGAATCAGCGACCATTCACGCCGTATGAGTATGTAGAGCGCCAACGCGAATCCCGGTAGGACCACCCCTACCAGCCCTTTTTGCAACACAGCAAAGCCGAGGAGGGCCCACGCCAACCACAACGCCCAGCGACGTGTCCGCTCACCATCCCAAGCCAAAAGGCTGAAGACCGCCGCGTTCATCCAGAATGTCAGACCCACATCCAACGTATTGACGTGGCCCAGCGCATAAAAAAGGACGCTACTGGCCAGAATCAGTGCGGCGATGCGTCCGGCGGACTCGTCGTAGAGTCGGCGGCCCACACGCCAGACCAGCAAAACCAGCAGGAAACCCAGCGCGGAATTGTAAAACCGCGATACCCACGGACTGACGCCCAGCACCCGATAAAGCGCCGCAGTTGCCCAATACTGGAGCGGCGGCTTCTCGAGGTACTGGATATCGTTCAGATGCGGCGCCAGCCAGTCGCCGGTGGCCAGCATCTCGCGCGGAATTTCAGCGTAACGGCCTTCGTCCGGCTCTGAGAGCAAACGGTAGTTCAGATTGCCGAACCAGAGGGCGGCGAGGACGAGCATCGCTAGGCCGAACATCAGAGTGCGGCTGCGGAGCTCGGGATCAATCTGTGAGGTGGGCCGGTTCATGTCTAGTTTCCGGCGAACCGGCGGCGCGAAGTATAGCGGCAGCGCCAGAGCCCCTGATCCCAAGCATCATTCTGGAAATAACATAATATACATTATGCGAAGTAGGCTATGGGACTGGAGGGCTTAGGTGGCGACCGGAGTATCACTTCGACTTCCCCATTCCGCCCATGAACCATCGTAGAGAGCGCCCTCACGGTACCCGGAAACAGCCAAGGCCAGCAGGATGACCGCAGCCGTCGCTCCAGAGCCGCATGAGGCGATGACGCGCGTGTCAGGGTGCACACCCGCCTCCGCCAGCCTAGCCCTCAGCTGGGGCACGGGAAGCAGCGTCCCGTCGGCATTGAGGAGTTCTTTGTAAGGCAGACTGACGGACCCCGGCACGTGACCGCCACGGACCCCGGGACGCGGCTCAGGCGCCTGAGCGTAAAACCGATCCCTTGGGCGCGCGTCCAGCAAAAGCTCGGCCCGACTGTCTATATTGCTCCGTACGGCTTCGAGACCGCGCACCCGCTCCGCTTCAAACTGGGCCTCAAAGCGCGTGGCCAGGCCAGTTGGCAACGGCGACTCGCCTGACTGAATCGGGCGACCCTCGCGCCGCCATTTGGGCAGTCCGCCATCGAGTACGGCTACATGCGGGTGACCAAATAGCCGTAGCAGCCACCAGCCGCGGGCCGCTGAAAACAGACCGCGCTGGTCGTAGAACACCACCCGATGCTGACGATCGAGGGACAAAGTTGCGGCCAGATGCTCGAACTCCGCCGCCGGTGGCGCCATGTGCGGAAGCGGATTAGTCCGGTCCGCGACGGCATCAATGTCGAAAAACAGCGCCCCGGGAATATGGCCCTGGAGGAACTGCTCATGGGCATCCACGTTCTCTGTCGGTAGGTACATGCTGGCGTCGTAGACGCGCAACATTGGATCGTCCAAGGAAGCGGCCAGCCACTCACTGGTCACGACCGGACCCGGCATCAATTGCCTTCCTGTTTCCACCCGAATATATTCACCGAAGGTCACATTGATCGCCACAGGCTTTCACTGTTTCTGGCCAACACTTTTCGACAAGCCGCCAAGAAAAACAAGAAAGGGCGATGTTGGATGAACAGCCTAAGCAAACGATTCGAGGCCGCCGCCCTCGCCCTCGCTGGATCAGAGGGGATTTAGGAACGACTGCACACCGCATGGAGCCGGCATTTAGCCGATCTGACAGTGCGTGACTTCCCACGCGAAGTACGCGACGACTTCGCACTGTTGATCGATGCGCTCAGCCGGGAACGCGCCCTGGCTGGCGATACAGTCCTGCGGGCGTCACTGCGCAAGCTCTCCAACCAGCAGGCCGCGGAATTCGCCGCCCTGATTATCCGCACCTATGGTCGCATCGAGTCACTCAAGAGCGGCGAAACGGCCTTGCTGGCCAATGCGGCCAATTCTTCGGTGCCGCTCCTGATTCAAACGCTGGCGGGTTCGCGCTAGAACATTCCGGCCGAAGGGCCAACGGTGTAATGTCTTACTCCGGAGGTACCGCCGGATTGCGCTTGCTCGTCTACAACATCCGCTACGCCACGGGTTCAGGCCCGGGGTTCCATTTGCCGCTGCCTGGCGCTGGCTATTTGCGCAGCAGTCGGCGCGTTCTAGAAGGCGTGACCGATTTCATCCACGCCCAGGATCCCGATATCGTCGGACTCATTGAGGTCGATACGGGTTCAGTGCGGACAGGCATGCTGAATCAGGCGGAGTATGTCGCCACCCGCCTAGGTCACTACACAACCTTCGAATGTAAGTACGGGTCAGAATCGATCAATCAGTTCCTGCCAATCGTGCGCAAACAGGGGAATGCGCTGCTGGCGGCCCCGCGCGTGCGGGGTGAGAGATTCCACTATTTCGACACGGGCATCAAACGGCTCATCATCGAGCTTGAGCTGGAGGAGTGCTGTGTATTTCTGGTGCATCTTTCCGTGAGATATCGTCATCGCCAATATCAACTGGGCGCGCTGCACGATCTCATCATGAAGGCCCGCAAGCCGGTGGTGGTGGCCGGTGACTTCAATACATTCTGGGGCACGCACGAGATCTACCTGTTCATGCGCGCCGGCGGTCTGCGCAGTGCCAATGTGCGCGGCCTACCCTCCTATCCCGCTACCCGCCCGCGCGCCGAGCTTGATTTCGTCTTGGTTGGCGAGGGCATCACCGTCAACCAATTCAGCGTACCTGACATACGGCTTTCAGATCACCGGCCGATCATCTGCGATTTCAGTGTCGATCCGGATGCCCTGAGCAAAAGATAAGGGGTCTCTTGCATGAACAATGACAATGCTTGGACGCTGGTGCGTGACACCGATGGAATCGCCTGGCTGACGTTGGATAAGCCAGGCTCCTCCGCCAACACCTTAGGACGCGCGGTGTTGATGGAACTCGCCACGCTGCTCGATGACATCGAGCGCAACCCGCCACGCGGACTGGTGCTGATCTCCGGCAAATCCTCCGGCTTTGCTGCTGGCGCCGATATCAACGAATTCACGCGCCTTGAGTCAGCCGAGCAGGCGCGCGAGATGGCGCGTAGTGGCCAGAAGGTGTTTCAGCGCATCGAGTCCCTGCCCTGCCCGACTGTGGCGGCGCTGCATGGGTTCGTGCTCGGTGGAGCCATGGAGCTCGCGCTGGCCTGCCGCTACCGGGTGGCTGTGGATACGGATCGCCTTGCGATGGGGCTGCCAGAGGTGCTGTTGGGTATACAGCCGGGCTTTGGCGGATCGGTACGGAGCGTTCGCCTCATCGGTGTTCGTGCGGCCATGGAGCTGATGCTGACGGGTAAGCCATGGCGAGGCGAGCGTGCGTTGCGTACAGGTCTCATCGACCGACTGGTCGCCGAAGATGCGCTTCGAGACACCGCCCGCACTCTGGCGCTGACGGCGCCGACTCCGCACCAGCCGCCATTGCTGGATCGAGTGCTCGGGCTGCCGGTTGTGCGCGCTCTATTCAAACCGGTGCTGCTGCGGCAGGTATCCGGAAAGGCTCGTCGCGACCATTACCCTGCGCCCTATTCCATTGTTGAGCAGTGGGCGGCCAATGGCGTTTCCGGCCAACGTGCCTTCGAGGCTGAGGCGCGTGCCATTGCGGCCTTGTTCATGAGTGACTCTGCTCATGGGCTCATCCGCGTGTTCCAACTGCAGGATCGGCTGAAGGCGCTGGGCGGTAAGCCGGATCAATCACTGCAGCATGTCCACGTGGTTGGTGCGGGTGTTATGGGCGGGGACATTGCTGCATGGTGTGCGCTGCGCGGCTTAGAGGTCACACTGCAGGATCGCGAGATGAAATTCATCGCGCCCGCACTGGAGCGCGCCGACAAGCTCTTCCAAAAGCGCATTCGCGATCCACAGCAGCGGGCCGCGGCGCTCGCTCGCCTGCGGGCTGACGTGAGTGGCGATGGCGTGGCCACTGCGGATCTGCTGATCGAAGCTATCTACGAGAGTCTGGAAGCCAAGCAGCAGCTGTATGCAACGGCTGAGTCACGTCTGCCGCCGCGCGCCGTATTGGCGAGCAATACGTCGAGCATCGCGCTTGAGCGCCTGTCGGAAAAGCTTGCCGACCCGGGCCGGCTGATTGGTCTGCACTTCTTCAACCCTGTTGCTCAGATGCCTTTGGTGGAAGTGATCCACAGCGCGGTCACGCGGCCGGAGCCGCTGGCTGCCGCGATGAGCTTCGCTCGGCGTATCGACAAGCTGCCACTGCCCTGTCGCAGCGGTCCGGGGTTCCTCGTCAACCGTGTTCTCTTCCCCTACTTGCTCGAGGCGCTACATGCGGCGGGCGAAGGCGTCCCTCTGGCCACCATCGACGCAGCGGCGGTGGACTTTGGTATGCCAATGGGGCCGATCGAACTTGCCGATGTGGTGGGCCTCGACGTTCTGCTGCATGTGGGCGAAATCATCAACCGAGAACTGGGTCGCAGCGAGCCACCCTTGTTCGCAAAAGTTCGGGAACTGGTGGCTGCGCGACAACTGGGCCGCAAGACCGGCAGCGGGCTGTATACCTGGGTCGATGGCAAGGCGATCAAGCCAGCCGGTGGCACTGCGCCACCAGATCTGCAGGATCGCCTGCTGCTGCCTCTGGTGAACGAATGCGTAGCCTGTCTGCGCGAGGGCATCGTCACCGACGAGGGCCTGGTCGATGCGGGCGTGGTCTTCGGTACCGGCTTTGCGCCCTTCCGCGGCGGGCCACTTTTTTATGCGCGCAATCGCGGCATCGCGGAGGTGGTATCGCGCCTTGAAGCGCTTGCCGAGAAGCACGGGGCGCGGTTCCGGCCTGATCCGGGTTTTTCAAGCCTCACGGCACCACCGCAATCGGGTCAATGATGGGCGATGCTCTCCGGCCGGATGTTGCGCTGCTCAGTCGGTTTGCGCCGATCGGGAGCCTGCGGCCGGATAGTGTCCGCGCACTGGCACGAAAGGCACGTTTGGCCACGCTTCCCGCTGGGTCCCAACTGTTCAAGGAAGGTGACACGGACCGACGCAGTCTGTGGCTGGTGTCGGGCGCCGTCGAGTTGAGTGGCAGCGACGGTACATTGCGCGTAGTCCGCAGCGCCTCACCCGAGGCGCGTATCGCACTGTCACCAAAATTGCCGCGTATGCACGCCGCGCGGTGCCTTGAGAGCATTGAGTACATCGATCTGGACAGCGAACTGCTGGACATGATGATGACTTGGGATCAGGCCGGTGGTGACGAGAGCCAGGAAGCCGATGAAACCGCCCGGTCAGCCGGGAGCGACGCGTGGATGGTATCGCTCCTGCAGACCACAGCCTTCCAGAGGATTCCGCCTTCGAATATTCAGGCGATCGAGCGGCACATGGAGCGCGTGGAGGCTCGAGCTGGCGACACCATCATCAGGCAGGGAGCTGATGGGGACTACTTCTACGCCATCATCTCCGGCCGTTGCGCAGTGGCTCGTGAGATCCCCGGGAGCCCGGAGTGCATCAAGCTCGCTGAGCTCAGCACCGGCGATACTTTTGGTGAAGAGGCACTGCTTGCTGAGGCCAGCAGAAATGCCACAGTCTCGATGCTGACCGACGGCGTCCTGATGAGACTGAGCAAGACATACTTTCGCGAGCTGATGAGTGAACCCGTGCAGCAATGGGTTGACTATAAGCGCGGACAAGAGATCGTCGCAGCGGGCGGCCGCTGGATGGATGTCCGACTTCCGCCGGAATACCACAACGCGTCCATCCCCGGCGCATTGAACATGCCTCTGTACTTCATTCGCCTCAAGCTGGCTACGCTGGATCGATCGCAGCCCGTGGTTGTCTACTGCGACACAGGGCGGCGCAGCGCTGCTGCGGCCTTTATCCTCATGGAGAACGGCTTGGATGCCTTTGTGCTGCGTGGCGGTCTCAGCAGTCACGAAGTGGAATTACGTCGGCCCGAATAGGTTCTTATTACCGCCTGCGGCCGCTGGGCTCATGGGCTTCACGAACCGCGTGATCGTGACACTTGCAGGAGGATGAGTTCCAGCGCCAGAGTCTTGTTGATCGGCGTCGTGATCTGTCGGGCAAGTTCGCACACAGCATCGTGAGCACGCACCAGTGCTGCCAGGTTTCCTGCTGGCGCTTCCTGCTTGGATGCAGCTCTTGAGGACTTCTGGAGACCTGAGGGCGGAGTCGCGCCCACCCGGACGCCAATCCAGCTCTCGATGCAGGCCAGTCTGACCGGCAGTTGCTCCGCCTTGCTCCACTGTGCGGCCAGCGTGCTGATCGCCTCCGGCTCGCCGGTCAGGACGCGATCCAGTCCATGCTGAGTATCGCGCATCACCTGAGCCAGATGACGCGCATCAGCATCAAGTGCCAGCAATGGCGCATCGCCCATCACATCCAGCACCGCAGCCCAATCGGCCGCACCGCGGGCCTGATTGAGCCAATCGATGATTTGCGCTCGCGGCGGCAGTCTTAGCTGCATTCGTAGACAACGACTGCGTAAGGTTGCCAGCAACTTGCCAGGCGCCGCCGTCAGCAACACGATCAGTGCGCCGGTACGGGGCTCTTCCAAAGTCTTGAGCAAGGCGTTGGCTGCGGGCACGGTCAGCGTCTCGGCGGGCGAGATGATCGCAACCGACGCACCACTGCTGCCATGACTGGTGTGCGACAGATCCTCGCGCAGCTCGCGGATCTGGGAGATGGAAATTTGTTGTGAAGCTTTCTCGCCGTCAGTGAGGGGCGAGACCCAGTACAGATCGGGATGCTGGATGGAATCCGGGATGCCAGGCAACGCGCTGCTCAGTAGCGCGCACTCTCGACAATTCCCACAGGGCGCCTGACTCCTGACCGAACACAGTGCCAGTCGCGCCGCGTACAAGGCCAAATGCTGTCCGCCACCACCGGGGATGTCGTGAATCAGCAAGGCATGAGGTAGGCGCTGTTGGGCATGAGCCTGACGCAACTGTTCACGTTGTGGCTCAAGCCAAAACAGGTCCGGCAACACCACCTCACTCATGGTGTGGGCAGCCATTCAGCCAGAGAGTCCAAGGCGACCGCCAAGAGGGGCTCGGGTGGAAGCGTGGCATCCAGGACGCGAAAGCGAGTTGGCTCAGCGGCTGCGCGCTGCCGATAGGCGTCCCTCACCCGGGTAAAAAACGCCGTGTGCTCTGCTTCGAAGCGGTCCTCTGGACCGCCTCTGCGCTTGGCACGCCGCATCCCTTCCTCGACTGGAAGATCGAGCAGCAACGTGCGATCCGGCCATGTCCCTTGCTGGACCGCCTCCGCAAGCGAATCGATCAAGGGTAGCGGCACGCCACGCCCTGCTCCCTGATAGGCATAGGTGGCATCAGTGAATCGGTCACAGATCACCCAATGTCCTGCGGCCAGCGCTGGCCGAATCCTGTTGGCCAAATGGATGGAGCGCGCCGCAAACATGAGCAGCGTTTCAGCGGTCAGATCGATGACTTCATCACCGCGCTCAAGAACCACGGCGCGTACGCGCTCGGCCAGTGGAGTGCCGCCAGGCTCGCGGGTACAAATCACCGGAATGCCAAGCGCCTGTAGCGCCTTGGCCAGACCAGCCGCCAGCGTCGATTTTCCCGCACCCTCCCCGCCTTCCAGAGAGATGAATCGTCCGGCGTTCATCGAGCCCCCTTCTGCTTGTGCACCAGTCTAGCCACCGCGGCATTGTGCTCCGCGAGCGTGGCCGAGAAGTGGTGTGAGCCATCCCCGTTACCCGTAGCTACAAAGTAGATTGCAGCGGTCTTGTCTGGCTGGGCCGCTGCCCGCAAGGAGGCGGCGCCTGGCATCGCAATCGGCGTTGGCGGCAAGCCCTGGCGGGTATAGGTGTTGTAAGGCGTATCAGTGAGCAGATCGCGACGACGAATATCGCCATCGTAACTCGATCCCAGCCCGTAGATCACAGTGGGATCAGACTGGAGGCGCATGCCGATACGCAAACGATTAACGAAAACGCCCGCCACCCGACCGCGTTCGTCCTCGCGCCCAGTCTCTTTCTCGATGATTGAAGCAAGCGTTAGCATTTCCTCAGGGCTTCTGAGCCCCAGTCCTGGCGCCCGGTCTTGCCAGGCACGACTCAACTCCTGCTCCATGCGCTGAAAGGCTATTCGGTAAACGGTGCTGTCTGTAGTTCCGGCCGCGAAGCGGTAAGTATCCGGAAAGAATCGGCCTTCAGGATGCATGCCGGGACTGCCCAACTGCTCCATCAGCTGAGCTGGCGAAAGCGTCTGCCAGATGTGAGTGATTCCGGGATGCAGGTCCAGTGCGTGACGAAACTGCTCGAAATTCCAACCTTCGATCAGTGTGATCTGATCCAGCTGGACCTTTCCAAGGCGCAGCTGTTCCAGAATGTCTCGCCCAGTGCTGCCGGTCGGAAAGAGGTACCTACCGGACTTGAGAACAAAATGAGTGCCATACTGCCAACGCGCCCAGCTCTCGATGAGCCTTGGATGCTGAAGCACCTGCTGGGACGAGAGTTCGCTGAGCGTGCTTCGCAGGCTGGCGCCGGGCAACACGATGAAGGAGCGATCCTCACCGACGATCGCCACACGGCTGAGCTCCTGGTGAATCAGCGAGAATACTGATGCGAGTATCACGCTGGTCAGCAACACCAGCAGAGCGAGCGAGCGGCTAGGGCTGCGCATAAATCCACTCTTCGAGCTGCGCAATCCGCGCCTCGCTGCCCAGCTGACGCCCATCAAACTGTTCTACGCGACGAAGACCCCAGCGAATGTTGCTGCAATAGATCGCCTTAGCCGTCTGCAGCTGCGCCGTATTGACGCGGTCGATGGCCAGCGAAATGCCAGTGGCCGCCGCTGCAGAGAGCGACAACGCTCGCATCACGCCATGCACACCCGCATTGTTCAGCGCAGGGGTCAAAATGCCCTTCTCCGACACGACAATCAGGTTGGACATGCTGCCACAGACCACCTCGCCACTGCTGCAGCACATCACCACCTCATCCAGGCCCCGCTCGCCCGCTTCCTGCTGCGCCAGTACATTCTCCAGGCGGCTGAGGTGCTTGATGCCCGCCAACAGCGGATTGTCGGCCAGAGAGATGCTGCTGATGCCAAGACGAAGAGGCGCGCCATCATCGTCCGGCCAGGTGTGACTGCTGACAATCCGCGTCGGCTGCTCCGTGCTGGCGGGCCGGTAGCCACGTCGGACCATCGGGCCACGTGTAATGACGAGCTTAAGTAGTGCACGCTTGTGATGGACCGCAAGCGCGCTCAATTCACTTTGCAACAGATTGGGATCGGGCATCTGGATCCGCAGACGCTGACAGCCCGATGCCAGTCGCTGTAGGTGGTACGCCAGCCAGCGGACGCGACCATTCTCGCAACGCATGGTTTCGAAGAGTCCGTCGCCATAGTGCAAACCGCGATCCGTGGCTTCGATCGTGGTCACTGCATGACCATTGATCAACATTGATGGGCTAACTGAACTCATGCAACACCCAGTGCGCGGAGCAATCCGCGAGCCTTGGCGCGAGTCTCGTTCAGCTCCTGAGCAGGATCCGAGTCAGCGACGATTCCTGCTCCTGCGCGCAGACTCAGGATGCCATCCGCGATACTGATCGTGCGAATCAAAATATTAAAGTCGAGATCACCGTCGAGATTGATGTACCCCAGCGAACCGGTATACGGACCCCGCGCGACGCCCTCCAGCTCAGCGATCAGTTGCATGCAGCGGTACTTTGGCACACCGGTGATGGTTCCACCTGGAAACAAGGCGCGCAGCACGTCGACCGGTGAAACATCTGGACGCAACTGCCCCGAGACATTCGAGACGATATGGTGCACATGAGCGTAACTCTCCGTGACCATCCACTCATCGACGGCCACAGTACCGCCCATACAGACGCGACCGAGATCATTGCGCTCGAGGTCGATCAGCATCGTGTGCTCTGCCCGTTCCTTGGCACTGGCCAGCAGTCCGGCGATCTCGATGGCCGAACCGCCACCGTCGACTCTCCTTGGACGAGTACCGGCGATCGGGCGTGTATCGACCTTCTTCCCGCGACTACGGACGAGGCGCTCAGGTGAAGAACTCAGCAACTGCAAGTGCTCAGTTTGCAGCCAGGCCGCAAATGGCGACGGATTGGCCCTGCGTAATGCAGCGTACAGCGCCCGGCCATCGAAGCTGGTTGGCACAGTGGTTCGCCATGCGCGGGAAAGATTGGCTTGGTAGATATCTCCAGCTGCGATGTGTTCGCGGGCCATGCGCACTGCGGCGAGGAACGAATCCGGATCATCCTCCTGCAACTCCGGCAGGGATGCAGGCGCCGCCAGCTGCTGAGCATGGCTCACACTGCGGATCTGTTCTCGCAGCCGGGCCAGTCCCGGGGCTGCAGCATCCTCGGCGATCAGCCAGGCTTGTTGCGTCTCATGATCAAAAGCCAACAGCGCGGGAATGCGGATGGCGTGAGCCACTGTCGCATCCCCAGCAAGACCGGGCAGCGTCAGTCCGGACTCGATCTCGCGCGCGATTTCATAGCCCAGGAACACGACCCAGCCACCGCGAAACGGTGGCCGATCGCCCTCGGGCTGAGTGGGTGACGCTGATTGCTCGCTGCGCCAGGCCGCGTCCAGTGTGTCGAGAAAGCCGCCCACCGGGCTGACTCCCTGGCATTCCAGTTGACCATCGCCGCGCAGGCGTATGGTGGCCCCGGGCAATGCGGCCAGCATAGACCAGCGCGACAGCGGCCCCTCGGCAGCACTGTCCAGGAGCAACGGGAAATCATGGGGAGCAGTTGCCGCGAGCGCCTGCAAGGTTGCAGGCGTCGCAGCGATGAGTTCTGAGAGCATGACAGGAGACTGCGCTGGAGCGCGCAGCAGAGCCGCTGCCTAGTCTCGCAGGCGGCGCAGCAGCACAGAGCCGTTGGTGCCGCCGAAGCCGAAGGAGTTAGAGATCGCCACGTCGATCATCATCGAGCGCGCTGCATTGGCCACGTAGTCCAGATCGCAATCCGGATCCGGGTTGTGCAGATTGATCGTCGGTGGCGCCACCTGATCGCGAATCGCCAAAGTGGCGAAGATCGCCTCGACGACGCCGGCCGCACCCAGCAGGTGTCCGGTCATCGACTTGGTAGCACTCACAGCCAGCTTGGGCGCATGGTCGCCGAATGCTCGCTTGACGGCGGCGGTCTCGGCCTTGTCACCCAATGGCGTGGAAGTGGCGTGGGCATTGAGGTGCTGCACTTGATCCGGATTCACGCCGGCATCGCGCATGGCCTGAACCATTGAACGACGCGCGCCGTCACCGTCTTCCAGAGGCGCGGTGATGTGGTGGGCATCACCACTCATACCGAAGCCAGCCAGTTCAGCATAGATGCGGGCGCCACGGCGCTTCGCATGCTCGTATTCTTCCAGGATCATCGCCCCGCCGCCGTCGCCGAGCACGAAGCCATCACGATCCCGATCAAACGGGCGGCTTGCAGTCTCGGGCGAATCGTTGCGAGTGGACAGTGCCTTGGCCTGAGAAAAGCCGCCAAGCCCGGTGGGCGTCGTGGCCATCTCTGCGCCGCCGGCGATGACAACATCAGCATCGCCGTATTGCACCGTGCGCATGCCGACACCCAGCGCATGAGTCGAGGTCGTGCAGGCGGTCACCACGCCGAGGTTTGGGCCACGCAGGCCAAAGCGGATCGACAGGTGCCCAGCAAGCATGTTGATGATCGATGCGGGGATATAAAACGGCGAGATCTTGCGAGGCCCGCCATTCAGATAGGCGTCATGCTCAGACTCAATGGTGCTGAGCCCGCCGATACCAGAGCCGGCGACGACACCGCAGCGGTCACGATCCAGTTTGTCGAAATCCAGGCCGGCGTCAGCCACGGCCTGCACACCGGCTGCGATGCCGTAGTGCATGAAGGGATCCATGCGCCGAGCTTCCTTCGGCGACATGTACTTCTCTAGATCAAAGTTGCGCACCGCCCCGCCAAAACGCGTCGCAAAGGCTGACACGTCAAAGCGGGTGATGGGCGCAATACCGCTCTCACCACGCAAAAGACCCTGCCAAGCCTCGTCGACGCTGCTCCCAAGTGGGCAGACGACGCCGAGGCCGGTAACGACGACGCGGCGCTTGCTCATGGCGTTTGGTGGCGGAGGCGGCAGTACAAGGCCTCAGGCCTTGTTGCGACGCTCGTTGATGTAGTCGATCGCCTGCTGGACGTTGGTGATCTTTTCGGCGTCTTCGTCAGGAATTTCGATTTCGAATTCTTCTTCCAGGGCCATCACCAGCTCGACGGTATCGAGCGAGTCGGCACCCAGATCATCGACGAAGGAAGCTGCGCTGGTGACCTGCTCGGGCTTGACGCCCAGTTGCTCGGCAACAATCGCCTTCACCTGCTGTTCAACGCTGCTCATCTTTCTCTTGTCCTCTCTTAGAACGGGGGCCCTGTACTCAGGTCGACGCCCCTCATTTGAAAGGCGCCCATAGCCACGGGGCCACGCATTGTAAGTGAAGGTCCATCCGGTCGCCACACCAGAATCAGCATGCAAACCGATTTTCCTTGACTTTTTATGGACTTATCCCATGTACATGCCGCCATTTACATGCAGCGTCTGGCCGGTCACATACCCCGCCCCGGGTCCGGCAAGGAAGAGCACGGCTGCGGCGATGTCCTCCACCGACCCGAAACGGGCCAGAGGAATCTGTCCGTAGTACGAGGCCCGCTGCGCTTCGTTTAGGGCGCCAGTCATATCGGTCTCGATGAAGCCTGGAGCCACCGCATTGACGGTGATACCCCGCGAGGCAACCTCCCGCGCCAGGGCGCGGGTCAGCCCGACCAGCCCGGCCTTGGCCGCCGAGTAGTTCGCCTGCCCCGCATTGCCAATGGCACCCACTACCGATGTGATGCTGATGATTCGGCCGCGGCGTTCTTTCAACATCCGCTTCAAGCAGGCCTTGCTGAGGCGGAACACCGCCGAGAGGTTGGTGTCGATGACCTGATCCCAGTCGTCATCCTTCATTCTCAGAATCAGACCGTCGCGGGTGATGCCGGCATTGTTGACCAGGATGCTGGGCAAGCCTTCATGCGCCTCCAGATCAGCCAGCAGCGATTCGACGCCACTACGATCCGAAGCGTTATAGATGATTCCACGCCCGCCGCTACCGGCGAGCGCTGCGCTAATCGCCTCAGCCCCCGCAGCACTGGTGGCTGTGCCCACCACACGGGCACCGGCCGCTGCCAATGCGCGCGCGATTGCGGCACCTATTCCACGGGTGGCACCAGTAACCAGTGCAACGTCAGCCGACAAGGGCAACTCAGACATGGGGAACTCCCTGGCAATGATTGATGGCGGTGGCTAGCGATGCAGCATCTTCGACGGCCAGGCAGGTGATCTCGGCACGCTTCTCGATGCGGCGGTTCAGGCCGGTCAGAACCTTGCCCGGCCCGCACTCGACCAGCGTGGTGGCGCCGGCGGCGGTCAGCGCCAGCACCGTCTGGGTCCAGCGCACGGGGCTGGCCAGCTGACGCACCAGCGTCGCACGGATATCAGCGACATCGCTGTGCATCTGGGCGTCAACGGCGCTGAGGTAACGTAGTTGGGGCGCCTGCATGGGCACGCCTTCCAGGCATTCACGCAGTTGCTCCGCAGCGCCACGCATCAGGCTCGAGTGCGCGGGAACGCTCACCGGCAACAGCACCGCGCGCTTGGCGCCGCGGCTCTTGGCCAGCGCAATCGCGCGCTCGACTGCGCTTGCGTGGCCAGCGATGACCACTTGCCCCTGCGAGTTAAAATTAACGGCCTCGACGACTTCGCCCTGTGCGGCCTCGGCGCAGGCCGCTTCGAGAGCAGCATCATCCATGCCTAGAACGGCGGCCATCGCACCGGTGCCTGCGGGGACAGCAGCCTGCATCAACTCACCACGGGTGCGGACCAAGCGGATGGCATCCGCGAAATTGAAGACCCCAGCGCAGACCAGCGCGGTGAATTCACCGAGGCTGTGTCCAGAAACCACTTCGGGCAATGGACCGTTCGTCTGTCTCCAGACGCGCCAGGTGGCAATGCCGGCGGCGAGCATGGCCGGCTGCGTGCAAGCCGTGGCATTCAGGGCTTCAGCAGGACCGGCAGCGACGCGCTCCCAGAGGTCGTAGCCCAAGGCTGACGATGCCTCAGCGAATGTCTCACCCACCACTGGGTGTTGCGACGCCAGTTCCGCCAACATGCCCACCGACTGAGAACCCTGCCCTGGAAACACAATTGCCAAAGTCATCGCAACAGCACCCTGATACCGACCAAAGAGGCCGCCGATTATAGCCGTGTCACGCGCCGGACCCGGGCAACTTCCCAGATCACCGGTAAGATCAGCCCGCCGAGCGCACCGTAGAGATGGGCCTGTGGCACCACGGGCAGTCCCGCAACCACGATGCTTTCGTTGCGCCACTGCTCAACCATCAGCTTGAGAACCAGCGCCATCAACGGGAGCAGCGTGGGTGATGCCTCGCGCCGCCACTGCGCAAAGCCCCCCGCCGCCCAAAGGCCATGCAGAGCACCTGAAGCGCCGACATACCAGAGAACCTGCGGCGAACCCCACCAAAGGCCGGCATCCACTGCCAGCATCGAAGCCACCAGAATCAGAAACCACCGCCCCACACGGAAATCCCGCGAAAACAGCAGCCAGAGAAGGATGAGACCCGCAAGATTGAACAGCAGGTGCCGCACATCCAGATGCACAGCGTGCGCTGAAAACAAGCGCCACCACTCCCCCATCACTAACCGGTTGCGCTCGTAGCGAAGCGCACTGAGCGCTGATTCACCGATGAGCTGTATCGAGACCATGATCAATACAGGAATGACCAGGACGACCGCTCGGCCGTACCGGCCGGGTTTAGCTACGGGCCCTTTCAACCCTCGACTCTGCGCACCATGGTCCATGAGGCATGAATCCCTTAATATGACCGAACCTCAGGAGAAACAGCGGGGACGAGTGATGAACCATACACGCTTTCCGGCGGTCCCGGCACGCAGCGCAGAGCGCGGCTTCACGCTCATCGAGATCATGGTGGTAGTCATCATCATCGGCCTGCTCGCAGCTTTCGTGGTGCCGCAGTTTCTCGGTCGCGTCGATGATGCGCGCATCGTCAAAGCCAAGGGCGATCTGCAAGCGCTCGAAACCGCCCTGACGATGTACAAGCTGGACAATTTCAATTATCCGAGCACGGAGGCAGGTCTTGCGGCGCTCACCAAGCAGCCGGCGGACGGATCAGCCAAGAATTGGCGCGCCGGCGGGTACCTTCAGCGGCTGAACAAAGATCCATGGGGTAATGATTACAAATACGCCTACCCGGGATCGCATGGCGGTGAATATGACCTCTTTTCGATGGGCGCTGATGGCAAGCCTGATGGCGAAGGCGTCAACGCCGATATCGGGAACTGGAATCTCGAGAGGTAGCTCAAGCCGCGCCCGTTCGGGCCCACCACCCAGGGCTGTCAGCGGATTCACGCTGGTAGAGGTGCTGGTGGTCGTGGTGATCATTGGTGTTGTGATCGCCGGCCTGATTCTCAGTGTGGGCAGCACGGGGCGCGACAGCGAACTGGAGCGTGAGCGCGGTCGGCTCTCCGGCCTGTTCGGTTACGTGCGTGAGCGTGCGGAGCTGCAGACTCAGGAATACGGAATACGGATCACACCGGGCAGCTACCGCTTTGTCGTGTATGACAATCGCACACGCCAGTGGGGTGAGGATACCCTCGACAATGCACTCAGCTTGCATCGACTCCCCAAAGGGCTGCTGTTTTTACTGAGCGTGGAGGGACGCGAGGTGATCCTGAAGGAGCCGGAGGCCGGCACCAAGCTCCAAAGCGAGCTGCCGGATCTCACCCCGCAAATCATGCTTTTTAGCAGCGGCGACACCAGTGATTTTCAGCTGACCTTGGCGCGAACTCCAAGCGGACATCGCGTCACATTTGGCGTCGATGCAGAGGGCAGCGTCACAGCGAGCGAGCTGAAGCTCGTGGCGCCATGAAACAAGTTCCCGGCAGACTACCGCGCGGTTTCACTCTGATCGAGGTGCTGATCGCGCTATTGATCGTTGCACTGGGCACAGGCGCAGCACTGATGGCGCTTAATTCCGCAGCTGACAATACCAGCCGTATGCGTGATCGGACATTTGCGGAGTGGATTGGCTTCAACCAGATCTCAGCCACCCGTTTAGCAGCGACGATGCCGACAGAGGGTGTCACCAGCGGGGATATCGAGGACTACGCCAGTGTTCGATGGCACTGGCAACAGGAAATCACGCAAATCAGTCTGCCAGGCATCTACCGCATCACAGTGAAAGTTCGCCACGCCGATGGCACGAACGACAACGATGCCCTCTGGTTGGCAAACGTGACGGGTTTCCGCGGCGATGCCGTGGCGCCCGGCAACGGTGAACAGCCCAACTGGAACGGCAGTCCGCAAAACCCCGGGCAGCGAGCCGGCGGGCCACCTGACGATCCTGCCCCAGGCGGCAATTCGCCCCGCAATGATGGGACACCCGGCATGGGCGCTGGGCAACCCGATACGCCCAAACCACCGGCGGGGGGATAAGACATGCGCATGCGTGGCTTCACCCTGATCGAACTGCTCGTCGCACTATTCATCACTGCCATCATGATGGCCATGGGCTATGGCGTGGTGAATCAGGTCACCAAGGGCCGTATTCAGCTTCAGCAGCAGACCGCGCGAATCATCAGTCTGCAGCGCGCCCTACGAATGCTCGAGCAGGATATCGCATTGATGCAGCCGCGCCCGGTGCGTGATCCGCTTGGTGGTTCAACGGATCTGCCGGCACTTAAAGCCATGCCAGCCGCGCAACTCACAGCGGCTAGTGTCAGCGGATCAAGTTCTGCGAGTAGCAGCTCTAGCAATTCCTCGAGCTCCGCCGCGCCCATCACCGTCAGCAGCCTCAATCTACAGTCCACCGCTGTGCTCTCTTTGACTCGCGGCGGTTGGGCCAACCCCGTCGGCATCGCCAGACCCGAAGAGCAGCGTGTCAGCTATCAAATCGAAAATGCGAAGCTGGTGCGCTATCACTTTGCAGTTCTGGACGCGACGGGTGAATCCCCGATGACTCGCGTTGAGCTGATCGACAACGTGGTGTCAGTCTCCTTCCGCTTCATGGACAACAGCCACGCGTGGCAGAACGACTGGCAGCTCATCGGAAGTTCTCGACAAACGCAGCGCCATCGGCCACTGGCCGTTGAGGTGACGCTTGTATTAAAAGATCTCGGCAAGATCGTGCGGGTTGTCGAGGTGGCCGGATGAAGCCGCAGTCGGGCATTGCACTGATTACCGCCATCATTTTGGTGGCACTGGTAACCATCGTGGCAACATCAATTGCCTTTGATAGCTCGCTGGATGCAAGGCGTGCGGCCGGCAATCTAACAATCACTCAGGCGCTCTATGTGGCTGAAGGCGCGGAAGCGATGGCCGCCTATGCACTGCGTGAGGATCAGAAGACCAATCGTCAGGATTCGCTCAACGAGGCTTGGGCTCAGCCCTTCGGGCCGGTTGAGATCGATACGGGTGTCGTGCTTGAGGCCAGCCTCGAGGACATGCATGGGCGTTTCAACATCAACAATCTTGTTGATGGAAACGGGGTGGCGGATCCTGTAGCGCGTCAGCAGTTCGAGCGTCTGTTGACCTTTCTGGGTTTGGAAACACGCTGGGCCCAGATGCTCATCGACTGGATTGATCGCGACAACCAGCCCACACTCCCAGACGGTGCCGAGGATTCCGCCTACCTCGCGCAAAAGCCTCCGTACCGCACGCCCAACATGCCAGTCAGCAGCGTGTCCGAGTTATTGGCGTTACCCGGTTTCGGTCGCGAGAACTATCTCAGGCTCCTGCCCTACGTGGCGGCCTTGCCGCCTGGCACGCCGGTCAATCCGTGCAGTGCCAGCGGAGTGGTGCTCGACGCCATGGGCCCCGGCAAACAGGAATTCAGTCTCGATGAAGAAGGTTTGGTCGAAAAGCGTAAATCGGGTTGCTTCCCGACGTTGCCGGAGTACCAGGCGAGCATGACGCCGGAGCAATGGAATTTGCTGATGAAGACTTCCACCGGTGGCAATCGCGTCGGTGATTCGTCTTTTTACTTCCGACTCCGCAGCTACATCACTATTGGCACTACGCGCCTCACCTTGTACAGTCTCATCCATCGGGATGAAGGCGGACAGATCCGCCCCATTCTCAGAACCTTTGGTACGGACTGAACCATGTCGGACTGGCTGCTGCTGAGATTGCCGCGTGCGGCCGAGCCGGACGTCGAATGGCTTCTCTGTGATTCTCAAGGCTTGGCTACGGGCGGCCCCGAGCGCGGTCCGCTGTCGTCGTTGGCCGCGCACGCCGCTGGCCGCCGCGTCTGCGTAGTCGTCCCCGCCTCCGATGTTCTCTATACACACGTCGATCTGCCGCCGCGCGCTGGTTCGCGATCCCTACAGATGGCGCGTTACGCGCTTGAAGAGCAGCTGTTGGGTGATCTCGAGGCTCAGCATTTCGCCATTGGGCGCGTGAGCAGGAAATCCACGCGCACTGCTGTGGCTGTCGTGTCGCGTGCCTTGATGGATCAATGGCTGCAAGCCTTGAAGGATGCCGGACTACAGCCTGAACTGATGGTCGCTGAAGGGGCGCTGCTGCCACCCAACACCGCGCAGACGCTAGCGTGGATCGACGGCGATATTCTAAAACTCAGGCCGCAGAGTCCCACCGCGGACACTTCGGGCTCAGGCATTGATCGCACTGACGCCCTGCTCTGCCTGCCTGCTGGCGAGCCCGAGGAGGCTCTACGGGCGGCCTTTGGCGAGCGGGAGATGAGTAGCGTTGACCTCGACGTCGTTGCCACCGAGAGCGACTGGCAGCGTCACGGCGCCCGTTATGAGGCGCTGCGTCCAAGACTTGCCAATATGCGTGCGCAGATTCTCGGACCCGGCCCACTACCATGGCTGGCGCTTCAGCTCGGTAGCATCACACCTCTCAACCTCTTGCAGGGTGACTACGAGCAACGTGGCACGAGGAGCGAGATCTGGCCCCGATGGCGGGTCGCAATCGGCCTCGCGGCCCTCCTGCTGCTGCTTCACCTCGCTGAGCGCCTGTATACCTTATGGGACCTTCAGCGCCTCGAATCCGGGGTGGAGAGCTCCCTAGTCAAACTAGGACAGGAGGCTCTGCCGGGTTCAACACCGGGCGCCGCCACCGTTCGTAAACAAGTCGAAACGCAGCTGCTCGAGTCCGCCGGTCGCGACCCGGGCATGCTGTTGATGGCGATGGAGTCCACTGCGAAGGCACTCGGTGGTGCCGGCAAGCTGCGCGCCCTCACCCTGCGCGACGGCAATATCGACATGCAGCTGCGAGCCCGGGATCTAGAAACAGTGGAGAGGGTCAGGCAGGCCCTGCGCCGCGACGGACTGAACGCTGAGTTGGTAGGCGGCGGGCACGGAGCTGACGCCTACGATGCGCATATTCAGATCAAATCAGCCGCGCCATCGGGCGGTCGCCCATGAACTCGCTACTGACGTGGTATCGAGCGCGACCTCAGCGTGAGCAACGCGTACTGCTCATTGGCGCCATCGTCATTCCGCTGATCCTTATTGCCTTCGGACTGGTGAACCTGCAGCTGCGCGTGACCTCGGCTGAAACTCGACTGAGCCAGCGGCGACAGGATCTGGCCTGGCTACAAGTGGCCGCTCCGCAACTGGTGGCCGAGAATCAGCGCAGCGGCCGCGTCAGCGGAGAGAAGGAATCGTTACTGCTAACCGCTGATCGCGTGGCTCGCGAAACGGGAATCGTGCTCATCGCCTCTGAGCCTGCTGGTAACGGCACGCTGCGAGTGCGAGCTGAACGAGCCCCGTTCGACACGCTGGTGCTGTGCCTCGGACAACTCGCGCAGCGCTACGGTGTCCGTATCGACAGCGCCAGCATCGACGCGACTGATGCTGACGGCCTGATCAATGCCACCCTAGTGCTTCGCGAGCGCTGATGCCCTCAATTCGAACCGTACTGGGCATCGCACTATTATTCCTGATGGTGGTGTTGCTGCGCCTGCCCGCCCCTTGGGTAACCAACCACCTGCCCGCCGCAGTGGTATGTGAATCGCCGGGCGGCACCGTGTGGCATGGCCAATGCGCCAAGCTGAGGGTTGGAAAAGTGGCTCTGCCTGGCTTCAGCTGGGAATTCCTGCCGCGCGAATTGCTGCACGCAAGACTGGGCTTGTCGCTCCAATTGGAAGACTCGCTCGTACGTGCAAAAACCAAAGTTCTGATCGCAAGCGACTTGCGCGTTGACGGGCGCGACCTTGTTGCGCAGCTTCCACTACCCAACCCAATTGCGAGTGGCATGCCAGCCGGTTGGAGCGGCCTGCTTGAGCTTGAAGCCCCGCAGTTTGAGTTCCGCGCTGGCGCTCTCACATCGGTAGCGGGTTTGGTTCGGCTGCGCAATCTCCAACAGCTTCAGCCGCGCCTCACCTACGGTAGCTTTGAATGGCGACTGGCCAACCCAGCCTTGGTCAATGGACGCATTAGCGGTGCTTTGTCGGATCTCGGTGGCCCAGTTCGCCTGAAAGGAAATCTGACCATCGATATGCAGGGAAGCTTCGATCTCAGCGCCAGTGCCGCGGCAGCACCCGGCAGCATGGAACTGATTCAACTGGCACTGACGCAACTGGGCCCTCCCGACCCAGAGGGCTTCCACGATCTACGCGTAGCCGGCTCTTTCTAGCCGCTGAGTTACCGCCGCAGCGCGTATTGCTGCAACAGTTCGTCGATTCGTCCGAACACCGTAGCCAGTGTGGGCGCATCCGGCAGCGTCGTGACCCTAAAGTGGGTGCGATACGGAACATTGAAGCTGACACCCGGCGCCACGAGAACGTGCTTCTGCTCAAGCAGATCCAACGCAAAGCGACGATCGTCGAAGTCAGGGAGCTTCTTTGTGTCCACTCCAATGAACGCGTACATCGCCCCCTGCGGCGGCACCAGCCGCAGGAATTCGCTACTGGCAACAGCATTGAGGATGGCAGCACGTGATTCGTACAGCCTGCCTCCAGGTGTTATGAGTTCGCGAACGCTCTGATAGCCGCCCAGTGCTGTTTGCACCGCCCATTGGGCCGGCACATTGCTGCACAAACGCAACGAGCTGAGCAACTCGAGTGCGGACAGATAATCCGCTGCCCCCGACATTTTGCCGGCGAATGAGACCCAGCCCACGCGGTAGCCACAGGCACGATAAACCTTTGAGAGACCGGACATCGTGGCGCAGAGCGTGTCCCGGACCAGCGTCGCCATCGGCACGAATTCGGCACCGTCATAGAGCATCTGATCGTAGATCTCATCGCTGAACACGACCAGCTGATTCTCTTCGGCGATGCGCGCCAACTGCTCCAAGACCGAGCGCGGCAGCACCGTACCGGTGGGGTTATTCGGATTGATGACCACCAACGCACGGGTGCGTGGTGTGATCAGAGACCGCACTTCCTCGGGATCGGGCAGGAAGCCGTTTTCGGGTCTGCAAGGATAATGAACGGCGCGACCACGATTAAGGTTCACTGCGGCGGTCCACAGCGGATAATCCGGGCTGGGCACCAGGACCTCATCGCCCTCGTTGAGCAGCGCCCTCAACGTCAGATCGATCAGCTCACTGACACCGTTGCCAATGAAGACGTCCTCGGCAGTCACACCGGTCACGCCGCGAGACTGCTGCTGCATCACCACCGCTTCGCGCGCCGGGAAGATTCCCTTCTGATGGCAGTAGCCCTCGGCATCCGGCAGGTTCTCGATCATCGCCAGACGCATGGTCTCGGGCGTCCGGAAACCGAAAAGCCCCGGATTACCAATGTTCAGGGAGATGATTTCGTAGCCCTGGCGCTGCAGCTCGTGGGCACGGCGCGCGAGAGTACCGCGAATCTCGTAGCGGACGTTCTTCAGGCCCTCGCTGGGCCGAATGGTATCTTGACTCATTTTTCAAGCATACCTGCCGCGTGGCGCCGGCGCATAGCCGGCGCACGCGACTTCAACCTATCTCAGAGCTGGCAGAGCACCGCATCAGCCGCCGACACCTTGAACTCACCGGGTGCCTCGACATGCAGCTGCTCGACGACCCCATTCTTCGCGACCAGCGCAAAGCGCTTGCCACGAATGCCCATTCCTGCGGCGGTGAGATCCAGTTCAAGCCCCAGAGCACGGGCATAGTCAGCACTGCCATCAGCCAGCATCAGGACTTTGCCATCGGCTCCGGCAGCCTTGCCCCATGCGCCCATCACGAACACGTCATTGACAGCCACACAAGCGATGGTATCGATGCCGTGCTTCTTCAGCTCGTCGGCCTGTGCGATATAGCCCGGCAGATGTTTGGCATTGCAGGTCGGAGTGAACGCGCCCGGCACGGAGAACAACAGCACCCGCTTGCCGTCGAACACCTGCGATGTGGTGATCTCCTGAGGTCCGGCCTCGCCCATGGTCTTGAACTTGCCCGAAGGCAGCGTGTCGCCAATCTTGATGGTCATGATTTCTCCCGGTGTCAGCGTCGGCCCGTTGCCCGACGTTTGCGCAACGTTGCGATCCTGAAAGTTGACCGACCGCGAGCATCACGGCCGACGCGATATTCGAGCAGCTTCTGAACTTCATTGCCAGCATTGAAGAGCGCCACCCGCGGCCGCATCTTTTCCAACTGCTCGGGCTGGATGGTGGCGCGGGCCACGATGATGACCGGATCTCCAGGCTGACAGGTCCGCGCGGCCGCACCATTGAGAACGCAGCAGCGCGAGCCGCGCTTGCCGTAGATCACATAGGTTGTGATGCGAGCGCCGGAATTCTTGTTCCAGACCTCTACGAACTCCAGCGGCATGATGCCAACCGCATCGCAATGGTCAGGATCAAGTGTGATCGAGCCCTGATAGTCCAAATCCGCGTCGGTGACGCGGATGTCGTGCAACTTGGCACGGATGACGGCAACCGTGCCGGTACCTGACGGCTCAATCATTTGTGGGGCACCGTAATGGCCGAGTTAGGCCGACGGCGGGCATTATAGCCCGCCGCCATGCTGCGTTACGGCTGGAGCCGTCTGAACGCTTATTTCGTCCGCAGCGACCAGAGCTTCGCCAGACGCTCGTAGTTGTCGTCTTTGGCTACTTTGCCGAAAGTCCGATCGGCCTCCGCCGCATTCTTGTTCTTCGCCTGGGCCAGTCCCAGCGTGATGTAGGCATCCTGCACAGGAATCTTCTTGAGCCCCTTGCCGATGCCCTGCTGAATCAACGCGGCGGCCTTCTCAGCATTGCCGAGGTTAAAGAGGTAGCTGGAGCCAACGCCCACAAGGAGGTCGCCATCGCCGGTGCGCTGGGCCTCGGCCTCAGCCTTGGCAATGCCGTCTTTTTCCTGAGCCAAGGCTTTCTTGGCAGCGTCCAGCAGGCGCTCGCTCTTGGCCTTCTCGCGCGAATCGGTCCAGACGCCCTTACCCAGGCCCTGCTGCAGCGCGTTGACAGCCTCACCCGGATAACCCTGCTCGACAGCAAGCTGGGCCATTTCTGAGAATTGGTCGCCGCGCTTCAAAGTACCCACTTCAGCTTGGAGTCGATACACCTGCAGGAGCAGTCGTTCGTTGTTATGAGCTGACTTAATCAGCGTGATCATGGCATTGAGCCAGTAATCAGGCTTCGGGTAGTAAGTCACCAACTTTTCGATGGTATGCCCCTGGCCTGAGTCATCATTGGTCTTGCCCTGGCACTCGTAGAGCATACGGAGCGAGTTCTCGGTGGGACGCTGACCACCACGCTCAGCGCGACCGATAACTTCCTGGGTCGCCGAGACGCATTCTTTGAACTTGCTCTGCCCGTAGTAAGCGGCAGCGATCATGTTGCGCGCTTCAGCGGTGTCTTGTCCGGCGGCAATGGATTTTTGGGTCCATTCGATTGCGCCGTTGTAGTCCTTGAGCTGATAGGCGATCTGCCCAAGCGTCGCAGTGAATGCATCCTTCGCCTTCGGATTCACGTGTGGCGAGCCAACAACCTCCTTCAACAGCGGATAGGCGTCGGCAAAACGCTTGGTCTGAGCGTAGCTGACAGCGAGGATCTGATTAATGATGAAGTTGTCGTACTCGCTGCGGCCCGGGAGGGTCTGGGCCTCCTTGCACTTTGCAATGGCGTCATCGAATTTCTTGGCCTCGTAAGAATCGTTGCAGGCCTTCAGCGGCTTTTCCATCGCCCGGCTGACCTTCTCCTCGGCTGCCTGAGCCAGCCCGGCGGACAGCGACAAGGAAACAACCAGCAGTGCAGCTACGGTCTTCGATGATGTCAGCATTGACCACTCCAGCCAGAAAATGGCGAGTAAAACTTCATGCGGCTAATGGTAGCAACACCCGGAACCGTCGGCATCCGGGTGCCCCAGAAGCGACGCGGACTCAGTCGTTCGCGAACTCGGCGGTATTGACGAAGCCAATCTTGGTCATGCGATTGCGCTGCGCGATCGCGAGCACCTTGGCGACCACTTCGTAACGCGCCCGGCGATCGGGACGGAAGTGAATCTCCGGCTGCGGATCCTTGGCGGCCTCCGGACGGAATGTGCGTTCCAGTTCCGGCAGGGTCATCACATGCCCGTTCCAGGCCACGGTGCCGTCGAAATCAACCTCAAGATCGATGATTTCGGGTTTGACCGGCGGAGGCGGAGGCGGATTCGCCGGCGGGGGCGGCATGTCCAGCTTGACGGCATGCGTCTGCACCGGCAGCGAAAGAATCAGCGTCACGAGGAGCACCAGCATCACGTCAATCAACGGCGTGGTATTGATCTCACACAATGACTTGGTGTCGCCACCACTCTGCCCAACGCTCATTGACATCTGCTATTCCCCGCGCCCAAATCCCGTTATTAGAAACTGCAGCCACCGATGGGCCGCTCGGTCGTCAACCCTCAGCGCAGCGGCGTCCCGCGATCCGGCTCCGTGATGAAGCCCACGCGGATGATGCCACCTCGCTGAATACCGAAGATGACCTTGCCTATGTCCTTGTACAGAGTGTTGACGTCACCCCGGATGTGGACCTCAGGCTGTGGCACCTTCAGTGCCAATGGCTTAACCAGATCGGTCAGCTCGCGGGTGTTTTCCACGAGCTGCCCATTCCAGTACATCTTGCCGTCCGGCGCCACGGAAACCGTGATGTTTTCCGGCTTAGTCTGCGTCGGAATGTTGACCGCCTTGGGCAGATCCAGCTTCACCGTCTTGGTGATGATGGGAATGGTGATCAAGAAGATGATCAGCAGCACCAACATCACGTCGACCAGCGGAGTCGTGTTGATATCCGCTATGGCGCCGCCTTCCTCGCCACCGCCTACACTCATTGACATAGCTGGCCCCTGCCCTTGCGACGGTCAGTGAATGAACTTACTTGCCGGCCGGCTTGTTTGCGGCGCCGGCCGAAGCAGCGCCCGAATCAACGCGCGAACCGCTCAGCAGGTACGCATGCAGGTCGCTGGCGAAGCCCTGCACTTCAGCCTGCAGAACCTTGTTACGCGACAGCAGCCAGTTGTAGCCAGCGACGGCCGGAACTGCGACCACCAGGCCGATAGCTGTCATCTGGAGGGCCTCACCGACGGGACCGGCAACTCGGTCGATGCTGGGCTGGCCAGACATGCCGATGTCGATCAGGGCGTTCAGAATGCCCATAACCGTTCCGAACAGACCGATGAACGGTGCCGTTGAACCCACCGTCGCCAGGAATGGCAGACCGCTGGACAGGTTGCTGGTCACGGCATCCGTTGCACGCTGCAGCGCCATGGTTACCCACTCGTGCAGGTCGATGCGGTCGGTCAGACGACCCTCGTGATGCGAGGCAGCGCGCAGACCGTCTTCAGCAATGAAGCGGAAGTCGTCGCCCTTGCGGAGGCGCTCTACGCCCTCTTTGATCGAAGAGGCAGTCCAGAACTTCTTCTCGACGTCTGCGGCGGCTTTCGCCATGTTCCGCTGGTCCCAGAGCTTGGTGAAGATGATGAACCACGAATACAGTGACATGAACACGAGGATGATCAGGGTGACCTTGCTGATCATGCCGGTATTCCACAGGGCTACCAGGCCATATGGGTTCGCGTTCGAGGTATTGGCGGCTGCGGCGAGTTCGGCTTCCATAACGATCCCTTTTTAACTATCCGGCACACCCGATCAGGGCGACCTCAATTGTTGAAAATGTCCAAATAAACCAGAAAACAGATCTAACTCTAAGACACCAACGCGATCACTTTTTCGTCAACGAGAAGCGGATCGGAAGGTTCGCACACATCGAAATAGGCTTGCCCGCTTTGGTTGCTGCGCGGTAACGACCGCCCTTCGCAACGCGGACGCCGGCATCATCCAGCAGGCTGTAGCCCGAAGATTCGGCCACTGAAACCGACTCGATTTTGCTGGCCTCGTCGACGCAGAGCTTGACTCGGACGACGCCTTCCTGGCCAGCCTGCTTCGCCGAAGACGGATAAAGGTCTTCAGGATTCGGGATGGACAGTGGCTTGATCGCCGTGTCAGGCACCACAGGTGCCGGTGGAGCCGGAGTATGGATGACTGGCGGAACCGGCTGAGTCGTCACCTGCGCGATTGGCGGCGGCGGCGTGTCCGGTGTCAGGTTGATGGTGATTTCAGGGGCCACGACCTGAACGGGCGGATGCTCCATTTCTGGCGGAGGCGGTGGCGGCGGCTTGTCCACGACCTTCTCTTCCTGAATGATCGAGGTCTCTAGGGGCGGCGCAATGAACTTGACTAGAGCGTGACCCAGACCGGCATTAAATGCCCAGATCAGGAGAATGTGCAGAGCGATGGCGCCCAGCAGCACCATCGAACGGCGCTGTGCGCGCTTGGGATCCCTAGCAGCGTAATAGGACGTGGACATATCGTTCGAACTTCCTCACCAAGACCCCTAGTGAACTGAGAGCAACTTTAACCGTTGCACACAATCCTTACAACCACCCAGATGAACCAGATTCACAGTGCAGTTAACTGCAAAATCTTTACACAAATGTAGATGACAGCGAGCGATTAGTCTGCCAACGCATCAGTTACAGCCCCTTTGGAGGCGCTGCTCACGCTGCGTGCATATTTGGCCAGAACACCGCGTGTGGCGTAGGGGCTTCGCGACTTGCGTGTACGGAGACGACGCTGCAACTCGCTTGCTCCCACATCTAACTGCAGCGTGCGGCGTTCAGCGTCAATGGCAATCCGATCGCCATTGCGCACGGCAGCCAGAGGCCCGCCGACTGCAGCCTCAGGCGTGACGTGGCCGACTACGAAACCATGCGTGCCACCGGAAAAGCGACCATCTGTGAGCAAAGCGACCTTGTTGCCGAGCCCCAGACCCATAATGGCCCCGGTTGGGCTCAACATCTCGCGCATTCCGGGCCCGCCCTTGGGTCCTTCATAGCGAATGACCACGACATCCCCCGCCTTGACCTTGCCGGCCAGGATTGACTGAGTGGCCTGCTCCTCACCATCAAACACGCGGGCCCGGCCCTCGAAACGCAACCCTTCCTTGCCAGTGATCTTGGCCACCGCGCCCTCGGGCGCCAGATTGCCGTAGAGCACAACCAGATGACTGTCCTTCTTGATGGGGTTAGACAGCGGACGAACGATGACCTGATCAGCCGGGTAATCCCGGACCTTCGCCAGGTTCTGCGCCATCGTCCGCCCCGTCACGGTCAGGCAGTCTCCGTGCAGAAGCCCGGCTGACAACAGGCGCTTCATCAGGGGCTGGATGCCACCGATGGCAATCAGCTCCGACATCGCATAGCGGCCGCTGGGACGGAGGTCGGCCAGCACGGGCACCCGCTTGCCGATGCGTGTGAAGTCATCGAGACCCAGCCGAACCTCGGCCGCGTGCGCCATTGCAAGCAGATGCAATACGGCATTGGTGGAGCCACCGAGCGCGATAATGACAGTGATGGCGTTCTCGAAGGCCTTGCGAGTCATGATGTCGCGCGGGCGAATTCCAGCCTTGGTCAGCTTGACCACGGCCTCGCCGGCGCGGCGGCAGTCGTTATGCTTCTGATCGCCCACAGCCTCCTGGGCGGAACTGCCCGGCAGGCTCATGCCCAGCGCCTCGATCGCCGACGCCATCGTGTTGGCGGTATACATGCCGCCACAGCTTCCAGGGCCCGGGATGGCCGTACGCTCAACCTCCAGCAGCTCAGCGTCGCTGATCTTGCCCGCGGCGCGGCTGCCAACGGCCTCGAAGACCGAAATAATGTCGCGGCGCTTGGCACCCAGACGGATGGTGCCGCCGTAGACGAATACCGCGGGCCGGTTGAGGCGCGCAATCGCCATGGCGCAGCCGGGCATGTTCTTGTCGCAGCCACCAATGGCCACAATGCCATCGAAGCCCTCTGCCCCTGCAACGGTCTCAATTGAATCGGCGATGACCTCGCGTGACACCAGCGAGTAACGCATGCCGGGCGAACCCATCGAGATACCGTCCGAGACAGTGATCGTATTGAACAACACAGCCTTGCCGCCGGCCGAATTGGCCCCGGCAGCCGCCTCATGGGCCAATACATCGATGTGTGTATTGCAGGGCGTCAGGTTGGACCAAGTGCTGGCAATGCCGATCTGTGGCTTGGCGAAGTCAGCATCTTTAAATCCAACGGCCCGCAGCATGGCGCGCGCCGGAGTCTGCTTGATGCCATCGACCACAAGGCGCGAATAAGCGCGCGGATCCACTTTCTTCGTCATGCTCTATCCTCGGAAAAACTTACAAAATCATTGTGCCCGCTGGCGACTCATGCGCACGAAACCGATGCCGCCGGCGACGGCCAACATCGCGGGCAGAGTCAGCGCCGCCATGCCCCATCCACGCTGCCAGGACTCCAGCAACTCGTAACAGGCCATGCCCAGAGGCGGAGCCAGCAGCCCGCGCACTCCGGTCAGCGTGACATTCACACCCATGTAATGCTGCGCCTGGCCCAACGACGCGAAGTCGTTGTGACCGAGGTTCCAGCCCAGCTGGGCACCAGCATAGCCCACGCCATTGAGAATTGCCGCCACCCAGAGCAACCACACTTCGGTGAGCCAGACACCGAGAGCGGCCACGATGATAGCGGAGATAAGCACCCAACACTGGCGCGCGCGATACTGGATGACATGACCCGCATCGAACTGGCGCGCCCACCACGGCAGACAAAGGGGCATGAGCAAGAGCGGCAACACGGTCAGCAGCCAAATCTGCATCATGCCCGGCAGCTGCATGCGATCCGTGTACAGCACAACCAGTTGCGCGCTGGACATCAGGTTGCCGGCTCCATATAGCCCCATCCAAACCATGAACTGTCGATAGTCCGGATCAGCACGCAAGATCTGCCGAAGGATGCGCAGGTTAAACGCTCCACCATCGGCGTCCGCTTTCAACTCGGCGGCCAACAATTGGTACTCGCGGCGCACGCGCACTGATCGATATAACCATGCACCCGCCAACCCACACGCAGCTGCAAACGCGTACAACCAGCGCGCGTATTGCGGATCGCGGTCGATGATGAAACCGGCGCTGACTGCCACCAGTGCGATGCCGGGGGAACTAACCAAGACCAGACGCCCTGTCATCTGTGCAAGCACACTGCGCGGATAATTAGCGGTCCACACTGCTGAGCGCACGGTCAGGATGCCCGCCCAGAGAAGGCGCGCGAGGATGACGATACCGATGGTGACGAACAGTCCCGCGGCTCCGAATGGAATGAATGCAAGCAACGCAACGGCCAACGCAAACAAAGTCTGAATGGAGACGAGGACGCCGACCCGTTGGCGGCCATGCGCGAGATTGGCCCAGGCAAAGCTGGAGATATTGGCCAGAGCCGGCGCACCACTGACCATGGCCACGGCCAGGTTGATCCAGGTTGGCGATACGAGTCCGGCGAAACCCTTCTTAACAAGAACTGCAACCGTCGCGCCCTCGACCAAGCCGCTGGTCATGCCCAGCAGTGCCCAGGGCAGCACTTCACGCCGGTAGATCCCCTCAGTGAGTGGACTGGGGCGATTCACCGGAGTCAGTGCCCGTAACGCTGTTTAAGCAGCTCGTACAACGCACGTAAGCAATGTGCTTCAGCGCCGATGGGGCGACCCGGTCTCTCTTTCGAGTTCCAGCCAAACAAATCGATATGGACCCACTCCGTGTCCGGATTCACGAAACGCTGCAGAAACAGCGCAGCCGTGATTGCACCGGCAAAGCCGCTGCTGGAGACGTTGTTCAGATCCCCGACCCGACTCGCCAGCTCGTCTTCGTAGCCAGACCAGAGAGGGAGCGGCCAGAGCGGATCGGCTACGGCCTCGCCCGCGGCGCGCAACGCCTGAAGTAGCGAATCACGGTTCGAAAAGATGGCGGGCAGTTCAGGACCGAGGGCAGTGCGTGCGGCACCCGTAAGAGTGGCCAGATCAATCAACAAGTCCGGCTGTGTTTCACCGGCAAACGTCAGGGCGTCCGCGAGCACCAGCCGGCCTTCCGCGTCCGTGTTACCGATCTCCACCCGCAGGCCTTTGCGCGAGGGCCACACATCACCGGGTCGATAAGCGCCTCCGCTGACGCTGTTCTCAACCGCGGGAATCAGAAGCTGCAAATCAATTGCCAGATCGAGCTCGCGCAAGAGCTGCGCCAAGCCCAGCGCACAGGCAGCGCCACCCATGTCTTTCTTCATCAGAAGCATGCCGGATGGAGGCTTGATATCCAGTCCGCCGGTATCGAAACACACGCCCTTTCCAACCAACACCACCCGTGGAGCACCCGGGCGCTGCCAGCGACAGTCGATCAGCAGCGGCGCGCGATCACTCCCCTGACCCACGGCACTGATCAGCGGAAAACCCTCTCGCAGCGCTGCGTGCTGAATTAACTGACACTCACCGCCGCTGCGCCCTGCAAGCTCCGACGCCGCGGCCGCTAACTCAGCCGGGCCCATCAGGTTGGCCGGTGTGTTGATCAGATCGCGGGTCAGCGACATCGCACGAGCGCACGCATCGGCGTAGCGATAGTCAGCTTGCTCGGGAGGTGTCAGCTGCGCCAAGCGCGGCGAGCGCGGCTCGCCTTTGAATGCGGTCAATTGATAGCTACCCAGCTTCCAGCCAAGCAGAAACTGGGTGGCACCCGCGGGAGTGAGAGCGGTTTTCAGTGTGTATTCTGCGGGCGGCAGTCGCTCGGGACAGGCAGCCGCCAGCCACGGATCCAGCGGCTCAGCGGATGGGCCGGCGCCTAAACCTAGAATCGCCCCGGCTACTCCGCCCTCAGCGTCCGGCCAGGCGACACAACGGTGTCGCTCGCCGCGGAAGTTTTGAGCGTCGAGCCAAGCGCGCATGCCTTCAGGGAGCGATGCACGCACTGCGGGCCAGTTGGCCTCACCAGCGAGCCACAGGGGCACGCCGACGCGCTGCGGCGCCTCCGACGGGTTGGATGAGTTCATGGTGAATGCGGCCCCGGCGCAGGTATTTGAGGAGCTTTTAGCTTAGCCAATCCCCGCCCCTTTGGGCGCCAATGCGGGGCATTGACAGCGCCTTTGAGGCATGCTGAACTCGACCCGAAGGTCGTTTATGAGCAGTAATTTTTCACAACCGCCTCAAATTCAGCCCCGGAACCGCCATAATGCGCGTCCTGTGCTTGCGGGTGCCCTGCTGCCCGTAGGACTGCTGCTGCCGGTAAACGGCAGCCGGCGCGGGAGTTGAATGCGTAGCCAATACTGAAATCCGCCACGCAGACACCAGAACCCCGCTCCGGCCACCGCAGCGGGGTTCTTCGTTTTTGGATTGCCGTTGGGTTTAGGGAACGTTTTTTACTGGAGTATCGAAGATGCATTTGTATTCGCAGAAAGATGTCGACAAGAAGGCCCTGAAGGGTGCGCTGATCGCCGTACTGGGTTATGGCAGCCAGGGACGCGCCCATGCGCTGAATCTCAAGGACAGCGGCTTCAAGGTCGTCGTCGGCGTCCGCAAGGGTGGCAACGGCTGGACGCAGGCCAAGCGTGACGGACTCACCGTGGCGGAACCGCTCAAGGCCGTCGCCGGAGCCGATCTGGTTGCGATGCTGGTGCCGGATCTGGCCCAGAAGTCCCTGTACAACGAGATCAAAGACGCTCTCAAGCAGAATGCTGTGCTGCTCTTCGCCCACGGCTTCAATGTGCACTTCAAGCAGATCAAGCCGCGCAAGGATCTGGATGTCGTCCTGATCGCGCCGAAGGGCCCGGGCGGGCTCGTGCGCCGTCAGTATCAGCAGGGTCGCGGCGTTCCCTGCCTGATTGCCGTGGCGCAGGACGTCACGCGTAAGGCGCATGCCAAGGCCCTCGCCTATGCCGATGGCATCGGTGGTACCCGCGGCGGCGTGCTGGATACGACCTTTGCTGAAGAGACCGAGACCGATCTGTTCGGCGAGCAGGCCGTGCTGTGCGGCGGCGCCACCGAGCTGGTGGTCAAGGGCTTCGAGACGCTGGTCGAGGCCGGCTATCAGCCTGAGGTCGCCTACTACGAATGTCTGCACGAACTGAAGCTGATTGTTGACCTGCTGCATGAAGGCGGTTTGGCCCGTATGCACAAGTACATCAGCGACACGGCGCGCTATGGCGATCTGACGCGCGGTCCTCGCGTGGTGAACAAGGCCACGAAGAAGGAAATGCGCAAGATCCTGGAGGAAATCCAGACCGGCAAGTTTGCCCGCCAGTGGATCCGCGAGAGCGAGTCCGGCGGCAAGAAGTACAAGCGCATGCTGAAGACGGACATGAATCACCAGATCGAGCGCGTCGGCACCAAGCTCCGCGCGCGCATGCCCTGGTTGCAGGAATCCCGCTAGTCAGGAGGCCACATGGAACCCCACCCCGATCGAGTATTGATTTTCGATACCACTCTCCGCGACGGTGAGCAGTCGCCCGGCTGCAGCATGACGCAGCCGGAAAAGCTGCGCATGGCACGTGCGCTGGCTGAGCTGGGTGTCGATATCATCGAGGCGGGGTTCCCCTGTGCATCTCGTGGCGACTGGGAGGCCGTCAACGCGGTCGCCCGCGAGGTGCAGGGGCCGATCATCGCGGGCCTGGCTCGCTGCGTTCGCGATGATATCGAGCTGGCGGCCAAGGCACTGAAGGATGCCGAGCGAAAGCGCATCCACGTGTTTCTGGCCACCAGCGCGATCCATCGCGAGTTCAAGCTGAACATGGCGCGGGAGGAGATCGTCCGTCGCGCCGTCGAGGGCGTGAAGATCGCGCGTGAATACTGCGACGACATCGAGTTCTCTCCTGAGGATGCCTCGCGCACGGAATTGGATTTCCTGGCCGAGGTAGTCGAAGCCGTGATCGAGGCCGGCGCAAGCACGGTCAACATTCCGGACACTGTGGGTTACACGGTGCCGGACGAATTCGGTGAGCTGTTCCGCTATCTCCGCCGCCACGTCCGCGGCATCGACAAAATTCGTCTCTCAGTTCACTGCCACGACGATCTCGGCATGGCCGTCGCCAATAGCCTGACCGCCGTGGCTGCCGGCGCACGCCAGATCGAGTGCACCATCAATGGCATTGGCGAACGCGCGGGCAACTGCTCGCTTGAAGAAGTGGTGATGGCGCTGGCGACACGCCAGCAGTTCTTCAAGCTCACCACCGGCGTGCAGACCAATCGTCTCTACCCGACCAGCCGGCTGCTCGCGAGCATCACCGGACAGTCGATCCCGCGCAACAAGGCAATCGTCGGCGAGAACGCCTTCGCGCACGAGTCGGGCATCCATCAGCACGGCATGCTCAAGAACGCCTCGACTTACGAAATCATGCGACCGGAATCAGTGGGCATGGCGCGTAGCGCGCTGGTGCTCGGCAAGCACAGCGGACGTCATGCTTTCCGTGATCGCGTCAAACAGTTGGGCTTTGAGCTCGACGAACAAGAATTGAACCGCGTCTTCGAGGAATTCAAGGCGCTGGCCGACAAGAAGAAAGAGCTCTTCGATGGTGACATCGAAGCGCTGGTGCTGCGGGCCGAGGGCGGCGCGCAGGGTCCCTGGTCGCTGGTCAGCCTCGACCTTGAAAGCCACAGTGGCACGCAGTGCAATGCCAAGGTCCGGCTGGAGCATATCGACGGGCGCATCGTCGAACATTTGGCCAGCGGCGATGGTCCCGTCGATGCCACGTACAAAGCTATCGAGCAGGCCACTGGCATCGCCGTGACCGTGCGCAAGTTCGAGGTGCATGCGGTCACCATTGGCGAGGATGCTCAAGGCGAAGCGGTGGTATACGCCGAGCAGAACGAACGGAGCTATCGCGGTTCAAGCGTCAGCACCAACATCATTGAGGCCAGCGGCAAAGCGCTGCTCGAGATCATCAACCGCATTGAACAATTGGCCCAGAGCCATGCGCGTTCCGGCGTCGATCGCCGGCCCGCTGCCGCCAGAGGCGGCCTGTAATCGAATTCCGAGGAGTCTGAAATGCCCATTCCCGCGACACAATTCATCTGGTTCAACGGCAAGCTGGTGCAGTGGGAGAAGGCCACAGTGCATGTTTTATCGCATGCCCTGCACTACGGCTCTTCAGTGTTCGAGGGCGTGCGTGCCTACCAGACACACAAGGGCGTGGCGATCTTCCGCTTGCGCGAGCACACGCGTCGTCTGTTTGATTCGGCCAAGATCTATCGCATCACCCTGCCCTACAGCCCCGAGCAAATCGATGCCGCCTGCCGTGAAGTGGTCGCAGTTAATGGACTGAGCAAGGGCGCCTATATCCGCCCCATTGCCTTCCGCGGCTATGGCGAAATCGGTGTCGCCCCAAAGAATGAGCCACCGATCGATGTGGCAGTGGCCGCCTGGGAATGGGGCAAGTATCTGGGCAGCGAGAGCGAGGAACAGGGCGTGGATGTGTGCGTCTCTTCCTGGCAGCGCGTCGCACCCAACACCCTGCCCGCACTGGCCAAGGCCGGTGGCAACTACCTTTCGAGCCAGCTGATCAGCCTCGAAGCCAAGCGTCTTGGGTTCGCCGAAGGCATTGGTCTGGCGCCGGACGGCACCGTCAGCGAGGGTGCGGGCGAGAACTTGTTCGTGATCAAGGACGGTGTGATTCTGACGCCGGGCCTCGCGCATTCGGCACTGGCTGGCATCACGCGCGACACGGTCATCCGCCTGGCGCGTGAGCGTGGCTACGAGGTGCGTGAGGCCTCCATCCCGCGCGAGATGCTCTATATCGCTGACGAACTCTTCTTCACTGGTACGGCTGCCGAAGTCACGCCGATTCGCTCGGTGGATCGTATTCAAGTAGGTGCTGGCCGGCGCGGCCCAATCACTCAGATTCTGCAGCAGGCGTTCTTTGGCCTGTTTAACGGCACCACCGAGGACAAACTTGGCTGGTTGGATCACGTCGACATGCAAGCCAAGCCGCAAGTCGTTGCAGGGTAAATCGCATGAAGACGATGTTTCAGAAAATCTGGGAGCGCCACGAGGTCGTCCCAGAGACTGCGGACACGCCGGCGGTGCTGTACATCGACCTGCACCTGATCCACGAGGTGACAACGCCGCAGGCGTTCACACTGCTGCGTGAGCGCGGACTGAAGGTGCGCCGCCCCGACCGCACCTTCGCAACCATGGATCATTCCACGCCCACGCGTACAGAACAGGTCTTTGGCGGCGTGCCATTTTCGATTGAGTCGGCCGCCAAACAGGTGCGTCAGCTGGAAATCAACTGTCGCGACTTTGGAGTGGAGCTGCTGCATTTGCAGCATGACCAGCGCGGCATCGTGCACATCGTCGGTCCTGAACAGGGACTGACTCAACCGGGCAAGACTGTCGTCTGCGGGGACAGCCATACAAGCACTCACGGTGCTTTCGGCGCCCTCGCCTTCGGTATCGGCACCACCGAAGTGGGCCACGTGCTGGCCACGCAATGTCTGTTGCAGCGTCGACCCAGCACCTTCGCCATCAATGTCAGCGGCAAGCTGGCCTCTGGCGTCAGCGCCAAGGACATGATCCTCGCGATCATCGGTGAGATTGGCGTGTCCGGTGGCACCGGTTCGGTGATCGAGTATCGCGGCAGCGCGGTGCAGGCGCTGTCGATGGACGAGCGCATGACGGTCTGCAATATGTCTATCGAGGCTGGCGCGCGCGCCGGGCTGATTGCGCCGGATGATACGACCTTCGCTTATCTGGAGCGTACGCCGCGTGCGCCGAAGGGATCTGACTGGACCCGCGCGCTGGCTGATTGGCGCACTCTCCCCTCAGACTCGGGCGCGAAGTTTGATCGCGAGATCACTCTCGACGGTCATCACATCGAACCGATGATCACCTACGGGACCCATCCCGGCATGGTGATTCCAGTTAGCGGCACTGTCCCGGTGAAGCGCAATGACCCAGTCTTTGACAAGGCACTGGCCTACATGGGCCTGCAGCCGGGTCAACCGATCCGCGAACAGCCAATCAATGTCGTATTCATTGGAAGCTGCACCAACGGACGTTTGGAAGATCTGCGCGCCGCAGCCAGCGTTTTGCGCGGCCACAAGGTGGCCTCAGGCGTGCGAATGTTGGTCGTGCCAGGCTCACAGCCCGTCAAGCGCGCAGCGGAGGCCGAAGGGCTGGATCGGATCTTTACCGAAGCGGGTGCGGAGTGGCGCGAGTCCGGCTGCTCGATGTGCATCGGCATGAACGGCGATAACGTCGGCCGCGGCCAGTACAGCGTGAGCACCAGCAACCGCAATTTTGAAGGCCGTCAGGGCCAAGGCGCCCGGACCTTGCTCGCCAGTCCCTTAACCGCAGCGGCCTCGGCCGTTCGCGGCCGGGTAACTGATGCGCGCGAGTTGCTCAACGGCTGAAACACTGAACACGAGGCATCGACTCCGTGGAACCCATAAAGCAGATCCGTAGCCGCACTGCCGTGCTGCCCTATACCAACATCGATACCGACCAGATTATCCCGGCACGGTTTCTGACGACCACTTCGCGCGCAGGCTTGGGCGCATCGCTGTTCGCTGACTGGCGCTACGACGAACAGGGCACACCCAAGGCGGACTTTCCGCTGAATCAGTCGGCAACACAGGGCTGCCGGGTACTGGTGGCCGGGCGCAATATCGGCTGCGGCTCATCGCGCGAACATGCGCCGTGGGCCCTGCTCGATTACGGCTTTCAGGCGGTAATCAGCACTGAGATCGCGGACATCTTCCGCAACAATTCACTTAAGAACGGACTGTTGCCAGTTGTGGTCGACGAGGCCACGGCGACTTGGCTGCTGGCCAACCCCGGCGTCGAGGTGACCATTGATCTGGAGAGCGGAACCTTGGGCTTGCCGGATGGCAAGAAGGTTCCCTTTCCGCTTGAGGGTTTCGCGCGCTATTGCCTGATGAATGGTGTCGACGAACTGGGCTTTCTGCTCTCGCGCGATGCCGCCATCAGCACCTACGAAAAGGCTCACGCATGAAGGCGCGTATTGCAGTCATCGGCGGCGACGGTATCGGTCCGGAAGTCACGGCCGAAGCTGTGCGGGTCCTGCGCCGTGTCGCACAGCACCGTGGCCACGACTTCACGCTCACCGAAAGGCCTTTCGGCGGCATCGCAATCGATCAGACCGGCGACCCTCTTCCGGCCGATACGTTGAGCGAGTGTCTGGCGGCGGATGCGGTGTTGCTCGGGGCGATCGGCGGGCCGAAGTGGTCGGATCCGAAGGCCAAGGTGCGTCCTGAACAGGGGCTTTTGCGGCTGCGAAAGGAACTTGGCGTCTACGCTAATCTGCGTCCGGTACGCCTGCACCCTGCGCTGCGCGATGCCTCAACACTCAAGCCTGAAGTACTCGACGGCGTTGACCTAATCTTCGTTCGCGAACTGATCGGCGGCATTTATTTTGGCGCCAAGACCCGCACTGCAACTGATGCAACGGATCTATGCAGTTACTCCGTACCCGAAATCGAACGCATCGTACGTGTGGCCGCGAAACTGGCGCGCGCTCGCAGCGGACGACTCATGTCCATCGACAAAGCGAATGTGCTCGAAACATCGCGTCTTTGGCGCGAAGTCTGCACTCGCGTGATGAAGGAAGAATTTCCTGACGTAAAGCTGGAGCACCAGCTGGTGGATTCGGCCGCCATGTTGCTCATCCGCAAGCCGCGCGATATCGATGTGGCCGTGACCGAAAACATGTTCGGTGACATCCTCACCGATGAGGCGTCGATGCTCGCCGGTTCGCTCGGTCTCCTGCCCTCAGCCTCGCTGGGCGATGGCAACCGCGGTCTTTATGAGCCGATTCATGGATCGGCACCCGACATCGCTGGCCAAGGCATCGCCAACCCTGCTGGCGCGATTCTCAGTGCGGCGCTCCTGTTGCGTCACTCGCTCGGACTGGAAGCCGAAGCCGTCGCCGTGGAGAAGGCCGTCGCTCAGGTACTGGCCGATGGCGTGCGCACACCGGACATCGCAGTGCCGGGTACTGCGCCCGCCAGTACCGCCGATGTCGGTGCAGCCGTGTGCGCTGCACTGGATCGGCTGCTCACGGCCAATAAGGGTTAAGTGACGATGGCCGAAGCGGATACCCGGCTCGGCAATCGCATCCTGCTCGGATTGGCCTGCGGTGCGCTGGCCGCACTATTGGTCCATGCGCTTGCGGGCTGGGTGCCCGGACTGTTGCCAGCCGCGACCTGGCTGGCGACAACGGTGCTCGAGCCATTCGGGCAAATATTCCTGCGGCTGCTATTTTTTGTCGTCATACCGCTGGTCTTCTGTTCCCTCGCCCACGGCGTGCTGCAACTCGGAGATATGCGAAGCCTGGGCCGCCTCGCCAGTCGCACTTTCTTGATGTTTTTTCTGAACATGGCCATTGCCACTCTGCTTGGCCTGCTGATGATGAATCTGCTCGTGCCCGGGCATGCGCTGCCAGAAGCTCTGCGGGTGCAATTGATCGGTGAATACGGCGGAGCCGCCAAAGCGGCCATCCAGCGTCATACCGACAATCCCGGGCTAACGCCGGCCACGCTGGTCGACATGTTCCTGCCACGCAATCTGTTCGCCGCCTTCATTGGCACTGATCGCAAGGCACTGGGTGATGTCCTGCCACTGATCGTCTTTGCGGTGCTGGTGGGTATCGCTGGCACACGACTGGCGCAGAATCGTCAGACACAGCTTCGCGACGCGCTGGAAAGCATCACCGAGCTCATGACGGGCATTGTGCATCTAGCGCTGAAGCTGGCACCGTACGCCGTGCCGGCACTGATTTTCAGTGTGGTGGTGCGTGTGGGACCCCAGCTGCTGGTAGCGCTGGGTCTGTTCGTGGTCGGCTGTGTCACGGTGCTGCTGCTCCATCTGTTCGGCACCATGAGCCTGTGGCTGAAACTTTGGGCGCGCGTCCCGCCACTGCAATTCTTCCGCACCATTCGCACCGTTCTGATCACGGCCTTCACCACCAGTTCCAGCAATGCGACGCTGCCCGCGGCGCTCGCTGTCGCCCGCGGCCCGCTTGCCATCCGCCCACAAACAGCGGGCTTCGTGCTGCCTCTGGGGACGACGATGAACATGAGCGGCACCGCACTCTACGAGGGTTGCGTGGTGCTATTCGTAGCGCAGGTATTTGGTGTCGAGCTGAGTCTGCTATCGCAGCTGACGCTGCTGGTGCTCGCCGTATTGAGCGCCGTAGCAGTTGCCGGGATCCCGGGCGGATCGCTGCCGCTGATTGCAGGACTGCTGATCAGCTTTGGCATCCCGCCCGAGGGCATTGGCATCATTCTCGGTGTGGACAGGCTGCTCGACATGACCCGTACGATGGTCAATGTCGGCTGCGATCTTGTGACCTGTCAGATCGTCGATCGGGACCGGTCCATCACCGGTCCCGCCTAAGAAAATCTCGTCAGGCTGTCACCACCGGGATTTTCCCGATCTTCGCGCGCCACTCCTTCGGCCCGCTTTCGTGCACAGACGTGCCGCTCGAGTCCACGGCAACCGTGACCGGCATGTCCTTCACGTTGAACTCGTAGATGGCCTCCATCCCGAGATCGGCGAAGCCCACGACCTTGGCTGACTTGATGGCCTTGGCGACGAGATAGGCCGCACCGCCCACCGCCATCAGGTAAGCAGACTTGTTGTCCTTGATCGCCTCAATCGCCACCGGTCCGCGCTCGGACTTGCCGATCATGGAGATGAGCCCGGTTTTCTCCAACATCATGCGCGTGAACTTATCCATGCGCGTGGCGGTAGTAGGACCGGCGGGACCGACCACCTCATCGCGTACCGGATCCACCGGACCGACGTAATAGATCACGCGGTTGGTGAAATCCACCGGCAGCGGCTCGCCTTTGGCCAGCATATCGGCAATGCGCTTGTGCGCCGCGTCGCGACCAGTGAGCATGCGGCCCGAGAGCAGCAACTTCTGACCCGGCTTCCAACTCGCCACCTCGGCCTTGGTCAGGGTATCCAGATTCACTGCGGTGGCCGACTTGGTGTCCGGCGTCCAAGTCACCGCCGGCCAGTCGCCGAGATTCGGCGGCTGAAGTTTGGCGGGGCCAGAGCCATCAAGCTCGAAATGCACATGGCGCGTAGCGGCGCAGTTTGGAATCAATGCCACCGGCAGATTGGCTGCATGCGTGGGATAGTCGAGCACCTTCACATCCAGCACGGTTGTGAGCCCACCCAAACCCTGCGCGCCGATACCCAGCGCATTGACCTTCTCGAACAGTTCCAGGCGCAGTTCTTCGGCGCGCGTCTTGGCACCACGGGCCTTGAGTTCATGGATGTCCACAGGCGCCATGATCGACTCCTTGGCCAGCAGCATCGCCTTTTCCGGCGTGCCACCGATGCCGATGCCAAGGATGCCGGGCGGACACCAGCCCGCGCCCATGGTCGGCACGGTCTTGAGCACCCACTCCACCAGATCATCGGAGGGGTTCAGCATGGCGAACTTGGCCTTCGCTTCCGAACCGCCACCCTTGGCCGCACAGATCACCTCGACATGATCGCCCGGCACGATCTCGTAATGCACTACGGCTGGCGTGTTGTCCTTGGTGCTGCGGCGCTTGCCGGCAGGATCGGCCAGCACCGAAGCGCGCAGCGGATTGTCCTTGTCCAGATAGGCACGCCGCACACCCTCATCGACCATTTCCTGAACGCTCATCGTGGCATCCCAGCGAACGTTCATGCCCACTTTCAGAAACACCAGCGCGATGCCGGTGTCCTGGCAGATGGGTCGATGCCCTTCAGCACTCATGCGGCTGTTCGTAAGGATCTGCGCGATGGCGTCTTTGGCCGCCGGAGACTGCTCGCGTTCGTAGGCCTCGCCCAGCGCACGGATGTAGTCCACCGGATGGTAGTAACTGATGAACTGGAAGGCGTCGGCAATGGACTGGATCAGGTCAGCCTGCTTGATCGTGCTCATGCATCCTCGGGAGGGGTCTGGCGAAGTGCCGTTCTAGAATCGAATTTTGCGCACTTTGCGCTCGCCGGTCCAGATCGGCGGATCAACTTCAGGCGTCAATCAGGCGTTCACGTTGGCGCACCGCGCCGCCGAGGTGGGCGCAGAGCCCGGGATCGCCCTCATGGGGCGCGGGCGGCGTGTCAGGGCCACCGCCAGCCGCCTGATTGGGGACATTTATCTTAGAGAGATTGGACGCTGAGCACAGACGCCAAGCCAAGCCAGACTTGCCGCCCTCATGAAGCATGAACCCAGATGGCAGCAACGCACGGAACACCAACGCCAGGATCAATAGCTCACACAGGCTCTGCTGATGAAATTTTTGTGCAGTGGCTTGGCTCACAGCCCCCGACTATAGGCGGATCCGCTCCATGGCCGACATAAGGTCTTTCCGCAAATCGTCCACGGCCTCGATACCGACTGATAGGCGCAACAGGCCATCGACCAGTCCGGCACTTCGACGCGAGGCTTCATCCATCGCCGCATGGGTCATCGACGCGGGATGCGCGATCAGACTCTCGACGCCACCGAGCGACTCGGCGAGCGAGAAATACTTCATGCCGGCCACGAACTGCTTAACCGCCGGGATGCCGCCGGCAAGTTCGAAGGTCACGATAGCGCCGAAGCCCTGCTGTTGACGCTGCGCCAGCGCGTGACCCGGGTGCTGTGGCAGACCCGGATAGTAGACACGCGCCACCTGCGGCTGGGCCACCAGCCATCCGGCGAGCGCTTGGGCATTGGCACCATGGTGCGCAAGCCGCGCGTGAAGCGTCCGCAGGCCACGCAGCGTCAGGAAGCTATCGAAGGCCGAGCCAGTAATACCCAGGCAATTGGCCCACCACGCCAGCTGCTCATGCAGCTCGCGCGTCTTGGCCACCACTGCACCACCGACCACATCGCTGTGACCGTTGATGTATTTGGTGGTCGAATGCACGACGATATCTGCGCCCAAGGACAGCGGTTGCTGCCAGGCCGGCGAAAGGAAGGTGTTGTCGACCACCGTGAGCGCGCCCGCGCGGCGCGCGGCCTCGCTAACGGCGGCGATATCGGTGATTCGCAGCAATGGGTTGCTGGGCGTCTCGATCCAGACTAATGCCGCGGGCTTCGCCAAAGCAGCGCGCCACTGCGCCTCATCGCCAAAGTCAACGAAGTCCACCTGCAACTCGCCGCGACGCTTCCAGGCCGTGAACAGGCGGTGCGTACCGCCGTAGCAGTCGTGCGGGGCAACGAGGCGGTCACCCGCCTTGAGCAAGTGCCCGCAGAGCGTAATGGCCGCCATGCCGGTGGCCGTGATGACACCGCCTGCTCCTCCTTCGAGATCGGCCAGTGCAGCACCGAGTAGATCGCGGGTGGGATTGCCTGAGCGCGAGTAATCGTAGGTGCGCTTCTCACCGTATCCGCGGAAGGCGAAGGTTGAGCTCAGATGGATGGGCGGAACCACCGCGCCAGTGATGTCATCGGTCTCGAGTCCGGCGCGCACGGTGCGCGTGCGACTGTCGACGGGTGTAGCAGCATTACGAAGCGATTCGTCACTCACTCAGCATTCTCCATAGGCGCAAGCCAAAATCGGGCGCAGCTGGCCGGCCTCTTTAAGAAAGGCGTCATGACCATGCGGCGAGGAAATTTCATGCAGTCGTCCATTCGGCAAGCGGGCAGCCAGCGCGCGCATATCTTCCAGCGGCACAAGCTGATCCTCGCGCACCGCGACGGCGCTGGTTGGCACGACAATGCGTGCCGCATCGACGTGATGCAGGTCGATCGACTCTGACAGGCAGAGAAACGATTCAGGCTGATAGCGGCGGGCGTAATCACGGCCGCGAGCGAACAAATAACTTTCCACTGGGAACTCAAAGCGGCCGTCGACGCGCGTCGGAGGACTGCTGAAGCGGGCAGCGAACTCCTCACCGCTTCGATAGGTGGCCATCGCCAGGGCGCGGGCAATCTCCATGCCCTGCTCGCCAGAGCCGTGGGCCAACGCGAAGCGAACGGTGCGGCGTTGCACGCTGCGCCACGCGGTCGAGAGCGGATGCGTTCGATCCGCCGCCGAAATCACAATCAAGCGACCAACCCGCTCGGGATGTCGCTCGCCAAATGCCAGTGCCACCATGCCGCCGTAGGAAGCGCCCACAATGGTGGCGATGCGCGGGAGCTCAAGGTGATCGAGCAGGCAGCGGAGGGCTTCAGCCTGATCGTAACTGGACAGGCTGGGCGGCTCGGCCCCAGCGACCGGGCGAGTGGATTCACCGCTCCCGCCCAGATAGTCCACACCGAGGACGCGGCAGCGACGCGTGTCCAGTGCCCGACCGGCACCGACAATTTCATGCCACCAGCCCTGTCGCTCGTTTTCAGCGTCAAAGACCTGCCGGTGTGCAGAGATGCCGCCGAGCACGATCACAACCGGCAGACCCGCCGCGCCTGTCAGCCGCCAGGCCAGCTTTGCGCCGTGCAGCTCGCCGCCGTGATGCAAGCGGAACGGGTCCGGGAGAGGGAGAACGCCATCGATGGCTGTGCCCTGCTCTCGACCCGCCAAGTGAACGCTGCTGTGACTCATGTACCGCCAGACTCCGGAACCGGTTTCACCGACTCAACGGAAAACACCTGCTGCAGGGGTGAGGCGTGCCGGGTAACGACCGGCGAGACGCGAGGCCGCGTCCCGGATACACGCTCATCTGCCGGCTTGCGCCGCAGGAGTTGGCACCACTTCGGTGATCCGATGGTTGCCCCGGCGTCGAAGGGCCTTTCCCTCAGCCGGTCTCGATGAGTCAGCAAAGTGTAGGGTTTGCCCTCAGAGGCGGTCAAGTGGCGCGCTTGCGCGCCGCTACCATGGCGTGCTAGTGTACTAACACGTTAATACATCCCGACCAGCACCGGCATGAAAGCCCACACCAATGTCTCCCGTAAACAGGAGGCGCTCAGCGAGCGACGCCTGCTCGAAGCGCTGGCCACCTTGCGCACCCCGGAGGAAATCCGTGGCTTTTTGCGCGATTTGTGCACGCCGGCTGAATTACAGGCCATGGCGGACCGCTGGGCGGCCGTCGAGCACCTGCGCCGCGGGCTGCCCTACCGGGAGATCCACCGTATCACCGGCGTCAGCGTGACCACCATCGGTCGCGTTGCGCGCTACCTCGCCGCCGGCAACGGCGGTTATTCACTGGCCGCAGAGCGGCTGCAGGATCGCTGAACCATGGACCGAGAGACCCGCCTGCGAGTAGCCATCCAGAAATCCGGCCGGCTGACCGATCCGACACTTGAACTGCTCAACCTCTGCGGGCTGAAGCTGTCGCGCGGCAAGGACCAGTTGTTTGGGTTCGGCGAGAACCTGCCGCTGGATGTTCTGTTCGTCCGTGATGATGACATCCCGGATCTGGTGCATGAGGACGTGTGCGAACTGGGCGTGTTGGGCCTGAACGTGTTGGAGGAGCGACGCCTAGAGATGATCGCACGCGGACACGAGGCGCGCTTTGAAGTCCTGCGTCATCTCGATTTTGGGCGGTGCCGCCTGGCTCTGGCCGTGCCTGAAGACTTCGAATTCCGCGGCGTTGAGTCCCTGCGGGGGCGTCGCATTGCCACCACCTACCCCTTCACGCTCGCGCGCTGGCTCAGCGAGCGCAACATCACGGCGGATATCGTCACCCTGTCGGGTGCGGTCGAAATCGCACCGCGACTTGGCCGTGCCGACCTGATCTGCGACCTGGTCTCGACCGGCTCGACACTGCAAGCTAACCATCTGCGCGAAGTGGAAACGGTGCTCGAGAGTCATGCAGTGATCATTCGTACGCCCGTGGCCCTGTCGGCCTTTAAGGCAGACTGGGTTGAGCGACTCATGATGCGTGTTGGCGGCGTCGAGCAGGTCAAGGGCAGCAAGTACATCATGCTGCACGCGCCGCGCTCTGCGCTGCCGGCCATTCGCCGGTTGCTCCCGGGCAGCGAGTCGCCCACCATTCTGCCTCTGGACGGCGCGGATGATCGCGTGGCGATCCACGCCGTCTGCCGCGAGAACGTATTCTGGGAGACACTCGAGAGTCTCAAGAAAGCCGGCGCCAGCTCACTGCTGGTGCTACCGGTTGAAAAGATGCTCGCCTGAGAGGTCGTATGCAGATCATCGACTGGCAGACACTGGATGAGTCGGCGCGCGATGCGGCCTTGCGTCGGCCGGCTCAACAGCACAACGACACCCTGCAGACGCAGGTGCAGGCGTTGGTCGCAGCCGTGCGCTCGGAAGGCGACGCTGCGTTGTTTCGCCTCACTGCTCAGTTCGACGGCGTAACGCTTCAGGATCTGCGCGTCGGTGAAGAGGAATTCGCTGCGGCCGAGTCGCAGTTGGACCCCGCAGACCTGCAGGCCATCGACATTGCCATCGCCAATGTCCGCGCATTCCATGCCGCGCAGCAGCTGGCGCCGCTCACGCTGGAGGTTCAGCCCGGGGTGCGCTGCGAAAGGTTGATTCGACCGCTCGCTGCGGTGGGTCTGTATGTTCCCGCCGGCAGCGCTCCGCTGCCCTCGACAGCCATCATGCTGGCCATACCCGCTGCTCTGGCTGGGTGCCCTCGCCGCGTGCTCTGCACCCCGCCGCAGCGCGATGGGCGCGCTAACGCCGCCGTGCTCGCCGCCGCCCGTCGCTGCGGCATTACCGAGGTCTTCAAGGTCGGCGGCGCGCAGGCCATCGCCGCCATGGCCTATGGCACTTCCACGGTACCCAAGGTGGCGAAGATCTTCGGGCCTGGCAACGCATGGGTCACTGCAGCCAAGCAACTGGTGGCGGCTGATCCCGATGGTGCCGCGCTCGACATGCCGGCTGGCCCCTCCGAAGTCATGGTTATTGCAGATGGCGCGGCCAACCCCGAATTCGTAGCCAGCGATCTGCTAGCGCAGTGCGAACACGACACCAAGGCGCAGGCGGTTCTCGTGACTGACTCGCGCGAACTGGCGCAGCGTGTGCAGTCTGCACTGAGTGCACAGATTGCAACGCTTTCCCGGCAGACGATCCTGCAACAGGCCGTCAACAGCTCGCGAATCATTCTCGTGCCCGACCTGACGACGGCCGTTGCGGTCGCGGAACGCTATGCACCGGAGCACCTCATCGTGCAGACGCGCGCGCCGCGCCAGATACTGGAGCAGATCAGCACCGCAGGTTCCGTGTTCCTCGGACCTTGGTCACCGGAACCGATGGGTGACTACTGCTCCGGCACCAATCATGTGTTGCCAACGTATGGCTATGCACGCAGCTACAGCGGTCTGTCGCTGCACGACTTCTCCCGCCGCATGACCGTGCAGGAGCTGACCGCCGATGGGTTGCGTCAACTCGGGCCCGTAGCCGCAAGACTTGCGCGCTTGGAGGGCCTTGATGCCCACGCGGCGGCAGTGGATGTGAGGCTGCGAACACTGTGAGCTGGCTCACCGACATCGCGCGACCTGAGATTCAGGCCCTCAAGGCCTACGAGCACGCCAGCTGGGAGCCGGGGCTCGTTCGATTGCACGCCAACGAATCCCCCTGGCGCGCGACGGTCGACAACAGCGTGGCCGGGCTAAACCGCTATCCGGAGCCGCATCCCCATGAGCTGATGGACCGCTTGGCCGATCACTACGGCGTCCCGCATGGGTGGCTGCTGGCCGGCCGTGGTGGCGACGAGGTCATCGACCTGCTCATCCGCTGCTATTGCCGCGCTGGGACCGATGCCATCGTCATCACACCGCCAACATTCGGCATGTACGCTGTGGCCGCTCGCATTCAGGGGGCCGCAGTCATCAGCGTGCCCCTATCCGCAGCCAACGGGTTTGATACCGACTTCACCGCGTTGCGCGCGGCACTGACACCATCGGTCAAGCTGGTCTTCCTGTGCTCACCTAACAACCCCACCGGCAATCTGGTACCTGCTGAAGAGATACTGCGGCTGACTCAAGAGCTGTCCGGCCGCGCATTGGTTGTTGTGGATGAGGCGTACATCGAGTTCGCCGATCGGGAGTCACTGGCTCAGCAGGTTGCTCACTATCCAGGACTGGCAGTGGTGCGCACCCTGTCAAAGGCCTTTGCGCTGGCGGGCGCGCGCTGCGGTGCGCTAATCGCGCAACCTGAAGTGATTCAGCTGCTGCAGCGGATCATTCAGCCTTACGCCATCACCCAACTGACCATTGAGGCTGTGTTCGCCGCGCTGGAACCCACCGGTGTCAGCACGGCGCGCGAGCGAGTCGCCCTGCTCGTCCGCGAGCGTGAACGACTGGCCTCTGGCCTCGCCGCCAGTCAGCGGGTAGCGCGCGTCTGGCCCAGCGCAGCGAATTTCCTGCTGGTTGAATTTACCGACGCCGCCGAGGCGTTGAGGCGCACGCATGCTGCAGGCCTGTTGGTGCGCGACTTCCGCAACACACCCGGCCTGGAGCGCGCATTGCGCATCAGCGTTGGCTCACCCGAACAGAACGATCGATTGCTTGCGAGCCTCACATGAAGAACGCCTATCCCACATTGTTTGTCGATCGCGATGGCGTGCTCGTCGAGGAGCCGCCTGATGAGCAGGTCGATCGCCTGGACAAGATCCGGTTTGTTCCGGGCGTATTCGGCGCGCTCGCTGAGCTACAGCGTGCTGGCTATCGACTGGTGATGGTCACCAATCAGGACGGTCTGGGCACAAATTCGTTCCCGCAGGACCACTTCGAACGCTGCCAGCAATTCATTCTCGATGCGCTGAGTTCGCAGGGCGTGCGCTTCGATGCCGTGTGCATCTGCCCGCATCGCCCCGCCGATGACTGCGACTGCCGCAAGCCGAAAACCGGACTGCTGGAAGCCTACTTGGCCGATCACGACTATGTCCGGGAGCAGAGCGCTGTGATCGGCGATCGGGATACGGACATGCAGTTGGCGAGCAACCTTGGTGTGCGCGGGCTGCGCCTCAGACTCAATGGCTCCCCGGCCGAGACTTGGGCGGGCATCGCGCGCGAACTCACCATCCGTCGCGCCACTGTGCTGCGCCAGACGCAGGAAACCCATATCAACGTCATCGTAGCGCTCGGCAGCGAGGAACCCTCCCGCGTCACAACCGGGATTGGATTCTTTGATCACATGCTCGAGCAACTGTCCAAGCATGGTGGCTTTAGTCTGCAATTGGACTGCAAGGGCGACCTACACATTGATGAGCACCACACTATCGAGGACTGTGCGCTGGCGCTTGGCGAGGCTTTGCGCAAAGCTCTCGGAGACAAGCGCGGCATCGGTCGTTACGGCTTCCTGCTGGCCATGGACGAATCCCAGGCACAGGTTGCGATCGATCTCTCCGGTCGCGCCTACTTCGTGTTCGAAGGCCAATTCGGGCGCGAGGCGGTCGGCACGCTGCCCACCGAACTGGTACCGCATTTCTTCCGCTCTTTGTCTGACGCACTGGGCTGCGCCCTGCACATACAGGTACGCGGCGAAAACACGCACCACATGATTGAGGCCTGCTTCAAGAGCGTAGGTCGCGCATTGCGTCCGGCACTGGCGCGCCTCGGCGCCGAACTGCCAACCACCAAGGGCATGCTGTGAGCGCAGACGGCGTTGACCTGACCATCATCGACAGTGGCGGTGCCAATCTGGCTTCACTGCGGTATGCCCTTGAAAGGCTCGGTGCCAGTTCGATAGTCAGCAGCGATCCAGCCGTCATTCGCGCTGCGCGCCGCGTGCTACTCCCAGGTGTCGGAGCCGCAGGCGACGCGATGGCCCGCCTGCGCGCCACTGGCCTTGACCAGGAAATCCCGCGACTAACGCAGCCGCTGCTAGGAATCTGCCTGGGAATGCAGCTGCTGTTCGCCCATTCCGAGGAAGGCCATACACGTTGTCTGGGTGTGATCGACGCTCAGGTACGTCGACTGATAGGCAGCAGCGAGCGGCCGGTGCCGCATATGGGTTGGAATAACTTCACGCCGGTGCGTAACGATCCGCTGCTGCGCGGCTTTGGGCCGGACGACTTCGTGTATTTCGTGCACGGCTATGCCGCCGACGTCGGTGAGCACACACTGGCCAGCACGGAGTATGGCTCCACATTCAGCGCCGTCGTCCGGCGTGACAACTTCTGGGGCGTGCAGTTCCATCCGGAGCGTTCGGCTACAGCCGGCGCGCGCCTGCTCAAAAACTTTCTGGAGCTCTGATGCGACTGATTCCATCTATCGATCTGCGCGGCGGACGCTGCGTTCGCTTGCTGCGCGGCGACTTCGACGCGGAGACACGCTATGACGCGGATCCGCGCCAACTGCTGCGCGACTATCAGGCGCAGGGCGCGGAGTGGCTGCATATCGTCGATCTCGACGGCGCACGTGACGGTCTGCTGGCCAACCGCGCGCTGATCGGGGAACTTGCGACCATGTCGGAAGTGAAATTGCAGGTCGGCGGCGGCGTTCGCTCAGCGGCCGTCATCGATGACCTTCTCCAAGCGGGTGTCGCGCGCGTGGTGGTTGGCAGCGCTGCCGTGGACGCCCCAGCGGATACGCTGTCGTGGCTGCAGCACTACGGTCCGGCCCGCGTCTGCCTTGGCTTCGACGTATCGCTGGACACGGAGGGCGTGCCACGCCTGCGCACGCACGGCTGGCGCACCGCAACCGTCCGCAGCCTCTGGGACGCCGTCGAGCAATTTCTCCCGGCAGGGCTGCAACATGTGTTGTGCACGGATATTGCGCGTGATGGCGCGCTCGCCGGGCCCAACGTGGCTTTGTATGCCGACGCGGTCAAGCGCTATCCGCAGATCGCGTGGCAGGCCTCTGGTGGTATTAGCCAGGGCGCCGATCTTGCACGTCTGGCAGAAATCGGAGCCTCGGCCGCCATCAGCGGCAAGGCACTGCTTGAGAAGCGCATCGCCACGGAGGAGTTGCAGCCATACTTGCGCGTCGTCTGATCCCTTGTCTGGACGTCCGTGACGGTCAGGTTGTGAAGGGAGTTCGCTTCCGCGACCATCGTGTCGTTGGAGACATCATCGAGCTGGCTGCCCGATATCGCGATGAAGGTGCTGATGAGTTGGTGTTTTATGACATCACCGCCAGCCCTGAAGGACGCTCGGTGGACCGTCAATGGGTCAGCCGTGTGGCACGCGTACTCGACATCCCCTTCTGTGTCGCCGGCGGTATCCGCTCAGTAGAGGATGCCGAACAACTGTTGAATGCGGGCGCCGAGAAAATCTCGGTCAACAGCCCAGCACTACAACGACCTGAACTGATCGACGAGCTGGCCGCCCGCTTCGGTAGCCAGTGTGTTGTTGTTGGCATCGACAGCCAGACGACCCAAGACGGATTTCGCGTCTATCAATTTACGGGCGATCCCGACAAGAGCCGCGACTCGCGTCGCGATACGCTGAGCTGGATCGAGGAAGTTCAGCGGCGTGGCGCTGGAGAAATCGTCCTCAACTGCATGGCTTCGGACGGCGTACGCGGTGGTTATGACATTGAGCAGCTGCGTGCGGTGCGCGAGCGCTGCCACGTTCCACTCGTCGCCTCAGGCGGCGCCGGAGCTCCGGAACACTTTGCCAGCGTCTTCCGCGAGGCGCGGGTCGATGCCGCGCTTGCAGCCAGCGTCTTCCATTCCGGTAACATCCGCATTCCCGAGCTTAAACAGTACCTGCGTGGCGCAGGCATACAGGTGCGAGCATGACCCTTCGATACTCTGACATCGAGACTCTGGCCTGGGGCAGCGCTGACGGCTTGCTGCCAGCGATCGTGCAACACGCACACACCGGCAGCGTGCTGATGCAGGCCTACATGAACCGCGACGCGCTCCGCACAACTTTGGATCGGGGCCGCGTAGTGTTCTTCAGCCGCTCTCGCCAACAGCTCTGGGAGAAAGGTGAGACTTCCGGCAACACGCTCTCGCTGGTGGATATTCGTGTCGATTGCGATCGGGACAGTCTGCTGGTCAGTGCACTTCCCGCCGGCCCAACCTGCCACACCGGGACGCGCACCTGCTTCGGTGACGACGCCCAAAGCGAGCTGGAGCAAATCGCCTTCCTCAGCGAACTGCAGAGGATTATCGCCAGCCGCATCTCGGAAGCACCGGAGGGCAGCTACACCGCGCGGCTGTTCAATGAGGGTGTGCGCCGAATGGCGCAGAAGGTTGGCGAGGAAGGCCTGGAGGTTGCGTTAGCGGCAGCGGGCGAACCAGACGCCGCCCTGTTGGGCGAATCGGCTGACCTGCTCTTCCACCTGCTGCTACTGCTGCGGGCGCGCGGCCTGAAACTGGAGCAGGTGGTGGCCGAGCTTCAGCGCCGCCACCACCCGCGCTAGATAAAAGCCCGCGCTAGATCAGCAACTCGACGGCCGGCTCGCGCAGATTGTAGTGCGAGCTCATGGCGTGACCGTACGCGCCACCGTTAGCGATGAGTAGCACATCGCCCTCGCCCGTCTTCGGCAGGTTCCGCTCGTGTCCGAGGAAATCACCGGTCTCGCAAATTGGGCCCACAACGTTGCAGACCTGATCAGCCGGGGCATCGACATGCGTCAGATTGAAGATGTCATGCCAGGCGCCATAGAGCGCTGGGCGAATCAGTGAGTTCATGCCCGTGGCAACGCCCACATAGTGCACGTCATCCTTGCTCTTAAGCTGCGTGACGCGGGCCAGCAGCACGCCAGCGGCCGCCACGAGATAGCGACCTGGCTCCAGCCAAAGCTCGCAGCCCGGAAGCGCGGCATGAACACCGGCGAGTGATTTATCCACGGCCGCCAGATCCAGCGGCGCCTGATCAAGGGACTCCGGCACGCCGAGCCCACCGCCGACATTCAGATAGCGAAGCTCTGGGAAGCGCTTCGCTTCGGTGAGCAGCAGCTGAGCGGTTTCGGACCAGCTACCCACTTCGAACACACCGCTGCCGGAGTGCGCGTGGAGACCCACCACCTTGGCACCGATCTCCTGGGCAAGCAGCGAGAGTTCCGCCAACTCATCAAGCGGAACACCAAACTTGGAATGCGCCCCGGCGGTGCGCACATGGTGATGGTGCCCGCGGCCAATACCGCCATCGACACGCACCAGCAACGGACGATTACGGAAGAGCTCCGGCCACTGTCGCAACACGTACAGATTGTCGATCGTGACGTGAATGCCCTGCTCAAGCGCCCAGGCATATTCTTCACGTCCTGCGAAATTCGGTGTGAACAGGATCCGGTCACGCGCAATGTCCGGATTGGCGTCGAGCACACGCTCGACTTCGCCACGCGAAACGCACTCGAATCCAAGACCCTCGTCGGCAAACAGACGCAGAATCTCTGGATGCGGGTTGGCCTTGATCGCGAAGAAAACCCGGTCGAGCGACTGCATCTCCCGCAGCGAACGCGCCGCGTGCCGCAGCTGCGCCTTGGAGTAAACATACGCACTGGAATGCTCGGCCCCAATGGCCAGCAGCCGCTCGCGCTCGGTGCGCCACCACGGCTGCGGACGCGCTGCGGCCGCTGCCAGCGGCGCCTGCGGGCTGTGCAGCTGCTCCCAGGTGGGACCCAGCACACGATCGCCGCGCACGGGGCGAATCAGTAGATCGTGAAGCTCCTGCACGAGACGATCGCCCTGATCCTCGTCGACGACGAAGGTGAAGTTCAAATCGTTGGCAGCCTGGCTGACCATGTAGATTCGCTGGTCGGCAAACAGCTCCAATGCGCTGCCCATCTGGTGGAGGATGCCGCGGATGTTGCGGCCCACGAGACTCACTTGGGAGCACGGACCGATGAGCTGCGCGCGGCACAGCGAAGATAGCTCCTTGATCAGCGCCTCCAGAGCCGCTGCATCCAAGCTGTTGGCAGCTGGATCCAGTGACACCGTGACGGTCGTCTCTGACGTGGAAATCTGGTCCACCGACATGCCGTGGCGCTTGAACACCTGGAAGGCATCAGCGAGGAAGCCCACCTGATGCCACATGCCGGGCGATTCCAGGGAGACGAGCGTGATGCCTTTTTTGACGCAGACGGCCTTGACCTGGGCAGCGCCTTCGCTGCTGCGGCTGATGTGCGTGCCTTCCATGTCCGGAGACTGCGTGGCATAGACCCACACCGGAATGCCGCCCTGCTTAGCCGGCAGAATACAGCGCGGGTGCAACACCTTGGCGCCGCTGCTGGCAATTTCCTGCGCCTCGTCGTAGTGCAACGCATGGAGCAGGCGCGCCGTGGGTGTTGAGCGGGGATTGGCGCTGAACATGCCGGGCACGTCGGTCCAAATCTCCAGACGTGCTGCCTGCAGCTTGGCGGCGAAATAGGCTCCGGAGGTATCGGATCCACCGCGACCGAGCAGCACAGTCTCGCTGGCCGCATTGCTGGCGATAAAGCCCTGCGTCAGCGCCACTGCGGGACCACTCTCCACATGCTGACGGAATGCAGCATCGGGCGTGAACACGCAGGTCGCATTGAGATAGTTGGCGCGAGCCGAAGCGCTGTCGCGCTCTTCGGCGTGCAGCCACTGACGTGCGTCGAGCCATGCGGTTTCGATGCCGCTGGCGGTCAGGAAACGCGCACCGAGATCCGTGGACATCAGCTCACCCTGAGCCATGACCAAGGCGCGGGTGCGATCGTCGACAGCGCCACTGGCGGCAATCTGTGCCGCCTGCTTGCGCAGAAGATCAAAGCTGGCCTGCAGTCCGGGACCCACGCCAACACCCAACTCTTCAGCGAGTGTGCGGTGGCGCTCCTCGATGGCTTCGAGCTGCGCGTCGTAGACGCCGGCCTGTGCAGCCAGGAGCAGCTTCTCCAGCCGATCCGTGATGCCGCTGACGGCCGAGTGGACCACCAGCACACGCGCACCCGTGCTGCGGCGCCGCTGCACGATGCTGGCAATGTTGCGCCAGTTAGGAAGATTAGAAACGCTGGTGCCGCCGAACTTCAGCACCACTAGGTTGGACACGGTGGATTCAGTCATCAGAGCTCCGTCACGGCCAGCGCGTATGCGCAGCTGGCTCACAGTTCATCGTCGAAGACGTCGCGGAGATCTTTTTCCAGCTTACGGTCCGCCAGAACTTCTTCGAGTTTGCTCCACGCGGCTTTGCCACGCTTGCCCGGAGGCTGCTGGCGAACACGCTTGTCAACGCGCGCCAGCATGCTGTCGTAATCGGCGCCTTCATCAGACTCGGCGGGAACGAAGTCCTCGTCGATATCAAAGTTTTCGCTATCGCGTTCCGACATCGGATTTCTTCAGATTGCCTATTAAAATCAAAGGTTTGAGAACGGATTGCCCCGTCTTGGGCAGCGAACTATAGCTGATTTGGCCGGGGTTTCAACCCCGAATCACCGCTCCGGGCGGCGGGCTCACGGAGCTGGATTAGGCTCGATTTCCGCTTCTAGCCCTACGGTGGCCAGCACGCCATCGGCCCGTTGCAGGACTTCGCGGGCGTAATCCCAGTGGATCGCCACGGTGCTATCGCCCACGGCCGCCTCGAGCAGCGCCTCGAAAGTGGGCAGGTCGGGCTCAATAGTTTTGCCCTCGGCATCGATGGGCGGATGCACCTCGAGCAGCAATTCACCATCCACCCAAGCAACCTTCACTGGCTCATCAATGATGCGAACCGGTGTACCCACTGGCACCAGTTCGAAAAGCGCCTCAATGTCCTCGGGGTACATGCGGATGCAACCATGCGTCACCGCCAGCCCCACCGCGATCGGATTGTTGGTGCCATGGATCATGTAGGTGCCATCGCCAGCGGCCAGACGCAGCGCAAACAGGCCCAGCGGATTATCCGGCCCGGCCGGCACCACTGCCGGCAGCTTGTCGCCCTGCGCTGCATGCTCGGCACGCACCGAGGCGGTGGGCACCCATACCGGGTTCTTGTGCTTGGCGATCACCTTGGTGACGCCAATGGGTGTGCGCCAGTCCATCTTGCCGATACTGACCGGGAAGGTGTACACGGCCGGCACATCGGTCTTTTTCTTCGGCTTCGGAAAGTAGTAGAGCCGATGCTCGGAGAGGTTCACGACGATGCCCTCGTGCGGCACCTTCGGCAGGATCATGCGGCCAGGCACGAGGATGGATTGCTTGGCACCGGGAATCCACGGATCGACACCGGGGTTGACGCGGATCAACTCCTCCGAGCCCAGACTGTAGCGGCGCGCCAGGTCGTAGAGCGTGTCTTCGTAGCGCGTCTCGATCTGGCGATCAGCGCCAAACACGGTCTGATTCGGGTTGTACAACGGAAAGCTGGTGGCGGCAGCCGGGAGCGTGGCCGTCAGGACCAGAAAAAACACCAGATATCTGGCGCAAGCAGATGTTTTCATTGCTTGAAAATCTCCATGACTCGAAATGCTCCTTGATTCGGCTTTAAATTGATACCAGACAATTGTATGGTATCCACATGCGCCGACAGCAACCCACCCCCCGTCAAGAGCAGATATTGCAGCAGATCCGGCAGTTCCTCGCCTTGCATGGGCGGCCGCCCACCCGCGCCGACCTGGCGCAGGCACTGGGACTGCGAAACCGCCAGGGCATCGACCAGCATCTGCGGGCTCTGGCCGGCAAAGGATTGATCAGCCTCGAACCGGGAGTGGCCCGCGGCATCCGCCTGCCCCCGTCAGCACCGCCCCTCGCCGCAGCGCATGGCCGGCCGGCCACGGTCCGCGGCACCAACCTGCGTCTGCTGCCTCTGTATGGCCGCGTGGCAGCTGGCCTACCGACACTGGCGAACAGCAATGTCGAGGATGAACTCGGCATCGATGTTGCCTTGTTCAGGCCGCAGGCCGATTTTCTGTTGCGCGTGCATGGCGAAAGCATGCGGGATGCAGACATCCAGGACGGTGACATCCTGGCTGTGCATCGTACCGCCGAGGCACGTAACGGTCAGATCGTCGTCGCGCGTATCGGTGACGAGGCCACGGTGAAATATTTCCGGCGGCACGGCGAGCAGTTGCGACTCGAACCTGCGAATGCCGCTTTCCAGCCCATCCTCGTCGACTTGCAGACGCAAAGCTGTGTGATCGAGGGTGTTGTCGTGGGATTGATCCGTAACAACTGGACCCATGTCCACCGCTGAAATCCTCTCAGTGACCGATGCCACAGGCGTGGTGCCGCTGCCGCGTGCACAGCGCAGCGCCGTGCTCACGCAACTGCGTCAGGCATGCCTCGACGGAGGACTCGGCGACAGGTCACGTCCCGCGGAACTGCCCAGCGGCCATGCCGCGCTCGATGCATTCCTGCCAGGCGGTGGCTGGCCACTCGGTGCCGTCACGGAACTGCTCGGTGACACCTGCGGCATCGGCGAACTCTCGTTGCTACTGCCAGCGCTGGTGAGACTGGCACGGAGCGGTCGCCATGTAGCCTGCATCGCACCACCTCACCTGCCCTATGCGCCAGCCCTGCTGCAGGCGGGATTGCCGCTTGAGCGCCTGTTGTGGATCCAGCCCGAAGGTGCGGACGCGCCACGATTGGCACTGTGGGCAGCCGAGCAGTTGCTGCGCTGTCCAGGCGTTGGCGCAACGTTGCTATGGCCAGAGCAGATCGACGCGCGACAGATACGGCGACTGCAGCTGGCCGCAGAAACGGGTGGCGGCTGCGCGCTGCTGTATCGACCCACACAGGCAGCACAACATCCCTCGCCCGCAGCATTGCGCCTGCAGTTGCACGCCAGCCCGGACGGACTACGCATCGAAATCAAAAAGGCCCGTGGCAGGCATGTCCATGCTGTGGTTGTGCATCCGGCTGCCAGCGCTTGAACGCGCCGCACTCACGCGACTGGCGGTCTGGTCGCAACAGTGGAGCAGCTGGGTCAGCCTAGGCGCCTGCGGCAATGACGACCGCAGCAACGAGGAGCAGTCTGCAAATCCAGAAGCAGATTGCTGGCTGTGGCTGGAGATCGGCGCGAGCCTGAAGCTCTTTGGCGGCGTCAGCGCACTGCGCTCCAACATCACATGCGCACTGGAAGCGCTCGGTCACGAGGCGCGTACCGCAATCGCTCCTACGCCTCAGGCCGCACGACTGCTGACGCGGACACGTGAACCGCGCTGCACCTCCGACGCTGCCGCACTACGCGCCCGCCTGTCACCGCTGCGCCTTGAACTGCTCGATTTGCCCGCTGTCGCCCTGACGGCACTACGCAGCTCCGGCTTCCGGCACATCGGCCAGCTACTTGATCTGCCCTCCGACAGCGTGGCGCAACGCTTCGGACCGGAAGCCGCGCTGTATCTGCAACGCCTTTGTGGTGAGGCCATCGAACCGATGCCAGCCGTACCCTTTCCGAGGCACTACCATGCCCGCGTGGAGTTTGGCCATGAAGTGCTGCAGGCTACGGCACTGCTTTTTCCGTTGCAGCGCCTGCTGTGGGAACTGCAGGGCTGGTTACGCGCTGCGGATCGAGCGCTGCAACACTGCACACTGGTATTCGAACATCATGGACGAGCGGATACCGGACTGACGCTGCGTTGCTCGCTCCCCAGTCGCGATGCGGCGCAATGGCTGGCACTGGCACGCGAACGCTTCCACAGCTTCACACTGCCAGCACCGGTCCGCGCGCTGCACCTGCGCGCCGATGAATTCACCGCACCGGCAATCAGTCAGGCGGATTTCTTTGCGCAGGAAGCGCAGCACTCACAACTGCTGCATCAGGTGCTGGACCGGTTGCAGGCAAGGCTTGGCACGCACTGCATGCAACGGCTGCACACGACCGCCGATTACCGACCGGAACATGCCTGGCGCAGCATCGCAACCACCGACGCATCACCCCAGTCCGTGACAGAGGCATCCAGCAACGATGCAACACCGCGTCCGTGCTGGCTGCTGCGGGAGCCGCGCCCGCTGATTACAGCGCCGCGCCTGATTGCAGGACCGGAGCGCATTGAGAGCGGCTGGTGGGATCGTGGCGATGTAGCCCGCGACTACTACCTCGCGCAGGGCGCTGATGGTGCGCGGCAGTGGGTGTATCAGGACCTGCGCAATGGGATCTGGTATTTGCATGGATTATGGGCATGAGCGGGCCGGAGAGCCTTCCGGATGCCGCCCCATCCGGTTATGCGGAATTGCACTGCGTCAGCAACTTCAGCTTCTTGCGCGGCGCTTCGCATCCGGCTGAACTGGTACAGCGTGCAGCAGATCTCGGTTATCGCGCACTGGCCATTACCGATGAATGCTCGATGGCCGGTGCGGTGCGCGCTTGGGAAGCAGCGCGCGCATTACCGGCTGACAGCCTCTTCCAACTGATCGTCGGCGCCGAATTCCGCAGCAGCGATGGCCTACATGTGGTGCTGCTGGCACCCACGCAAACGGCCTATACACAGATCTGCGCACTGATCACACGCGCCCGCCGCCGCTCACTGAAAGGCCAGTACCGGCTGACACAACAGGACTTCGCGACGGGACTGGATGCCTGTCTGATGCTGTGGCTGCCGGCAACTAAGATTCCCGAACTCGCAACTGCCGAGGTTTTCGAAGTGCTGCAGGCGCAGGGACATTGGCTGCGCGCGCAGTTCGGTGAACGCCTGTGGCTGGCCGTGGAATTGCATCGCGGAGCGCGCGATGCCGCCCGCCTACGTCTTTGTCAGGCGCTGGCGCAGCACTGCGAAATTCCAATGGTCGCCGCCGGCGACGTTCACATGCATCGCCGCTCACGTCGCCTGCTGCAGGATGTACTGACCGCGACACGGCATCGCTGTACCGTCGCTGCGGCCGGACAGCGTCTGTTTCCGAACGGCGAGCGACATCTGCGTGCACTGACCGTGTTGCAGAAGCTTTACCCACCGGAACTTCTGACGGAGACACTGCGGATCGCGGCGCGCTGCACATTCTCGCTCGGCAGCCTGCGCTACGAATATCCACCCGAGCTGGTGCCGGCCGGCATGGTCGCTGGCGTGTACCTGCGCACACTCACTGAGGCCGGGGCAGCACGCCGCTGGCCCGGTGGTGCGCCGCCTGACGTACAGGCGCTGATCGAAAAAGAACTGGCACTGATCGGCGAGCTGCACTACGAGCACTATTTTCTCACCGTGCACGACATCGTGGCCTATGCCCGCAGTCGCGGCATTCTCTGTCAGGGACGCGGATCAGCCGCCAACTCGGCAGTCTGCTACGCACTGGGTATTACCGAGGTGGATCCGCAACGCGGCACCTTGCTGTTTGAGCGCTTCATCAGTCGCGAGCGTCAGGAGCCGCCTGACATTGATGTGGATTTCGAGCACGAGCGACGCGAGGAAGTCATCCAGTACCTGTATCGCAAGTACGGTCGCGAACGCACTGCGCTAACCGCCGTGGTCAGCAGCTACCGCAGCCGCAGTGCACGCCGCGACGTGGCACGCGCACTGGGGCTGGATCCGGCAACACCCCCGCCTGAAGAGGAGTCGACGCGCTTTGAGGCGCTGGTCGCGATGCTGAAGGGCTTCCCGCGCCACCTCTCGCAGCATGTCGGCGGCTTCGTCATTTCGGGCACGCCGCTGCACGAACTGGTGCCGATTGAGAACGCGTCAATGCCTGAGCGCACCGTTATCCAGTGGGACAAGGACGATCTCGATGCACTCGGCCTGTTGAAAGTCGATGTTCTGGCCCTCGGCATGTTGAGTGCGATTCGTCGTACGCTCGAACTCACGGCGCAGCATCGCGGCTGGCCGGTGCGCATGCAGGACATCCCAGCCGAGGACCCTGCCACCTACGACATGATCAGTCGCGCCGACACGGTGGGCGTGTTCCAGATCGAATCCCGCGCACAGATGAGCATGTTGCCGCGACTCAAACCACGCACCTTCTACGATCTGGTCATTGAAGTGGCCATCGTGCGACCCGGACCGATTCAGGGCGGCATGGTGCACCCGTACCTGCAGCGGCGTGCCGACCCCTCCAGCGTCAGCTATCCCAGCCCGCACCTGGAAAAAGTACTGACGCGCACGCTCGGCGTACCCATCTTTCAGGAGCAGGTGATGCAGATCGCCATGGTCGCGGCCGACTTCACGCCCGGCGAGGCCGATCAGTTGCGCCGCTCGATGGCCGCTTGGAAACGCAAGGGCGGACTGGAGCCTTATCGCGAACGCATCCTCTCCGGCATGCGCAAGAATGGCTACTCCGAGGCATTTGCCGAACAGATTTACCAACAGATCCGCGGTTTTGGCGAGTATGGATTTCCTGAGTCGCATGCCGCGTCATTTGCCCTGCTGACCTACGTCTCTTCTTGGCTCAAGTGTCACGAGCCGGCCGCTTTTTTCGCAGCCCTCCTCAACAGCCAGCCAATGGGCTTCTATCAACCCGCACAGCTGCTGCAGGCAGCACGCCGTGCCGGCGTGCCGGTGAGGCCACCTGATGTCCTGCACAGCGAATGGGACAGCACACTGGAGCCTACCGAGACAGCTGCTGTGCTGGCACTGCGCATTGGCCTGCGGCAAGTGCGCTCGCTGCGCGAAAGCGATGGACGCCGCATCGCGCTGCGGCGTCGCGAGCGTGGTGAGTTCCGCGATATCGCGGCACTGGTCGCCGTGGCGCAGCTCGATCGCGGCGCTATCCGCGCCCTGGCTGCGGCCGGTGCACTGCGCTCGCTGAGCGCCCACCGTCACGATGCACTGTGGCGCGCACTGGCAGTCGAGCCGCTACCGCCGCTGCTCGCCGGCACTGCGCCGCGCGAGATAGCTGTCCACGCACCGACCCCCACCGAGGCACAGGACATCCTCGCCGACTACCGTCAGCTTGGACTGACCACCGGACGACATCCATTGGCACTGATGCGTCCCTGGCTGCGTCAGCACCACATCCGCAGCGGGGATGAACTGCAGACGCTCTCTGATGGCAGCCCGGTGCGCGTCGGCGGACTGATCACTCACCTGCAGCGACCCGGCACCGCCGCCGGCGTTGCCTTCATGTCGCTGGAAGATGAGACCGGTATCGTGAACGTGATCCTGTGGGAACAGGTGTTTGAAACGCAGCGACAGATCGCCACACAGGCCAGTCTCTTGGTGGTCAGCGGCGCCCTACAGCGACAGAACGGCGTGACACACGTGATTGCACGTCGCCTGCATGATCGCTCGCACTGGCTGGAAGAATTGCCGCGCCGTTCGCGCGACTTCCGCTAAAAAGCCCCTCAGCCCGCAGGTCGACGCAGCAGAACCGGCGCGGCAGCGCGCAGGTAGGCGACCATGGATACCAGCGTCAGCACCGCAGCCACGCCAAGCAGCCAGACACCGAGTTGGTAGATCGGGATGCCTAGAAACGAGTGACGATAAAGCAGCAGGCTCAGGCCAACCATCTGCAGGATAGTCTTGTATTTACCAAGCACTGAGACGGCCACCAGTCCCCGCTCGCCCAGCACCGCCATCCATTCGCGTAGCGCCGAGACCGCAATCTCGCGACCGACGATCACGATGGCCGCCAGGACCATCAGCCAGCGGGAATCACGACTGACGATCAGCAACAGCGCCACCGTGACAATGAGTTTGTCCGCCACCGGATCGAGGAATGCGCCGAGCGGCGTGGTCTGCCCCAGACGCCGCGCCAGATAGCCGTCGAGCGAATCCGTGATGGCCGCTGCAGCGAACACCAGTCCTGCGGCCGGATAAAACCAGCGCAGCGGCTCGGCCACGCCGCAATAAAACAGCACGATCACCAGCGGGATCGCCAGGATGCGCAGCCAAGTCAGGATATTGGGCAGATTCCAGATCACATCATTCCCCCGGATGGAGATGATCATAAAGCGTTGCGGCCAGTGCTGCTCCGATTCCGGGCGCGCGCTGCAGATCATCGACGCTGGCGCGCAAGACACCCTGCAACCCCCCGAAATGCGTCAGAAGCGCCCGGCGCCGGGCCGGCCCGAGCCCCTCAACGGTTTCAAGAATGGATTCGCGATAGCGTCGCGCCCTGCGGCGGCGGTGTCCGCTGACCGCGAAACGGTGCGCCTCGTCCCTCACTCGTTGCAACAGATGCAGCACCGGACTGTCGGCCGGCAGCACATCCGCCACATCGCTTCCCGGGCGATGAAACTGCTCCTGTCCGGGTCTACGCGAGGGCCCCTTGGAAATGCCCATCACACACAGCCCGGTGCATTGCGCCTCATCAAGCGCCTCCATCACGGCATTGACCTGCGCCCGGCCACCATCGATCAGCAACAAATCCGGCCGCGGAGAATCACCGGCGACGATTCGGCGGGCGTGGCGCAACACTGCGTTGTGAAGCGCGGCATAGTCATCGCCCGGCGTGACATCGTCGATATTGAAACGCCGATAACTGCGTTTATCCGCGCCCTCCGGGCCAAACACCACGCACGAGGCCACCGTCCCCTCGCCGCCCAGATGACTGATATCCAGGCACTCAATGCGCTGCGGCGGCGAGGACAGTCCGAGCCAACGTCCCAACTCAGCCGCAGCAGCGGCCGTCGCCTCCGCACCTGCACCACTCATTCGCAGCATCTGCTCCGCGTTCTGCGCGGCCAGTCGCGTCCAGCGTCGTGCCAAACCGCGTTGAGCATGAAACACACGGACCGGCGAATGCACCAGAGACTCGATCGCGGTCGCCAATGCCGCCGCATCGGAAAGCTCAAGAAGCGTGGCCACTTCGGCCGGTGCGGATTGCGTCCCATAGCGCAGGAGCAGAAACGCCGCGAGAGTCTCGTCAGCAGCACCGAGGTTCGATGAAGTCTGGGTCTGTGTGCCCAGCACTTGGCCGTCACGCACGGTCAGCACCGTGATGGCATAGCGTCCCGGCTCACCAACGATGGCTACAGCATCAAGGTCGCGCGGCCGTGGCGCGTTGGCCACCTGCTGCGTCTGCACTTCCTTTAAATCGGCGATCTGATCGCGCAGCAGCGCGGCCTGCTCGTACTGACGCGCTTCCGCAGCCTGCTCCATGCGCTGCTGCAGCTCCGCAGCCACTGCCTCGCTCCGACCTTCGAGCACACGCAACGCAGCCTGAACATTGCGCCGATAATCCTCGGGACTGATCAAACCCACACAGGGCGCGGTACACCGGCCAATCTGATACTGCAGACAAGGACGACTGCGATGGGCAAAAAAACTGTCGCGACAGTTGCGGATGCGGAACACCTTCTGCAGATGCTGCAGGGTCTCGCGCGCAGCCCAGGAATTCGGAAACGGTCCGAAGCGTCGCCCCTCAGGGCGTCGCGGACCACGCCAGCAAACCAGTCGCGGGAATTCATGACCATCCGGACAAAGTATTTCCGGATAGGATTTGTCGTCGCGCAGGATCACGTTGTAACGCGGCCGGTGCGCCTTGATCAGGTTGCACTCAAGCAGCAGCGCCTCGGTCTCCGAATTGACGATAGTGACCTCGATGCGCGCAACACGCTGGAGCATGGCCGCCACCTTGGGCGCCTGAGGTCGCGAACTGAAATAGCTGGCCACGCGCGTACGCAGATGCGCCGCCTTGCCCACGTAGATGAGCACACCACCCGCGTCGTACATCCGGTAGACACCGGGACGACGCGGGAGCGAACGGATCAGCGACTTGAAATCGGGTCGTTCTGCGGCCATGGCGTACGCAGTCAGGCCGCGATCATGGGATCAGCTGCGTTGCCGACTGCGCTCAGCAATGAGCATGGCCAACTCGAGCGCCTGCTCGTAATTGAGACGCGGATCCACATGCGAGCGGTAGGCACGCTGCAGGTCGGCATCGGTCAAACCGCCCGCACCGCCGGTGCACTCGGTGACATCTTCTCCTGTCAGCTCGATATGCGCCCCGCCAAGGTAAGAACCCATCTCGCGGTGGATCGAGAAAGAGAGATCGATCTCACGCAGGATATTTTCGAAGCGGCGGGTCTTGAGTCCGCCCGCGGTGGTCTCAGTGTTGCCATGCATCGGGTCGCAGACCCAAAGCACGCTGTGCCCGGTGCGACGAACGGCATCAATCACGCGAGGTAGATGACGCTCGATTTCCTTCACACCGAAGCGATGGATTAGCGTCAGGCGACCCGGCTGGTTATGCGGATTGAGTGTGGTCACAACCTCTTGCAGCCACTCATCCGTCATGGCTGCGCCCACTTTGACACCCACCGGATTGGCGATGCCGCGGAAATACTCCATGTGAGCATCGCCCGGCTGCGCCGTACGCATACCAATCCAAGGCATGTGCGTGGAGAGGTTGTACCAGCGCTGCTGGCGCTGGATGTAACGCGTCTGCGCCTGCTCATAGAGCAGATGCAGACCCTCATGACTGCAGAAGAAGTCTACGCGGGTGGAATCAGCGACCCGCTGCCCAGTGAGCGACTCGAAGAAGTCCAGCGCATCACCAATCGATGCAACGATACGCTGATAGGACTCACGCAGCGGCGCGTGATGCATGAAGCCCAGGTCCCAGTATTCCGGGTGGTGCAGGTCGGCAAAGCCGCCATCGACCAGCGCACGCACAAAATTCATGGTGAGCGCCGCACGCTCATAACCCCGCAGCAGCAACTGCGGATCTGCCCGGCGCGCCTCCGGAGTGAATTCTGGCCGGTTCACCAGATCGCCGCGATAGGCGGGCAATGTCACGCCCTCGCGGGTCTCCACTTCAGCGGAGCGCGGCTTGGCGTACTGGCCTGCAAACCGACCCACGCGAACGATGGGACGCTTCATGCTCTGCAGCAGCACGAGGCTCATCTGCAGCAGCACCTTCAGCTGCTTGGCAATCCGGTCTGACTCGCAATCCGTCAGTGTCTCGGCGCAGTCGCCACCCTGAAGCAGGAACGCCTCGCCGTTCTGAGCACGCGCCAGACGCTCACGAAGGTTGTCCACTTCCCAAGACACCACCACCGGCGGCAGTCGCGAAAGACTGGCGACGACACTCTGGAGCGCACCAGCGTCCTCATAAGTGGGCTGCTGCTGGGCGCGACGGGCCTGCCAACTGGCTGGATGCCAAGCGTTTTGATCTGTGGATCGCATGGCGCGATTCTAACACGCGGAGCCGCTGGAACCGGCGCCGCTTCGCCCGGCCAGCCGCCGCTTGGCGCGCTGCCAGAGCGCCTCCCAGGCCTCCGGAGTCATCCCTTCCAGAGCCAGACCCTCCTCGTGCGCCAGTTTTTCCATCGCCGCGAAGCGGCGCTCGAACTTGCTATTTGCGGCCCGCAGCGCGTTCTCGGGATCCAGCCCGTGCAGGCGCGCCACATTCACCACCGAGAAGAGAACATCCCCCAGTTCATCTTCAAGCTCAGCACGACGCGACGGTTCGACGGCAACGGCTTCGGCCGCGGCATCCATCTCCTGCAACTCCTCATCGAGTTTGCGCCGGGCGCCATCCGCCTCCGGCCAGTCGAAGCCCACCTGCGCCGCTCGACGACCGAGCTTTGCCGCACGCGTCAGCGCTGGCAGAGCCAGCGGCACGTCGGCCAGCACACCGACCTCGCCACGGGCAGCTCGCTCCGCGCGCTTGCCCTTGTCCCACTGACGCGAGAGCTCAACGGGATTGCCGCCGCCACTCGCGGCAAAAACATGCGGATGACGTCGAACCAGCTTTTCGTGAACCCCGCGCGCCACCGTCGCGAAATCAAACCAGCCTCGCTCTTCGGCCAGTTGGGCGTGAAAAACCACCTGAAAAAGCAGATCGCCGAGCTCGTCACGGATCGGTCCCTGCTCACCGCGCTCGATCGCCGCAGCCAGCTCATAAGCCTCTTCGATCGTGTAGGGGGCGATACTGGCAAAGCTCTGGGCCTGGTCCCACGGACACCCGTGCTCCGGATCCCGCAGTCTTTTCATAAGATCCAGCAGCGCCTGCAGCGCATCCGGCTCACTCATATGAGGCATCCATCAGCACTGCGCGCAGTGCCAGTAACATGCCCGCTGTCGCGCCCCAAATCAGACGCTCGCCATAAGGCAAATCGTGGGCATGCAGGGTGAAACCATGCAGCTCGCGGGTACTGGGTTGGTAGCGGCGCCAGTCGCAAATAACGTGCAACGGCACGCGGAGCACGTCAGCGACTTCCCGTGTGTCAGCGTTCAAAACAAAACCCGATTCGAGCCGCGCCACCACGGGAGTGATACGAAAGCCGGTCAGTACCAAATGGTCCGGCAGGTAGCCGATTGGTCGCACGAAACGCGACTCAATCCCAATCTCCTCGGCCGTTTCCCGCAAGGCTGCAGCCAGCGGGGCGGCGTCGTGGGTCTCGATACGACCACCCGGGAAGCTGATCTGGCCGGCATGATGGGCCAGATGAGGCGAGCGCTGCGTCAGCAGCACATGCGGCACGCCATCCAGATCGAATAGCGGTATTAATACGGCCGCCGCCACCGGTTCGGACTTGAGTCTCTCCAGCATCGCCGGCGTTGGCGCCACCCCGGTGCCACCAAAGCGCCAGTGCTCGCGGCGATGTTCGGGGGCACGCAACAGGCGCCGCTCAAGCCGAGCCAACCAGTCTGAAGGAACCGCCCCGTCCGCGGTCCGGGCGCCCTCATCGCTGCGCAGATCCCTCACGACGCGCAAATCAGGCGCGCCGTGATTGGGGATGCGATGGGAAGGCTCATTCATTGCGTTATGATATTCGCATGGACTCAAGTCACCTGCACGCCCTGTCACCCGTCGATGGTCGCTATGCCGCCACTGCAGCCCCACTGCGCGACGTCTTCTCGGAATCTGCACTGATACTCGAGCGCATTCGCGTCGAGGCACTATGGCTCCAGCATCTTGCTGCTGCAGCTCCAGAGCTCGCCGGATCGTCGTTCCCGGCATCCGTCGGCGATGTGCTTAAGGCACTGTATGCCGATCCGGGCACCGAGGCTGCCGCGCGCGTTAAGGACATCGAGCGCAGCATCAACCACGACGTCAAGGCAGTCGAGTACTTCGTGCGCGAACGGCTGGCGGCCGCCGGTGCAAGCCCGGCGACGCTGGAACTGGTGCACTTCGGCTGTACGTCCGAGGACATCAACAACCTCGCCTACGCACGGATGCTGCTGCGCGCCCGGGAGCAGGTCTTCATGCCCGAGCTGCAGCGGCTGCAGCAGTCACTGGCCGAACTGGCGCGCAACCATGCCGCGCTGCCGATGCTGGCTCGCACGCATGGCCAGCCCGCAAGCCCCACGACGCTGGGCAAGGAAGCCGCCAACGTCCTGGCCCGCTTGCAGCGCGCAACGCAGCGTCTGGCGGCCGTACACATCCTTGGAAAGTTCAATGGCGCAGTGGGCAACTTCAATGCGCATCACAGCGCGCTGCCGAATCTGGACTGGCGCGCTGTCAGCGCCCGCTTCGTAGCCGCTCAGCAGCTCGAGCCCAATGCTTTCACCACTCAGATCGAACCTCACGACTGGATCGCCGAGTACTGCGATGCGTTGGCAGCACTGAACGTGATCCTGATCGACCTGTGCCGGGATTTCTGGGGTTACATCTCGCTTGGCTATCTCCGGCAGAAGGCACGCGCTGGTGAAGTCGGCTCGTCGACGATGCCACACAAGGTCAACCCCATCGACTTCGAGAACGCCGAAGGAAACTTCGGCATCGCCAACGCACTGCTGCGCCACTTCGCCGACAAGCTGCCGATCTCGCGCTGGCAGCGCGACCTCACCGATTCGACCGTGCTGCGCAACGTGGGCGTAGCCTGTGCGCATGCACTGATCGGCTGGAAAGCCCTGCAGCGCGGTTTGAGCCGTGTCGAGCCGGACGGTGCGCGCATGCGCGCTGATCTGGACGAGGCCTGGGAGGTGCTCGGAGAGGCTATCCAGACCGTATTGCGCGGCGCAGGCGTGCCCAATGGCTACGAACTGCTGAAGGATTTCACCCGCGGGCAGCGCATTGATGGCGCGGCCATGCGCCGCTTTATCGACACCTTGCCGCTGCCCGAAGACACAAGGGCGCGCCTGGCCAGTCTGAAGCCACACGATTACATCGGTTTGGCCACACCGCTGGCGACAGCTCTGGTTGATGGCGGCTGATGGGCAGTCTGTGATCCCGTTCACAGCCTGCCATTGCGCGGCTGTGAAGCCCGTAACGTCGCGCGCTGGAGGCAGTGCCTACCATGTGCGGCATGCCTACCCTGTATTCATCGGGCTACACACTGCGTGCCGATCCGGCTGCCTTCGGCCTGAACGAAGCCGTTCGGGATTCCGCGGGCTACGAGCCGCCGTCACCTCAGACGGACTTGCAGGTCACCACCACGCTCGAAGATGTACGCATCGCCACCCAGCGCGTGGCGGCCAGCGCCCAGCGACTGCTCAGCCTCTGCACCACCGATCTAGAACCTGCGATCTACGACCAGCCTTATTTCACGGATATTGCCAAGCGACTGGTTCTGGGCAATCCGTTCGCTCGTATCCGGATTCTGGTTCGCGATCAGGGGCGCATGAATTCAGTCGGCCACCATTTCGTCTCGATGGCGCGCCGACTCAGCCACAGCATCGACATCCGCGCCCAGCCCGATTCCATGGGTCGTCGCGCTGTCAGCTATTGCTTCTCCGATACCGGCAGCATGATTTTCCGGGCTCGCGCGGATCGCTGGGACGGCGTCACCGTGCAGCACAACGCCAAGCAGACGTTGCGGCTGCAGCGCGAATTCGAGAGCGCATGGCGCGAGGCCGAATCGCATATGCAGCTGCATTTCGGCTATCGCTGAATAACCCATGAATCTGCGACCTGATGTCGCGGTTGCAGCCATCATCGAGCGTGAGCAGCGCTTTCTTATCGTTGAGGAACGAATTGACTCCCGCATTGTCTTGAACCAGCCCGCCGGGCGCGTCGAGCGCGGCGAGTCTCTGCTGGCTGCCGTAAAACGCGAAACATGGGAGGAGACTGCGTGGCAGTTCACTCCGGTGTCACTGGTTGGCATTTACCTGTGGTGCAATCCTTCCTCGGGCCGTGACACGATCCGGTTCACCTTCACCGGCAGGGTCGGCACACACGATCCAAACCAGGCCTTGGATCATCCAATCATCGCAACCCATTGGCTGACTCACGCGGAACTTCAGGCGCGCACTGAGGCGCTGCGCTCCCCGGTGGTGTTGCGCTGTATCGACGACTATCTCGCCGGCCAGCGCTTACCCCTGTCAGCCATCGCCGAGTTCGGCCTCGGAACTTAAATCGCGGCAACGGGCCGGTCATCAGGCCCATCAACCACTACAATGTCAGCCATGCAGTCAGTGCGTGGCATTCCCGTAATCGTGGGCCTTTCCGGCGGCGTCGACTCCGCCGTGGCCGCGCTGCGCCTGGTGCGCGCCGGTGCTGCGGTACAGGCGCTTTACATGGAGAACTGGGACGGCGACGACGAGTACTGCACCAGCGCGCAGGACTATCAGGACGCACGGGCTGTGGCTCGCGAACTCGGAATCGTTCTGCATCGGGTGAATTTCACCGCCGCCTATCGCGAACGGGTCTTTGCAGATTTCCTGGCCGGCTATGCCGCCGGGCAGACACCCAACCCCGACGTGCTGTGCAACCGCGAGATCAAATTTGGCTTGTGCACGGCTTACGCCCGACGGCTCGGTGGCACTCTGTTCGCCACCGGGCACTATGCGCGTCTGCGCACCGACAGCGACGGGCCGGCACTGCTCAAAGCCCTAGATCCTGACAAGGACCAGAGTTATTTCCTGCACGCCGTGCCCCGTGCCGAACTCACCGGCGTACTGTTCCCATTGGGCGAGTTGTTGAAGCAACAGGTTCGAGAGATGGCGCGTGAGGCCGGCCTGCCCGTGTGCGGCAAGCCCGACAGCACCGGCATCTGCTTCATCGGCGAGCGCCCCTTCGCAGAATTCCTGGCTCGCTACCTACCCGAGAAGCCTGGAGCAATCGAGACCCTCGCCGGGGAGCGCGTCGGGACACACCGCGGGCTGCACTTCTACACCCTGGGACAGCGCGAGGGTCTGATGATCGGCGGCGCCGCGGGGTACGCGCCAGAACCGTGGTACGTCGTCGGGAAGGAGCCGCAGCGGAACATTCTGCGGGTGGCACAGCGCCACGAGCGCGCGGCCCTGGAGACCCGGCGCCTGCGCACCACGGCGACCCACTGGCTGGCCGCCCGGCGCGAGGGCGTCTGGCCAGCCACGGTCAAGATCCGCTACCGCCAGCCTGATCAGGGGGTAAGCGTCCAGACCCTGCCGGATGACCGTCTGGAACTGGACTTCGATGAGCCGCAGCGGGCGGCCACCGTGGGCCAGTACGCGGTGCTCTACGACGGCGAACGCTGTCTGGGCGGGGCACAGATCGCTGAAACCCTATAAAATGGGCGTTCTATTTCCGGAGGAATCATGACCGACAGCTTCAAGGCCCACAGCACCCTGGCGAGTGGCGGACAGAATTACGAGTACTGGAACCTTCTGGCGCTGGGCGCCGAGCGCGTGGCCCGCCTGCCCTATTCGCTCAAGATCCTGCTGGAGAACCTGCTGCGCTTCGAAGACGGCGTCAACGTCACGCGCAAGGACATTGAAGCACTGCTGAACTGGGATGCGAAAGCTGCACCCTCCTACGAAATTTCATTTACGCCCGCACGCGTCATCATGCAGGACTTCACGGGCGTCCCCTGCGTGGTCGACTTGGCCGCGATGCGCGAAGCCGTCACCCGTCTGGGCGGCGATGCCCGCAAGGTCAATCCGCTGGCGCCGGCCGAACTGGTCATCGACCACTCTGTGCAGGTGGATGAATACGGCACGCCGCAGGCGCTGGCCGACAACAATCGCATCGAGTTCGAGCGCAATGGGGAGCGTTACTCCTTCCTGCGCTGGGGACAGAGCGCCTTCGATAACTTCAAGGTCGTTCCGCCCAACACCGGCATCGTGCATCAGGTGAACCTCGAGTACCTCGGGCGCGTCGTGTTCGCGAAGGAAGGCGCATCGAAGCAGGCCTATCCCGACACGGTCGTGGGCACGGATTCGCACACCACGATGATCAACGGTCTGGGCGTGCTGGGCTGGGGCGTTGGCGGCATCGAGGCCGAAGCGGCCATGCTCGGCCAGCCGGTCACGATGCTGATCCCGCAGGTCATCGGCTTCAAGCTCAGCGGTCAGCTCAAGCCGGGCTGCACGGCCACCGATCTGGTGCTGACGGTCACCGAGATGCTGCGCAAGAAAGGCGTGGTGGACAAGTTCGTCGAATTCTTTGGCGACGGTCTGGCCCATCTGCCGCTGGCTGACCGCGCGACCATCGGCAACATGTCGCCGGAGTTTGGCAGCACCTGCGCCATCTTCCCGATTGACGAGGAAACGGTGCGCTATCTGCGACTCTCTGGTCGCCCCGAAGAGCAGGTGGCACTCGTCGAAAGCTATGCGAAGGCCCAGGGCATGTGGCGCGTCAACGGCGCCAAGGCTGCCGATTACACCGACGTGCTTGAGCTCGACATGTCCACGGTCGAACCCAGCCTCGCCGGTCCGAGCCGCCCGCAAGATCGCGTGCCACTGCGCGTCGCAAAGACCACCTTCCAGACGCACTACCGCAAGCAGGCCGACGAGCGCGCCAAGAAAAACGCTGCCGCCACCGGTAAGGCGGATGTGACGCTGGCCGGCAAGAGCTTCGAGTTGCAGGACGGTGCCGTGCTGATCGCGGCGATTACCAGCTGCACCAACACCTCCAACCCTTACGTGCTCATGGCCGCCGGCCTCGTGGCCCGCAACGCACGCAAGCTGGGACTGACCAGCAAGCCCTGGGTGAAGACCAGCCTGGCGCCGGGCTCGCGTGTGGTCGAGGACTACCTGCAGGACGCCGGTCTACTGGACGAGCTGGCCGGCATCGGCTTCAACTTGGTTGGCTTCGGCTGCACCACTTGCATCGGTAACTCCGGTCCGCTGAAGGCGGAGATCTCCGCTGGCATCAAGGCCGGCGACATCATCGGCTGCTCGGTGCTCTCTGGTAACCGCAACTTCGACGGCCGCGTGCATCCGGAAATCAAGCAGAACTATCTGGCCTCGCCGCCGCTGGTGGTGGCCTATGCCCTCGCCGGATCGCTGAATGTCGATCTGAACACCGACGCGCTGGGCACTGGCAGCAATGGCCAGCCCGTGTACCTGAAGGACATCTGGCCGACCCCGCAGGAAGTGGCCAGCTACGTCGAGAAGCACATCACCTCCGCGATGTTCCGCAAGAGCTATGGCGGTGTCTTCAAGGGTGATCAGCGCTGGCAGGCCATTCAGGCGCCGACTGGCAATGTGTATGCCTGGGACGCCAAGTCCACCTATGTGAAGAACCCGCCCTACTTCGACGGCATGACAATGACGCCGCCGCCCGTCGCGGACATTCGTGCCGCACGCGCGCTGGCACTGCTCGGTGATTCGGTGACCACGGATCACATCTCGCCAGCCGGCAACATTGCCAAAACCAGCCCAGCGGCGAAGTACCTCATGGATCAGGGTGTGCAGCCCGCTGACTTCAATCAGTACGGCGCACGCCGTGGCAACCACGAAGTCATGATGCGCGGCACCTTCGCCAACATCCGTCTGCGCAACCTGCTGTTGCCGGGCACCGAGGGTGGCGTAACGCTGCATGTGCCCAGCGGCGAGCAGCTGAGCATCTATGACGCTGCCATGCGCTACAAGGCCGACAAGACCCCGCTGATCATCGTCGCGGGCAAAGAGTACGGCACCGGCTCATCACGCGACTGGGCAGCCAAGGGCACCATGCTCCTGGGCGTCAAGGCCGTGATCGCCGAGAGCTACGAGCGCATCCACCGCTCAAACCTGATCGGCATGGGCGTGTTGCCACTGCAGTTCATCGACGGACAGAACGCATCGTCGCTGGGCCTCACGGGCAAGGAAACCTTCGACATCCAGGGTCTTGATGGCGGCAACGCTCGTTCGATCACCGTGGTGGCCACACCTCCGGGTGGCGCCGCGCCGATCCGCTTCGAGGTTCGCGTGCGCATCGACACGCCGAAGGAGCGCGAGTACTTCCGTCATGGCGGCATCCTGCAGTACGTGCTGCGGCAGCTGGCCTCTGGCGGCAAGGCGGCCTGAGGCCGCCCGGCCGATCGTGCGTATCGTGGCGCGCCTCCAGGGCACCTACGCACGATCGGCGCCATGAACTCATCCCGCACGCTCGCGGTCTTCGATCTCGACGGCACGATCAGCCGTCGAGACACCTTCACCCCTTACGTATTCGGCTGGCTGGCGCGACATCCCTCCCGCTGGTGGCGGCTAATATTCTTGCTGCCCACGCTGCTTGCCTACGCTCTGGGTCGGGCCGATCGCGGAGATCTCAAGGGCCAACTGCTGCACCAGACACTGGGAGGACTGCCGCGCGAAGCCGTGCAGCAATGGACCGCGCGGCATGTGCATCAGCTGCTGCAAAACGGGCTCTTCGCCACCGCGCTGGAACGTATCCGCTGGCATCGTGAGGCGGGCCACTACCTCGTGTTGATGTCCGCCAGCGTCGATTGCTTCGTGCCGGCGATCGGCAGTGCTCTGGGCTTCGATGAAACAATTTGCTCGCAGGCCCGCTGGAATTCCGATGGAACGCTGGACGGGCGAATCATCGGATTGAATTGCCGCGGCGAGGAAAAGTTGCGCCTGCTTCGGACCCTGAAGGCGCGGCTGGCACCGGGCGAGATCTGGGCCTACGGCAACAGCCGCGCCGATCTGATCCATATGCGGGAGGCCACCCACGGGGTCTACGTCAATGGCCCGTCGCGCGATCTATCCTCAACCCTGCAGCACATCATCAACGAACGCTGGAGCTGACCGCTCCGTTCGATTCTGTGGCCTCAGCGGCAGAGCCGGCACATAATCAACGCATCGCGGAATAAGATTCGGGAGTTCCACATGCTGATCCGCCGACCTGACGACATCAGACCCTCCGAGATCACGCCGGAGTCAGCATTCCTCAATCGCCGCGCCACGCTCGCAGCCCTTTTCGGGGCTGGCGCGGCCACGGCCCTGCCGCGCGCGTTCGCCGCTGAGGGCGCAACGCCAGCCGCACCGCCGGCACCGAATCTCACGTACACCAAGAATGCCCGCTACACCGTTCCCAATGACACGCCCAACAGCTGGGCCGAAGTAACCGGTTACAACAATTTCTACGAGTTCGGCACCGACAAGACCGACCCCGCACGTAACGCAGGCACGCTGCGAGCGAAGCCTTGGAGCGTGGAAATTGCCGGCGAAGCCGAAGTGCGCGGCAAATTCACCTTTGAAGACATCGTCAAGCCACATGCGCTCGAAGAGCGTATCTACCGCTTTCGCTGCGTTGAAGCCTGGTCGATGGTCATTCCATGGGTCGGCTTTCCCTTGGGCGATCTGCTGAAGCGTTTCAAGCCCACCTCCAAGGCCAAGTACGTCGAATTCACGACACTGCTGGATCCGCGGCAAATGCCCGGACAAAGCCTACCGGTGCTGGATTGGCCCTACGTCGAGGGCCTGCGTATCGACGAAGCTATGCACCCTCTGACGCTTCTGGTCACCGGCGTGTACGGTCGTGAACTGCCGAACCAGAATGGTGCCCCTTTGCGGCTGATGGCACCCTGGAAATACGGCTTCAAGAACGTGAAGTCGATCGTGAAGATTCGCTTCACTGAGCAGCAGCCTCGCAACAGTTGGAATGTCGCAGCTCCGAATGAATACGGCTTCTACGCCAATGTGAACCCACAGGTGGATCATCCGCGTTGGAGCCAGGCCAGCGAGCGCCGCATCGGCGGTGGGTTCTTTGCCCGCCGTCAGCCAACGCTGACTTTCAACGGCTATGCCGAGCAGGTAGCGGGCCTGTACACCGGCATGGACCTTAAACGCTACTTCTGACCAAAGCACCGCGCCGCGACCCTCCGTCATGACGCGCGACCAACGTTACCGATGGCTGTTCAAACCGCTGGCGTTTGCAGCCTGCCTGGTGCCTTTGGCTTGGGCGATTGCAGGGGTGCTCGTTGCCAGCGGGGTCAGTCTGCCCGCTCTGATCCCGGTACCAGCGCTGGGCGCAGACCCGGTCCGCCGCGTGCTAGGCATCTTTGGCAAGACCGCCCTGAACCTGTTGCTGGTGACGCTGAGCATCACACCACTGCGCCAGCTCAGCGGTAATGCCCACCTGCTGCGCTTCCGCCGCATGCTGGGGCTATTTGCGTTTTTTTACGCTCTGCTCCATCTCGCTGTGTATCTACTCTTCCAGAGCTTCAGCTGGCCGGAAATTGTCCGGGACATCACGAGGCGCCCGTACATCACCATCGGCTTCACGGCACTGCTTTTATTGGTGCCGCTGGCAGTGACGTCGACCAACGGCATGATGCGACGCCTGAAGAAACGCTGGCAGACCTTGCACCGTCTGATTTATCCGATCGCGATACTGGGCGTCTGGCACTACTGGTGGCAGATCAAGCGCGACATCCGCCAACCACTCCTGTACGCATCGTTGCTTGCGCTGCTGCTTGGCTGGCGGTTATGGAAACACTGGATGGATCGCTCCCGCCGTAGCAGCCCGAGCGATCTCACATAGACGTGCGTGCTTCCCAAAGCTCAGGGAAGAATCGCAGCTTCAGCGCCTTAGCCAGATAACTGACACCCGCCGTCCCACCGGTTCCCGGCTTGCTTCCGATGATGCGCTCCACGGTTTTCATGTGCTGGAAGCGCCAGAGCTGAAAGCGATGGTCGAGATCAATCAAGCGCTCGGCCAACTCGTACAGGTCCCAGTCCTTTTCCGCATTGTGATACACGCCGAGCCAGGCGCCGGTAACCTGCTTGTGCGGCAGGTACGCCACACTGAAATCACGCGTCAGTAGTTCCGCCGGCACGCCATAGCCGCGCCGTGACAGCAATCGGAGAACTTCATCGTAGAGGCTCGGCGCGTGCAACGAACGCTCCAGCGCGGCGTAGTGCGCCGGGTCGCGCCGGTGCACCTGAATCATGTCCGGATGCTTGTTGCCCAGAGCGAATTCCACCATACGGTATTGGAAAGACTGGAATCCCGAAGAGCGCCCGAGCGCATTGCGGAACGCGGAATAATCGGCCGGCGTCATTGTCGCCAGTACATCCCACACCGCCATCAACTGTGCCTGCACGCGACTAATTCGCCCGAACATCTTGAAGGACGGGTCCAGATCGTCGCGGCGAACACACTCCATCACCGCCTCCAGCTCCTGCAGCAGCAGCTTCAGCCAGAGCTCGGAGACCTGATGAACCACGATGAACAGCATCTCATCGTGCTCATTCGTGAGCGGCTTTTGCGCCGCAAGCAGCTGCGCAAGCTGCAGGTATTCCCCATAGGACTGCGAGCTGCCGAGGTCCCAATGGACCGGCTCGTCGGTGAGATCGATGCGGCCCGAGGCCATTTCACGTGGATCGCTCAAGCCATCACCTCCGTACCCGCGAAGATCCACCCCGGTACCTGTCGCCAACCCTGGGCCAGCTCCCGGTCCAGCACCCGCCAATCAGGCTCATGTGCGGCCACATGCTGCCAGAAACGGGTACTGTGATTCATATGTCGCCGATGCGCCAGTTCATGCACCAGAAGATAGCGTAGAACTTCTGGTCGCTGGAACAGAACGCAACAGTTGAGACTGATCGTTCCCTGCCGCGAACAACTGCCCCAGCGAGTGCGCTGGCACCCAATACGCACGGCCGAGAAATCAGCAGCCATGCTGGAAGCCAGCAACGGCAGCCGCTCCATCGCAACGCTCCGCAGACGTTCGCGCAGCCAATCGATGAGCAACCGGCGCATGGCCGTCTGGTCCACAGCCCGGGCACGAAGGCGTAGCACACCGGTCGCATCGCCCGGGAAAACTGACCCGGCGTTTCGGGCTGTTGACGCAACCTCCACCAGCCGGGCGCCGCCGCCATGGGCATCAAGCCCAATTGGCTCGTGCTCAATCAACCATCGCTCGGACACCGCAGGCAGACACAACTGCGGAACCGGTAGTTGCAGATCAGCCACGGGGCGTATCGGCGCGGCTCGCAAGGCACGATCACGCGCCCGCTCAATCCATTCGCGCTGCTGACTCACGAAGCGAGCCACGTCATCCGCTCGCGCGCGCCTCGGTACGACGATCTCTACCCGACCATCGCGAAATACCCGCGCACTCATGCGTCGCGCCCGTTCGCTTCGTCGCACCGGCCAATCAGGCCCGGCCTGCGCGCTGTTGAGCAGCTCGAGCTGCCGCGGCGCCGGCGCACCAGAGGGCGCAGAGGTTAATTGCAGAATGGCCACGGGGTAGCATCATAACAGGCACCCTTTGACATCACGGCGCTGAGGTAAGCTGCGCGCCAAACAGGCACTCTGGAATTCCATGGAACTGATCGACATCGGCATCAACCTGACCCATGACAGCTTCGACGCTGACCGCGACGCGGTGATCGAACGCGCTCGCGGCGCCGGGGTTACTACGCTCATGGTCACCGGCGCAACACTCGCCAGCAGCGTACAAGCAGCGGATCTGGCCGCCACACATGGATCGGCGGGCGTAAGACTGTACGCCACAGCGGGCGTGCATCCGCACCATGCCGCCGAGCTACACGCTGAAGACCAGGCGACATTACAGGCGCTGCTGTTGCGCCCGGAGGTCGTGGCCGTGGGCGAATGCGGACTGGACTACCACCGCGATTTCTCACCGCGTGATGCGCAGCGCCGAGCCTTTGCCTGGCAGCTGCAATGGGGCCGAGAGTGCGCCAAGCCGCTCTTCCTCCATCAACGCGATGCCCATGCGGATTTCGTATCGCTCCTGCGCGAGCATTGCGGCGCCGGCGTGCGCGGCGTAGCGCATTGCTTTACGGCCGGTGAGGAGGAACTGGAGGCCTACCTTGAGTTGGGACTGCACATCGGCATCACTGGCTGGATCTGCGACGAGCGCCGTGGCCAACACTTGCGCGAACTGGTTCGCCGCATCCCGCGCGGACGGCTCCTGCTGGAAACCGACGGACCCTATTTGCTGCCGAGAGATCTTAAGCCGTCACCAGCGAGCCGACGCAACGAGCCGCTTTGGCTGCCGCATATTGCAGCGACGGTAGCCGCCTGTCGCGGCGAGACACTTGAAGATTGTGCGGCTCATACCACCGCCGCTGCACGCGCGCTGTTCAGCGTCTGACAGACTCTGGCAGCATCCGGCGGGCGCCGTTTTCTGGCGCAGGTCGACCTACAGTGCAGCGCGTTTACCCACCACGGTGCTGGGCGTGCACGCCGCCTGAAGGCTGCGCCAGTCGCTGACCCACGCCTCAGGGAGGGCTGATAGTTCCCGATCACTCAGAGGAAAGTCGGCAGCCAAGGCCGCTATCAAACGCGTATGGCTGGGCAGACCTTTGGGAAACAGACTGCGGCGGCCAAAGACGATTCGACCCTCGACCGGCGTTTCTCGGGCAAACAGGCGTACTGTGGCTTCTCGGTCATACAGTGCAGCCTGAGGATTGGGAAAGGTAAAGCGCACCGCCCCATTGATGACCGCCCATTCCTTCATCTGATCGCCGCCGAAGATATTGCCAGCGACTTCACGCAGGTCCACAACCACAATGCCACGCGAGGTCAGCAGCAAGAAATCAAAGTGCAACGGCGCGCCCTGCGGATCGGGGATCAACACATTGCGCAGATACTCGTAGGCACACTCTGTCAGCGCTCGAAGCTGCGCTGCCCGCTCGCGTCGCCGGCGATACATGCGCCAGCCAACCACCAGACCCACCACAAGCAGCAGAACCAAGCCAGCAATCCCGACGAGAGCGGGCAGCGGCAGGCGACTGAGTACCGGAGGTATGGACATGGTGGACAGACTACATCGCCGACTTGAGCGCAGCGAGTGAGGCGTCAATCTCCACGCAGGAAACCGGTCGCTCGAACAGGCGAGCCAGATTTTCCGGCACTGGCACCGGTGACTCGATCAGCGGCTCAACGATTTCGCGGAACTTTGCCGGATGAGCCGTAGCGACCAGGACCCAGCGACCGCGCGCACGCTGCTCAGCCGACAATCTCTCGTACACCTCCGCGGCTACGGCGGTGTGTGGGCACCAGACGGTGTGTTCGCTCACCCAATCGGTGCGGCGGTAATCACTGCGGATACGTGCACGGATGGCTGCATCATCCACCGAGTGCGCACTCAGCGCCCCACGCAGAGCTGCGGCATCCGGATACAGCGAAAGCAGCCGCTCGAGGTTGCTCGGGTTGCCGACATCCATGGCTGAGGCCAGTGTTGCAACACTGGGGCGCGGTCGCAGCACACCGTCCGACAAATAGTCCGGCACGGTTTTATTGGCATTGTGCGCCAGCACGATCTCAGCGATGGGCGCACCCATGCGTTTCGCCCATAGACAGGCCGTGGCATTGCCAAGATTGCCGCTGGGAATGATGTAGGAAGCGCGCTCACCCGTCGCGCCGAACACGCGCAGACTGCTGGCCACGTAGTACACGGCCTGTGGCAGGAGTCGGCCAAGGTTGATGCTGTTGGCTGATGACAGGTCGAACTGGTTGGCCAGATCGGCATCGAGGAAGGCCTCTTTGACGAGCTTCTGGCAATCGTCGAAGGTGCCGCGCACGGCGCAGCTGCGAACGTTGTCTCCCCAGCAGGTCAGTTGCCGTTCCTGAGTGGGCGATACCAATCCCTTGGGGAACAGAACCACCACTTCAATGCCGGGCTGACGATGGAACGCCGCCGCCACCGCACCACCGGTATCACCCGAGGTGGCCACCAAAATCTTCAGCGGACGAGACTTGCCCACCTGCAATCGCTTCAGTGTGGCGGCGAGGAAGCGCGCACCGAAATCCTTGAACGCTGCAGTGGGTCCGTGGAACAGTTCCAGAACCGACAGACGTCCGTCCGCAGACAACGGCTGCAGCGGCGCGGGGAAGTTAAACGCCTCGCTGCAGATGGCATCCATGACCGGTGCCAGCGCGTCGCCGGCACAAAACGGCTGCATAACCTGCCGCGCCAGTGCAGCGAGATTATCCTCTGTGCCGACGCCGAGAATTTCCTTGGCGCGCGGCACGATGTCCGCAATGTGATGCGGCCATTCGGCCGGCACGAAAAGCCCACCGTCAGGCGCCAGGCCCTGCCGCAGAGCGGCGCCAAAACCGATGGAGAGATCCGGATTGCGTGTGCTGATGAACTGCATGGCGATGTGCGGACGTGGTCAGACCAGACGCGCACCCTGCGGCTCGATGGTCGTAATCCAGTGATCGGTCTCCAATCCGTGATGAGCAAACTCAATCACCAGCGCCTCGCGTACCGCCAGCGCGTGCGATTCCAGACACCACGCAAACATGGTCGGCCCGGCACCGGAAATGGAGCACCCGAGTGCACCGGCGGAAACCGCAGCGCGGCGCGCTTCACTGAATCCAGGAATCAGCGCTGCGCGCTGCGGCTCGATCACCACGTCCTCGAAGGACTCGCGGATCATGTCCAGATCGTTGGTGTAGCAGCCTGAGATAAAGCCGGCCAGATTGGCCGTCTGCCAAACGAAGTCCTTCATCTCGACGCTGGACTTCAGGATGGCGCGCGCGGCGCGCGTGGACAGGAACATGTGCGGGTGGACGACCACGGCACGCACGGCCGGGGGCACCGGAATCTGCTTGACGCGCGGGTGGTCGATACCGACCGTCAGCACCAATCCGCCGTACAGCGAGGGTGCGATGTTGTCCACGTGCATCGAACCACTGGCCACTGCCTCGCCCTGCATGGCAAATTTCAGCAGCTCGAGCTGACTGCACGGCTTGGCCAACAGCGCATTGGCTGCGACCACCGCTGCGACTGCCGAGGCGGCTGAACCGCCCAGCCCTGAGGACAGTGGGATACCTTTTTCGAGGGTCAGCTCGAACCCGAAGTCCGGGTTCAGCATCTCACTCATGGCCAGCAGCGCACGGCCAGCCGTATTCTTCTCGGCCGCCAGCGGTAGATCCGCCACGACACCGTTGATAGCCTTGATGCGCACGCCCCGCTCGGCCGTACGCCGCACTGTGGCGCGATCACCCAGCGCATTGACTGAGAACCCGAGGATGTCGAAGCCAATCGCGACATTGCCAACGGATGCAGGCGCGAAGGCAGTGGCAACGGCTGGGACTGAACTCATGGCGTACTCCTCGGTCGATCGGCGCGTCAGAGCCGCGCCCCCAGGAAGGTGCACAGGCGCAACAGGTCGGCAAACACGCCGCCTGCAGTCACCTCTGGACCGGCCCCGGGACCCTGAACAATCAATGGGTTATTGCAATATCTTGAAGTCTGATATCGAACGATATTGTCCGTCAGCGCGATATTGGCGAAGGAATGCCGCGCATCGAGCTCCACCAGCCCCACGGTGGCCTTGCCTTCAGCGCTGACCCGGCCAACGTAGCGCAGCACATTGCCGCGGGCGCGGGCGGCCTCAAAGCGCGCCTGCATCTGCGCATCGTACTGCGGCAACTGGGCGAGGAAATCTTCGCTGCTGCCACCGGCTAGCGAGGCTGGCACCAGACTCTCAACCTGCACATCAGACATCTCCAGACGCAGACCCATCTCGCGCCCGAGGATGATCAGCTTGCGCGCCACATCCATGCCGGACAGGTCGTCACGCGGATCGGGCTCGGTGTAGCCGCGGTTCTTGGCATCACGCACGATGGCTGAGAACGGCGTGCTGCCATCGTAGACATTAAACAGATAGGCCAGCGTGCCGGAGAAAATACCCTCGATGCTGAGGATCTCATCACCAGTCTCGCGCAGGTCACGCAATGTCTGTACGACCGGAAGCCCGGCACCGACTGTCGTCTCGTAAAGGAAGCTGGCACCGCTAGCGCGCCGTACATCACGCAAGCGGTCGTAGTAACTCAGCTCGGCGCTATTCGCCTTCTTATTCGGCGTGATGATGTGGATGCCCGCTGCCAGCCAGTCCGCATAACGACGGGCCACCGCCTCATTGGCGCTGCAGTCGATGAGTACCGTATGGGGCAGGAAGTCCGCATGCACGTGAGCCACGAAGCGATCCAGATCGGTGGGTTCCGCACCCTCGGCACTGGCTTCGCGCCAACGCGATAGATCGATGGCCGGCTCGCCCAGCTTCATCTGCTTGGAGCGCAGGATGCCGCGCACACGCAGATCGATATTGAACTCGCGTGCCAGGCGCGCCTGCTGCGAGGCGAGCTGATCGAGCAGCACCTTGCCCACGGTGCCCGGCCCAATCACGCCGATCGAAAGCGTATGCGGCGACAAGTAAAAGCCGGCGTGCACGGCACGCAGCGCGCGAGTGGCCTGCGCTGCATCGATCACCACCGAGATATTGCGTTCGGACGCGCCCTGCGCGATCGCCCGCACATTGATATTGGCGGCACCGAGGGCCTGGAAAACCTTGCCGGCAACACCCGGCATGCCCGCCATACCATCACCAACCACCGCAAGGATCGCCAGTTCGCGCGTCAGCTGCACGTCCTGGATCTGACCTTCCTTCAGCTCCGTCTCGAACGCCTTCCGCACCACGTCCTGCGCTGACTGCGCCTGCGAACCTGGCACGGCGCAGCAGATCGAATGCTCAGAGCTGCCCTGCGAAATCAGGATGACTGAAATATCGGCCTCGCGCAGCGCGCCGAAGAGACGGTGCGCGGTGCCCGGAACACCGATCATGCCGGCGCCCTCGAGATTGATCAGCGCCACATCATCGATACTGGTGATGCCCTTGACCGGCTGCTCGGGATTGGCCACCGCACCAATCAGCGTCCCCGGTTTTTCGGGCGCGAAAGTGTTGCGGATCCAAATAGGAATCTGGTGAGTCACCGCTGGCGCCATCGTCTGAGGATGGATCACCTTGGCGCCGAAGTAAGCCAGCTCCATCGCTTCGTTGTAGGACAGCGATTTGATGACCTGCGCATCCGCAACGCGACGCGGGTCGGCCGACAGCACGCCGTCGACATCCGTCCAGATCTGGATCTCGGCCGCATCCAGCAGCGCACCAAAAATGGAGGCGGAAAAATCGCTCCCGTTGCGACCCAGCGTGGTCTGAACCCCGGCCGGCGTCATGGCAATGAATCCGGTGATGACCAGCGTAGCGGCATCCGGTGCCACCAGCTTCTGCAGCCGCGACCGCGACGGCTCCCAGAGAACACCCGGGCCGAGACTGCCCCACTCCACCTGTAGGCACTGCCGCGCGTCAATCCACTGCACAACCCCGCGGCGGCCGCGGTGCTCGAGATAACGCTGGAACAACCGTGTTGACCAGATCTCACCGTACCCGGCGATACCCTCGCGAACCGAACGGTCGGCGGAGCGCTTGGCGGCAACCTCATTGAGCACAGCGGCAATGGCAGCCGAATCGGCGTCGAACTGCTTGAGCCAGGCCGCGACGCTGTCCGGAGTGAGCAGGGCCTGCGCAATGCCCACATGCCGCGCCCGTAGAGCGCTCAGCTCCGCCTGCCAACTCGCGTCGGCCTTCTCAGCGCGCTGCACCAGCCCGAGCAATGCGTCGGTAACGCCCTTGCAGGCGGAGAGGACCACGGCCAGACGGGCCCGCGGCTGCTGCTCGATGATGGTGGCGACGCGCGCAAAACACTCTGCGTCGGCGACGCTGGATCCACCAAATTTGTGAACGGCCCAGGCCTTCGGGTCGGTCGAACTCATCCAATGCTACTTGTGGCGGGAAATTGGCTGCCCAGAACCGCAGCACTCTACTGATCACAGCGGCGCCGTGCAACCCGCCCAGCCCTCCGTTCATACCCCCGCCTGTTGAGTCAAGCCGCTTAGGGACGCGCAAGGGCTAGCCCATCAAGAATGCCCCCGAATCAGGGGTTGCGGAGCACCTCAAATGGCCCTCCACCAGTCACTGCCCAAGCTTCCGTTTCGGTTAGCGACGCGGTAGTTTGCCGCACATGCTTCGCTCCCTACTGCCGACACTGCGCATGGTCGGTCTGTTCCTGCCGCTCTTTCTGGGATCGCCCCACGCGGCGCAGGCTGCGCCGCTGCGTGACGGGATTCGCGTCATACCCGCCGACGCGCTGCCCACGGATCGCATCATCGTCAAATGGCGAGAGAACGGCGTCGCAGCGCTGCGCATCGCCGACCCGGTCGAACGGACGGCCAGGCTGGTCAACGCAACCGGCCTGCCTCTGCGAAGCGTCCGGGCGCTGGGTTCCCGCCTCGATATCATCCGGCTGAAGGACACCGGCGCGACGACGTGGCGCGAGCAACGCTTGTCACTGGAATCGGCCATCACACAGCTTCTTCTCGACCCCTCCGTCGAGTACGCCGAAGCCGACGAGCGGATTTATCTCTTCGCAGCGCCCAACGATCCGCGCTTCAGCGCCGGTAGTGACAGCAACGGCAACTGGGGCGGTCAGTGGTACCTGAACGCCCCAAGTGTCACGACGCCGGCAGCGATCGGCGCGGTGCCTGCTTGGGATCTGGCCACGGGCGCTGGTATCAACGTGGCCGTACTCGATAGCGGCATTCGCGCCGACCACCCAGATATCAGCGCAAAGCTGCTCGTGGGCCGGGATTTCGTCTGTCACGACAATCTCAGCCTGCCGTGCACGAGCACTAGCCCAGGAACCCTTTCTCTGACGGCCAATGACGGTGACGGTTGGGATACCGATCCGTCCGATCCGGGCGATGGCATCACGGCCGCGGATCTGTTGCGCAGCGACGGCTTCTTCAAGGGGTGCGGCTTAGGAACCAACTCGGACCAGCCGCTGGAGAGCAGCTGGCACGGCCTCCGGGTAGCAGGATTCATCGGCGCCATCCGCAACAATGGCATCGGCATCGCTGGTGTCGCACCGGACTCCCGAATCGTGCCAGTCCGTGTGCTTGGCAAATGCACGGGCTACACATCGGATCTTGTTGCCGCGCTGTATTGGGCCGCTGGCATCACTGACAGCTCGCTGGAGTCGCTGCCGCCAGCGAATGCAGCCAACGTCGCACAGATCATCAACCTCAGTCTCGGCAATCGACTGGAATGCAGCACAGCCGAGCAGAACGCGATCGATGCGGTGATCGCCAAGGGCATTCTCGTCATTGCTGCAGCCGGCAATGACGGCGGGCCGATCGGCTCACCGGCCAATTGCCGTGGCGTTCTGTCGGTCGCCGGCCTGCGCCACAATGGCTTAAAAGTGGGCTACAGCAATGTCAGCTCGACTGCAGCAAAAGTCAGCATCGCGGCCCCGGCGGGCAACTGCGTCAACACGGCTCCCGGGGCGCCCTGCCTGTACTCGCTCGACACGCTGAGTAATGCGGGGCGCTTCGCACCCGAGCGGAGCGACAAGGACACTTCGTACACCTACGCCTCGCTGAGCCCCACCTATACCGGCAACACGACCAACGGCTTCGCAGTGGGCACCAGCTTTGCCGCGCCTTTGGTGAGTGCTGTGGCGGCGCTGATGCGCAGCGCCCATCCAGGACTCACACCGGCGCAAATCATCCAGCGTATACAAGACTCCGCAGCAGCTTTTCCGACCCCTGATTCGCCGCCTACGGGCGGCGTGTGTCATGTGGCGACTTTGAACCGGGACAGTCATGGTCTGTACAGCGATGTGCAGGACCGCGACTGCCAATGCACCACCGCTACCTGCGGCGCGGGCATGGTCAATGCTCTGGCGGCTGTAGCCGCCGCCCTGCGTCCTGCGGCGCTTGCCAGAAGCTCGGTCCCAGACGCTGGCGTCGGCCAGCGCGTCACGTTGGATGGCAGCGGCAGCACAGCGGCCAAGGGGCACACTCTCGTCAGCTACCTCTGGACATCGGATCAAGGCATCAGCATCACGAATGCAAACACCCCCATTGCCCAGATGACTTTTCCGGCCTTTCGCCCCATCACGCTGACGCTTACCGTCGTGGACGATGCGGGCCAGCGTGACAGTCAGAGCGTGACCGTCAACTCCGCAATCGTCAGTGCAAGCGGCGGTGGCGCCTTGGACCTGGAGGCACTCTGCCTGCTCTCATTACTGTTGCTCAGCGCCGCTCAAAGGGCTCTCACGGGCCGCAATCGGAACTGAAACTGTCCGCAACTGTCGTTATGCTAGGCACTGGAAACGGGTAAACCGGGCTCATGGCCTGCCTCACCCGGAACTGAGGAGTGATCTCTTGTCCCATGTGTCCAACGAGCGCGGCATTCGCGCCCTTTTCGCTTGCATCCTGGTGTCGGGCTTGGTGGCGCTGTCTGCCTGCAGCAGCGGGAACCGAAACCGGGGCGTCAACGCAACCGTCGGTACCAACACGGGCACTTCGAACACGGGCGTAGCCGTCAGCCTAACCTCCTCAACCGGCCTGGTAACGCTGAATGCCGGAGAGAGCCTCACCCTGACGGCAACGGTGGACAACGACACCAACAATGCCGGTGTGACCTGGACATTGTCCGGTGATGGCGCACTCAGCGACGTGACAAGCACCACGGCGACCTATACGGCTCCGAGCTCGCTGAAGGGGACCTCCACACCGGTCATTTCGGCGACCGCATCGGCCGACAAGACACAGGTCGCATCGGTGACGTTGCTGGTCAGCGGCTACCCGGTCGTCTACCAGACTCCGCTGTTCCCAGCGAACGTCGGCGTCACTTATGCCGGGGCCGTTACCGTGCACGGCGGCACTGCTCCTTACACCTGGTCAGTCAGCTCGGGCACGCTGCCGAATGGTCTGTCGCTGGCGGGCAGCACGACCTCGACGGAAACCTTGAACGGCACCCCGACAACAACCGGCAACTCCTCCTTTACCCTCAAGGTCACAGACACCAACAGCAACTCGGCAACGATCGATATGGCCCTCGCGGTCAATCCCGCATTGAGCTGCCTGCTGAACGGTCGTTATGCCTTCTTTGCCACCGGTGTGAGCAATGGTCAGATTGGCGTCCGCGCGGCCAGCATCAGCGTGGATACCACCGGCGCCATCACCGGGGTCGTCGACCGAAAGGATTCCACACTCACGAGCAGCGGCGAGAGTTGGACCGGCAGTTGCACCAACCGTGCAGGCAACAGTGGACAGCTGGCCCTGACCGGCGCCACGGATTCGCCGATCTTCAACTTCTCGGTGACCGGTTCGTTGCAAATGGCGCGTCTGCAGCTCATCAGCGGCGGTGATTTCGCCAGCTCGGCGGGCCAGCTGTATCAGCAGACGCCCACTGACTTCAGCCTCACCAAACTGGCTGGTAACTACGCCTTCGGATTGCTGGGCGCGGAGGCCAACGGCCTGCATGCCGGCTATGTGGGACAGCTGGCCGTAGCAGCCAATGGCACCGTGACTGCGGGCCGTATCGACTCAAACACCGGCAGCACAATCAATGGAGCCACGTTGACCGGCGCCCTCGGCATACCCGATACCAATGGCCGCGGCACGCTGCTTCTGAGCGGTGGCGGCCAGACTCTCAAGCTGGCCTACTACATCGTGAATGCCTCACGCCTGCTGGTAGTGAGCTCGGATTCGGCGGCTTCCGCGCCGATATTGGCCGGCTTCATGACGCGCCGTGATACGACGTTCAATGCCAACTCGCTGACCGGCTCTTCGCTGCTCACACTATGGGGCAGTTCCGGAACGATCCAGCCGGCAGCCGTCCTCAGCGCCGGGCTCATTTCAGGGGCTAATGCGAGCACTGGGGCCTTCAATATGGTCCTCGACAACGCGAATCGCAGCACCAGCGAGGCCGGCGTCGTGCCCACGGCGACCCATTACGGCATCGAGACGGACGGTCGTGTCACGCTGAACTTCACCACCGGTACAACTGCCCGTCAGATGGTGGGCTATTTGGACAAGACATCCAACGGTTACTTCATTGAGAAAGGCAGCAGCGCCGGCAGCGCTGGCCTGCTCGAGGCGCAGGCCCCGGGACCCTTCTCCAACAGCGTGCCCGGCCTGTTCGTAGCCGGCACGCAGTTTCCGCAGACCTCGGCACCCGTTGCCCTCATGCCCATCACTTATCTGGACGCTGGCACCATCAGCTCAGCCAGCGCATCGGGCTACGTGGGAATTGATGCCAGCACGGGCCGCGGAATCGGCTCCCTGTCGATCTCCAATCTCGGCGGTGTTGCCTCCGCGGTTTACATACTCAATCCGAACAAAATCGTACTGCTGCGTTTTGGCGCGCCAAGCCAGAACGGCGCGATAGAGTGGCTGATTCAGTAACCGCCGTAATGTCCCTGTGACTACACCGGATGCGCAGCGAGGGCGCCGCTCGTAAATTGATTCCTGTCCGCCATTGATTAGGCGACGGAGGAATCATGCGCAGCTCAACACTCACTGCCCGACATCAGAACAGGAAGTCCCCGCCCAGGCACCGAGGCCGCGTGGGGAATGGAGAAGCCCCGCTGGACCAGTCCTCGACCTTTGAGGACGACGAAGTGTTCCAGATGATCAGCGAGAACGCCTACTACCGCGCTGAGCGGCGCGGCTTTCAGGCCGGGGAAGAAGTAGCGGACTGGCTGGCTGCGGAGCGAGAAGTCCGCAGCCAGCTCGCAAGCGCGTCAGGCTGAACGACGACTTAAAGCCGGAACCGTCACTGCACCGGTATTTGCCGCGGCTGACGGATCTCCGGCTGGACCTTGGGGATCCGCACCGTCAATACGCCGTCCCGCGACTCGCAACGGATGCCATCGGCTGCAACATTCTCGGGCAACGAAAAACTGCGGGAAAACTTACCGTAGACGCTTTCGACCCGGTGATAGGTTTCCCGCTGCTCGCCCGGCTCGCGCTTGCGCTCACCGTGAATCGTGACGATGCCGGCATCGAAGGTGACCTTCACATCTTCCTTGCGAACAGCTGGCAACTCAGCCCGGATCAGGAACTCCTTCTCCGTCTCGCTGATGTCAGCGTTGGGCCGCCAGGCCGCGCGATTGACCCGCTCTTCTTCAGCCCATTGCGGCCAAAGCGTGCGGGAAACACCCAAGAGGTGGTCCAGCCTTCCGAAAGGCTCCCAACGAATCGTAGCCATGAACGCTCTCCTTGATCATTCGGTGCAACAGCGCACCCCATGAACCCTTCCTGAGGGCTGCGAACGGCAGTTCAAGGGGGCCCCAAACCCCGGTTCTACCTCTAGGTGATTTCCGAAAGACCCTAAGGGACCACGCGAATAGCCCCGCGAGTGCGCACCAATGAGACTGGCACCTCATGCCTTGTAGTTTGAATCAGGGGACGGAAGCGACTTGATCTTGAATGAGAGCGTCATTGACCGGACCGTTCGGGTGCTACTGGGCAGCCTGATACTGCTGCAGTTCTTCATCCACCCGTCATCGCCGTACCGGCATTGGGCCCTGATCGGCTTGATACCGATATTGACCGGGCTAATCGGATATTGCCCCGGTTATCGCCTCTTCAACAACAACCCGCGCAGCAAGGACCCAGTCCTGACTAACGACGCAGAAGCGAATAAATCCCCAGACCGGTAGCGGTCAGAGCCAAAGAGCCCAGAACATGGGCCGCGATGTTGAGCAATGCCCAACCCATGCGCCCATCACGCAGCAGCAAGGTCACTTCCCCTGAGAAGGACGAAAACGTCGTCAGTCCTCCGAGAAAGCCTGTGATGCACAGCAATCGCCAGGCATCGGGCAATTCGACGTGTTGCGCGAAATAGCCTAGGGCCAAACCCATCAGCAGACCGCCGATGAGGTTTGCACTGAGTGTACCCAGCGGCAATGGTGGGAACAGCGCGTTGAACGCCAAGCCGAGCAGCCAACGGAGCAATGCGCCGACGGCGGCACCGGCACTGACTGCAATCACCGACTGCAGCATGCTTCCGACGCCTCTGTACTCAATCCACGAGCAGTAGCCATGGTGGCCACTATACTGCGGGAATCGCCGCGGATCAGCTCAGACGTATTCCTGAGCGCCCTTCGAGCCGAGTTGCAAACGCCCCTCTTCCGCCAACCTGCGTGCGGTCAGCAGAATCTCCTTCTGCGCCGCCTCAACCTCACTGAGCCTGACCGGCCCCTTATTGGCAAGATCATCACGCAGCGCTTCCGCTGAGCGCTCCGACATATTCCGGAAGAACTTGCTCTTGGTTTTCTCATCAGCCGCCTTCAGGGCGAGGATCAGCTGCTCACCCGGCACCTCGCGCAGAAGCTGCTGCAGACCACGGTCATTGGCTTCAACCAGATCATTGAAGACCAGCATCAGATCCTGAATCTCCGTGACGAGCTCGGCATCCATTTGCCCCATCTGCTCGAAGATCGGCGCTTCGTTATTGGCACCCACCAGATTCATGATCCCGGCTGCAACCTTTGGACCACCCAGTCCGGCTGCCTTGTGAGCAGTGGTGCCGGAGAGCTGTCGTTCAAATACCTCGTCCAGTTCTTTGAGTGCAGAGGGGCTGACGCTCTCTAGCCTGGCAATACGCATGACGATATCGGCGCGCACCGACTCCGGTAGCATCAGCAACACGCTTGATGCCTGCTCGGCATCCAGGCAAGTCATTACAATGGCAGCGATCTGCGGGTGTTCGCGCCTCAATATCTCAGCGACCCCGCCGGGCTCCATCCAGCGCAGCGCATCGAGGCCCCGACCCGGCCGTACGCCCAGAACGCGATCGGCGATGCCTTCCGCCTTCTCCGCACCCAGTGCCTCAGTGAGCATGCGCCGGACGTAATCACCGGAATCGACGCCAACGGAAGTTTGTTCGGCCAGCTGCCCGTGGAAGCTTTGCAGCACTTCGGCGATCTCATCGCGCGACACGCCGCTGAGCTGCGCCATGGCGGCGCCCACTCGCTGGACCTCTTTGGCATCCATGAGCTTGAGCATCTGGGCGGCATCTGACTCGCCCAGCGACATCAACAGGATGGCGGCCCGTTCCACCGGTGAGCGCTGGGGCCTTTCCGCTGCTTCTGCCACGACTTTCCTCTGGCTGACCGCCTGATGAGATTGCCGTTTATTGGAGCAAGAAACATGCCCGGAATAGTGTGACGTGCGTCACACCCAGATGGTCAGATGAAGGCTCCGGCGGCCGCTGAAGGCCTCCGCCGCGTCAGTTTCCCGTCAGTTCGACCACCGGCACGTCCACCTCGAGGTCGGCGGCATGCTCGAACATCAGCGTGAGCTTCACGCGGGAACCCGGCTTGAGCGGACCGGCCAGCCCCATCAGCATCAGGTGATCACCGCCCACACTCAGCTGCAAGCGCCCATGCGCGGGCACATCAAAGCCACTCACCGAGCGCATGCTGTTGACGCCGCCCTTCAGCTGCCCCGCATGCAAGTGCACCATGCTGGCTGCAGGCGTAGACGCCGCGACCAATCGATCGGCGCGCGCCCCGTCATTGCGCAGCGTCAGGTAGAGCACGGTGGTATCGCTTCCCGGAAGGGACTGGACCACGCGCGCGGACTCCACCACCAGCTCAGTAGGCACGGCTGCACTGAGCGGAGTGACCAGAGAGTGACCGATCACACACAGTGCGAACGTCAGCAGGCCGCTGGCCAACCATCCCCGCCGTTTAGCGGCAGTGCTCATGGCAGGAACACCGCATCGACATCGATCATGCCCGCCTGACGCAGTTGCACGATGACCTGCTCCGCAGCCTCTTCAGCAGTCGTATTCGCCGTGCGGATATGCAGCTCAGGATTGACTGGCGGCTCGTAGGGCGAATCGATACCGGTGAAATTACGCAATTCGCCTGACCGTGCTTTGCGGTAAAGACCCTTGGGATCCCGACGCTCCGCCTCCGCCAGATCAGTGTCGACGAAGACCTCGATGAACTCGCCCGCGCCAAAGAGCTCGCGAGCCATGGCCCGCTCGCTACGGAACGGCGAGATGAAGGACACCAGTACGATCAAGCCCGCATCGCTCATCAGCCGCGACACCTCCGCAACACGGCGGATATTCTCCACCCGGTCGGTATCACTGAAGCCCAGATCGCGATTCAGGCCGTGGCGGACGTTATCGCCGTCGAGCAGATAGGTGTGGCGCCCCATTTCGAACAGCCGCTTTTCCACCAGGTTCGCGATGGTGGACTTGCCCGCACCAGAGAGACCGGTAAACCACAGCACACATGGCTTCTGGCCCTTTTGTGCCGCACGGTTCTGCTTGTTGACGTCCAGCCTCTGCCAGCGCAGGTTGTTGTCGCGCGCAATCGCCGCACGCAGCATGCCGGCACCGACGGTGCCATTGCCAATGCGATCGATCAGAATGAAACCACCGGTGTCGTGGTTGTCGTCATAAAGGTCGTACGCGAGCGGACGATCCAGAGTCAGTCGGCATGAGGCGATTTCATTGAGCTCAAGCTGCCGCGCTGGATTCTGAGCCAGCGTGTTGACGTCAGTCTTGTGGTGAATCGCCGTCACGGTTGCCGTGAGGGTGCGTGTGCCGCACTTGAGCAGGTAGGGACGACCGGGCAGCAGTGGCTCTTCACTCATCCAGACCACTGTGGCGTCAAACTGGTCAGCGACGGGCGCTGGCGCCGCAGCTTTGGCAATCACATCGCCGCGGCTGATGTCGATTTCATCCGTCAGCGTCAAAGTGATGGATTGCCCCGCCACGGCTGATTGCAGATCGTTACTGCCACCCACAACGCGGGCCACACGACTGGAACGCCCGGAGGGCAACACGACCACCGCGTCACCGGGTGCAACGCTGCCTGAGGCCACGCGCCCGGCGAACCCACGAAATTCCTGATTGGGTCGGTTGACCCACTGCACCGGCAAACGGAAAGGCTGGTCAGCCGTACTCTGTCCCACTGGAACTGTTTCCAGAAACTGCATCAGAGTCGGACCCTGATACCAGGGCATCTGCGTGCCAGCCTCGATGACGTTGTCGCCGCGCAGCGCGGACAGCGGTATGAAAGTGATGTCGGTCAGGCCCAGCTGCTGAGCAAAGGCACGATAGTCGGCCTCAATGCGCTGCGCCACGGCCGCGCCATAGGCGACCAGATCCATCTTGTTGATCGCCACCACCACGCGTCGGATGCCGATCAGGGACACCAAAAAGCTATGTCGACGCGTCTGCGTCAACACGCCGCGCCGCGCATCAATGAGAATGACCGCAACGTCGGCGGTCGATGCGCCGGTCACCATGTTGCGGGTGTACTGCTCGTGCCCGGGTGTATCGGCAACAATGTACTTGCGCTTCTCCGTGGCGAAGAAGCGGTAGGCAACGTCGATGGTGATGCCCTGCTCGCGCTCGGCCGCCAGCCCGTCTACCAGCAGCGCAAAATCCAGCTCTCCGCCCTGAGTGCCCACCTTCTTCGAGTCGCTCTGCAGTGCTGAGAGCTGATCATCGAAGAGCATGTGCGATTCATACAGTAGCCGCCCAATCAGCGTGCTCTTGCCGTCATCCACACTGCCACAGGTGATGAAGCGCAGCAGATCCTTCCGACCCTGCGCTTCCAGATAGGCCATAACATCGCCACCAATGCCACTCGTGCCGGCGCGCATCAGAAATAGCCCTCTTGCTTCTTCTGTTCCATCGACGCGTTGGCATCCTTGTCGATGACGCGACCCTGACGCTCTGAGGTGGTCGAAAGCAGCATCTCCTCGATGATGCCGGGGAGCGTGTCTGCCGTACTCTCGATGGCACCCGTGAGCGGGTAGCAGCCCAAGGTTCGGAAACGGACGCTGCGCATCTGAGGCTTCTCGCCCGGATGCAGTGGCATACGCTCGTCATCGACCATGATCAGCGCACCATCACGCTCCACGACCGGGCGCGGTGCCGCGAAATACAGTGGAACGATTGGGATCTGTTCCTGATGGATGTACTGCCAGATGTCCAGCTCGGTCCAGTTGGACAAAGGGAAGACGCGGATACTTTCACCCTTGCTCTTGCGCGCGTTATAGAGCTGCCAGAGCTCCGGCCGCTGGCGCTTGGGATCCCAGCGGTGCTGGGCTGAACGGATCGAGAAAACGCGCTCCTTGGCGCGCGACTTTTCCTCATCACGCCGGGCACCACCAAAGGCGGCATCGAAGCCGAAGCGATCCAGCGCCTGCTTGAGCCCCTGCGTCTTCATGATGTCGGTGTGCACCGCGGATCCGTGGCTGAACGGACCCACATTCATGGCAACGCCGTCCGGATTGATGTGCACCAGCAGATCCAGTCCCAACCGCTGAACCGTGGCATCACGGAACGCGATCATCTCGCGGAATTTCCAGGTGGTGTCGATATGCATCAGCGGGAACGGCGGCTTGGCCGGATAGAAGGCCTTCATCGCCAGATGCAACATGACGGAGCTGTCTTTGCCAATGGAATAGAGCATCACCGGGTGCTCACACTCGGCCACCACCTCACGCATGATGTGGATACTTTCGGCCTCGAGCTTTTCGAGATGGGACAGTCGATTCATGATGCTTGGAATTTTAACGGCTTAGAACCGACATATCGTTATGCGCGATGACCCCGTCCCGCTCTCTGGCGACCCGGTGCGGACGTGAAACGCAGCCAACTAGGAAAGATGCCCCTACCGGGCTGAGCCGTCAGGGCCGATACAGCCGCTGCAGGTATTCGATGAACTGCTCGAACTCAGCCTTGGTATAGCGGCCGGCCATCTGTTTCTCGCGCGCGCGAACACCCACGAGCAGCGATTCCACTTCCGTCAGGCCCGCCGCGGTCAGGAACACACCCTGACGCCGACGGTCGTGAGTCGAGCGCTTGCGCGTAACTAGGGAGGCCTTTTCGAGAATGTCCAGCAAGGCCACGACACTGGCCTTGTCGACCCCCAGATGGGTGCCCAGTTCAATCTGGGCAATGCCCGGGTTGGCTCGTACCAGGACCAGAAGACTGAACAGTCCAGGACGCGGCAGGCTATTGCCCACGACGCTGGCGTAATGACGCCATGAGGTCTGGTGCGCGCGCCTCAGGTTATAACCGAGGAGCCGTGGAAGGCAGTCGAGGTCGACGTGATCACCCTGACGACGTTCGTCATCCGGAATGCTCAATGCGTCGATCCGAGAGGCTCTCTTGGCCTTGGCCGAGCTTCCTCCGCGTAGTCGATTGGCGCCTTGGCTGTGCGTCTGCGGTCCCTGACCCGTCGTCGCCATCATGCCCCCAAACGGACAGCCCCTTCAAAAACGGCCGTCCATAACTAGTTAGGTAAAATTATAGGGGACTTTTGGTTCGTGCTGCAAATAATTGGCAGGTGATACATCTGCCGCGCCAGCGCAGTGGGCTGCGCCGGACGCTACTGGGCCTTCAGGCGCTCAGTGATCTCAATGGCCAACTGCAAGGCGCGCCGACCATCCTCGCCACTGACGGCGGGCGGACACTCGCCGCGACAGGCCGCAAGGAACGCCTCGATTTCAGCGCGCAGCGCGTCACCCTGCTCGAAAGATTGCTCGTCGATGGAGACCGGCAATCCGGCCTCGCCCGCTACCAGTTCACGCTTGCGGATACTGGTCAGAATCTTCTGCTGCAGGTCGATGGACAAATAGCCCTCGTCCATGAAGATGCGCATCTTGCGCTCGGTCTTCATGCTCACGCGGCTGGCTGTGACGTTGGCCACACACCCGTTGGCAAAGCGCAGTCGCGCGTTGGCGATGTCCGTCTCACCGGAGAAGACCGGTGCACCCACCGCATCGAGAGACACTACGTCACTACGGACCAGTGACTGCAGCAGATCAATGTCATGGATCATCAGGTCGAGCACGACGTTGACGTCGGTGCCACGTTCGCGAAACGGTGCCAGCCGATGACATTCGATGAAGCGCGGTGAGTGCAGCAGCGGCTCCGCCGCACGGAGTGCCGGATTGAAGCGCTCTAGGTGTCCGACCTGCAGCACGCGACCGTGCTTCCGGGCCAGTTCGATCAGCTTAGAAGCCTCATCCAGGGTGGTGGTGATCGGCTTTTCGACCAGCACGTGGACACCGGCCTGAAGCAGCCAGGACGCAATCTCGCAGTGATGTGGCGTGGTCGTCGCGACGCTCGCGACATCGATTTGGCCGGCCAGCGTGCGGTAATCCGTCTCAGCCCGCCCGCCGCATTCAGCCGCCACCTGCCGTGCCACATCCGCACGGGTATCCACGATGGCAACCAGTTCGCTGCCGGCGCAGGCAGCGTACTTTTGTGCATGGAATCGACCCAGGTAACCCGCTCCGACAACCGCGGCACGCAGCTTGTTCATAGTCCCCATTATGCCCTCCGCTGCGATCCACTCGCGTTAGAATGTTGCCGTGGACAAAACTTCTCAGCAGCCAACGCACGACCATGAAGTCCTAAACCCGCGTCACGAGCCGGTGATCTTCCTGCTCAGCCTGGGTGTCGGCGTTTTGATCATGCCTTTGCTGCTCTACCTAGCCGGGCAGCCGGTACTCGGTCCCTATGCCAACGGCGGCTACCTGCAGCTGCTGGCCGACATCCTGAAGGCCCTTGCGACCGGGTCGTTCGCCTTCTGGCTGTTCGTCCTCGGGCCTTATCTGGCGGTGTGGGTTTGGCGTCTCTGGCGCTTGGCTTGGCGCCTCCGGTAAGCCTGTCGACGGCTGACGGGAAAGCCTAGCGCGGCCAAAAGACCAGCCCGACGACCAGAAGCAGCCCGCAGACTGCGATCTTGGCCCAGTTGCGCCAAGGTCGCTGCCGAATCTCCCCGTAGAACGCCGACACCGAGATGGCGACCGCTCCCCACGACCAGAGCAGTCCGCGCAGGAGCGGCCCTCCCTCATGCTGGAATCGGTTTGCCTGATCGCCGAGCAACACGAACACGATGGCCGTCATCGCCAGTGAAACGCCCATGGCAACGGACGAGCCCATGATGATTCCCAGCAGAACAGTCAGTGGCCGCACTTCAGAAATCCTCACTGCCAACGGAACGGCAAAGGTGTCAAACTGGAGCCAGTCTACCAAACCGGGGTTTTAGCACCGCATGAGCCGCAATCGTCCAGCCCGCAGAGTGAGTGCGACGCCACTGGCCGTCCTTGCGATCTCTCTGGCCATGCTCCTGGCCGGCGGCTCCAGTGATGCACCGGCTGCCAGCGCACCCGCCACAGATGGCGCGCTTCGGCCGACGATCCGGCAACGGGCTCTGGCACCGCGCATCGCCGAACTGCTCGAGCAGCAGCATTACAGCCGTCATCGTATCGACGACGATGTCTCATTGCAGGTCTTTGACCGTCTTCTGCAGATGCTTGATGGCCAGCACAATTATTTTACCGCCGCCGACATCGACTCATTCTCGGCCCAGCGCATGCGCTTTGACGACATGATCCACAGCGGTGCGTTGGAGCCGGCATTCGATATTTTCACGCTCTTCGAACAGCGCAACCGCGAACGCATCCAATATGCCATCAGTCTGCTGGATAAAGAGCCGCAATGGGACCTGAAGGAATCCTTCGAGTTCGATCGGGAAAAGGTGAACTGGGCCAAGTCCACTGCGGAGCTGGATGACATCTGGCGCCGGCGCGTCAAGAACGATGCATTGAGCCTGAAGCTGACCGGCAAGGAATGGCCGGAGATCTCGGACACGCTCCGCAAACGCTACGAACGCGTGTTGACCCGAGTCAATCAGATCAAGCGCGACGAAGTTTTTGAAACCATCATGAACGCGTTCGCTTCTGTGGCTGATCCGCACACGAATTACTTCTCTCCGGTCAATACCGAAGAGAACCGTATCCAAATGAGCCTCAGTTACGAGGGCATCGGCGCCTCACTCCTTTTGCAGGATGACTACGTCACCATCAGCGGCTTGATTCCAGGCGGCCCGGCGGCCGTCGCCGCGGCAGCAAGCAGCACCTCGGCACTGCAGGTAAACGACCGCATCCTAGCTGTGGGCCAGGGCACCAGCGGTCCGTTCACCGAAGTCATCGGCTGGCGACTGGAGGACGTGGTACAGCTCATCCGTGGCAAGAATGGCACCGTCGTACGCCTGCAGATCCTGCCGGCCGGCGCCGCTCCAGGTGGCAACGAACGCGTTGTGTCCCTGTCGCGCGGACGGGTCACGCTGGAGAATCAGGCGGCGAAGAAGCAGCGTCGCACCGTGACGATGAACGGTCGGCAACTGAGCATCGGCATCATCAACGTCCCTGGCTTCTACGAGGACGTACAGGCGCGCGCAGCCAACGATGCGGACTACCGCAGCACCACACGCGACGTGAAGCGACTAATCAATGAACTGAAGGCCGAGGGCCCGCTGGACGGTCTGCTGCTGGATCTGCGCGGTGACGGCGGCGGATTCCTGCCCGAGGCACAGGGGCTAACAGGCTTGTTCATCGATCGAGGCCCCGTGGTTCAGCTCAAAGGCACCGATGGGCGCATTGAGGTGCTCGACGATCCTGAGGCCGGTTTGGCCTATGACGGCCCGCTGGCGGTGCTTGTCGATCGCACCAGCGCCTCGGCGTCGGAGATCTTTGCCGGCGCCATCCAAGATTATCGGCGCGGGCTGATTCTTGGCCAGACCACCTTTGGCAAGGGCACCGTACAGAACCAAGTGCGACTCGATGACTGGCGCGGACAGCCGATCAACGGGCAAATCAATCTCACCGTTGGAAAGTTCTATCGCGTGACGGGTGAGAGCACGCAGCATCATGGCGTCGAACCCGACATTGCCCTGCCCTCTTACATCGGCAAGGATGAAATCGGCGAGAGCTCGCTTGAGCATGCACTTCCTTGGGATCGCATCCAGCCGGCGCGATTCAATGCGCTTTCGCTGCCGGAAAATTTGGTAAAGACGCTGGCGGATGCCGAAAAAACCCGCGCGGCCAATGATCCTGACTTCAGATGGTTGGTGGAGAGTGTTGCCACTGCGGAGAAGAACCGCACCAACCGTGTCCTCTCGCTGAATCTTGCCGAACGGCAACAAGAGCGCGAATCACTGGATGCAGCGCGCCTGGCGCTCGAGAACGAACGTCGCAAGTTGCTGCAGGCTCAGACCGCACCCATAGTGGATCCAGTACCCGGACGTCGCGCGCTGGAACCGGTTAAGGCCATTGCCGATATCAAGGCTGAGGACCAGCCGGATGTCGTCCTTACTCACGCGGTCGCCATCACAGCGGATCTTGCGCTGCGGGTTGCCCCGGTGCGTAATGTTTCGGCTGGTAGCCCGCGCAGCTAAATCAGGAAAAACGGTGGCCGCGCTCGGTGCAGTATTCGAGCAGTTTGTTCAGCATCATGTTGCGCGCCCAGCACTGCTGCAGATCGCGATCCGGGCTACCCGCCGCGGGCAGCGCCTCCACTAACCGGGCATCGTGATAGGCGCGTACCAGCATGTCAGGAACGGCCATCGGCGGACGTGCGCCGCCGGCCTCTGCCGGGAGCAGATAGGTCAGCGACAGATCGGTGGTATAGCGGGATCGATCCACGACTGACAGCCGCAGTTCGCAGTCGCCGTCTACCCGCGAAGTTGCGGTGCCTGTCAGACTCGGCGGATATCCGGCCAGGGTGGTCAGGCGCAGGTAATTGCTTTCGTAAAGCCCCATCAGCGCGATCAGCCCTCGGGGTCGCGTGCGCCAGGAAACAAGCAGATTTGATTCGCTGATCACGATCCGACTATAGCATGCGTGCCGCACGCTTCAGCCACGGCGCATCCACCTATCAGGCGGGCTTGACGAAGAGATGCTGGCGGTAATAACGCAACTCTCCGATGGACTCGTAGATGTCATCACGGGCCAGGTGCGAACCCTGCTTGACGAACCCGGGGCCCACCCCCGGCATCCAGCGGTGGGACAATTCCTTGAGCGTGCTGACATCAAGATTGCGGTAGTGGAAATGACGCTCCAGCTGCGGCATGTGACGCGCTAGGAAGCGTCGATCCTGACAGATGCTGTTGCCACACATCGGTGAGCGCCCCGCCGGCACCAGCGCCGCAAGAAACTCTAGTGTGCGCCGTTCAGCCTCGGCAGTACCAATACGGGAATCGCGGACGCGCCGCAGCAGCCCACTCCCGCCATGCTGACGCTGGTTCCAGTCATCCATCCGCGCCAGCGCCGTTTCAGGCTGCCAGATGGCGAAGACAGGACCGTCTGAAATCACATTCAGGTCATTGTCGGTGACAACCGTGGCAATTTCGATGATGACGTCTTCCTCCGGCTTGAGGCCCGTCATCTCGAGATCAATCCAAATGAGGCGGTCATTGTTCATGTTGAGGCATCATAGCAGGATGAGCCGTTCATCCATGCCGGCGGAAGCACTCCAAGAGGCACAGGTCGTCGCCGCGCACGGTCGTCACCTGTTTATCCTCGACGCTCATGGCTTGCGTCATGCCGCCCGTGTTTTTGGCCGCGGCACCCAGGTCGTGTGCGGGGACCGAGTGACCTGCCGTCGCGACGAGCAGCACGACATCTGGCACGTCTTGGAGGCCCTCCCCCGCCGCAGCGCGATCTATCGCAGCGATGCGCAGGGCCGTCCGGAACTGGTCGCGGCCAACATCGATCTGCTGGTAGTGGTGACAGCAGCCGTGCCGGAGCCTGACTGGTTCGTTATCGATCGCTATCTGGCCGCGGCTGCCAGCGCACCGGCCAGAGCCCTGCTGGTCCACAACAAATCCGACCTGCCCAGTGATGAGCGGATGGAAGCCGAACTGGCGCATTACCAACGGAGTGGATACCCATTGCTGCGTTGTTCCACACGAACCGGCGCAGGCCTTGAGGAGTTACGCACCGAACTGAGCCGCCACGCCTCGCTGCTGGTGGGCCAATCCGGTGTGGGAAAGTCATCACTCCTGCAGGCGCTGGTACCGGACAGCCAGGCTCGTGTTGGCGAACTGATGCGCGATCGGGATGGTCGACACACCACCACCGCCACATCGCTTCATGGACTGCCAGGCGGAGGCGAGCTACTCGACTCACCCGGAGTGCGCGACTTCGCACCCGCGCCGGAACGCCTGGCGCCGCCCAGTCTGGGCTTCATCGAGATCGACTCGCTGCAGCACCCCTGCCGCTTCTCGGATTGTCGTCATCTGGAAGAGCCAGGTTGTGCCGTGCGTGCCGCCGTGGAGACGGGCCAGATGACGGCCAGACGTTATGAGAGTTATCGCCGACTACGACGACTCTATGACGACCATCTGCGCCGAGTGAGGAACGCTCCGCGCTGATCGGGACTCAGCGTACGGTCAGACGACCGGCCAGCGCATGCGCCAGCGTGCCACCATCGACGTACTCAAGCTCTCCGCCAATGGGCACACCATGAGCGATGCGACTGGCACCAATACCGTAACGACGCACCAGCTGCGAGAACAGGTGTGCGGTCGCCTCGCCCTCCACAGTGGGGTTGGTGGCCAGAATCACCTCCTGCACCCCTCCTGCGGCCAGCAGCGCCTCGAATTCGCGTCCACCCAGCTCGTCCGGACCAATGCCATCGAGCGGCGAGAGATGCCCCATAAGCACGAAGTATCGCCCGCGATAACTACCGGTCTGCTCGACAGCCATGACATCAGCGGGCGACTCAACCACACAGAGCTGGGAGGCATCGCGCTGAGGATTGGCACAAATTTCACAGACCGGGGCATCGGTCAGCATGCGACACCGCTGACAATGACCCATGGTGTCCACAGCACGGGTCAGACAAACCGCCAGTCTCTGCGCTGCGGGACGGGCATCCTGCAAGAGGTGAAAAGCCATGCGCTGTGCACTCTTGGGCCCAACGCCGGGCAGCGCGCGTAACGCCTCGATCAGATCCGCCAGTGCTGCCGCATGCTTCACTAGTGAGCGGCCCTCAGAACGGCATCTTGAAGCCTGGCGGCAACTGCATACAACCCATGAGGCTGGACATCTTGGCCTGAGTGAGCGCCTCGGCCTTCTGCACGGCGTCGTTCATTGCGGCAGCAATCAGATCTTCGAGCAGCTCGCGATCTTCGCTGGCCGCGCCAGGCTCGATCTGCACGCGCTTGACTTCATGCCGGCCCGTGACGGTGATGCGCACCATCCCGCCGCCGGATTCACCGGTCACTTCCAGGGCTGCGATCTCGGCCTGCGCCTTCTGCATGTTGGTCTGCATGGCCTGGGCCTGCTTCATCAAATTGCCGATGTTTCCGCGCATATCAGACTCTCCCGAAAACTAGTCCTTATCCAGAGGACGAACTGAATCCGCATGAATGGTTGCACCAAACTGCTGTTGCAAAGCCAGCACTCCCGGATCCCCCGCGAAGGCAGTGCGCGCCTCCGTCTGCTGGTTCTCCGCGTCCAGCTCGCGCTGCCGCGCCGGCGACACGGCTGGCGCAGCGGCTTTCTCGAAGGCCACGCGGACCGTCTCGCCTAGGTAGCCAGACAATGCCTGCGACAATTTGTCGATCTGCGCTGCCGTCGCAACGCCATTCATACGCGCATCCAAGGCCAGGCGCACCACTGCGCCACTGCGACCGAGGTAGCTGCAATGCTGCGCCAATTGTTTGGCCATCCCCGACAGATCCAGCGAGGCCAGTACCGTTGGCCAATCGAGATCGCCGCCAGTGGAAGCCGCACGCGGCGTCGCGCCGGCGACAGTCGGAGCCGTTGCAGCAGCCTTGCTGCCAGCAGCGACAGGACTGGCTGCTCTGGCAACGCCGGCTCGGTTTCCAGCACCGCCCTCCGGGCCGCCCGGTACAACACCCGCCGGGCGAAACACCAGCATCCGCAACAGAGTCATACGAAAACCACTGCGGGGATCCGGCGCAAGCTGCAGGTCGCGTCGACCGAGCAATGCCGTCTGGTAGTACAGCTGGACATCCGCCGCATCAAATCGCTGAGCCAATGAACGCAGCAGCTCAACCGGATAGAGCTCATCGCCGACATACTCTGGCAAGGCCTGTACCAGTGCCACGCGCTCCAGCAGACCCGCCAGATCCACCAGCATCCGCTCGTAGTCCGGCGACCAGTCTTCCAGCGTCTGCGCGTAGGACATGAGCGGCGCGAGTTCGCCGCTCGCGAGCAATTCCGCCAGACGTTGCACCTGTTCGCGGTCAACCGTGCCGAGCATGACCCGCGCGCCGGCCTCATCCGCCCGACCACCGCCGAAGGCCAGCAACTGATCGAGCAACGAGAGGGCGTCACGGAGACTTCCATCGCCAGCCGCCGCGAGCAGCTGCAGCGCGGCCGGTTCGAAGGGCATTTGCTCAGCTTCGAGAATGAATTTCAGGCGGGCTGCAATCAGGCTGACCGACAGGTTCTTCAGATTGAACTGCAGGCAACGCGACAAAACTGTTGGCGGCAGCTTCTGTGGATCGGTGGTTGCCAGCAGAAACTTTACATGCGGCGGCGGCTCTTCGAGAGTCTTGAGCAATGCATTGAAGGAGGCCGTCGAAAGCATGTGCACCTCGTCGATGAGGTACACCTTGAAACGGCTCTTCGCCGGGGCATAGGGAACGTTGTCGAGTAGTTCACGCGTCTCATCGACCTTGCTCTGGGACGCGGCGTCGACTTCCAGCACGTCGGGATTACGACCCGTATCGATCTCGCGGCAGGAAGAACATTCACCGCAGGGCTGACTGGTGACGCCCCGCTCGCAGTTCAGGCATTTGGCTAGGATGCGAGCCACCGTGGTCTTGCCGACACCCCGCGTGCCGGTGAACAGGAAGGCATGATGCAATCGACCGCTGTCCAGTGCATTGCTTAAGGCCCGCAGCACGTGCTCCTGACCGGTCATCTCGGCGAAGCTGCGCGGACGCCACTTGCGGGCCAGTACGGTGTAACTCATGTGCGTATTGTGCAGGAGGCGATCCGTGCCGGCCGAACTCCGGCGCATGCAGCAACCGTTGCCGCTGCTCCCTTCCGGGCCTGACGGGATTGGCGGCGCGGCATCGCGAAGGAACCGGCACGGACCACCATAGAAAAATAGATGCTGGCCCGAAGCGCGGTGACTGAGTGGCGGAGAGGGTGGGATTCGAACCCACGAACACCCGTGAAGATGTTACTGGAATTCCAGTCCAGCGCCTTCGACCACTCGGCCACCTCTCCGTATGTCATCCCGCTCCACTGCCGTACGTGGGCGGTCGCGACAGGCAAGGATCGGACTTGCCACGCGGCTTCTCTGGTTCTGTGAGCACGGGGACCCGGACCGCATTGCGGGTGTCCGGCAGATCCATGCCCGGCTCGACTTTCAAAGGCGGATTGTTGCTCAGGTTGGCTGGCAACTGCGGCTCGCTACAGGCTGTCTGATTGCGCAAGCCGAACCGCGAGCACGACGACACCGCAACCGCCACAACGAGCAGCGTAACAAGGACGCGCGCATTTCGCAGCGATTTCATGCCGCACCTGCCGTCTTTAGGCCGAAGGCCGCGGTGGCCTCGCTCAACGCCGCCCCGACGCGAGCATGGAACTCCTCGCTCAGCCATGTCAGCGGTAGGCGGATTCCCGCTTGGCATAAACCCATCTGCATGGCGGCCCACTTCACTGGTATTGGATTGGCCTCGGTGAACAGGACCTTGTGCAGACCCGCCAGCGGCGCATCGAGCCTTGCGGCCAACGCGGCGTCACCGCGGAGCGCAGCGGCGATCATGTCGGCCATCGCGCGAGGGAAAAGATTGGCCGTCACCGAGACGACGCCGCGAGCGCCGGCCAGCACGCTTTCGCGCGCCGTGGCGTCATCGCCGGTCAGCACAGAGAAATCCTGCGGCAACAGTGCGCACAACTCACGAATCCGCTCCACGGTACCCAACGCCTCTTTGATGGCGACGATGCGAGGAAGTTTCGCCAGCCGTGCCACCGTGGCCGGCTGCATGTCCACGCCGGTGCGCCCCGGAACGTTGTACAGGATGATCGGGGTCGTGGCTGAACGGGCAACGGCAGCATAGTGCTGGTACAGGCCTTCCTGAGTGGGCTTGTTGTAGGCCGGAGTGACGACCAGCAGGCCATCAATCGGTGCCTCGCCAAGCCGACGCGCACGCTCAGCGCTGTGAACCGTGCTGCTACCACCCATGCCTGCAATCAGGGCGACCTTGGCCGGCAGGCGGGCCTTGGCGCGCTTGAGCAACTCCAGCTGCTCCTCTTCGGTCACGGTGGGGGACTCGCCAGTGGTCCCTCCCACGATGATGCCGGCTGTGCCCGATTGGGCATGCAGGTCGATCAGACGATCCCAGGACTCGAGATCCAGGGAGCCGTCCGCCTTCATAGGCGTAATGATCGCAACCAGACTGCCGGCAAACATGCTACCTCGGACACAGCGGCAGACCATTTGCTGCCTTGGGCGCGCGATGTTACGGGCTGGCCTCCGGCTGAAGCAAGCCCAACGCAGGGCGGGCCTCCTCGCGGCAGGCCCGAGCGCCCCTCCACGGACCCGACCCAACCCCTGTACACTGCCTCATCATGACCGATGTCTCCGCCCCCACACCCGCTCCCGCACCCGCTCCAGCCCGTCAACACATCGTCGTCTCCGCTATCGGTGCCGACCGGCCCGGCCTGGTGCATGACCTGACGCGCGCCGTCGCCGAATGCGGCGGGAGCGTTGCTGAAACCCGCATGGTCACGCTGGGCAGCGAGTTCGCGATGCTGCTGCTGGTCAGTGGCAGCTGGCATGCCCTGGTGCGAATTGAGTCGGAGCTCAAGCGGGTCGGAGAGGACAAGGGATTGACGGTGCACCTGAGACGCACCGAGGCCCGGCCACCGCGCCGGGAGATGATGCCCTACACAATCGATGTGGTCAGTGTCGACCAACCGGGCATCGTGGCGGGCCTGTCGGGCTTCTGCACCGGCCGCGGCATCGACATCGGCGAGGTCAGCTCGCGCTGCTATACCGCCGCCAACACTGGCGCGGCCATGTTCGCCGTGCAGATGGGAATCAATGTTCCGTCACGACTGAACGTTTCGCAGCTGCGGGAAGATTTCATGGAGTACTGTGACTCAATGAATCTGGATGCCATTCTGGAGCCGGTCAAATCATGAGCCTGCCCAGTATCGGCAAAGCCGTTCCGGATTTCCGCCTCCGATCCACTGCCAAAGATGCCGAACTGTTTCGTGTCAGCGAGGCGCGCGGGAACAAGCTCGTGCTGTACTTCTACCCGCGAGACAACACTCCCGGCTGCACGCTGGAGAGTCAGGAATTCCAGCAGCTTTTGCCGCGTTTCCGCCGCGCCGGCGTCAGGGTCTGCGGCATCTCGCGTGACACACTGGCCTCGCATCAGAAGTTCTGCACGAAATTCGGTTTCGAGTTCGAACTGCTGGCCGACGCAGACGAAAAAGTCTGCGAACTGTTTGGCGTCATGAAAGACAAGAACATGTATGGCAAAAAAGTGCGCGGCATCGAGCGCAGTACATTTCTGATCGACGAGCGCGGAGTGCTGCGGCAGGAATGGCGTAAGGTGAAGCCCGAGGGGCACGCAGCCGAGGTGCTGGCGGCTGCCCAGAAGCTCTAGGCAGAAGAACCATCGGCATGAGGAAAATGCGCCGCCGTCTGTTTGTCCTGGACACCAACGTGCTGATGCATGATCCGACGGCGATTTTCCGCTTCGAAGAGCACGACATCTTCCTGCCCATGGTGGTGATCGAGGAACTCGACGCCAACAAGAAAGGCCTGTCGGAGGTAGCGCGTAATGCCCGGCAGGTGAGTCGCTTCCTCGACGATATGATGCGCGGCGTCACCAAGGAGCAGATTGACGCCGGCCTGCACATCCCGTCGGCCGTCGGCGTCGGCCCGGGGAAAGATGAGGCCACCGGCCGCTTGTTCTTCCAGACTCGTACCTTCGAGGTCCCAACCGGCCACGCCCTGCCCGGCTTCGGCGCCGACAACGCCATCCTCGGGCAGACGATGGGCCTGCAGAAGTCCATCACCGACCGCGCCGTGGTGCTGGTCTCCAAAGACATCAATCTACGCATCAAGGCGGCCATCGCCGGCATTCACGTCGAGGACTACTACAGCGACAAGTCCATCGAGGATTCCGACGTGCTGTACACGGGCGTGCACCAACTGCCCGCAGACTTCTGGGATCGAGCTGGTGGAGACATGAAGTCCTGGCGGCAGGGCGACCGGACACTCTACGAACTGCATGGCCCGGAAGTGACCGGCTGGAGTCACAATGAGTTTGTGCACGAAGAAGCGGAGGCTGGTATCGAGGCCATCGTGCGCAAGATCAGCGGCGATGTGGCCACACTGGAACTGACTGCGGACTATCGCAGCGAGCGGCACGCTGTCTGGGGCATCACCGCGCGGAATCGAGAACAGAATCTGGCCTTGAACCTGCTGATGGACCCGGAGATCGATTGCGTATCAATCCTTGGTCCGGCTGGCACCGGCAAGACGCTGCTGGCACTCGCCGCCGGTCTCACACAGACATTGGACCGGAACCGTTTCGCCGAGATCATCATGACTCGCGTGACGATTCCGCTCGGCGAGGACATCGGCTTTCTGCCAGGCACTGAGGAAGAGAAGATGGAGCCCTGGATGGGCGCATTGATGGACAACCTCGAGGTCCTGACGCACAACGCCGAAGGCGGCAGCTGGGGGCGCGCAGCGACCAACGACCTGCTACGCAATCGAATCAAGATCCGTTCGCTGAACTTCATGCGTGGGCGGACCTTCCTCAACCGCTTCATCATCTTGGATGAGGCGCAGAACCTGACGCCGAAACAAATGAAGGCGCTGGTCACCCGCGCGGGACCGGGAAGCAAGCTCATCTGCCTAGGGAATCTGGCGCAGATCGACACCCCCTACCTCACCGCCACCACATCCGGCCTCACCTATCTGGTCAACCGGATGCGGGGATGGAACCATGCCGGCCATATCACGCTGGTGCGCGGCGAACGCTCGCGCCTGGCTGACTATGCCTCTGAAGTGCTGTAGTCCGATACAGTGCGTCATTGGAACTTTTTCGCCTTTTACCGGTCATTTAGCAAATGAAACGTAGCGCCGCACTATTGGCATTGATTGCTGGTGCAGGACTGTCCACGCTCGCGAATGGCGCGAGCAATGCGGGTGCCCTGAGCAGCCAGCTGCCTGACATGGGCAATCCGGCGAGCGTCTCGCTCAGCAAGGCGGATGAGTATCAGTTGGGCCGGATGATCGTGCGCGGCATGCACGACCAGAATCAGCTGCTGGAGGATCCTGAGCTGGCTGACTACATGCAGCAGCTCGGCAGTCGCCTGTCTGCCCAGACGCGCGCTGACGGCGATAACTACCAGTACTTCGTAGTTCGGGAACCCGTCATCAATGCCTTCGCCCTGCCGGGCGGATTCATCGGCGTGAATTCCGGCCTGATTTTGCTTACGGACAGCGAATCCGAACTGGCCAGCGTACTGGCTCACGAAACGGCCCATGTGCGCCAGCGGCATATTGCCCGAGCGATTCAGGCGCAGTCGCGCGCCTCTCTGGCCACCATGGCCACGATGCTCGCCGCCGTCTTGGTTGGCGTGGCCGGAGGCAACGGACAAGCCATGATGGGCGGCATTGCCATGGGCCAGGGCCTGGCCATGCAGCAGATGATGAACTTCACGCGCAGCGAGGAAGCCGAGGCTGATCGCATCGGCATCAGCTATCTGGCCAGCGCTGGTTTTAACACGGCCGCAATGCCGGCATTCTTCGAGGAAATGGGCCGACGTGAAGGTGTCAGTGACAACGGTCCGCTGGATATTCTGCGCTCACATCCGGTAACCCATGAGCGTATCGCCGAAACTCGCGCCCGTGCTGCCCAGTACGCAGGCAGCAAGGTTACAGAGTCCAACCTCTATCGCTGGATGCGCGAGCGGTTGCGTGTCGCCATCGCCGATCCTTCAGTCGACATGCGGGTGTACTACGACCGCCTGCGCGACAGTCGCACGCTCAGTGATGCCGAGCGCTACGGCGAGGCGCTGGCGCAGCTGCGCGCTAATCAGCCTGTTCCCGCCGTCGCGACACTTCGATCACTCCAGACGACTTACCCGGAACTGACCGCGCTCTACGGTGCGCTCGGCGAGGCGTTGATGGCCTCCGGTCAGCCAGAGGAGGCGCGCGCCACCTTCGAGCGCGCACTGCAACTCTTCCCACGAAACGCGCCGATCACCCTGCATTACGCGGATATGTTGATGGCCAGCAATGGCGCCAAGCAGGCCTATGACCTGCTGCTGGACCTCTTCAATAACGTAATGCCCACGCCGGCGCAGATTCGCCTCACCGCGCAGGCAGCGAGCGCCGCCGGCAGCGAGGGGGACGCGTATTACTACATGGCTGAATACCACCTCTCCGGCGGCAATCTGGCGCTAGCGAACCAGCAGCTGGAGTTGGCCCTCGCAGCGCCCGATCTCACCAGTGTGCAACGTCAACGCTTCCGCGCCCGCATGCTAGAGATTCGTACCTGGCTGCGCGAACAGCAAATGCAGAGACCCCGAGAAATGGCTGGCGAGTGATCCTTCGGTCTGTACTGGTAGAATGAGCGGCTATGAATCCTCTTCGACTGATACCAGCATTGCTGGCCTGTCTTGTGGCTGGCGGCTGCACCAGCCTCCCGAACACCAAGCCTGATCATCGCGACCCGCTGGAGAGCTACAACCGCTGGATGTTTGGCGTTAACGACGCCATTGATCGTGCAGCAATCAAGCCGGTGGCACAGACCTACGTGCGCACTCTCCCGCAACCGATGCGCCGCGGCATCAGTAATTTCTTCGGTAATCTCGGCTACCCAAGGACTATCGCCAACGATTTCCTGCAGGCGAAGCTCGGTGACGGAGCCAAGGACACCGCGCGTTTGGTGGTGAATTCAGTTCTCGGTCTCGGGTTCTTCGATCCCGCATCGAACTTAGGACTTGAGCGTCATAACGAGGACTTCGGTCAGACATTGGGGCGCTGGGGCGTTGGCCCGGGCCCTTATCTCATGCTCCCGCTGCTGGGGCCTTCCACCCTTCGCGATACCCTGGGCCGGGTACCCGATGAATACAGCACCGGCCGTCACTACATCGAAGACAACACCGTGAAATGGTCGCTGACCGGCCTAGACGTGATCGATCAACGCGCCTCTCTGCTGGACGCCGAGCGAGTCACCAAGGATACCTTCGACCGCTACGCCTTCATTCGCAACGCTTGGCTACAGCGCCGCGAATATCTGGTGCGCGACGGAAACGTTCAGGATCCAGGGCTAGAGGAATGATCGACGGGGCTAGTTGGCGCCGTGAATCGGCGCCTAGGACGCTGCAGCCAGCAGTCCTGTGACTTCGCTCAGCTCCGCCAACGACTGAAGCGTCGGCGGAAGATTTACATAGCGCAGTCCCTTGCCAAACTGTTGCGCTGTTGCAAGCCAGTCAATGAGCAGCGCCAGACCCGCGCTATCCGCCTGTCCCACGTCTGACAGATCCATCTGCAGCAGCTTTTCAGCACTCTCCACAAATTGCTGCCCAGACTTATACAACAGCGGCACCGTGGCAGCAGTGAGATCGCCCACGATCTTCAACGATCCGTCGGACTGCGGATTGAGTGTCGCTATCGCCGCCATTTTCAGCCCTTGCGGGTGTCTCCACCCGACGCCTCCAACCGTTTGATCAAAGCGTCGAGGCCAGTCCGATCCACTTCCGCACCATAGTCATCGCGAAAGCTTTTGACGTAGCTGATCCCCTCGATGACGACGTCCCAGACTTTCCAGCCCTTATCGGTACGCCGCAGACTGTAGTTCACCGCCACCATCGTACCGTCACTCTTACGCACTTGGCTGCGCACCGTGGCGCTTGTCGCTCCAGTCTCACCGCGATACGGAAAGACCTTTAGTCGGTCAGCAGTAAAGCTCGTGATCGCGAAGCTGTAGGTGCGCAGCAGCGAGTGATAAAAGCCGTCGATGAAGCGTCGACGCTGCTCCGGCGTGGCACCCGCCCAGTGACGCCCGAGTACGAGTTGCCCTGAATAATCCGCATCGAAGTACGGCAACAGCACGCGCGTCACCGCAGCCTCAAGCTTCTGAGGCTGCTTCTGGTATTCCGCGCGATGCGCATCCAGATCATCCAGCATCACCTTGGCAGCCGTCGAGATCAACAAGCCCGGCTCACTGCCATCCACCCCGTTCGCATCGACGCTGCCGTAGGCCACGGAGACAGCGCAAGCAGCCATCAGCGACAAGAGCGCAGAACGCAGTCTTTTGCTCAAACGCATTACCTCTTCTCCTCACCACCGGAGGCGGCAGACTTGGAGTCACTACTCTTGCCTGCGAAGCTCGAGAAAAGCTTGTTCACCAGATTTTCGAGCACCAGCGCCGACTGCGTGAACTCAATGCTACTGCCATCCTTCAGGTAGGTGTCGGCGCCACCGGCACTCAGGCCGATGTACTTGGCGCCCAGCAACCCAGATGTCTGTATGGCCGCATCACTATCGATCGGGATGTGATCGTAGCGGCTGGCAATGGACAGCTTCACCACCGCGCGGAAGTCATTGCCATCCACATTCACGGCATCGACCCGGCCAATACGCACGCCGGCCATGGTTACCGGTGCACCCACCTTGAGATCGCCTACGTTGTCGAATCGAGCACTGACGGTGAAGCCATCACCGACCACTGCTCCGAGTCGCAGGCCACTGCCCGGCAACTGCGTAGTCAGAAAGGCAAGTGCCGCAAAGCCCAGCAACACGAACAGCCCTGTGCCAATTTCCAGCGACCGATTACTCGCGCTCATAGATCTCCCGATTCCCGTTCGCTGCGATTAAAGAAAAGCAGCAGTCAGCATGTAATCCAGAACCAGCGTCAATACCGCTGAAATCACCACCGTACGCGTCGTGGCCAGACCCACACCGGAAGCCGTCGGCTCCGTATGGTAGCCCTGATAAACAGCGATCAGGCTGCAGGCCAGGCCGAAGCATAGGCTCTTGATGAGTCCCTCGTTGACGTCCTTGAATTCGACCGCGCTCTGCATCTGCGACCAGAACGAGCCTGACTCGACTCCCATGAGCCCCACACCCACCAGATGAGCGCCGAGTAGACCAACCACATCGAAGATCGCGGTCAGCAACGGTACAGCCACCACACCGCCGATGAAGCGCGGCGCCACCACGCGCCGCACCGGATCAACGGCCATCATTTCCATGGCCGTGAGCTGGTCGGTGGCGCGCATGAGTCCGATTTCAGACGTCAGTGAAGTGCCCGCACGTCCTGCGAACAAAAGCGCCGTCACAACCGGGCCAAGCTCCTTGATCAAGCCCAGCGCCGCCGCCACACCTAAGGCTGATTCGGAACCAAAACGCTGCAGCAAGTCGTACCCCTGCAGACCCAGAACCATGCCCACGAAAAGACCGCTTAGCATCACGATAATCAGTGAGCGGCCACCAGCATTGTAGGTCTGCACAATGACGTGACGCGGCGAGCGCAGAGCCGGCACGCATTGGCGCAGAATACGGGCCAGAAATAACGCCACAGCACCGACTTCACCCAGCACCCTGCTAATCCAGCCTCGCCCTCCGGCACCGTTGGCTGTGGATTTCATGTCTGCCCTGCTCCGATCGATTCGCCGGGCAAATCACCCAGCAGCTGCTGGCGATAATCCGGTGCCGGGTAATGGAACGGGACCGGGCCATCGGCCAAGCCGTTCATGAATTGCGTGACCACGGGCAGGGCCGCGGCGCGTAGCTGCTCCGGACTGCCGGAGGCAACCACACGACCTTCGGACAAGAGATAGCTCTGATGAGCGATCGTGTTCAGCTCGCGCACATCATGCGAGACGACGACGCTGGTAATACCCAGTGAGCTGTTGAGCGTCTGAATCAGGCGCAGTGTCACGCCCATGGAGATCGGATCGAGACCGACGAAGGGCTCATCGTAGATCAATACTTCCGGATCCATCACGATAGCCCGTGCCAGCGCCACACGACGCGCCATTCCCCCGGACAGAGAGCCGGGCATCAGCGCGGCTGCTCCGCGTAGACCCACGGCGTGCAGCTTCATCAGCACCAGACGCCGCAGCACCGGCTCAGGCAGCGCCGTGTGTTCGCGTAGCGGGAAGGCCACATTCTCGAAAACATTCAGGTCGGTCAGCAGGGCGCCATTCTGAAACAGCATGCCAACTCGCCGGCGCATGGCGTAGAGCTGGTCTCGGGACATTTGGGTGACATCATCGCCAAAGATCCGCACGCTGCCGGATTGAGGCCGGATCGCACCCATGAGCAGGCGCAGCAGCGTGGTCTTTCCGGTGCCGCTGGGGCCCATGATGGCCGTGATGCGGCCACGTTGAACGGTCAGGTCGAGCCCGCGGAAGATGGCACGCCCACCGACCGCATAGGCCACATTGCCGACCTCGATCAGCGCTGGCGCGTCGATGATTCCCTAGCCTCCCTGAACCTGATCCGAGTCATAGACCAGCCACAGACGGGCCAGTTCCACCGCACGCAATCATAACAAATCCACCATAGGCAGCCGGCCAAAAGAGTACTAAAATAGTCTCCCTTCATTGACCCGACAGACTCCCGGCAGAACCCTATGCTGCGAATCAGCCGTTTGACCGACTATGGAACCGTGATTTTGGCGCGCTTGGCCTCAGCGCCGGAGCGGCAGTTCACCGCCACCGAACTGACGCATCTGACGCGCGTACCAGCCGCCACGGTCCGCAAACTGCTCAAGCAGCTGCACGCTCATGCGCTGGTGGAATCGACCCGCGGGTCACATGGCGGCTATCGCCTCGCCCGCCCACCGGCACAGATCAGCGCCGCACAGGTGTTGGCGGCACTGGAAGGGCCTGTGGCTCTTACCGAGTGCGCCCAGCATCAAACCAGCTGCGGTATCGAAGGATCATGCGGCGTGGGTCGCGCCTGGCAGCGCGTGAATGTAGCGATCCAGAACACGCTGCAGGACATCAGTCTTCTGGATCTGGCAGGACTGGCCGCCGAACCCATCCGGTTTCCCGCGCTGGAGCGCCATCTGCGCAGCCAACGCGCTGGCTCTACAGCGCCACGAAGGAGCTGAGCATGAGTAACCCTTCCGATCTGGACACACTGGTCAGCAGCCAGTACCGGCATGGATTCGTCACAGATATCGAATCCGACACCGTGCCGCCCGGGCTCGACGAGAGCGTGGTGCGCTTGATCTCGCGCAAAAAGAACGAGCCGCAATTCCTGCTCGATTGGCGTTTGCGCGCCCTCGCCCATTGGCGGCAGCAGCCAGCGCCGCGCTGGGCGCATGTGCACCATCCGCCGATCGATTTCAATGACATCTCCTACTACTCCGCCCCAAAGTCGCAGACTGACGGACCGAAGAGCTTGGATGAGGTGGACCCAAAGCTGCTGGCCACCTACGACAAACTCGGCGTACCCCTGCACGAAAGAGCGCGTCTTGCCGGCGTCGCCGTCGATGCCGTATTCGACAGCGTCTCGGTAGCCACCACGTTCAAGGATCGCCTCGCTGCTGCTGGCGTGATCTTCTGCCCCTTCTCCGAGGCGGTTCAGCAGCATCCGGAGCTGATTGAGCGCTACCTCGGCAGCGTCGTGCCCTACACCGACAACTTCTACGCCACGTTGAATTCGGCCGTCTTCTCTGACGGTTCGTTTGTCTATGTACCGCCTGGCGTGCGTTGCCCGATGGAGCTGTCCACCTACTTCCGGATCAATGCCGCCAAGACCGGTCAGTTCGAGCGCACCCTGATCATCGCCGATGCAGGCAGTCATGTCAGTTATCTGGAGGGCTGTACCGCACCCATGCGCGATGAGAACCAGCTGCACGCGGCGGTCGTGGAACTGGTGGCGCTGGATGACGCCCAGATCAAGTACTCCACTGTGCAGAACTGGTATCCCGGCGATGCCGAGGGACGCGGCGGGATCTACAACTTCGTCACCAAGCGCGGCGAATGCCGCGGTCGCAACTCGCGTATCAGCTGGACGCAGGTCGAAACAGGTTCCGCCATCACTTGGAAGTACCCGAGCTGCGTGCTGCGCGGTGCGAATTCCGTTGGGGAGTTCTACTCGGTCGCAGTAGCCAACAACTATCAGCAGGCGGACACCGGCACAAAGATGATTCACATCGGTGCCAACACCCGCAGCACCATCGTCTCCAAGGGCATCTCTGCCGGCCACGGCCAGAATGCCTACCGCGGGCTGGTGCGCATGATGCCCAGCAGCCACGGCGCACGTAACTACACCCAGTGCGATTCACTCCTGATGGGTCCCGACTGCGGCGCGCACACATTCCCTTATATCGAGTCGCGCAACCCAACCGCTGTGGTCGAACATGAGGCCAGCACCTCGCGCATCAGCGAGGAGCAGCTGTTTTACTGCCGCCAGCGCGGACTCGACAGCGAGGATGCCATCAACATGATCGTCAACGGATTTTGCCGTGACGTGTTCAAGGAACTGCCGATGGAGTTCGCCGTCGAGGCGCAAAACCTGCTGGCCGTCAGTCTGGAAGGAGCTGTGGGATGAACGGGACGCCACTACTTGAAATCGAGAACCTGCAGGTCGCTGTCGCAGACAAGCTGGTGCTGCGGGGGCTGTCGCTGACACTCCATGCCGGTCAGGTACACGCCATCATGGGCCCGAATGGCTCGGGCAAAAGCACGCTGGCGCATGTTCTGGCCGGCCGCCCCGGATACGAAATTCGCGGCGGCAGTGTGCGCTTCCGCGGCGAGGATCTGTTCGCGATGGCGCCGGAGGAACGGGCCCGCGCTGGAGTGTTCCTCGGCTTCCAGTACCCGGTGGAAGTGCCCGGAGTGAACAACGCCTACCTCCTCAAGGCTGCTCTGAACGCACGGCGGCGTCAGGCCGGCCAGCCGGAAATCGACGCGTTCGAATTCCTGACGCTGGTCAAACGGCATATGCAGACCATGCAGATCGATGAGAGCTTCCTCGGGCGCGGAGTCAACGAGGGCTTCTCGGGTGGCGAAAAGAAGCGCAACGAGATTCTGCAGATGCTGGTGCTGCAACCTACGCTTGCGCTGTTGGATGAGACGGATTCAGGTCTCGATATCGACGCGCTGAAGGTCGTTGCGAAGGGAGTCAATTCACTGCGCTCTCCAGAGCGTGCAATTCTCCTGATCACTCACTATCAACGACTCCTCGACTACATCGTGCCCGACCATGTGCACGTGCTGGCGCGCGGACAACTACTGAAGAGCGGCGACAAGTCACTGGCTTTGGAGCTGGAGCGGCGCGGCTACGACTGGCTTCTGGAGGGGCAGCCAGCCTGAATACCATGACGCGCACTGCTGACAACTGGCTAGAACCTCTCGCCAAGTCTGACTCCGCGGCGGCCACTGCACTCGAGGCGGTGAGGTTGCAGGGTCTCCCTTCGGCACGAGATGAACACTGGGGCTATGCTCACCTGCGCTCACTGGGTGGCGTGCGACAGCTCGCGGCCATCAGCGCAGACGCCGCTGCGGCCGCTGTCACGGTCGCCCCCTTGCTACCCTCGCCGCTGCCGGGAATGCAGCGGGTAGTGTTGGTTGATGGGCATGCGCAAGCCGCCCTATCTGATCCCGGCGCCTGGAGTGCCCTCACCCTCTCGGCAAAACCACTGCCGCTGGCACCCACGGATCCAGACCTGCGCTTTGGCTCGCTCGCGGCACTGCTCGCAGGTCAAGCACTGCAGTTGCAGCCCTCAAGCAACAGCGACACCCATCTCGAGTTGCTTTACCTGCACACAGGGCAACGCGGCTCGGTGTATCCACGCCTGTCTTTAAAGCTGCCCGCGAACGCACGAATGACCTTGGTCGAGCGCCACATCGGCGGCACGCACGCCGAGTCGCTGCTGTGTTCCGCCCTGGATATCGACATGGCCTCCGGATCGCGGCTGGAACTACATCGACTGCATGAATTCGGATCCGACACGCTGCTGCTTGATCAGTTGCAGATGCGCCTCGCTGACGCCGCCGAGTGCGAGATCCACCAACTGAGCGCGGGTGGCTCCAACACACGCCACAGTCTGGTTGCACAACTGGCAGGCCGCGACGCCCGCTTCAGCTGGCATGGGGCAGCCGTCCAGCAGGAAGATGAGCGCCATGATTCGCTGGTGCGTATACGTCATGAGGCGGAGGCAACCCATAGCGATTATCGCTTTCGTGCCCTCGCAGCCGGCCGCGCGCATGTCAGCGCCACGGCTGACGTGCTGGTCCCGGATTCCGCACGCGGCGCACGGGTTCGTCAGTCCCTCCGGGGACTCATCGATGGTCGCGGCGCGCACATCAACCTGCGCCCGAGACTGGATATCAACACCAATGATATTCAGGCCTCGCATGGCGCGACCACTGGCCAGTTGGATGAACAACTGCTGTTTTACCTGCTTTCACGCGGCTTGGATGCACACGAAGCACGCGCCATGCTGATGTGGGCTTTCCTCGCCGACGTGGTGGGCACGGTCCGTCAGCCGGCACTGCGCCGCGCCGCGGAGGAAATTGCTGCGCGTCATCTTGCCGACGCCGCCGCCCTGCAACTGGCCGGGAGCCTCCTGTCATGAGCACCGCATACAACATTGCACAGGTGCGCTCGGCATTCCCGCTGCTGCGCCGGACGGTCCATGGCAAGCCCTTGGCCTATCTGGACAGCGCCGCTTCCGCACCGATGCCAACCTCGGTGATCGAAGCGATGGACCGCTACGCCAAGCACCACCATTCCAACGTGCATCGCGGCGTACACCTTCTTAGTCAGGAAGCCACGGACGCCTACGAAGGCGCGCGCACTATCGTGCGCCGCTTCGTCAATGCACGCAGCACACGCGAAGTGATTTTCACGCGTGGCACCACCGAGGCCATCAATCTCGTGGCTCAATCCTGGGCGCGGAGCAGTTTGAGCAGCGGCGATGAAGTACTCATCACGCACATGGAGCATCACGCCAACATCGTGCCTTGGCAGCTGGCCTGTCAGGCCACGGGCGCGCGCCTAGTGGCCGCTCCGTTACTGCCCAATGGGGAACTGGACATGGAGCGCTTTCGAGCGCTGATCAGTCCTCGCACCCGTCTGATCGCGGTAACGCAGGTCTCCAATGCTCTGGGCACCATACTGCCACTGTCGGAGATCGGTCTGCTGGCACGCGAACATGGCATCCCTTGGCTCGTCGATGGTGCTCAGGCCATCGCACATGGCATCGTCGACGTTCAAGCCATCGGCTGCGACTTCTACGCCTTCTCAGGTCACAAGCTGTACGGACCCACGGGCATCGGCGTGCTGATAGGCCGAGAGGCCCTGCTGGAGAGCATGCCGCCCTGGCAAGGCGGAGGCGACATGATCCGCAGCGTCAGGATTGAGCACAGCGAATGGAACGAACTGCCCTGGAAATTTGAGGCAGGGACTCCACCTATCGCCGCAGCGATTGGGCTGGGGGCAGCGATGGAACATGTCGAGTCACTCGGGCGTGAGGCCATTGCTGCTCATGAGATCGCGCTGGCACAGCATGCCGAGAAGGCACTGCTCGAAATCGATGGCTTGCGCATCATTGGCACGGCCGCACACAAGGCGCCAGTCATCTCCTTCACGCTTGATGGCGTGCATCCGCACGACATCGGCACCGTAGTGGATCTGGAAGGAGTTGCCATCCGCACCGGTCATCACTGCGCCATGCCGGTCATGGAGTTCTATGGCCTGCCAGCCACCGCGCGTGCCTCACTGGCCTGTTTCAGCAATGAGGACGATGTGCAGCGATTAGTGGCTGCACTGCGTCGTGTATGCGAGGTATTCCGCTGATGGATCTAAAAGATCTTTACCGCGAGGTGATCCTGGATCACAACCGCAGCCCGCGCAATTTTGGTCGACTGGATCCGGCTGATGCCGACGCTACCGGCCATAACCCACTCTGTGGTGACCGACTGCACCTGACGCTGCGCCTCGATGGCGATCGCATCAGCGATCTGGCCTTCGATGGGCAGGGCTGCGCTATTTCGGTGGCATCGGCATCACTGATGACAGAAGCGGTCAAAGGGCAATCGCGCGGGGAATTTTCGGTGCTGTACCAGGACATGCACCGTCTGCTGACGGAGGCCGAATTCCACCCAGCCCACGATCTGGGCAAGCTCATGGCGTTGGGCGGCGTGCGTGAGTTCCCGGCCCGCGTGAAGTGCGCCAGTCTCTGCTGGCATACGCTCGATGCAGCGCTCAAGCAGAATGACGCCGCAAACGCAACCGGCGGCACGACCATCAGCACTGAATGATAGGAACGACGATGGCCCATCAGGAAAACGAGCCGTTCATCATTGGTCGCCCTGTCGAGGCGGTCATGGTTCCCTCTGGCCAGAGCATTACACTGCAGCCTGGCGTCGCCGGGTTCATTACTCAGGCGCTGGGCGGAAGCTTCACTCTCTATGTCGAGGGCAATCTCTATCGTCTGGCCGGGTCTCAGGCGGATGCCATCGGCAAGGATGTAGCCATGACGCCGGAATTGCCGCCCAATGCCACTGAGGACGACGTCCGCGAGCTGGCCTGGCAGCAGATGCGCAGCTGCTATGACCCCGAGATCCCCGTCAATATCGTCGATCTGGGACTCGTCTATGAATGCGCAGTGGCGACCAATGAAGATGGAACGCGTGCTGTCACCGTGGACATGACGTTGACTGCACCCGGCTGCGGCATGGGCGATGTGCTGGTAGCCGATGTACGCGAAAAAATCGAGGCAATACCGACGGTCCAGCGGGCCGCAGTCAATCTCGTTTTTGATCCACCTTGGAGCCGCGCGATGATGTCCGACGCAGCCAAGCTGCAGACCGGCATGATGTGGTGATGCGTGAGCTGATTCTCATGCGTCATGCTGAGGCCGCGCCGATTAGCACGGCTCCCAATGACTTCGCGCGGAAACTCACTACGTTGGGCATCCAGTCAGCAACCGAAGCCGCGCAACGGCTATTGCGCCTGTACGGCGCTCCTGACTTCATCCTGCATAGCCCAGCTGTACGCACCAGCGAAACGGCCGCCACGGTCAGCACAACACTGCAACTGGCAACCTCGCTCATGCAGGCTGATCCTCGCCTCTATTTGGCTACTCCTGAAGCCATGCTAGAGCGAATTGCAGCAGTACCGGATACGGCCGAACGCCTGCTGGTCATCGCCCACAACCCGACAGTGAGCGAGCTGGCCGCCCAGCTCCCGAATGACGGATCACACGGGGAGTTCATGGCAACTGCCGAGTTTCGTCACTTCGCGCTCGATATCGCCAGCTGGCGGGAAATACATACTCGCCTATGAGCTCAATGCCGGCACTGTTCCTTGGACATGGCTCACCGATGAATGCCATCGAACCAGGCGAGGCCACAAAGTTCTGGAAAACGCTGGCCGCAGAACTGCCCCGGCCAAAAGCCATCCTGTGCATATCAGCCCATTGGCTTACACGGGGCACCTGTGTCACGACCGCGCTGCATCCTGAGACCATCCACGACTTCGGAGGATTCCCGCGCGCCTTGCATGAGGTTCAATACCCAGCCCCCGGATCCCCGTCATTGGCGCAGCGCATACAACAATTACTCTCGCCAGTCGCAGTTCTGGAGGACTCACAGTGGGGCCTCGATCATGGCACCTGGTCTCTGCTGCTCCACATGTACCCTGAGGCCGATATTCCGGTGGTTCAGCTCTCGCTCGACGTCAAACTGCGCAATGCTGAGCATTACGCCTTGGCATCCCGCCTCCAGACCCTGCGCGAAGAGGGTGTGCTGATTCTTGGGTCCGGAAACGTCGTCCACAACCTGCAACTTCTGCAGAGCGCCGCTGCCTCTCCCCCGCCGGCATGGGCGCTCGAATTCGAGACAATCGTGAAGGCGGCCATCCTGACCGGTGATCATCAGGCTTTGATCGAGTACCACCGAATTGGCGATACCGCTCGACTGGCGGCGCCTACTAGCGAGCACTATCTGCCGCTGCTTTACGTGCTCGCTCAGCAACGTCCCGGGGAGGCGGCGAAGGTTCCCTTTACCGGCATTGAGCTCGGCACCATCAGCATGCTGTGCGCGCAGGTCGGGTCGATCTAATCCGAAGAGGCTGCGAACGCAGCCGGGTCAGTCCGCGCGGCAGAAACAATAGGCAACGGGCTGGCGAGCCCGTGCATAGCGCTGCAGGCGCTGCACCTCGACACTGACAGGTTGGAGCGCCAGCAGCCACTGCGGATCCAGCGCCACACCACCGACTCCACGCGGCATCACGGCCAAGGCCATTCGGGCCATCGAATCCATGCTCTCGTCACTAAAGCCGTTCAGTAGGCGATCAACAAAGCCCCTGTCCGTCTCGATCCGCTTCACCGGATAACCGGCCGGAAGATGCGCACGCGTTGCGGCAGATTCCAGCGCGTCGCGATAGGTGCCAACGCGATCCACCAGTCCGATGGGCAGCGCATCGCTCCCCGCCCACACTCGGCCCTGCGCAATACGATCGACCTCATCGCGGGTCTTGTTGCGGCCACTGGCCACATGGGAAAGGAAGATCTCGTAGTTGTGAGCCACACCACTCTGCAACAGCTGATCCACCGCCGGCGACATCGGGCGCAGCGGTGAGAGCCCCGAATAAGGCGTTGTACCGATGCCATCAATATTGACGCCGAGCTTGCCAATCGCACGATCGACGGTCGGCAGGACGCCAAACACACCGATCGAGCCGGTGAGCGTGTTCGGGCTGGCGATGATCTCGTCCGCAGGCGCCGCAATGTAGTAACCACCGGATGCGGCCAGATCGCCCATCGACACGATGAGTGGCTTGCCACTCTCCTTGAAGGCGACCACTTCGCGATAGATCTCCTCAGACGCCGTGACACTGCCGCCCGGACTATCGATCCGCAGTACCAGCGCTTTCACTTCCTTATCAAGGCGCGCACGGCGCAGCAGCTCTGCGGTGTTCTCACCGCCGATGGCACCTGCAGGTTGGCGACCATCGAGGATCTCGCCGCTGGCGAAAATGACACCCACTGCACCGCCGTCGCCGATCTTCAGCTTCTCTTTGGTGCGTATCGTGCGCAGGTAATCGCGATAACGGATTTGGCGAAAGGCCAGCGGATCCTCGCTCTTGGACTCGACGCCAACGAGTTCCACCATGCGCTGAGCTACCTGTTGCGGCGTGCGTACGTCCGTAACCAAACCAGCGTTCTTGGCCAGTAGCGCGAGATCGCCACCGTTGGCCTTACCACCCGCCGCCAGCGAGTCGACATAGTGCGTGATGTCTTCAGGCTTGAGGCTGCGAGCCTTGGCCACGACGGTGCGATAAGTTTTCCAGAGCGCCTGAATGTAGGCCTGAGTCTCTTCGCGATCCTCAGCGGACATGTCCTTGCGGACAAAGGGCTCGGCTGCGCTCTTGAAGCGACCCGCACGATACAGATGCACGTCGATACTCAATCGATCGAGCGCTTCCTTGAAGTAAGGCGCATAACGACCGTAGCCCGAGAACAACACCAATCCCAGCGGATCGAGATAGATTTCGTCGGCCTGGGCGGCTAGGTAGTACTGCGACTGCTCAAACCGCTGGCCATAGGCAACCACCTTCTTGTTGGCGGCACGGAAATCGGCGATCGCGGCCGCTAACTCTTCAAGGCGCGCCTGGCCCACGCTCTCCATCTTATCGGTATCAATCAGCAGCGCACTGACATGCTCGTCCTTGGCTGCAGCGCGAATGGCATCGGTCAGATCCCACAGCAGCGTCTGCGGGGCCTGTTGACCTTGGGCTTCACTGAGGGCGCGCTCGAACGGCTCACCCGAGAGTTGCTCGACGATCTCTCCCTCGGGCCTGATGACGAGGGCACCACGACCGGGCAAGGGCGGCGTCGTACCACGCATCGCCGCAAAGATCAGGCCGAAAAACAGCAGTAGCAGAAGCAGGTGTAGCACCCGCCGCAAGACATCCAGTCCGTGCCAAAAGCGCTTCAGGAACCGGATCAGGAACTGCACTGCTCCTCCCTGCGACGGCTCAGGCGGACCGACTTATCGGCCGCCTTCCGAGATCATCGCTAACTTAGACTTTCTCTTCGATGCGAGCCGACTTGCCGGCGCGATCGCGCAGGTAGTACAGCTTGGCGCGACGAACGTTGCCGCGGCGCTTGACCGCAATGCCACTGATCGACGGGCTGTAGGTCTGGAAAGTGCGCTCAACGCCTTCGCCGTGCGAAATCTTGCGCACCGTGAAGGAGGAGTTCAGACCACGGTTGGAGATCGCGATCACAACGCCTTCGTAGGCCTGTGGGCGCTCGCGGTCACCTTCGATGACCTTCACCAGCACCTCGACGGTATCACCGGCTTTGAAGTCGGGGATTTTCTTCGCCAGCTGGCTCATCTGCTCGGCTTCGAGCGTCTGAATAATGTTCATGATCAGCTTCCTCCAAATTTCAACAAGTCCGGTCGCCGCTCCCGCGTGCGCTCCAATGCCTGCTCGCGCCGCCAGCGCGCGATGGCTGCATGGTCGCCCGACAGCAGCACGGCCGGCACCCGCCGGCCCATGAATTCCTCTGGCCGCGTGTAGTGCGGCCAGTCCAGAAGCCCTTCATTGAAGGACTCCTCCACATTCGAACGCGCATCGCCCAACGCCCCCGGCAGGCGACGCGCCAACGCGTCGATCACCACCAGCGCCGGCAATTCGCCACCCGAAAGGACGTAATCACCGATCGAGATCTCCATGTCGATGGCGCTCTCGATCACGCGCTCATCGATCCCCTCGTAGCGACCGGCCACCAGGACCAGCCCCGGCAATTGCTGCAGCTCCTGCAGCAGTGCCTGATTCAGCACCCGCCCCTGCGGCGTCAGCGCAATGCGCCGACTGCCCGCCGGCAGTCTCGCCGCAGCCGCAGCAATCGCCGCATACAGTGGCTCGGGCTTCATCACCATTCCCGGTCCGCCGCCATACGGGCGGTCATCGACCGTCTGGTGCACGTCGCTGGTGTGCGCCCGAGGATTCTCAGTGCTCACCGTCAACAGCCCGCGCGTCACTGCGCGCCCGGTCACCCCATGGCGCATGACCGCTTCGATCATCTCCGGAAACAGCGTCACGACCTCAATGCGCACGCACGTCCCCGTCTGTTACCAATCCGAAGGCCAGTCCACTAACACCTGACGAGCGGCCAGATCGACTCGCTTCAGGTGCTGCGGCACCGCCGGTATCCAAACTTCCCGTCCGCCCCGGACCGCCATCAGTGGCTGTGCTGCGCCATCGATGAAATGGCTCAGCTGACCAAGACTCTCACCTTCGAGATTCCGCACCTCGAAACCCAGCAGGTCCTGCTGGTAATACTCGCCGGGCGCCGTCACCGGCAGCTCTCGGCGCAGAACCAGGATTTCATGGCCCCGCAGCAACTCGGCTGCGTTGCGATCCTCGATTCCCACCAGCGCAACACGCAGCTGTGAACCGCTGTCGACTTCGGCAGCGCGCGGCTCGTAAGCCACCTCACTGCCGTCAGCTCGCCGAAGCAGCCAGCGCGGATAATCGAGCAACGCCTCCGGAGGATCCGTAAAGGACGTCACCCGGAGCCACCCGCGAATCCCGTGAGCCGCATTCACGCGGCCCAGAAGCATTCGCGCCTCGCCGGGCTCGACCGACACCTCAGGCCGCGACGGCCTGCGTCGCGTTCTGCTTGCGGAATTCCTTGCTCAACGCACCGACACGATCAGACATCTGCGCACCGAGCTTGACCCAGTGGTCAATGCGATCGATCTCAAGCTTGAGACGCACTTCTTTGCCACGCGCCACAGGGTTGAAAAAACCCACCTGCTCGAGAATCGAACCGCCCTGCCGCTTACGGCTGTCGGTCACGACCACGTGGTAGAAGGGAAGATTCCTCGCGCCGCGGCGCGTCAGACGAATAGTCACCATATAAAGAACCGACTCCGGCGATGCTTCAGCCCAGAAAAAGAGCGCGAATACTACGCAAAACCTTGAAGGATCGCCAGCTTTTAGCGTTTGCGGCCTCTGACCAGAGACCCCCCGATCCAAGGGTGGCCCGGTCAGCCCTGCCCCGGCATCCCCGGGAGGGAGCCCTTTAGCCCGGCCAACATGCGCCCGAGCTTACCCCCCTTCATCTGCTTCATCATGCGCTGCATGTCCATGAACTGCTTCTGCAGCCGGTTGACGTCCTGGACCTGAACCCCGGCGCCACGGGCGATGCGGCGGCGCCGGGAGCCGTCGATCAGGTCGGGCCAGCGCCGTTCCGCGACGGTCATGGAGTCAATCATGGCGATCTGGCGCTTCACTTCCTGATCCGCCTGCTTGAGGTTAACGGCCTTGCGGGCCAGCTGCGCCGGGAGCTTGTCGAGCATGGATTCCATGCCGCCGAGCTTCTTCATCTGCTCCAGCTGGGATCGCAGGTCATTGAAATCAAAGCCTTTTCCAGATGAAACCTTGCGCGCCAGGCGCTCCGCCTCGGCGGTATCGAGCTGCTGCTGGACGCCCTGCACCAGCGCCAAGACATCCCCCATGCCAAGGATGCGATGGGCCATGCGCTCCGGATTAAAGGGCTCAAGCGCGCCGGTCTTCTCGCCGGTGCCCAAGAAAAGGATCGGCGCCCCGGTGACCTCGCGAACCGAGAGTGCCGCACCACCCCGGGCATCGCCATCGGCCTTGCTGAGAACGATACCGGTCAGCGCCAGTGAGGCGCCAAAAGCCTTGGCACTGTTGAGCGCATCCTGGCCGGACATGGCGTCGACCACGAACAGGCGCTGCTGGGCAGCCACGGCCATATCGATGGCGCGGGCCTCCTCCATGAGTTCGGCATCGACGTGCAATCGGCCGGCGGTATCCACAATCAGCGCGTCGTAGACGCCGCGCTTCGCCTGCTCCAGCGCCGCTTGGGCGATGGCCACCGGCGCTGCGCCGTCGGGCAGCCGGAAGAAATCCGCGCCAACCTGCCCCGCCAGGCGCTCCAGCTGCAGGATGGCGGCCGGACGCCGTACGTCGGTGCTGACGAGCAGAACCCGTTTGCGATGGGTCTGGATGAGCCAACTGGCCAGCTTGGCCGCCGTCGTGGTCTTACCAGCGCCCTGCAGGCCAGCGAGCAGAACCACCAAGGGCGGCTGGACATTCAGTGGTAGCCCCTGACTGCGCTCGCCCAGAACACTGACCAGCTCGCTGTGGAGGATGCCAATGAAAGCCTGACCCGGGTTCAGGCCACTGAGCACTTCGCTGCCTAGCGCTGCGGCCTGAACACGCGCGATGAATGCCTTGACCACCGGCAGCGCCACATCCGCCTCGAGCAGCGCCATGCGCACTTCGCGCAGGGTGGTGGCGATGTTTTCCTCGGTGATCCGGCCGCGACCGCGCAGCGACTCGACAGCACGCGACAGCCGTTCAGTGAGCTTGTTGATCATGGCTCGATTATACGCGATGCCTGCGACCCTCCCGCAGCGCCGATCAGCGCTGAAATCCTTATGATGGAGGCATCGGGTCCCGGGATCGGGCGCCCAGTGGAGAAAAAAACGTGGACGATGCCCCCAGTACCCTGCTGCTCGTGGCGCTGCTCAGCCTGCTGATCGTGATCGCGTTTTCCTCGGGAACCGAGGTGGCGATGCTTTCAGTCAACCGTTACCGGGTTCGCACACGCGCCGCGGCCGGCGAGCGCCGGGCACGACTGCTGGAAAAACTCCTTGCGACCCCCGATCGATGGCTGGGAGCCAACCTGGTAATCCTTTCGCTGGCCAGCGTGGCGGCATCGACCGTGGCGACGCTGCTGGCTCTGCGCATACCGCACCCGTATGCGGTGCCAGTGATGATGACGCTGCTGACCTTGGTCATGATTATTTTTTGCGAGCTGGCACCGAAGATCTACTCAGCCTTGCACAGTGAGTCGGTTGCACTCTGGTCTGCATACGTCTATCGACTGCTACTGTGGATTACCTCGCCTGTGATCTGGGTCACCAACCATGCTGCGTACGGTCTCTTGCGACTGTTCGGCGTTCGCGGCGGCTCGCACGGGAACCAGTCACTCAACACTGAGGAACTGCGCACCGTGGTAGCAGAAGCTAGCCCCTTGGTGCCGCAACGACATCGTCAGATGCTGCTCTCGATCCTCGATCTTGAGCATGCAACGGTGAACGACATCATGATCCCGCGTGGCGAAATCGCCGGCATCGACGTGTCAGCCGACTGGGATGAGATCATGACGCGGCTGCGCCAGACACCGCATACGCGCCTGCCCCTTTACGACGCGGATCTGGACCACATCATTGGCGTGGTACACATGAAGCGCGTCGCGCAGGAATTGGCGCGCGACACTCTGACTCGCGAGAAGCTGATCGAGATCGCGGCGCTGCGCGAACCGTATTTCGTGCCCGAGGAAACGACCCTGACGCAGCAGCTGGCACAGTTTCAGCGCACGCGCCGGCGACTGGCATTCGTGGTCGATGAATACGGCGACATTCAGGGACTCGTGACGCTGGAGGATCTGCTCGAGGAGATCGTGGGCGAATTCACCACGGACCCGGCAACTGTCACACACAAGGATGCGCACCGGGAATCCTCCGGGGCCTGGCTGGTGAACGGCGGCGCCAGCGTGCGGGCGCTGAATCGCTCTCTGGGCTGGCAACTTCCGGATGTGGGCGCTCGCACGCTGAATGGGCTATTACTGGAGAAGCTGGAGGACATCCCGCAACCGGGCACCTCATTGCGCATTGATCAGTATGAGTTCGAGATCCTGCAGACGGTGGACAACGCGATTCGCGCCGTACGCATCCGGGTTTCCTCGCCCGCCGCCAGAGAGGTCACTCAGTAGGGGGCTCTGGCTATCGAAACCGCTCAGCCAAAAGCCGCATCCAATGCCTCACGCAGCGTGCGCACGGCCGCGATCTGCATGCCTTCCGGGGTAGCGCGCGGGGCATTGTCAGCCGGCAGAATCACCCGCTGATAGCCCTGCTTCTGAAGTTCACGCAACCTTTCCTCACCATGCACCACCGGCCGAATCTCGCCGGTCAGACCAATCTCGCCAAAGGAAACGAGTGTCGGCGGCAAGGCACGGCCACGGAGACTGCCCACCAGCGCCAGCGCCACCGGCAGATCCGTCGCTGTCTCGGTCAGGTGCAAGCCACCGACAATATTCACGAAGACATCCTGGTCACCGAATGGCACCGCAGCGTGCCGATTCAGCACTGCCAACAGCATCGACACACGATTGGCATCCAATCCCTGTGCAACACGGCGCGGCGCACCGAAGGCACTGTGATCAACGAGTGCCTGCACCTCCACCAGCAGCGGTCGGCCACCCTCGCGCGCCACCATGACAACGCTGCCCGGCGCAGGCTCGGGATTGCGTGACAGAAAAATGGCGGATGGGTTGCGAACCTCTTTGAGCCCAGTGCCGGTCATCGCAAAAAAACCCAGCTCGTTGACTGGACCGAACCGATTCTTCGTAGCGCGCAGCAGGCGGAAGCGGCTGCCAGCATCACTCTCGAAGTACAACACCGTGTCGACAAGATGCTCGAGCATCTTCGGACCGGCAATGGCGCCATCCTTGGTGACATGCCCGACGATCAATACCGCCATCCCGCTGGCTTTCGCAAAGCGGACCAGCGCAGCGGTGGCGTCACGCAGTTGCGCCACTGACCCGGCACTGCTGTCGATGGCAGCGAGCGTCATAGTCTGGATCGAGTCAATCACCAGCACCGCCGCACTGCGCTCAGCCGCCAGCGACAGGATCGCATCAAGCGAACTTTCGCACACCAACACCAACTTCCCGGCCACCAGCCCCAGACGCGTTGCACGCGCGGCGATCTGTGGCACCGACTCCTCACCGCTGGCGTAGACCACAGCGTGCTCGGCTGCCAGCCCAGCAGCCACCTGAAGCAACAAGGTCGACTTGCCGATGCCGGGCTCTCCGCCCAACAGGGTCACCGATCCGGCCACGACGCCGCCGCCGAAGACGCGATCCAGCTCGCCCATACCCAGCATCAGCCTGCGCGCAGAGAAACCGGATCCCGCTGCGGCCAATGAATCACCCTCTGCTGCCACCACCGGTGCATTCTCTGCTGACGCAGCTCGGGTACTCAGCGCAGTCAGCGGCCCCGCACCCGCAGCGCCGATCGACAAACGCGACAGGGTGTTCCACTCCTGACAATGCGGGCATTGGCCTTGCCACTTGAGGCTCTCGCCGCCGCAGGCACTGCACACGTAGAGGGTCTGGTTCTTTGCCATGGTCCCCGCATGCTAGACCATGCCGCCGCAGGGCGCACGCTGCACTACTTAACCATAAAGTGCATTGATGCTAGTCTGACAACAACCTCATGGCGCACTCGCGCCCGGTACGAGAGAGCACATGGCGCGGCTGCTGTTGAGTCTGGATGGCCAGCTACTGGCTGAATACAACATGTCCAAGGAGCGCTACACCATCGGGCGACTCCCTGAGAACGACATTCGTATCGACCAACCCGCAGTGAGCGCCCATCATGCGCTCATCATCAACATCCTCAACGACTCCTACCTCGAGGATCTCAACAGCACCAACGGCACCTACGTCAACGACAAGGCCATAAAGAAGCATGCACTACAGAATGGCGACGTCATCACGGTTGGACAGCACCAACTGCACTTCGTCGACGTAGACCTGCCTCAGGATGAATTCGAAAAGACCCTCATCATTCCCCCGCCCTCGCATCCGCGCGAGAAGCTGCGCGCCGCGCCACGTCAGGCGCGCCTGCAGGTGCTGTCCGGCGCCATGGCTGGGAGAGAGATGGAACTGGTCAAAACGCTGACCACTCTCGGCCGGCCCGATTCACAAGTGGCAGCCATCACCCGTCGCGCTGAGGGCTTTTTCATCGTTCATGTGGATACCAGTGGGGAAAGCCAATATCCGCTGGTGAACGGGATCTCGATCGGCTCGCAGGCGCGCAAGCTGGTGAACAATGATGTGATTGAGCTAGCCGGCGTGAAGCTGGCCTTTTTCGAGAGCTAGTCGTTCGTGTAGCTGCGCGGCACCCGCTGCCGCACGCTGCACAATAATTCGTAGGGAATGGTTCCAGCGGCCTCCGCCTGCCGCTCAACCGGCAACTCCGCACCCCAGATCTGCGCGATGTCGCCGACCTGCACCGGCGGAAGATCGGTCACATCAACCGCAATCATGTCCATCGACACTCGACCGGCCAACGGTGCCGAGTGCCCATTGACCAATACCGGCATACCGTCCGGAAAGCTGCGCAGCAATCCATCGCCATAGCCGGCACCAATGATTGCGATGCGCGTCGGACGCGCGGCCCGCCAGCGACCGGCATATCCCACCGTCTCACCTGCGGGCACCTCACGCACAGCAATCACCGCCGCTTCGAGGCGCATCGCGGGCTTCAGCCCGTGCGTGGCACCGGTACTACCGTCAAAGGGGGACACGCCGTAGAGCGCAATGCCCGGGCGGATCCAGTCCGCATGCAAGCCAGGCAAAGCCAAGGTTGCAGCCGAGTTTGCAATGGAGACTTCGGGGGCGGCTACGGCACCACGACCAGCCGCCGCACCGATCTGCTCGAGAGTCGGTGCAAAACGCTCCATCTGCCTGGCAACCATCAGACCATCAACTTGGTCAGCCGCGGCCAGATGTGTCATCACCCGCAGCGCTCGCGGCCGAAGGGCATACAAGCTCTCCCAGACGCCGACCGCCTGCTCGGGCCGGAAACCCAGACGATTCATCCCGGTATCAATCTTCAGCCATAGCTCGAATCGATGCTCACCGCGCCAAGCCCGAAGCATGGCAACGCCGCCCGGCTCGTGGACGACGAGATCGAATTGATAACGGGCCGCCGCCTCGAGCTGGCTCGCATCGGGAACACCTTCGAGCAAGACGATGCGGTTCTGGATGCCTGCCTCACGCAGCAGAACACCTTCCTCGAGTCGCGCCACCGCCAGCGCATCGGCCGACTGCAGAATACGCGCGGTAGCCACCAGACCGTGGCCGTAGGCATTGGCCTTGATCACGGCCATCACGCGTGAACGCGGCGCCCGTGATTTAAGGTGTTGGAGATTGTGCAGGAGCGCGCCGCCGTCGATGCGCGCCCGGATCAGCGGCGTCACCGCAGAACGCTCTCGTAAGCCTCAGAGGCGTAATTCAGGAAACGACTGTAGGAACCCTGGAATGTCAGCAGGAAGGTGCCAATCTCACCGTTGCGATGCTTGGCGAGGTCAATCTCTGCGATCCCTTTCTTGGTGGTGTTCTTGTCGTACACCTCTTCGCGGTAGATCAGCAGGATCATGTCCGCGTCCTGTTCGATGGCGCCCGATTCACGCAGATCCGACATCACCGGCTTCTTCTCGGTGCGCTGCTCCACACCGCGATTCAGCTGCGAGAGCGCGATGACTGGAATATTGAGTTCCTTGGCAAGCGCCTTGAGTCCGCGCGAGATTTCCGCGATCTCAGTGGCCCTGTTTTCTTTGTTGCCCGGCACCTGCATCAGCTGCAGGTAGTCGACCACCACCAGATCCAGACCATGCTCGCGCTTGATGCGCCGCGCACGGGCACGCAGCTCCGTGGGTGTCAGACCGGGGGATTCATCAACGAAAATGCGCGCGTCCTTCAACTGGCCGGTGGCGGCTGTGATGCGCACCCAGTCATCATCTGAAACCTGTCCGCTGCGAATCCCATGCAGCGGCACATGACCGATCGAACTGAGCATGCGAGTGATCAACTGCTCAGTAGGCATTTCCATACTGAAGATGGCGACCGCAGCACGGCTTCCCGGACTGAGCGCCGCATTCTCGGCGATGTTGATCGCCAGTGTGGTCTTACCCATTGAGGGGCGACCGGCAATGATGACCAGATCACCACCTCGCAGCCCGCCAGTCTTACGATCGAAATCCGCGAAGCCGGTGGTCAGACCACGCAACTTGTCGGGATTGCTGTGCCACTCGTCGATCTTGTCGATCAACCCTGGCAACACGCTGCCGATACGCTGCGCACCCTCGCGCGCACCTGAGCTCTGCTCGGCAATCTGGAAGACCAGACGCTCGGCCTTATCGACGAGGTCGCGTGCCGTGGAACCATCGCCGGCAAATACGGAACTGGAAATCTCGCGGCCCGCGCTGACTAATTTCCGCAGCAGCGAGCGCTCGCGCACAATCTGTGCATACGCGCGTACATTCGCGGCCGTCGGAGTGTCGCGCGCCAGAGTCCCCAGATACGCCAGACCGCCCACATCAGCGAGGCGCGCCTGCCGCTCGAGCTGCTCGGCGACGGTGACCATGTCGAACGGTTTGCCGGCCTCAGCCAGCTGGGCCAGTGTGGCGAAGATCAGCGCGTGATCAGGCCGATAGAAGTCTTCATCGCGGATCAGGTCAGCGACCTGATCCCAGGCCTGCGGATCGATCAGCAGGCCGCCGAGGACGGCCTGCTCACCTTCGATTGAATGAGGCGGCACCAGCGGGTCGGCCACCGTCGTCGCGCCTTCACGTCGCGAACGCAAGGGGCCGGCCATGCGGGTGCGCGCCGTGCTCTCAGCCCTGCTCTTCGGCGACGATGTTCACGATCAGTGAAACATCGACGTCGGCGTGCAGGTGCAGCGCCACTGAATGCTCGCCCACAGAGCGCAGTGGCCCGGCAGGCAGGCGCACCTCGCTGCGCGCGAGTGTGTGGCCCATGCGGGTCGCCGCTTCGGCGATATCGCTGGTGCCCACAGACCCGAACAGCTTGCCTTCGGTACCTGCCTTGGCACTGATCGTGACCCGCAGGTCGCGCAGCACCTCAGCACGGTCCGTGGCGGCTTTCAGGTTGGCGCTTGCCTCGCGTTCGAGGTCGGCGCGGATCAACTCGAAGCGGGCGATGTTGGCCGGAGTGGCCAGCGTCGCCTTGCCTGAGGGCAACAGGAAGTTACGGCCGTAGCCGCTCTTGACCTTAACGCGGTCACCAATGGTGCCGAGATTGGCCACCTTCTGTAGCAGAATGACTTCCATGACCTACCTCAGTGCTGGTCCGTGTAGGGCAGCAGAGCCAGGAAGCGCGCGCGCTTGATGGCCGTCGCCAGCTGCCGCTGGTAGAAACTCTTGGTGCCCGTGATTCGGCTGGGCACGATCTTGCCGGTCTCGGAGATGTAGCTCTTGAGAACGCCCAGATCCTTGTAGTCGATCGGCGTGGCGTCCTCAGCCGAGAAACGGCAGAACTTCTTGCGTCGGATAAAACGTGACATGAGTTGTGTCCTGTATTTGCGGTGGCTTGTCAGAGGCTCAGCGAGCTGTCCTCGTCGTCCTCGAAGCGCTCACGACGGCCCTCGCCGTCCTCCTCGCCACGCGCCATCGGCGAAGGCGCAGTGACGGCCTCATCCATGGCAATGACGAGATTGCGAATCACGGCATCGCTGAAGCGGAAGGCTCCGGTGAGCTCAGCCAACGTCTTCTGGTCGCACTCGATGTTGAGCAGCAGGTAGTGCGCCTTGTGCACCTTGCCGATCGGATAGGCCAGCTGCCGGCGACCCCAGTCTTCCTGGCGATGCACGACACCACCGCCTGCGGTGATCATGGACTTGTAGCGCTCCAGCATGGCTGGAACCTGCTCGCTCTGGTCCGGATGGACCAGGAACACGACTTCATAGTGCCTCATTTAATCTCCTTGCGGATCAATAGGTTGAGCCACCCACCGGAAGGCTTCGGCAGTGTGGCGAGGAGTACCCGAACCGGTCTAGTCCGGAATCGGGGCGTGGATGATAGCCCAAGGGGCCGGTTGCGGCAAACGCCGCCCCAGCGGGGACACTCAGGCCGGCTTGGCCGCCCGGACCTTCGCTCCCCCGGCAGCGCCACCGCGCTGACGCACGGCCTCGTAGAGCAGCATGCCGGTGGCCACGGAGACATTGAGACTCTCGACGAATCCCAGATCCGGCAGCCGAACGAGCCAGTCACATCGGCGACGCGTCAGTTCACGCAGCCCCGCACCCTCCGCGCCCATCACCACACAGCACGGCCCTGTCAGATCGACCTCCTGAGCGGCACGCTCCGACTCGGCGGCGGCACCGACGATCCACAAGCCGGCGTCTTTGAGCAGACTCAGAGTGCGGGCCAGATTAGTCACGGAAACCACCGGCGTGCTTTCGGCTGCGCCCGCCGCCACTTTTCGTGCGGCCGGGTTGAGCTGCGCCGCGCGGTCTTTGGGGATGACGACCGCCAGCGCGCCACAGGCGTCAGCGGTACGTAGGCAGGCGCCTAGATTGTGAGGGTCCTGGACGCCATCCAACGCCAACACCAGCGGTGCAGTCACTGTGCTGAGAGCCGCGAGCAGGTCATCCTCGCGCCAGGGAGACAGGGGCTCGATGTCCGCCACAACACCCTGATGGACGGCATCGCCAACGAGCGCTTTCAGACGGCCGGCGTCCACGCGCTCCAGCACACAACCGGCCGCGCGCGCGCCGAGTTCAATTTCTTCAGCACGCGCA
>CANGBB010000002.1 GCA_947452065.1 Gammaproteobacteria bacterium
AGAACACCGAGATGGTGATGCCTGGCGACAACATCAAGATGAACGTTGAGCTGATTGCACCGATCGCGATGGAAGATGGTCTGCGCTTCGCTATTCGCGAAGGCGGCCGCACCGTCGGCGCCGGTGTCGTGTCTAAGGTCCTGAAGTAATCAAGCGGAGCATATTTACATGGCAAACCAGAACATTCGCATCCGCCTGAAGGCTTTCGATCATCGCCTGATCGACAACTCAGCGCGTGAGATCGTCGACACTGCTAAGCGCACGGGCGCTAACGTCAAGGGCCCGGTGCCCCTGCCGACCAAGATGGAGCGCTTCACGCTGCTGGTCTCGCCGCATGGCGACAAGGATGCTCGTGACCAGTACGAGATGCGCACGCACAAGCGCCTGATGGACATCCTGAACCCGACCGACAAGACCGTGGACGCGCTGATGCGTCTCGAGCTGCCGGCCGGCGTGGACGTCCAGATCAAGCTGAACTGAGGAAGCCGCCCTGCGGGGCGTTAAAAACACCCTCCAAAGGGGTTGTGGCCGCGCGGTTTGCTGTTATACTGCGCGGCCTTTTCACCCCCGGGTAATGCCGGGGTAAACGGCGCCGGCCCTGTGCTGGCGTTGGTTCCGGGCGAGGTTGGCGGCTAGCCGCCAAGACCACTCGAGAGCACGGCAGTGCAGTCTGCGCTGCTGATCTCCTGTAGTCGCTTTGCCAGTGTTTTGAGTATGCGACGCGTGCCAATCGTAGTGCGCGTCACAGAGAGGACTGAACGATGGCTATTGGTCTGGTCGGCCGCAAATGCGGCATGACGCGCATCTTCAACGAAGCGGGCGAATCCGTGCCCGTGACCGTTGTGCAGGCGCTGCCGAATCGCGTCACGCAAGTCAAGACGGCTGAAAAGGACGGCTATCGCGCCGTTCAGGTCACCTACGGCGAGAAGCGCCCCCAGCTGCTGAGCAAGGCTGCTGCTGGCCATTTTGCCAAGGCCAATTCCGCACCGGGCAAGGCACTCCTTGAGTTCCGCCTGACCGGCAATGACGGCGCCGATCTGCAGAACGGCTCTGAGCTGAAGGTGGATCTGTTCACCGTCGGCCAGCTGGTGGATGCCACGGGCGTCACCATCGGTAAGGGCTACGCCGGCACCATGAAGCGGCACAATTTCGGTGGCCACAATGCCACGCACGGTGTGTCGGTTTCGCACCGTACTCCGGGTTCTATCGGCCAGCGCCAGACGCCGGGTCGTGTGTTCCCGGGCAAGCGTATGTCGGGTCACATGGGTGTGGTGCGTCGCACCACCGAGAACCTGAAGATCGTGAGCGTCGATGTGGAGCGCAATCTGCTCCTGATCCGCGGTGCGATCCCGGGTGCCGAGGGCGGTCAGGTCGTCATCCGTCCGTCGGTGAAGGCTGCTCGCCGTGCGCTGCGCAAGATGCTGGTGCCCACCAAGGCGGCACCGTCTGGCAAGGCGCCCAATCCGGCCAAGGCCAACAAGAAATAAGGCGGCGGAGTAGCACATGAAGCTGAAAGTCGCCAATGGCGGAGCTGATCTGACGGTCTCGGAGCAGACCTTCGGGCAGGAATACAATCAGGCGCTGGTTTTCCAGGTGGTCAATGCTTATCGCGCGGCTGGCCGCGCAGGCACCAAGGCCCAGAAGTCGCGCGCTGAAGTCAGGGGTGGTGGCCGCAAGCCGCACTCTCAGAAAGGTACAGGTTCGGCTCGCGCCGGCTCGATCCGTAGCCCGCTGTGGGTGGGTGGTGGTCGTGCCTTTGCTGCCAAGCCGCGTAGCTTCGAGCAAAAGGTGAACCGCAAGATGTACCGCGGCGCCATCTGCTCCATGCTCTCGGAGTTGCTGCGTCAGGATCGTTTGGTGGTGACCACCGACATCCCGCTGGCCGCTCCCAAGACGAAGCTGCTGGCCCAGTATCTGAAGGCACAGGCTCTGGAAGATGTGCTCATCGTGGTCGAGGCCCAGGACGAAAAGCTGTTCCTGGCTGCGCGCAATCTGCCCCATGTTGAGGTTCAGGTCGCAGCGTCGATCAATCCGCTGAGCCTCGCCAGCCACGCCAAGGTGCTGGCTACCGTGGGTGCCGTGAAGCTGATCGAGGAGCGCCTGCAATGAGTGCCGCAGCAGTGAAGAACAAGGCCGGCAAGGTGACGGATCTGAAGGCCGCCAAGGCAGCCAAGGCGAAGAAGGCTGTTGCCGGTAAAGAGCGCCTGATGAATGTTCTGCTCGCGCCGCACGTCACCGAAAAGACGTCGCAGGCTCAGCAGAACCAGAATCAGTACACCTTCCTCGTGCGTCGTGACTCCACGCGTACCGAGGTGCGTGCTGCCGTCGAGCTCATGTTCGGCGTGAAAGTGGTTGGTGTGCAGACCGTCAACGAGCCTGGCAAGGTGCGCCGCTTCGGTCGCACGGTGGGTCGCACGCAGGACTCCAAGAAAGCTTATGTGCGTCTGGCCGACGGCCAGAGCATCGACTATGAGGCTGCGGGCAAGGCCTGAGGCCTGCTCCTGAGGTAGCGACATGGCGCTGATCAAACTCAAACCAACCTCGCCGGGCGCACGTTTCGTCGTGCGCGTGAGCCGCCAGCACCTGCATAAGGGCGGGCCGCACGAGGCGTTGACCGTGCACCAGAACAAGACGGGTGCCCGTAACCATTTCGGCCGTATCACCACGCGTCACGTCGGTGGTGGTTCGCGCCAGAAGTATCGCCTCATCGATTTCCAGCGTGACAAGGACGGCATCGCCGCCAAGGTCGAGCGTCTGGAATACGATCCGAATCGTACCGCCCACATCGCGCTGGTGTGCTACGCGGACGGCGAGCGGCGTTACATCCTGGCCGCCAAGGGCTTGAAGGCGGGCGATGAGATTCGCTCCGGCTCCGATGCGCCGATCAAGGCTGGCAATGCGATGGCGCTGCGCCACATTCCGGTCGGTAGCACGGTCCATAATATCGAGATGAAGCCCGGTCGCGGTGGCCAGTTGGCTCGCACCGCCGGCAGCTCGGCGCAGTTCACGGCTCGCGAAGGCATCTATGCCTATCTGCGGCTGAAGTCCGGCGAGACCCGCAAGGTGCATGTCGATTGCCGCGCCACCATTGGTGAGGTGGGCAACGACGAGCACAGTCTGCGTGTCTACGGCAAGGCGGGTGCAAAGCGCTGGCGCGGAATCCGTCCGACGGTCCGCGGCGTGGTCATGAACCCGGTCGATCATCCGCACGGTGGTGGCGAGGGCAAGCCTGGTCAGGGTAACCCGCATCCTGTGTCCCCTTGGGGCTGGCAGACCAAGGGTAAGAAGACGCGCCGCAACAAGCGCACGAGCAACATGATCGTGCAGCGGAGGAAATAAGCGTGCCTCGTTCCCTTAAGAAAGGTCCGTTCGTCGATCTGCACCTCGCCAAGAAGGTGGAGGTCGCGGGCAACAAGAATGACCGGCGTCCGATCAAGACTTGGTCGCGCCGTTCGATGATTACGCCGGAAATGGTTGGCCTGACGCTTGCCATCCACAACGGCAAGCAGCACGTGCCCGTTCTGGTTTCCGAGAACATGGTCGGTCACAAGCTCGGCGAATTCGCTCCCACGCGCACTTTCAAGTCGCACGGTGGCGACAAGAAAGTCTCGGCATAGCAAGAGGCGCACGAACCATGGAAGCCACTGCAATCCTGCGCTATGCGCGCATCTCGCCGCAGAAATGCCGCTTGGTCGCCGACGTTGTTCGCGGCCAGCCGGTCGGTCGCGCGCTGGCGACACTGAAGTTCATGCCCAAGAAGGGCGCTGGAATCGTTCTCAAGGTGCTCGAGTCGGCTATTGCCAACGCCGAGAACAACCAGGGAGCGGACATCGACGAGTTGCGTGTGTCCTGCATCATGGTGGACACCGCTCCGGTTCTGAAGCGCATGCATGCGCGTGCCAAGGGCCGCGGTAGCCGCATCGTCAAGCGCAATAGTCACATCACGGTTCAGGTCAGCGACGGGAAGAAGGACTAGCAATGGGCCAGAAAGTCAACCCGCTGGGCATACGCCTGGGAATCACCCGCGAGTGGTCTTCCAAGTGGTATGCGGGCAAGCGCCAATTTCCGGCGCTGGTGTACACCGACTTCCAGGTGCGCGAGTTCCTGAAGAAGAAGCTGGCGGATGCGTCTGTCAGCCGTATCACCATCGAACGCGCGGCCAAGACGGTCAACATCGTCATCCAGACCGCGCGTCCCGGTATCGTGATCGGAAAGAAGGGCGAGGATATCGAGCGCCTGCGCATCGATACCGCCAAGCTGCTCGGTTTGCCGGTCAACGACGTGCGACTGAATGTCGCCGAGATCCGCAAGCCGGAAGTGGATGCGCAGCTGGTTGCTGAAGGCATGGCCCAGCAGATTGAGAAGCGTGTGATGTTCCGCCGCGCTATGAAGCGCGCCGTGATGAGCACCATGCGCAGCGGCGCTCTGGGCGTCAAGGTGCGTATGTCGGGCCGTCTGAATGGCTCTGAAATCGCCCGCACGGAGTGGGTCCGCGAAGGTCGCATTCCGCTGCACACCTTCCGCGCGGACATCGACTATGGTCTGGCCGAAGCGCGCACGACCTACGGAATCATCGGCGTCAAGGTCTGGATCTTCAAGGGTGAAGTCTTTGACAAGGCGGATCTCGGTAAGACCGGCGAGGCTGTGGCAGAAGGGGCTCCGGCCCAGGCGGCTTCGCCCGCTGCTCCTGCTGCGCCTGCCGAGGCCGGCGCCTGAGCGTGCATTGAGGATTTGAGCAAATGCTGCAACCAAAACGCACCAAGTACCGCAAGCAGTTCAAGGGCCGGAACACCGGTCTGGCGATGCGCGGCAACACTGTCGCTTTCGGCGATTTCGGCCTCAAGGCGACCGATCGCTGCCGCATGACGGCCCGCGAGATCGAGGCTGCCCGTCGTGCCATGGCTCGCTACGTCAAGCGTGGTGGCCAGATCTGGATCCGCGTGTTCCCTGACGTGCCAATCAGCAAGAAGCCGCTGGAAGTCCGAATGGGCTCCGGCAAGGGTAACGTCGAGTACTGGGTTGCCAAGATCAAGCCCGGCAAGGTGCTGTTCGAGATGGAAGGGGTTAGCGAGGCCGATGCCCGCGAAGCCTTCCGCCTTGCAGGCGCCAAGCTGTCGGTGTCTACCACATTCGTGAAGCGTCAGGTGCGTTGATGGAAGCCGCCGAACTGCGCAAGAAGTCGTCCGCTGAGCTCAAGGCCGAGTTGGCCAAGCTCCGCAAGGAACAATTCGCGCTGCGCGTGCAGCGTGCGACGGGTCAGGCCGTCAAGCCGGATCAGTTCAGCAAGGTGCGTCGCAATATTGCGCGCGTCAAGCTGGTGCTGGGTTCGGCCTCAGGAGGGAGTAAATGAACCAGCCCAACACCACCAGCGCGGCGGCTGCGAAGCCGGCGCGTACGCTGACCGGCCGTGTCGTCAGCAACAAGATGGACAAGACTATTGCTGTGGTCATTGAGCGCCTGGTGCGCCACGAGACCTATGGCAAGTACCTCCGTCGCCGCACCAAGCTGCTGGCTCACGATGAGGCCAACGAAGCGCGTGAGGGCGATACGGTTTCCATCGCTCCTTGCCGTCCGTTGTCGCGTCACAAGTCCTGGAAGCTCGTCGGTATCGTCGAGCGGGCGGTGCAGCAATGATCCAGCTGCAGACACTGCTCAACGCTGCTGATAACAGCGGTGCGCGTACGTTGATGTGCATCAAGGTGCTGGGTGGCTCGAAGCGCCGCTATGCCACCGTCGGTGACGTCATCAAGGTGAGCATCAAGGATGCGATCCCGCGCGGTAAGGTCAAGAAGGGCGAGGTCTATGACGCCGTCGTTGTCCGCACGCGCTTTGGTGTGCGTCGGCCGGATGGCTCGCTCCTGCGGTTCGATGGCAATGCCGCTGTGTTGCTGTCGCCCAAGCTCGAACCGATCGGCACCCGTATTTTCGGGCCGGTTACCCGCGAGCTGCGCAATGCGCAGTTCATGAAGATCATCTCGCTGGCGCCGGAAGTGCTGTAAGCACGGCGCAGGCAGGAAAACAGACATGGAAAAGATCAGGAAAGGCGATCAGGTGGTGGTGCTCTCCGGGCGCGACAAGGGCCGCCGTGGCGCGGTCCTGCAGGTGCTGGAAGGCGAGCTGCTGGTCGAGAACATCAATCGCGTGAAGCGTCACACCAAGGGCAATCCGCAGACCGGCAAGGCCGGCGGGATCGTGGAAAAGGAAATGCCCCTGGCTGCGTCGAAGGTCGCGATCTGGAATCCGTCATCCAAGGCTGCGGATCGCGTCGGCATCAAGAAGCTCGCGGACGGGAAGAAAGTTCGTTTCTTCAAGTCTAACGGCGAAGTGGTCGACGCCTGAGCGGCGCAGGACAGAAGACAGAGATAATCATGGCAAGACTGCAACAGCTGTACCGCGAAAAGCTCGTTTCCCAGCTCAAGAGCGAGCTTGGGCTTAATAACACCATGCAGGTACCGAAGATCACCAAGATCACGGTCAACATGGGTGTTGGCGAGGCCGTGGCCGATCGCAAAGTGATCGATGCCGCGGTGAACGATATGACCAAGATCACCGGTCAGAAGCCGGCGCTCTGCAAGGCGCGCAAGGCCATTGCGTCCTTCAAGCTGCGCGAGGGTCTCGCGATCGGCTGCAAGGTCACACTGCGCGGTGAGCGCATGTACGAGTTCCTCGACCGCCTGATCACTGTTGCAATGCCGCGCATCCGTGATTTCCGTGGCGTTTCGCCGCGTGCCTTCGATGGCCGTGGCAACTACACGCTGGGCATCAAGGAACAGATCATTTTTCCAGAGATCCAGTACGACACCATCGACCAGCTGCGCGGCATGGATATCACCATCACGACGACGGCCAGCGATGACAAGCAGGGCCGTGCGTTGCTGCAGGCTTTCAACTTTCCTTTCCGCAAGTAACGCGGAAACAAAGGTAGACGTATGGCCAAGACCAACATGATCGAACGGGACAAGCGCCGGCTCCGGACCGCGAAGAAGTACGCGGCGGTGCGGGCCAAGCTGAAGGAAACCATCCGCAGCCCCAAGTCCTCGCCGGAAGAACGTGCCGCAGCTCAGGTGAGTCTGCAGCAGTTGCCGCGCGACGCCAGTCCGACCCGGCAGCGCAAGCGTTGCCAGATCACCGGCCGTTCGCGTGGCGTGTACCGCAAGTTCGGTTTGGCGCGTACCAAAATCCGCGAAGTCGCGGCGCGCGGTGAAATTCCGGGTCTCGCCAAGGCGAGCTGGTAGGAGCCTGAACGATGAGCATGACTGATCCGGTGGCCGACCTGCTTACCCGCATCCGCAATGGGCAAAGCGCCGGCAAGACCAGTGTTTCAATGGACGCATCGAAGCTGAAGAGCTCGATCCTTAAGGTTCTTCTGGACGAAGGCTACATCGCCGGGTTCCAGGTGAGCGCCGATGCCAGGAAGCCGCAGTTGAGCGTAGAGCTCAAGTACTTTGACGGCCGGCCCGTCATTGATCGGCTCGAGCGTGTCAGCCGTCCTGGTCTGCGGATTTACCGCGGCAAGGATGAGCTGCCCAAGGTGCTGGGCGGCATGGGTACGGTGATCGTCTCCACGCCCAAGGGTGTGATGACTGACAAGGCTGCGCGTGCCATTGGGCAGGGCGGCGAGGTGCTGTGCATCGTGGCCTGAGGCCGCGCGCACGCAACAGGAAACTACTATGTCCAGAGTCGCAAAGAAGGTGATCGATCTGCCCAGTGGAGTCACGGTGAACGTGGCGGGCAATGTCGTGACCGTCAAAGGTGCCAAGGGCTCGCTGAGCCTCGCGCTGACAGACGGCGTCGGCATCGAGCAGGTCGACAAGCAGATCACTGTGAAGTTCCAGCAGGAAGGGCAGTTGGCCGAAGCGGGCGCGTTGCGCGTTCGTGCCGGTACGACTCGCGCTCACCTGGCGAACATGATTCATGGCGTGACCAAGGGCTACGAGAAGAAGCTCGAGCTCGTCGGCGTCGGTTACCGTGCTGCGGTCACCGGCAAGTCGTTGGGCTTGACGCTTGGCTTCTCACATCCGGTGAATTTCCCGGTGCCCGAGGGCATCACCATCGAGACGCCCAGCCAGACCGAGATCCTGGTGAAGGGCATGGACCGGCAGCTGGTCGGACAGACCGCAGCTGAGATTCGCTCGATCCGTCCGCCGGAGCCGTACAAGGGCAAGGGCGTCCGGTACTCGGATGAACAGATCTCCCTGAAGGAAGGGAAGAAGAAGTAATGAGCACCGAAAAGAAAGAGCGCCGACTGCGCCGCGCTTCCAAGACGCGCGCCATGATCCGCGAGCAGGGCGTTGCCCGCCTGACGGTGCACCGCACCCCGCGTCATATCTATGCGCAGGTGTTCGACTCACAGGGTGCCAAGGTGTTGGCCTCGGCCTCCACCGTGCAGGAAGACCTGGCCAAGGGCCTGAAAGGCACCGGCAACATCGCTGCCGCCGCGGCTGTCGGGCGCGCGATCGCCGATCGTGCCAAGGCTGCAGGCATCACTCGCGTGGCCTTCGACCGCGCGGGATTCCAGTACCACGGCCGCGTGAAGGCGCTGGCCGAGGCCGCGCGCGAAGCCGGCCTCGAACTCTGATTCACGGGACGCAAGCATGGCAAGAATCGAAAAGTCTCAGAGCGCCGACGATTTCGTCGAGAAGCTGGTCGCTGTCAACCGCACGGCGAAGGTCGTCAAGGGTGGCCGCCAGTTCGGCTTCACCGCGCTGACGGTCGTCGGTGACGGCGCAGGCCGCGTCGGCTTCGGGTTCGGTAAGGCGCGTGAAGTGCCCGTCGCGATCTCCAAGGCCATGGCCCAGGCTCGCAAGAACCTGGTCACTGTCAGCCTCAACAACGACACACTGCATTATGCGGTGCAAGGTTCCCACGGCGCGACGCGTGTGTTCATGCAGCCTGCCTCGGGCGGTACCGGCGTCATCGCGGGTGGCGGCATGCGCGCAGTGCTCGAGTGCGCGGGCGTTCGTAACGTTCTGGCCAAGAGCTATGGCTCGCGCAACCCGATCAACGTGGTGCGTGCGACTGTCAACGCACTGGCGCGGGTTGCATCGCCTGACCGCATTGCGGCCAAGCGCGGCAAGAGCCTCGAAGACATCCTGGGTTGAAAATCATGACTGCCAGCAACAGCAACGGAAAGCTCAAGGTCACACAGCTGCGCAGCTCCCATGGCCAGCTGGCCAGCATCGCTGCGTCGGTACGCGGGCTTGGGCTGCGTCGCCGGCATCACTCGGTTACGGTGAGCGATACACCGGAGAACCGCGGCATGATCAATGCTGCGCGTCACATGCTGAAGGTGGAGCGGATCTGAAATGCGACTGAATACCATCAAGCCCGGTCCCGGATCTCGTCGTCCCCGCCTGCGCGTGGGTCGCGGCGCTTCAGCCGGCCAAGGCAAGACCAGCGGACGCGGTGTCAAGGGTCAGCGCGCCCGTAAGGGCGGCTATCACAAGGTCGGCTTCGAAGGCGGTCAGATGCCGCTGCAGCGCCGCCTCCCGAAGGTTGGCTTCCGCTCGGCCATCAAGCGCCTGCACGCAGAGGTTCGTCTGCACGAGCTGGCGCTCGTTGACGCAGCGGTCATTGATCTGGCCGCGCTGAAGGCGCGTAACCTCGTGCCGGCTCACACCGAGCAGGCCAAGGTCATGCTGTCGGGCGAACTGAAGAAGGCCGTGACGCTCAAGGGCATCGCGGTGACCAAGGGCGCTCGCGCTGCGATTGAAGCGGCCGGCGGAAAGGTCGAGGCCTGATGGCTGGACCAGCACAAATGAACCCGGCGGCCGCGCTGGCTGAGGCTGGACGCCTCGGCGAGATTCGTGGTCGCCTGTTGTTTTTGCTGGGCGCTCTGATCGTCTATCGCATCGGCACGTACATTCCCGTGCCGGGCATCTCGCCCTCGGCTGTGGCGAGTTTCTTCAATGACAAGTCAAGCACCATCCTTGGCATCGTCAACATGTTCGCCGGCGGCGCGCTCTCGCGCATGTCCATCTTTGCGATGGGCGTCATGCCGTACATCTCGGCGTCTATCATCATTCAGATGCTCGGCATGGTTGTGCCGACACTGATGGAGTACCGCAAGGAAGGCGAGGCCGGTCGGCGCAAGACTGCCCAGCTGACTCGCTACGGCACTCTCGGTCTGGGTCTGTTCCAGTCCTTCGGCGCAGCCGTCGCGCTGCAGAAGGGCGGGCTGGTTCTGACGGGTGGCTATCAGTGGCTGATCGTTGCCGTGGTGGTCATGACGACCGGAACGATGTTCCTGATGTGGCTGGGTGAACAGATCACCGAGCGCGGCATTGGTAACGGCATTTCCATGATCATTCTCGCCGGCATCGTCGCGGGAGTGCCCCGTGCGATCGGTCAGATGATGACCGCTGTCTCCACGGGTGAAATGCAGCCGCTGTTTGCGATCGTTCTGATTGCGATCGTGATTGGTGTGACGGCTTTCTGCGTGTTCGTCGAGCGCGCCCAGCGACGCATTGCGGTGCACTACGCGAAGCGCCAGGTCGGCCGCAAGATGTATGCGGGCCAGAGCACTCATCTGCCGTTCAAGCTCAACATGTCGGGCGTGATTCCGCCGATTTTCGCCTCGAGCCTGCTGCTCTTCCCGGCGACGATTTCCAGCTTCTTTGCTACCGGCAATGACTCGAAGTTTGGCTTCGCGCTGCAGAGCATCTCCGCAGCACTGAATTACGGCCAGCCGCTGCACCTGGTGCTGTACGCACTGCTCATTCTTGGCTTTGCGTTCTTCTACACGGCACTGGTCTTCAATGCCCGCGAGACGGCTGACAATCTCAAGAAGAGCGGCGCGTTCATCCCGGGTATTCGCCCTGGCCAGCAGACCGGTGAGTACATCGACAAGGTGCTGACGCGTCTGACGCTGTGGGGAGCGGTCTACATCGTTGCCGTCTGCCTGTTGCCTGAATTTCTTTATTCGAACGGGAAGGGTGTCCCGTTCCAGTTCGGCGGCACTTCGCTGCTGATCGTAGTAGTGGTGGTGATGGACTTCATGGCGCAGCTTTACGCGCATTCCATGTCGCACCATTATCCGGGGCTCATGAAAAAAGCGAATCTGCTGGGAGCTGGCCGCGACGGCCAGGGTTAGCGATGAAAGTACGTCCATCCGTCAAGAAGATCTGCAAGAACTGCAAGATCGTGCGCCGTCGCGGCGTGGTCTATGTCATTTGTTCCGACGCTCGCCACAAGCAGCGTCAGGGCTAAGCGGAAAGAGGAAAGCACATGGCACGCATTGCCGGCATCAACATTCCGATGAACAAGCACATCAGCATTGGGCTGACGCATATTTTTGGCATCGGGAAAAACCGCGCTCAGCTGATCCTCGAGGGTGCTGGTATCGCGCCGAACACTCTGGTGCGCAACCTCACCGAGGCCGAGATCGCTGCGATCCGCTCACAGGTGGCGAAGTTCGCCGTCGAAGGCGATCTGCGCCGCGAAGTGTCGATGAACATCAAGCGATTGATGGATCTCGGTACTTGGCGCGGCATGCGTCATCGTCGTGGTCTGCCGGTACGTGGACAGCGGACGCGCACCAATGCGCGCACGCGTAAGGGGCCGCGCAAGCAGGCAGTGAAGCTCAACGCGCCTCCGGGCAAGGCGTAATGGCGCGGCGCGCCGTTACCTAACAGGGAACAGATCATGGCTGAACAGAAACCCCAAGCGAACAACCCCGCTTCGCAGGCGGCTGCCGCTGCCAAGAAGCCCAAGAAGGCTCGCAAGAACGTGCTCGATGGAATCGCGCATGTCCATGCATCCTTCAACAACACGATCATCACGATCACCGACCGGCAGGGGAACACGCTGTCTTGGGCGACCTCCGGTGGCTGCGGCTTCCGTGGCTCGCGCAAGAGCACGCCGTTCGCTGCGCAGGTGGCCGCTGAGAAGGCGGGTGTCGCTGCTCAGGAACACGGCTTGAAGAATGTTGAGGTGCGCGTCGCTGGTCCCGGACCGGGTCGCGAGTCTGCTGTCCGCGCGCTCAACGGCTGCGGGCTGAAGATCACGAGCATCGAGGACGTGACTCCCATTCCGCACAACGGCTGCCGTCCGCCGAAGAAGCGCCGCGTCTAAGCGCTGGCGCCCAATCAGGAATTCCAGGAAGAAAAGACAATGGCGCGATACATCGGTCCCAAGTGCAAGCTCTCCCGCCGCGAGGGCACTGACCTGTTCCTCAAGAGCGCGGTCAAGCCGCTCGAGAGCAAGTGCAAGTTTCAGGTGCCGCCGGGCGGCGTCAAGGGCGAGCGTCGTACGCGCCTGTCCGACTACGGTCTGCAGCTGCGCGAGAAACAGAAGCTCCGCCGCATGTACGGCGTGCTCGAGCGTCAGTTCCATGGTTACTACGTCGAGTCCACGCGCCGTTCGGGCGCGACCGGCGAGAACCTGTTGAAGATGCTGGAATGCCGTCTGGACAACATCGTCTATCGCATGGGTTTTGCCGCGACGCGTGCCGAGGCACGTCAGCTGGTGAGCCACAAGGCGATTGAGGTGAACGGCCAGGTGGTCACCATTCCTTCCTACCAGTGCAAGGCCGGCGACATCGTTCAGGTGCGAGAGAAGTCACGCAAGCAGTTGCGTATTCAGGGCGCGCTGGCAATTGCCGCGCAGTCCGGCTTCCCGGACTGGGTCGATGTGAACGACAAGGAGATGCGCGGCGTGTTCAAGCAGGTGCCGGCACGTGATGAAGTGCTGCCGGACATCAACGAGAACCTGGTCGTCGAGTTGTATTCGAAGTAAGGGTGGTGACATGCAAGCAGTAACCGAATTTCTCAAGCCGCGTGTCGTCAAGGTGCAGCCCGTTGCGCCCCGTAAGGCGCGCGTGGTCATCGAGCCCTTTGAACGCGGCTTTGGTCACACGCTGGGCAATGCTCTGCGTCGTGTGCTGCTGTCGTCCATGCCGGGCGCAGCCATCACGGAAGTGGAAATCGAAGGCGTGCTGCACGAGTACACCAGCATCGATGGCGTCCAGGAGGACGTGGTCGAGGTGCTGCTGAACCTCAAGCAGGTCGCGCTGCGCATGCATTCGCGCAACTCCGCTGAGCTGCGCCTTCACAAGAAAGGCCCGGGACCGGTGACCGCCGGCGACATCCAGACCGATCACGACATTGAAGTTGTGAACCCCGAGCTGGTCATCGCCAACCTCACCAAGGCCGGCGAACTGAACATGCAGATGAAGATCGAGCGCGGCCGTGGGTATCGGCCGGCCGTTCAGCGGATGGCCTTCGAGGAGGCTTCGCGCCCGATCGGACGCCTGCTGCTGGACGCCTCGTTCAGCCCGGTCAGCCGTGTGACCTACGCGGTCGAGGCTGCGCGCGTCGAACAGCGTACCGATCTGGACAAGCTGATCATCGATATCGAGACCAACGGCACCATTGAGCCGGAAGAGGCGATTCGCCGCGCCGGCGCGATCCTCAAGGATCAGCTGTCGGTGTTCGTTGACCTGCAGGGCGAGGATGAAGCGGTCACTAAGGTGACCGAGATGCAGTTCGATCCGATCCTGCTGCGTCCTGTGGACGAGCTCGAGCTCACGGTCCGCAGTGCTAACTGCCTGAAGGCCGAGAACATCCACTACATCGGTGACCTCGTGCAGCGCACTGAGGTGGAACTGCTGCGTACCCCGAACCTGGGCAAGAAGTCGCTGACTGAGATCAAGGAAGTGCTGCAGAGCCACGGCCTGATGCTCGGGATGCGGCTGGAAGGCTGGCCGCCGGCTGGTCTGCGCCACGAGGAAGCGGGCGGACTGTTGTAATCGTGCGCGCGCCGCGCGCATATCAGGATTGAGAGACAAGCATGCGTCACAAACTTTCGGGTCGCCAACTTTCGCGTAACGCCTCGCATCGTCATGCGCTGATGCGCAACATGGCGGCTGCGCTCCTGAGGCACGAGACGATCCGCACTACGCTGCCCAAAGCGAAAGAGCTGCGGCGCGTGGTCGAGCCGCTGATCACACTGGGCAAGAAGGATAGCGAGGCGAATCGTCGCGTTGCCTTCTCGCGTCTGCGCGATGCCGCAGTCGTCGGCAAGCTCTTCAGTGACGTCGGTCCCCGTTTCCGCGCGCGCGCCGGTGGCTACACGCGCATCCTGCGCATGATGCCCCGAGCCGGCGATGCCGCGCCGATGGCGCTGATGCAGCTGGTTGACGGGCCGGTCGTTGCGGCCGAGGCCGGTGACGATCAAGATAAGCCGGTCGCCAAGAAGAAGAAGGCGGCTAAAAAGAAAGCCGCATCTGGCGCCAAGGCCAAGACAGCGGGCCGTAGCCGGAAGGCCGCCAGCGCCTGATTCGTCGCTGCAGTCCCTCCGGTTTGATTTGATCAATCAAGGAGAACTCAATGGGACTGGCAGCTGAATTTCGGCAGTTTGCGGTAAGAGGTAACGTCATCGACCTGGCGGTCGGTGTCGTGGTCGGCGGTGCCTTCGGCAAGATCGTCTCTTCGCTGGTTGACAATATCATCATGCCCATCGTGGGCAGGGCAGTGGGTGGGGTCAATTTCAGCCACCTGGCGCTATCACTGGGCATGGAGCCCGATGGCAAAACGGCCGTTCTGCTTAATTACGGCGCGTTCATCCAGAGCGTGGTCGACTTCCTCATCATCGCTGGCGTTATTTTCCTTGCGCTCAAAGGCATCAATTCGCTGCGGCGGCCCGCCCAGCCGGCGCCCGGCGCAACAGCGCCCACTCGCCAGGAGGTCCTGCTCGAGGAAATCCGCGATCTGCTTGCCAAGCGCTGAGGCCACTTCCAGTCGTCAGGCTCTTGGTCGGGGGTGGGCCTAGAAGGCCTACCTCCGCACTTCAATTGTCAAGAAGATTTCTATAGAATCGCGGCGGGCGGTTTCGATCGCTCGACAAACTAGTTTGTTTGATTTTCTTGTTTCCAACTCATTCTGGGGATTCATCGATGAACACTAAGATTGCATTTGGCGCCGTTGTTGCGGCCCTCGCCCTGGTTGCCTGCAGCCAGGAAGCCGCTGCTCCTGCTCCGGCCGCTGCTCCGGCCGCTGAGGCTGCCCCGGCTGCCGCTCCTGCTGCTGACGCTGCTGCTCCGGCCGCCGCTCCGGCTGCCGAAGCTGCTCCGGCTGCCGCTGGCGAAGCCAAGAAGTAATTTCGGAAACGAAATTGTTTCAGTAAAGCCCGAGCAGGCCGGAGACGGTCTGCCGGGCTTTTCTATTTGAGTTGTCCTCTTTTTCGAATGACTGTCAGCGTCCGTATTACAGAACCGCGCGGCTCCGATCGCCGCTGGATCGAAGGTGTCTACAGGGAATACCTGAACGATCTGGGTGCGACTGGCTCGGGCGTATTTCCGAGTCTTGCCGAGATTGGTCACCGCACTTCCGACCTGTTGGCGAGCTGGTTCAATGATCCCTCAGCCCAGCTCATCACTATCGTCAATGAGAACCATCCTGTCGGCTTTGCGCTGCTGCAGATTCGCCAGCCGCTTCATGCCGGGGGCAGGACGAGCCATGTCATGGCCGAGTTCTTTATCGCAGGGCCCTTGCGTCGACGCGGTCTCGGACAGGCCGCTGTGCGGCTCATCCTGGACCGTTTTCCCGGCGAGTGGCATATCAGCGAGAATCTCCACGATGAGCGCGCAGTGCACTTCTGGCGGCGCGTCGTGCGCGATTACACGCGGTGTGAATACCGCGAGCGCAGCAGTAACGGTGAGTTGCACCAGTATTTTGAAACTCACCAGCGACGCGGTGCCTAGCGCGCGGCGTTGCGACTCATTGCCCGCTCTGCGCTAGCGTGATTTGCGCCGTAGTTTCGGTGCGAGATATTGTCCGGTCAGCGATTCCGCGCATGCGGCCACCGTCTCTGGAGTCCCTGAGGCCACCAGCCGACCACCGCGTTCGCCGCCACCCGGACCGAGATCAATGATCCAGTCGGCCGCCCGGATCACTTCGAGATTGTGTTCGATCACTACCACGGTATTGCCCGTATCGCACAGACGCTGCAGAACACGCAGCAACTGAGCAACGTCATGGAAGTGCAGGCCGGTGGTGGGCTCATCAAGGATGTAGAGGGTGCGGCCGGTGCTGCGCTTGGCCAGTTCCCGCGCGAGTTTGATGCGCTGCGCCTCGCCGCCCGATAGCGTGGTGGCACTCTGCCCAAGGTGCGTGTAGCCTAGGCCCACCTCCATCAGTGCCTCGAGGCGCGAAGCGATGGCTGGCACCGACTCGAAGAGCTTGCAGGCTTCTTCAACGGTGGTTTCCAGCACTTCGTGGATGTTCTTGCCGCGATAGAGGATCTCTAGCGTCTCGCGGTTGTAGCGGCGTGCACGGCAGACGTCGCACGGAACGTAGACATCCGGGAGGAAATGCATCTCCACGCGGATCACGCCGTCGCCCTGACAGGCCTCGCAACGTCCGCCACGTACATTGAAACTGAAACGGCCGGCGCCGTAACCGCGCGCGCGTGCCTCGGGCACTTGGGCGAACAGCTCACGGATCGTTGTGAATAAGCCGGTATAGGTCGCCGGGTTGGAGCGTGGCGTCCGGCCGATCGGATTCTGGTCGATGTCGATGACGCGATCGAAGTGGCTCAGTCCATCCACGGCATCACACTGCGGCGGTGGTCCGGCGGTTTCGCTGCTACCCAGCGCGGTCTGCGCTGCACGCAGCAAGGTGTCGTTGATCAGTGTTGACTTGCCCGAGCCCGACACCCCGGTGACGCAGGTCAGAATCCCGACAGGAATCTTGACGTCGAGGTTTTGCAGGTTGTGGGTGCGTGCGCCGCGGATGCTGATTTCCCGCAGCGGATTGCGTGGCCGTCGCTTGCTGGGCCAGGGAATTTCCAGCTGACCCGACAGATACTGGCCAGTGAGCGAGGCGGGATTGGCGCGGATTTCTGCAGGCGTGCCGGCAGCAACGATTTGACCGCCATGCACGCCAGCGGCGGGCCCGAGATCCACCACATGATCGGCGGACAGGATGGCATCTTCGTCGTGCTCGACCACGATGACGGTGTTGCCGAGATCGCGCAGCCGGCGCAGCGTCCCCAGCAGTCTGGAGTTGTCGTGCTGGTGCAGTCCGATGGACGGCTCGTCGAGGATATACATGACGCCGGAGAGACCTGAGCCGACCTGGCTGGCGAGGCGGATGCGCTGCGTTTCGCCACCGGACAGGGTGTCGGCGGATCGATCCAGATTGAGGTAGTCCAAGCCAACATCCGCGAGGAAGCGCAGTCGCTCGTTCACCTCATGCTGGATGCGTGCCGCGACGGTCCCGCGCCAGCCGGCGAGAGTCAGACCGGTGAAGTGCTGCAATGACTGCCCCACGGTCAGGTGCGTGATCTCGGCCAGATTGCGGCCATTGATGAGCACCGAGCGTGCGACGCGGTTCAGTCGGGCACCACCGCAGTCCGTGCAGGGGCGCGAGCCCTGAAACTTGGATAGCTCCTCGCGCACCGTCGGGGAATCCGTCTCGCGGAAGCGGCGCTCAAGGTTCGGCATGATGCCCTCGAACACATGGCGTCGGCGCTGCTTGGCGCCACGGGCATCGCGATAGACGAACTCGATTTCTTCCTTGCCGCTGCCGAACAGCAGCCGCTGTTGCGCCTGCTCATCGAGCTCTTCCCAGGGGGCCTCGACGTCGAACTCATAGTGCGCGGCCAGGCATTGGAGCATCTGGAAGTAGTGGGAGTTGTGTCGGTCCCAGCCGCGTACGGCACCAGCCGCCAGCGACAGATGCGGATGCACGACGACACGTGAGGGATCGAAGAACTGCTGCACGCCCAGACCATCACAGCTCGGACACGCGCCGGCGGGGTTGTTGAACGAGAACAGGCGCGGCTCGAGTGTGGGTACGGCAAACCCGCATTCCGGGCAGGCGTGACGGCTGGAAAACAGCTGCGGTGCGGGGCCTCCTTCGTCGGTGTAAACAACGCGGGCAGTGCCATTGGAGAGCCGTAGCGCCGTTTCAAAGGACTCGGCCAGTCGCTGCGCCACATCAGCACGGATCCGCAGCCGATCGACCACTGCCTCGATGGTGTGTTTGCGGCGCCCATCCAAGCTTGGCACCTGCTCGATCTCATGGACCTGACCATCGACACGAACGCGGACAAAGCCTTGTCCGGCCAGCTCGATCAGCAGTTCGCGGTGCTCGCCCTTGCGATCGACGATCAGCGGGGCCAGCAACAGCGCCGCCTGACCATCACCGGTTTCCAGCACTGCATCGACCATCTGACCAGTGCTTTGGGCTTCCAGATCGATCCCGTGGTCGGGACAGCGCGGCAGGCCGGCGCGTGCGTAGAGCAGGCGCAGGTAGTCGTAGATCTCGGTGACGGTGCCGACGGTGGAGCGGGGGTTGTGCGAGCCCGATTTCTGCTCGATGGCGATGGCGGGGGACAGGCCCTCGATGCTGTCGACGTCCGGCTTGTCCATCATCGACAGGAACTGGCGCGAGTAGGCCGAGAGGGATTCCACGTAGCGGCGCTGCCCCTCCGCGTACAGCGTGTCAAAGGCCAGCGACGACTTCCCGGAGCCTGACAGGCCGGTCAGCACGGTCAGGCGGTCCCGCGGCAGGTCGAGATCGATGTTCCGCAGGTTGTGTGTCCTGGCCCCGCGAATGCGTATCAGCTGCATGGAAAGTGCACGCTCTGGATCAGCCAAAGGGTCAAGAGTGCCAGAGAACGGGTCCGGGGGCCAAAACCCCGTAAAACAGCGCCCCTGCACCATTTTTGATGCCTGCCGGCGGGGGCAGAACCCTCTACAATACTCGCCAGATAGAGGCTTGGCAGAAAAAGGACACCCCATTTATGGCGCGCGGCATCAACAAGGTCATTCTGGTCGGTCACCTCGGCGCGGATCCTGAGAGTCGCGCCATGCCCAGTGGCAGGAGCGTCACCAACCTGCGTCTGGCCACCAGCGAGAGCTGGAAGGACAAGCAGTCGGGCGAGCAGAAGGAACGCACCGAGTGGCACAGCATCGTGCTCTATGACCGTCTCGGCGAGGTGGCCAGCGAATACCTGCGCAAGGGTTCGCAGGTGTACATCGAGGGGCGCCTGCAGACACGCAAGTGGCAGGACAAGGAAGGCAAGGATCGCTACACCACCGAGATCATCGCCAACGACATGCAGATGCTGGGCGGTCGCAGTGGCGCAGGTGGTGGCAGCGGCGGTTCCTTCGAGCCGCGCGAGCGCAGCGGCGCCGCCGAGCCGGGCGCCGCCAGTGCGGTGCCCGAACTGGATGACGACGTCCCGTTCTGAAGCTGGAAACGATATTCCGTTGAGCGGCCGCTACTACATCAAGACCTACGGTTGCCAGATGAACGAGTACGATTCCGCCCGTATGGCGGACGTGCTCCAGGGCATGGCCGGGCTCGCGCAGACCGAGGATCCGGCTGTCGCCGATGTACTGCTGGTCAACACCTGCTCGGTGCGTGAGAAGGCGCAGGAGAAGGTCTTCTCGCTGCTCGGGGAGTGGCGTGGCCTCAAACAGCAGCGACCGGATGTGATCATCGGTGTGGGTGGTTGCGTGGCCAGCCAGGAAGGCGAGGGCATCACCGCGCGCGCACCGTTCGTTGATCTGGTCTTCGGCCCACAAACCATTCACCGACTGCCGGAAATGATTGAGGCGCGCCGCCGCCGGGGCCGCCCGGTGGTGGATGTCAGCTTCCCGGAAATCGAGAAATTTGACCGCATGCCGGAGCCGCGGGCCGAGGGTGCCAGCGCCTTCGTCTCCATCATGGAAGGCTGCAGCAAGTACTGCAGTTTCTGTGTGGTGCCTTACACGCGCGGTGACGAGGTTAGTCGGCCCTTTGCCTCGGTGATCGACGAGGTCCGTGCGCTGGCCCGTCAGAGCGTCAAGGAAATCACGCTGCTGGGGCAGAACGTCAATGCCTATGCCGGCGAGATGCATGATGGTGCGAAGGTCGATCTGGCAACGCTGATCCATCACGTTGCGGCCGTCGGTGGCATCGAGCGCATCCGCTTCACAACTTCGCATCCGCTGGAATTCAGCGACAGCCTCATCGAGGCTTATGCCAGCGTGCCGGCGCTCGCCAATCATCTGCACCTGCCGGTGCAAAGCGGCTCGGATCGCGTGCTGGCGGCCATGAAGCGCGGCTACACGGCGCTGCAGTTCAAGGAGCGTATTCGCAAGCTCCGGGCCGTGCGTCCGGATATCTCTGTGAGCAGCGACTTCATCGTCGGATTTCCCGGCGAGACGGAGCGGGACTTTGAGGCCACGCTGGCGCTGGTACAGCAGATCGAGTGTGACCAGTCCTACAGCTTCATCTATAGCCGCAGACCCGGAACGCCGGCGGCATCGCTCCCGGATGATGTGAGCATGGAAGACAAGCAGCAGCGTCTGGAGAAGCTTCAGGCACTGCTGGATGCACAGGCACTGGCCATCAGTCAGCGCATGGTTGGCAGCGTGCAGCGCGTGCTGGTCGCGCGGCCCGCACGGCGTCATGCCGGCGAATTGGCGGGTCGCACGGAGAACAATCGTTGGGTCAATTTTCCGGGCTCGCCGGAACTGATCAACCGCTTCGTGGATGTGCGCATCACCGAGGCGCGTCCGCATTCGCTGCGCGGAGAGTTGCTCGAGACGTCGCATGAGTGAGACGGCGCAACGCGAGTTCGAGTTGGAGCTGGAGGGCAATACCACCCTGGCAAATCTCTGCGGTCCGCTCGACGCCAATCTGAATTTGCTGGAAGAGCGTCTAGGCGTGCGCATACGACGTCGTGGCCACCATTTTTCCGTGCAAGGTGAGCGCGCGGAATTGGCTGAGGCGGTGCTGCGCGATCTGGCACGCCAGGCGACGGCCAGTGCGCTGAGCAGCGAGAACGTACACCTCGGTCTGGTCGAACATGGCAATGCGGACGCGAAGCCTGCGCGGGCCAGCGCGGCGAGCAACGAGGTGGTGGTCATTCGCACTCCGGCGATTACGATCCGTGCGCGGGGCGAACATCAGCGCGGCTATCTGGCCAACATCCATGCCCATGACCTGACCTTCGGTGTTGGGCCGGCGGGTACCGGCAAGACCTATCTGGCGGTGGCCTGCGCGGTGGAGATGCTGCTGGCCGAGCGCGTTCGGCGACTGGTGCTGGTCAGGCCGGCTGTCGAGGCGGGCGAGCGACTGGGTTTCCTGCCGGGGGACATGTCGCAGAAAGTGGATCCTTACCTGCGGCCAATCTACGACGCGCTTTATGAAATGCTCGGTTTCGATCGCGTTGCGCGACTGATCGAGCGAGCGGTCATCGAGGTGGCCCCGCTGGCGTTCATGCGCGGCCGCTCGCTCAATGACGCATTCGTGATCCTCGACGAAGCACAGAACACCACGCCGGAGCAGATGAAAATGTTCCTCACGCGTATCGGTTTTGGATCGCGTGCCGTGGTCACCGGTGACGTCACCCAGACGGACCTCCCGGCCGGCAAGCCCTCCGGACTGCGGCATGTGCTGCATGTCCTGCGTGGCGTGAAGGGCGTTGCCTTCACCCATTTCGATGCAGCCGATGTGGTGCGTCACCCGCTGGTACAACGGATCGTTCAGGCCTATGAAGCCGAAAGCAGTGGCTGAGTCTCCCGTGCAGGTGAGCATCGCACGCAGCACCCGCCATGCGGGTGTGCCGCCGCTGCGAGAGTTCGAGCGCTGGGCGGTAGCCGCTCTGGGGGCTCGCGCCCGCTGCGTGGTGTCATTGCTGGTTGTCGGTCCAGCACGCTCTCGCAGCCTCAACCTTCGCTATCGCGGCAAGGATCGGCCCACCAATGTGTTGTCCTTTCCGCCAGCAGTGGCCGTGGATGTCGAAGGCGGCCGACCGCTGCTTGGTGATCTGGTCATCTGTCCATCGGTACTGAGTCGTGAGGCGCGTGAGCAGGGTAAGCGGCTGCGCGACCATTGGGCACACCTGTTTGTGCATGGTCTGTTGCACCTATCCGGTTTCGATCACGAAAGTGATAAGGATGCGCGCCGCATGGAAGGTCGCGAGGTGCGTGTGTTGCGCAGTTTGGGCATCGCCAATCCCTATCGGAGTCATTGAGTGATGGAACGCGTTCAAGGCAAGAAGGCACCGGGCAGGAGCAGTCGCTGGCGCAGCGCCATCACCAAGACACTGGCTGGCAGCATCACCGAGCGCTCCGAGTGGCTGGATCTGCTGCGCGATGCCAGCGTTCGTGGTGTCATCAGCGCCGACGACTTCGCGATGCTCGAGGGCGCGCTGGCGGTTGCTGAAATGCAGGTACGCGACATCATGGTGCCGCGTGCGCAGATGGTGTGCCTGCGTCGCGACGAATCATTGGAACAGATCATTCCGCGAGTCGTGGAGTCGGGGCATTCGCGCTATCCGGTTGTTGATGGTGACCGCGATGACGTGGAAGGCATTCTGCTGGCCAAGGATCTGCTGCGAGCGGTGGCCGGTGGTGGCCTGGAAGAAGATGCCACCTTCGACATGCGCGAGTTTCTGCGACCGGCGGTGTTTGTGCCGGAGTCGAAGCGGCTGAATGTGCTGCTGAAGGACTTCCGTGATAATCACAATCACATGGCGTTGGTGGTCGACGAGTATGGCGGTGTCGCCGGGCTGGTCACCATTGAGGACGTCATCGAGCAGATCGTTGGTGACATCGACGACGAGTTCGATATCGAGGAAGAGCTCAGCATCCGCCCGGACGGCGACCAGCACTTCCTGGTACGTGGCACGACGCCGCTTGAGGAATTCAACGAGCACTTCCACACACAGCTGCCGGAGGGCGAGTTCGAGACGGTTGCCGGCATGGTCATGCAGCAGCTCGGTCGCGTGCCGCGGCGAGGTGAGTCGGTGGTCATCGCCGGCTGGGAATTCCGCGTCCAGCGCACCGACCGGCGACGCATCGACAGCCTGCGCGTAGCGCCGGCAGCGACACCGGGCGCAGGCACCGCGAACGTCGAGTCGTGAGCGCTCCGGACCGCTGGCGCCGGTTTCTCCCGCTGCCGCTGGGCGCTGCATCGACGCTGGCCTTTGCGCCGTTCAATCTGTGGCCGCTGGCCATTCTGTGTCCATTACTGTTGATGTGGCTCTGGCGCGGTGCGACGCCGCGTGTCAGCGCCTGGCGCGGCTTTGCCTACGGAATCGGTGTGTTCGCTGCCGGAACGTGGTGGCTGTACATCAGTATTCACGACATGAACGATTCGCCGGCCTGGTTGGCGCTGCTACTCGTAGCTGCTCTGGTGCTGGTGATGGCCGCCTATTACGCACTCGCCGGTTGGCTGCTGGCGCGGTTGTACGGTCGTCGTTCACTGGGTGCGTGGTGTGTGGGTGCGGCATCGCTGTGGCTGCTGGTCGAGTGGCTGCGCGGCTGGCTGTTCACCGGATTCCCTTGGCTGCAACTGGGCTATTCGCAGACCGATACATGGCTGTCGGGCTGGGCGCCGCTGCTTGGATCCTATGGCATCGGTGGTTTGCTGCTGGTTTCCATCGCGCTGCTGCTTTGGGGATGGTTGGGTACGCAGTCCGGCTCGCATCGGCTCATCGCTGTGGCGCTGGCACTGCTCCCTTGGTGCGCTGGAAGGGTGTTGCAGCCTGTCGATTGGACCGCAGTCAGCGGGGAGCCGGTGAGCGTCGCGGTGTTGCAGGGCGCCGTGCCGCAGCGGATCAAGTGGCTGGTGAACAACCGTGAAGCGACGCGCGAGCTCTATCACCGACTCAACAACGAGGCGCTCGGCGCGCGGCTGATTCTGTGGCCGGAAGCGGCCGTCACCGAACTGGCCAACCAGATTCCACAGTATCTGGATCAGATCCGTAGTGAGGGCCGCCAACAGGGCTCAGATGTGGTCCTGGGCATCCTGCGCATGGACGAGCGTGGCGAGAACATCTACAACTCAATGCTCGCGCTGTCTGACCCGCCACAGTTCTACGACAAGCGTCATCTGGTGCCGTACAGCGAGTTTTTCCCGGTGCCTGATTGGGTGCGTGGTGTGTTGCAGCGCCTGGACCTGCCCTATGCCGACATTACCCACGGCGCCGACAACCAGCTGCCGGTACGGGCTGGGGGAATGCAGCTGGCGGCGACGATTTGCTATGAAGATACGTTCGGTCATGCCCAGCGTGCTGCCGCGGGGGCGGCCGATGTGCTGGTCAATGTGACCAATGACGCCTGGTTCGGCCACTCCCCGGCACGCTATCAGCATTTTCAGATGAGCCGGATGCGGGCCATGGAGGTGCGGCGCTGGCTGATCCGCTCGGCCAATGACGGGGTTTCGGCCCTCGTGGCCCCCGATGGTAAAGTCTCCGCGAGGGCCGCCGAGTTCCGCCCGGCAGTGCTGCGTGGAACCGTCACGCCTCGTCGTGGTCTCACCCCGTACGCACGCTTTGGCGATTGGCCGGTTCTGGGGGCAGCAGTGCTGGCCCTGCTGGCTAGCCTTGCCGGCGGGCGGTTTTGGGGATTGAAACCGGTGCCGGATGGCACCATGCAACGCAGGTCGAACTGATCTTGGAGTGATGGCAAATATGTTGCGTCAGAAACTGGATTCCAGAGTAATCAGCGCGATTGCGCTCCTGTCGCTGTTCACAGCCTGTGCGCAGCATTCCTCCAGTGCCGTGGCTGCGGCGCAGGCCGCGACGCCTGCCGCCAGCGCCTCGTCGGCAGCAGCGCCGTCGGCGCCGCTGGTACGAGGTCTGCCGGATTTCAGCGGACTGGTCGCGGCCGTGGGCCCGGCGGTGGTCAACGTGCAGGTGATCGAGCGCAGCAGCAATTCGCGCACCCAGCGCCTGGGCGGCGGTGGCAACGAGGATCCGTTCAACGATTTCTTCCGTCGGTTCGGCATTCCTCAGGAGCAGGTGCCGCAAGGGCGTGGCAGCACGCCGCAGCCGAGCCGCGGTGAGGGTTCGGGTTTCATCGTCAGTCCGGATGGCTACATCATGACCAACGCGCATGTGGTCAACAACGCCTCCAAAGTGACCGTGAAGCTCACGGATCAGCGGGAGTTTGTTGCCAAGGTCGTGGGGTCGGACGAGACATCTGACGTCGCCGTGCTCAAGATCGACGGCAAAAATCTGCCCGTAGTGCGCTTCGGCGACGCATCCAAGCTGCGCGTCGGCGAGTGGGTGCTGGCCATCGGTTCGCCCTTCGGCATGGAGAACAGTGTGACCGCCGGTATCGTCAGTGCCACCGGTCGCAGTATTCGCAGCGAAAACCCACGCAACTACGTCAACTTCATCCAGACCGATGCTGCCGTGAATCCGGGTAACTCGGGCGGGCCGCTGTTCAACATGAGTGGCGAGGTGGTGGGCATCAACTCACAGATTTTCAGCACCACGGGCAGCTATGCCGGTATGTCCTTCGCCATTCCGATTGATCTGGCCAACAATGTTCGCGAGCAGCTGGTCAGCAATGGCAAGGTCACACGCGGCATCATCGGCGTGACGATCCAGCCGGTCACCAGTGCGTTGGCTGAGAGCTATGGTCTGGATCGTCCGCGTGGTGCTGCGGTGGGCAGCGTTAACAAGGGTGGTCCGGCCGATCGAGCCGGCATCCAGGCCGATGATGTGATCCTCAGCGTCAATGGCAAACCGGTAGCCAGCAATTCCGACCTGCCGCCGATGATCGCGGCGATTCGGCCCGGTACTAAGGCGGATCTGGAGATCTGGCGCAACAAGGCCAGCAAGCATGTGTCGGTGGTCATCGACGAGTTGCAGGAAGACACGCGCGCCACCCGGACATCGCGCAACTCTCCGAATCAGGGCAACAGCTCTGGCAGCGCAGTCGAGAAGCTGGGTCTGTCGGTGCGCGAATTGTCGGCTACCGAGCGGCGCCAGATGCGCGCTGACGGCACGCTTCTGGTCGACGAGGCCAGCGGTGCGGCCGCTGAAGCCGGCGTGCAGTCAGGCGATGTGATTCTCAGTGCCAATGGCAAGGATGTTGGGACGGTCGAGGAACTGCGTGCGGCGGTTCGCGGTAGCACCGTGGCACGACTGCGGGTGCAGAGCTGGGACCAAAGCGGCCAGAGCTACACCAGCATCATCGCAGTGCGTCCCGAATAAGCGGTGTCGATGCGCCGCTGCGCCCCAGTTTCTGATGGCGCGCCGCGGCGCATCGTCTTGCTTCCATGAGGCTGCGTGATCTCGGGCCGGGACTGATCACCGGTGCGGCCGACGACGATCCGAGTGGTATCGCCACGTATTCTCAGGCGGGCGCGCGGTTCGGCTACAGCCTGCTGTGGACCACGGTGCTGACTTGGCCCTTGATGGCCGGCATCCAACTCATCAGTGCGCGTATCGGTTGCGCCACCGGCCGCGGTCTGACCGCAAACATTCGTAACAACTTTCCCCGCCCCGTTTTGCTGGCGGTCGTGCTGCTGCTGGTACTGGCGAACGGCTTCAACATCGCCGCTGACATTGCGGCGATGGGCGAGGCGCTGCGTCTGGTTCTGGGCGGATCAGCCGTGGTCTATTCGCTCACCTTCTCGATGGCATGCCTGCTGCTGCAGGTCTTCATGCGCTATCAGAGCTACGTGCGTTACCTGAAATGGCTGACGCTGGCGCTGCTCAGCTATGCGGTTGTCGTGTTCACCATCAATGTGCCCTGGGCTGAAATGTTGCGCGGGGCATTTCTGCCCCAGCTGCACATGGATCGGGCCATGCTGCAGATGATCGTTGCGGTGCTCGGTACCACCATCAGTCCGTATCTGTTCTTCTGGCAGGCCGCGCAGGAGATGGAGGATGCGCGGGTGCGTAGCGACTCACCCGATGACTTGGCTGCTGCGCGCCTGCAGTTGCGCCGTACCAAATGGGACACGATCGTTGGGATGGGATTTTCCAATCTGATCGCGTTCTTCATCATGCTCAGCACCGCTGCGACTTTGCATGCATCCGGGCTGCATGACATTCAGACCTCGGCGCAGGCTGCTGAGGCGCTGCGACCGATTGGCGGCGAACTGACCTTCCTGCTGTTCAGCTGCGGCATCATCGGTACCGGGTTGCTGGCGGTGCCGGTGCTGGCCGGTTCGGCGGCCTATGCAGTGGCCGAATGTTTCGACTGGCCCTACGGTCTGGATCTCAAGCTGCATCAGGCGCGCGGCTTTTACGGCATCGTCGCTCTGGCAACCCTCGGCGGGGTGTTGCTGCAATTCCTGCACAGTGACCCGATCCAGCAGCTGTTCTGGAGCGCCGTTCTCAATGGTCTGGTGGCCGTGCCGATCATGGTCGTGATGATGCAGCTCGCGTCTCGGTCGGCCGTCATGGGCCCGTTTGCCCTGCGCGGCCCGCTACAGCTCGTTGGCTGGCTGGCGACAGCGGTGATGGGGCTGGCAGCCGCCGGCATGATCGTCAGTTTCTTCTAGGCCGGCCCGTGGGTGTTGCTGCGGGGTGAGGCCGGCGGCGCGCTCATGTAACATCTCTGGATGCACGAGCGATACGATCATGCCGCCGTCGAGCAGGCGGCGCAGGAGTGGTGGGCGCAGCAGCGCTGTTTTGCGGCCCGCGAAGAGCCCACCCGTCCCAAATATTATTGCCTGTCCATGTTCCCGTACCCCTCCGGGCGACTGCACATGGGTCATGTGCGCAACTACACCATTGGCGACGTGCTGGCGCGTTTTATGCGTATGCAGGGTCGCAATGTTCTGCAGCCCATGGGCTGGGATGCCTTTGGTCTGCCGGCCGAAAATGCTGCCATCGCCAATGGCGTGCCGCCGGCGCAGTGGACGCGCGACAACATCGCGTACATGAAAAAGCAGTTGAAGTCTCTGGGCTTCGCGCTGGACTGGGATCGCGAGGTGACCACCTGCGATCCTGAGTACTACCGCTGGAACCAGTGGATGTTCCTGCGCATGCTCGAAGCTGGAATCGCCTACCGCAAGACCGGCGTGGTGAACTGGGATCCTGTTGACCAGACGGTGCTGGCCAACGAGCAGGTGATCGATGGTCGCGGCTGGCGTACCGGCGCGCTGGTGGAGAAGCGCGAGATTCCGATGTACTACCTGCGCATTACGCAGTTCGCGCCTGAATTGCTCGCTGCGCTGGATGAGCTGCCGGGCTGGCCGGAGCGCGTGCGTACCATGCAGGCCAACTGGATTGGTCGCAGCGAAGGCGTGGACATCGAGTTCCCCTATGCACCGGATTCAGCCGCCCTGATGGGTGCGGCAGCCGCTGGTGGCGCTGATGGCGCCGCGAAGGGGGCGCGTGGTCTGCGTGTATTCACCACGCGCGCCGATACGGTGTTTGGCGTCAGTTTTGTTGCCGTCTCCGCCGAGCATCCGCTCGCCACCGCAGCGGCCGCGCGCGATCCCGCGCTGGCGGCCTTCGTCGACGAGTGTCGCCGCGGTAGCACGATGGAGGCTGATGTGGCCACCGCCGAGAAGCGCGGTATGGCCACGGGTGTGCATGTGCTCCATCCGCTGACCGGCGAGGCCGTGCCGGTATGGGTGGCCAACTATGTGCTGATGTCCTACGGCGAAGGTGCAGTGATGGCCGTGCCCGCGCATGATGAGCGCGACTTCGAGTTCGCGCAGCGTTATGGCCTGCCGGTTCGGATGTCCGTGGCTTCGCCCAGCGGTGCCTATGATGCTGTGGTTGCGCCGTGGCGCGAGGAGTACGCGGAGTCCGGTGTGCTGGTGGACTCGGGTGAGTTCACCGGGCTTACCTCCGCTGCGGCGGTCGATGCCATTGCAACGAAGTTGCAGTCGCAGGGGCAGGGCGAGAAGCGCGTGCAGTGGCGTCTGCGTGACTGGGGTATCTCGCGCCAGCGCTACTGGGGCTGTCCGATCCCGCTGATTCACTGCGCGAAGTGCGGCACCGTGCCGGTGCCCGATGATCAGTTGCCGGTGCGATTGCCCGAGCAGCTGGTGCCGGATGGTTCGGGTAACCCGCTGCACAAGTGCGAGGAGTTCCTGCGTTGCACCTGTCCAAAGTGCGGCGCTGCGGCGCGCCGTGAGACCGACACGATGGACACCTTCGTCGATTCTTCCTGGTACTTCCTGCGCTATGCGTCGGCGGGTAATGACCGGGCGCCGGTGGATGAGCGGGCCGACTATTGGCTGCCCGTGGACCAGTACATTGGCGGTATCGAGCATGCGATTCTGCACTTGCTGTACTCGCGTTTCTGGACGCGCGCCATGCAGTCGATGGGGTTGGTAAAGCTGGCGGAGCCCTTCGCCAATCTGCTGACTCAGGGCATGGTGCTGAACCACATTTACTATCGTCAGCCCGCAGAAGGGCGGCGTGTGTACTTCAATCCCACCGATATCGAGGAGGGTCGACTGAAGAGCGACGGCCTGCCGGTGGAGCATGCGGGCTTGGGCACCATGTCCAAGTCGAAGAACAACGGCGTCGATCCTCAGGGGCTGGTTGAGCAATACGGCGCGGATACTGCGCGCCTGTTCATGATGTTCGCAGCACCGCCGGAGCAGACGCTGGAATGGTCCGATGACGGTGTGCTGGGGCAGCACCGTTTCCTGCGGCGTTTGTGGAAGGCGGTGTTTGATCACGTTGCGACTGGACCGGCGCCAGCGCTGGCCGGCGTGACGCTGGGTGATGAGGCGCGCGAAGTCCGTCGCCTGACGCACCGTACGCTGGAGAAAGTCACGGGAGACATCGGCCGGCGGCGTGTGTTCAACACAGCCATTGCTGCGGTGATGGAGCTGCTGAACGCCGTGGGCAAGCTGGAAGGCGTGGACGAGGGTGCGCGCGCCGTGCGCCAGGAGGCGCTGGAGATCGCGGTGCTGTGCCTTTCGCCGATCGTGCCGCATATCACGCATGCACTGTGGCGCGAGCTGGGCCATGAGCGTGCGCTGATCGATGAATCTTGGCCGACGCCAGATCCTGCGGCGCTGACTCAGGACAGTGTCGAGCTGATTGTGCAGGTCAACGGCAAGCTGCGTGGCCGGGTGCGTGTGCCGGCCGCTGCGGATCAGGCCGCTGCGCTGGCGTTGGCATTGGCCGATGAGGGTGTGCAGAAGTTTGTGACGGGTGCGCCGAAGCGAGTGATCTACGTGCCCGGGAAACTGCTGAACATCGTCGTATGAGTGCCGCGGCATGAAAAGGCTGGTGCTTCTGGCGGTGGTCGCGCTGCTGACAGGGTGCGGCTTCCACTTGCAGGGCCGGCAGCCTTTGCCGCCGGTGCTGGCGGCTGCATACATCGATCCGGTCGATGCGCAGTCCGATTTCTATCTCGGACTGCGCGCTGCGCTGCGTGCCTCGGGAAGCCAGATCCAGGAAGAGGCCGCTCCCGGATCGGCCACCATCCGCATCGTCAATGATCGTACCTCCGAACGCGTTCTGGCGGTCTCAGCCCAGAATATTCAAACCGCTTACGAGCTGAGCTACACCGTGCGGATTGCGGTCAGTGCCGGTGGACGGCAGTTGATCGAACCCGAGGAACATACGGTATCGCGCGAGTACAGTTTTGCTGAGTCGGCGCAGCTGGCGAAGCTGCGCGAGCGCGAGGCACTCAGTGCAGCGCTGGCCAATGACCTTGTCACCGTGGTCATGCGTCGGCTCGCCAGCCTGAAATAACGAATGCCGTGACTGTCCTGCGCATCGCCGATATCGACCATCGCTCGCTCTCGCAACTGCTGTCTCGATTTGGATTGGATCTGCGCCTTGTGAGTGAGGGCAGTGACATTCCGGGCTCTTACTGGGGCGAGAGCGAGGCCGGCCTGAGAAGCCATGAACTGTTTGTGCGGCTGGACACGCCAGTGCATTCCGCGCTGCATGAGGGTGCGCATTTCATTTGCATGGATTCATCGCGCCGCATGGGTCTGCATACCGATGCCGGCGGCGACTTCGCCGAAGAGGATGCCGTCTGCTATCTGCAGATCTTGCTCGCGACCCATCTCGATGAGGTGGGTCGCGAACGCATGTTTGCCGACATGGACGAGTGGGGCTATACCTTCCGACTTGGCAGCGCGCAGACCTGGTTCGAGCAGGATGCTATCACCGCCCGAGACTGGCTGATCCGTGAAGGCGTGATTGGCGCGGATGATTCCATCCGCTTTGCGGTGCGCGGATAGCCGGTATTAATTGGCGGGTTGCGCTGGGTGCTCAGCGCTTGCGGGAAAGAGCAGCCAGCCAGCCGCCGACAGCCATTGCCAGTACGTACCACAGGGCCGTCGCGTGGCCGCTGCTTGCCGCAACCAACGCTGGTCCCGGGCAGTAGCCGGATACACCCCAGCCGATACCGAATACCAGACTCCCGATGATCAGCGGACGATCGATGCGACGCGATTCGCTATCGGCATCACCCTTTCCAGCAGCAGTGTCATTGCGTTGCGCGTCATGACGGCGCGCCCACTGCATGCAGGGCATGGCCACACCGATGGCACCGGCCATGACCAGCGCAAGTGACGGATCCCATTGACCGGTGATATCGAGAAACCCGCGCACCTTATCCGGATCCACCATGCCGGAAATCAGTAGTCCGATTCCGAACAGCAGTCCGCAGACGAACGCGATGACGATGCGCATGCGGGCGCTCATGGCAGCATGCCAGGCAGGACGTGTCGCACGAGAGTGACCGTCAGCATGCCGGTGAACATGAAACACAGCACGGCCACCAGTGAACGCAGCGACAGGCGTGACAGGCCGCAGATGCCGTGGCCACTGGTACAGCCGTGTGCCATCCAGGTGCCGTAGCCGGTGAGCAACCCGGCAACGAGGAGAGGGGCGAGCGCACCCTGCGGGTTGGCCGCAGCGGCGGCGATGGGTAGTGGCAGCCACGGTGCGAGCAGCAGCCCGGCGAGAAATGCCAGTCGCCAAGCGGAATCGGCAGTGAGACGTCGGCTGGGGAGGGCCAGTAGCGCGTGAAAGATGCCACTGATGCCGGCCACCTGCCGCGTCAGTCCATACAGCAGCGCAGCCGACAGTCCGATCAGCATGCCGCCGCCCAGCGCAGTCCAGGGTGTGAAGTGTTGCCAATCGATGTTCATGCCGCAAAGGATAGCGCAGTCGCAGTCGCAGTCGCAGTCGCAGTCGCAGTCGCAGTTGCTTGGCGGCGCTGGCCCTGGCCGGCGATAATGCGGCGGTGTTGAACTTCACCGATGTGACGGTCCGTCGCGGACCGCGAGTCCTCTTCTCCCAAGCCACGTTCAGCTTGTTCCGCGGCGAGAAAGCCGGCATCACTGGCGAGAACGGCAGCGGCAAGTCGACGTTGCTGGCGCTGGTGCGTGGCGAAATTCAGCCTGATGCGGGCGGCTTCGACATGCCCGCCAATCTGCAGCTGGCGTCCGTGTCGCAAGACATCGAGGCCACCGACCAGCGGGCGATTGAGTTCGTGCTCGATGGCGACGCTGAGCTGCGTGAGGTGGAGCGACTGATCGCGGACGCCGAGGCACGAGATGACGGTGCGCGTATCGGCACGCTCCACGCACGCTACGGTGGCATGGGTGGCTATGATGCCCGTGCCCGGGCCGCACAGTTGATGCACGGATTGGGTTTCGATACGGCGGATGAGACGCGACCGATCCGCGCGTTTTCCGGCGGCTGGCGGGTGCGCATCAACGTTGCCCGGGCGCTGATGTGCCGATCGGATTTGCTGCTGCTGGACGAGCCGACCAACCACCTTGATATCGATGCCATCCTCTGGCTTGAGGGCTGGCTGCGCGACTATCGCGGCACGCTGCTGCTGATCGCGCACGATCGCGAGTTTCTTGACCGCGTCTGTGATCGCATCGTCAACATCGAACAGGAGACAGTGCGCGCGTATCGCGGCAACTACTCGGCTTTCGAGACACAGCGTGCCGCAGAGCTGGCCGAGCAGGGTGCGATGTACGAGCGGCAGCAGCGCGAGATCCGCCACATGGAATCCTTTGTGGAGCGCTTCCGCGCCAAGGCCACCAAAGCGCGCCAGGCACAGAGCCGTATCAAGGCGCTGGAGAGAATGCAGCGAATTGCTCCAGCCCATGTGGCCTCAGCGAGCTTTGCCTTCAGCTTCGCCGAGCCGACGAAGCTGCCCAGTCCTTTGCTGGTGATCGACGAGCAGAGCGTGGGCTATGGAGACAGGGCCTTGCTGTCGGATTGCAGTCTGACCGTACTGCCCGGCGACCGAATTGCACTGCTGGGTCGGAACGGTGCCGGCAAATCCACCTTCATGAAACTGCTGGCGGGCGTGCTGACTGCAACCGGCGGCACGCGCAGCGAGGCGCGCGATCTCGGCATCGGTTACTTTGCACAGCATCATCTGGAACAGCTGCAGTCCGCTGAGTCGCCGCTGCAAAACCTGCGGCGAGTGGGCGCTGAGCGCGCCGCTCGACAGACCGAGCAGGAACTGCGCGATTATCTCGCCAGCTTCGGCTTTCGCGGCGATCGCGTGTTCGAGCCCATCGCGCCATTCTCCGGCGGTGAGAAGGCGCGGCTGATGCTGGCGTTGGTCAGCTACCAGCAGCCAAACCTGCTGTTGCTGGACGAGCCCACCAACCATCTGGATCTGGAAATGCGCCAGGCTCTGGCCGTAGCGCTGCAGGACTATAGCGGTGCCGTCGTACTGGTGTCGCATGACCGGCATCTGCTCAATTCGGTGGCCGATCAGCTGTTCCTTGTCGACGCCGGTCGCGTCATGAATTTCGATGGAGATCTTGATGACTACGCCAGCTGGGCTGCAGGCGGCCGGGCGGGCGCGGCGCAGACACTTACATTAGCTTCAGCCGTTCCGCCTCCGAATGTCGAGGCATCGGCTGGAGGTGCGGATCGTCGCCAGCGTCGGCGTGAGGAAGCGGCGCAGCGCGCGGCGCTGGCCCCACTGCGCGCAACTGTCAGCCGCGTGGAGCGTGAACTCGAGGCACTCGTGGCGCAGCGGTCTACGGTTGAACAGAAGTTGACCGAGCCGGAGCTGTTTCAGCCGGAACAGAAGGCGCAGCTGAAGGAGCTGCTGCAGACACAGCATGGGTTGAGCAAAGAGATTGCGCGTGTCGAGGCGGCTTGGCTAGAAGCGCAGGAGCTCCTTGAGGCTGCGGAGCAGGCGCAGTCCTGATCTGGCACAAGAGCCGCGACTTAGTGTCGCGACTCCGTGGCATGGTGGTCGTATCAGCGCGCCCAGTCGGGCGCTGGCGCCGTGAACTCAACCGGCTGGCGCGTCAGCGGATGACGGAATGCAATCTTCCACGCATGCAGACACAGTGGTGGATCGGAGACGGCCAGCGTCTGTGCTTGCCCCAGTTTGCCGTCACGCAGATAAGCGGGATCGCCGCACACCGGGAAGCCGAGGTGCGCGCAGTGAATGCGGATCTGGTTGGTGCGACCGGTACGCGGGCGCGCCTCCAGCAAACTGGTGCCGTCGGCATCGGTGCGCAGCAAAGTGAAATCGGTGCGCGACTCCAGTCCGTTGGAAAGATCTACGGTACGTGAACCCAGCGCACCAGCGGCGGCACTGATGGGTGCGGTACAGCTGAAAGTCTGCTCGGTCGGTCGGCCGTCGACACGCACCAGATAAGTTTTCTCGACCTGGCCCTGAGAGAACTGTGGCTGCAGCAAACCGGCGAAATGCCGTGTGCGAGTCACCAATACGATGCCGGTGGTGTTGGCGTCGAGACGATGAGCTGGGCGCGGCTTTTGCGGGTGATAGACCTGCTCGAGCACATACTGCAGGGTGTTGCGGTAGAAGCGGCCGCCGGAGTGCATGGGCAGCGGTGCGGGCTTGTTCAGCACGATCAACGCTTCATCTTCATGCAGTACCACGATTCGACCGTTCACGTCCGGCTCAACCACGGCCGGAAATTTGTGCAGATAACGCTCACCGGTTCGCGCAATGCGCTCCGCGCCGACGGTCGCATGTTGGTCATCTTCAATCCGACCCAGAGCGAACTCCTGCTCCCAGTAGCCGGGTGGCATGTGCTTCACCACGCGCCACAGAACATCCAGCAGTTTCCAGCCATCACAATCTGCCGGCACTGTGACGGGCCGATAATTGTCATAGGGAACGCTGCCGGGCATCGGCGTGGTGGCACGGGCGATGGCTTCATGCCGCAACGCTATCGTTGTGGCCATCTGCTCGGCGGGCGTGCGGAAGCAGTACGGGCACGACTGCCCGGGGACATAGCGCTCGTCCGACTGCTCAGCCGCACTCAGTGGTGTGAGACAACGGAAGCACTGTGTCGCATCGGTTTCTTGCAGGCTGGGATCGAGACCGACGCGCTGATCGAATACGAAGCACTCGCCGTCGTAATGCGCGCCGCCGCACTCCTCGAAGTATTTGAGGATGCCGCCGTCCAGCTGCAGGATCTGACGAAAGCCCTGACTCTCCATGTAAGGCCCCGCTTTCTCGCAGCGGATGCCGCCGGTGCAGAACATCACAATGGGCTGATCCTTCAGCGCTTCGGGCAGGCGCGCAACGGCGGCGGGAAAGTCACGGAAATGATTCACGCCGATGGGCAGCGCATTGGCGAAAGTGCCCAGCCGCACTTCGTAGTCGTTGCGCGTGTCGAGAAGCGTCACCGGTCGACCTTCATCCAGCCAGCGCTTCAGTTCGCGCGCCGGCAGCTTGGGCGAGGTGTGAGTCTTGGGATCAATCCCCGGAACGCCGAAGGCGATGATCTCTTTCTTGATTCGCACCAGCATGCGCGAGAAGGGCTGGTGATCGGTGGTGCTCAGTTTCGGTTGCAGATCCTCAAGCCCGGATACGGAGTGCAGCTCGCTCAGCAGCGTCTCGATGGATTCGCGCGCGCCGGCCACGAACAGATTGATGCCCTCGAGGCTGAGCAGAATGGTGCCTTTAAGGCCGTGACTGTCGCACAGTGATTTGAGGCGCAGTCGCAGCGTGCGCAAGTCCGGCAGCGCGGTGAATTTGTAAGCGGCGATATTGACGATCTGCATGGAAGCGTTCCGGGTGACAAGGCGCCGGCGGATGGCCGGTGCGGAGAATGCGCGGCTAGCGGCGCCGGGCTGCGAAGTGATCCGTGGCCCGCACCAGTTCGGCGATGTTGCCACGCTCGAAGGCTGAATGGCCCGCGTCGGGCGCAATGCGCAGTTCCGCCTCCGGAAATGCACTATGCAGGTCCCAGGCACTGCGCAGCGGACAAACCACATCGTAGCGGCCCTGCACGATCACGGTGGGGATGTGACGGATGCGGCGTACGTCACGCAGCAACTGATCGTCGCGCCGGAAGAAGCCGCGGTTGACGAAGTAATGGCACTCGATACGCGCGAAAGCCGCTGCGTAGTCCGCATCTTCGAATTTCGCCAACGCTGCGGGTGCAGCCTGCAGGTAGCTGGTGGCAGCCTCCCACATCGACCAGGCGCGGGCCGCAGCGTGACGCACGCTGGCTTGGCGCGCCGTCAGACGCTTGTAGTAGGCGCGCACCATGTCACCGCGTTCGCGCGGCGGAATGACGCGCTGGTATTGCTCGAACAAGTCGGGGAACAGCGAGCCGGCGCCGAGCGGATCTTGATAGAACCAGTCCAGCTCCGTACGGCGCAGCAGGAAGATGCCGCGCAGCACCAGTTCGGTGACGCGCGCCGGATGCTTCTGCGCATAGGCCAGTGCCAGCGTTGAACCCCATGAGCCGCCGAACACCTGCCAGCGCTCGATGCCCAGATGCGTGCGCAGAGCCTCAATGTCACTCACCAGATGCCAAGTGGTGTTGTCGACCAGCGAGGCATGCGGTGTGCTCTTGCCGCAGCCGCGCTGATCGAACAGCACGATGCGATAGCGGCGCGGATCGAAGAATCGGCGCATGGCCGGCGACGTGGCACCACCGGGGCCGCCGTGCAGGAAGACCACTGGCTTGCCGCGCGGATTGCCGCTTTCCTCGAAGTAGATCCGGTGGAGCGGGGAGACGCTGAGGAAGCCGGTGCGGTACGCCTTGATCGGCGGATACAGGGTGGAGCGCGTGCTCACTGGGCCTTGCTCGCCACCATCGGGCCCAGAGGCTTGCCGCCCAGCAGGTGCAGGTGCAGGTGATAGACCTCCTGACCGCCATCGCTGTTGCAGTTGACGATGAGGCGGTAGCCGCTCTCGGCAATACCTTCGCGCCGCGCCAATTCCCGGGCCACGGTGTACAGATGACCGATGAGCGCCTCGTCCTCGTCGGCCACATCATTGGCTGTCGGGATCGGCTTGTTGGGCACGATCAGGATGTGGACCGGGGCACGGGGGTGGATGTCGCGGAAAGCGGTGACACGATCGTCCTGAAAGACGATATCGGCCGGGATTTCGCGCGCAACGATGCGTTCGAACAGCGTGGGCATGGCTGCAGCTTAATAATGGGCCATAATGGCCGCAAGCAGGAATCCGCCTTGAAGCTCCGACCCGAAGATCTCGCCACCCACCTCGCCGGTCCGCTGCGTCCCGTCTACCTGCTCGTAGGCGAGGATCCGCTGCTGGTCACCGAGGCCAGTGATGCTATCCGCGCACGTGCGCGAGAGCGGGGTTTCACGGAGCGCGAGGTGTTCCAGATCCAGCGCCCCTCCACCGATGCCTTTATGCCCGCACAGCATGCGGCCGAGGCCATGTCGCTGTTCGCATCACGCCGGATCATCGAGATTCGGCTGCCGGGCGGTAAACCGGGGCATGGTGAAGCCGGCCTAGTGCGGGTCATCGAGGCGGCGGGTGAAGATCTGCTGGTGCTGATCATCGTCGGCAAGATTGAGCGGGATGCGTGGCAGTCGGAGTGGCTGCAGCAGGTGGAAAAGCGCGGCGTATCGCTGACGTTCTGGCCGGTGGACCTCATGCGTTTCCCGGACTGGCTGCGGAGCCGTTTCCGCGCGGCGGGGCTGGTTCCGGATGCCGATGCCATTGCGCTGCTGGTGGAACGCACCGAGGGCAACCTGCTGGCAGCCAGGCAGGAGATCGAGAAACTGGCGCTGTTGCTGCCCACCGGTGCGCGTGTCGATACGGCGGCTGTGGCTGCCAGCTCCGGCGACAGCGCCCGATTTGATGTCTTCCAGCTCAGCAAGGCCGTCAGCGCCGGCGACGCAACCCGAGCGCTGCGACTGCTGGCCGGATTGCGTGCCGAGGGCACGGAGCCGGTACTGGTACTATGGAGCCTGCTGCGGGCCCGCGCTGAGCTGGCCGGCAATCAGCCGCGTGGCGCGCGGCGACCGGGAGGGGCGGCGATCACAGCCCGCGCTGTGCGCGCCGACCGGATGGCCAAGGGTCGCCTCAAGGGCGATGTCTGGGATGAACTGATGCTCCTGGCAACGGAGCTATGCGGATTGAGGGTGCTGGCATTGAGCAGGTGGCAGTTGCGGAGTCAGGGGCAGGCATGAGCGAACCCATCGGGTTGTTCGGTGGTGCCTTCGACCCCATTCACTATGGGCATCTGCGTACCGCCTTTGAGCTCTGGCAGGCGCTGAAGCTGGCGCAGGTGCGTTTCCTCCCCACGGGCAATCCGCCGCACCGTGAGGCGCCGCTCACGACTCCCGAGCTGCGAGTGCAGATGGTCAGTGCAGCAATCGCCGGCATCAGCGCCTTCGTGGTCGATGACCGCGAACTGCGTCGCCGCGGTATGTCTTATTCGGTGGATACGCTGACGGAATTGCGCGCCGAAAATCCCGGCCGCTCTCTGTGCCTGTTGGTGGGCATGGATGCCTTCCTCGGGCTGCCGACCTGGCATCGCTGGCAAGAGATTTTTGATCTGGCGCATGTCGTCGTGGCGCATCGGCCCGGCTGGAAGGCGCCGATGACCGGCCCGCTGGGCGAAGTCATGGTTGATCGCGGCACCGGCAGTGTCCGTGATCTGCACACCGCGCCGGCGGGAAAAGTTTATGTCCACGCGGTCACGCAGCTGGAGATTTCGTCCACGGATCTGCGCCAGCTGATCCTCTCCGGCCGCGACCTACGTTATTTGGTTCCAGATTCCGTGCGTGAGCTCATCCTCAGCACCGGTTGTTATTCGCATCACTCCAACACGAGGTAAGAATCCCCGCATGGCCAAATCCGTCCAGCGCCGCCCAACGCGCACCCGGGCGCTCGTGCAACTCGAAGAACTCGTGCTGCGCGCGCTTGCCGACATGAAAGCCGTCAATGTTCGCGTGATGGATGTCCGCGGACTCACTGATGTCGCCGACACCATGATCATTGCCTCGGGCAATTCTGATCGTCACGTACGATCCATCGCGGATCTGGTCATTGAGCGCGCCAAGCAGGCCGGCCGGCGGCCGATGGGCACCGAAGGCAAGAATGACGCCGAGTGGGTGCTCGTGGATCTGCAGGACGTGCTGGTGCACGTGATGCTGCCGCGAGTACGCGAGTTCTATGCGCTGGAGCAACTGTGGGAAGCGCCAGTGGTCGCTCGTGCGCAGGAGAAGCCCGCCAAGACACGCGCTGCGAAGCGTGGCGCACCGGCGAAGAACAAGGCCAAGGCCAAAGCCAAGTCCTCCGGCAAGTCGCGCGCTGCAGGGGGTAGCAAGGCCAAGTCTTCCCCCCGGGGTGGTCGCGCCGGTGCGGCCTCTGGTGCGCGGCGCAGTGCGCGACCCGCATCGTCGCGTTCGCGAGGCTGAGCGCTCAGCATCACCGCCATGCGTGCGACGGTCATTGCCGTAGGCAGCCGCCAGCCGCGCTGGGTCGATGAAGCCTATGCCGATTACGCCAAGCGGCTGCGCACTGCGCTGCCGCTGTCGTTGGTCGAGGTAGAGAGTGCGGCGCGCGGCAAGGCCCCGAATGCCGATCGCGCCCGTGCCACCGAAGCACGCGACATCCTCGCAGCGGCGCAGGGGCGTGGTCATCTGGTGGCGCTTGATGAGCGCGGCCGATTGCGTAGCACCCGCGAACTGGCACAGTGGCTGGACAAGCGCCGCCACATGGGGGGTGATCTGTGTTTCGTAATCGGCGGACCGGATGGTCTGGATCCCTCTGTGGTGAGTGCATCGGGCGAACAGTGGTCGCTTTCACCGCTGACGCTGCCACATGGAATGGTGCGTGTCATGCTGGTCGAACAGCTCTACCGCGCCAGCTCGCTACTGGCCGGCCATCCTTATCACCGCGAATGATGTCGCGCGAGCGAGCATGAACCATCCTTCAGCCACGCTGATTCTGGCCTCCGCCTCACCGCGACGCTCGGCATTACTGCGTCAGCTCGGGGTGCCGCATCAGGTGTGTGCCGCGGATATTGACGAGCAACGCCTGCCGGGTGAAGCGGTGGAAGCGTGTGTGCTGCGTCTGGCCCGAAGCAAGGCACAGGCGGCACGCGAGCGCTTGGCAGCAACTGGATCGCTGCCGCATGGCGCACTGGTGTTAGGTTCTGATACCGCTGTCGTATTGGGCGATGAGATGCTCGGCAAGCCCCACACACGTGAGCCGGCACTGGCTATGTTGGGTCAGTTGTCCGGACGTGAGCACCGTGTGCTCACCGGTGTGGCACTGTGGGGCGATGCGGGTTGTGAAGTGGCACTGTCGGAGAGCCGCGTCCGTTTTCGTGAACTGACGCATGAGGAATGCGAGCGTTACTGGCAGAGCGGTGAGCCTCGTGACAAGGCCGGTGCCTATGCCATTCAGGGTCGGGCAGCGGCTTTCATCACATCGCTGAGCGGCAGCTATTCGGGTGTGATGGGTTTGCCGCTGTATGAAACGGCGGAGCTGTTGCGCCGCGCGGGTATGGCCATCTGGCAGGAGGGCGTGGAATGAGCCGTGAAATACTGGTCAACATCACGCCGCGCGAATCACGGGCAGCACTCGTCGAAAACGGTGTGCTGCAGGAGCTCTATGTTGAGCGCGCCAACCGTCGCGGGCTGGTCGGCAATCTTTACCGCGGGCGGGTCACACGAGTACTGCCCGGCATGCAGGCCGCCTTCGTTGAGGTGGGCCTGGAACGCACTGCGTTTCTGCATGCAGCCGACATCCAGTATCCGGCTGATGTACACACGGACGCCGCGCAGCAGGTGACACCGGCGCCCTCCATCCAGCAACTGGTCACACAGGGCGATGAGTTGCTGGTGCAGGTGCTGAAGGATCCCCTCGGCAGCAAGGGTGCGCGGCTGACGACCATGATTTCTCTGGCCTCGCGTTTCCTCGTCTTCATGCCGCTCTCCGCCGGTGTTGGTGTCTCGTCACGCATCGAGGAGGAAGCTGAGCGCGAGAGGCTGCGCGGACTGATGCGTACGCTGCTGGAGACCGAGGGTGAGGCATCCGGCGGTGGATTCATCGTGCGCACGGCAGCCCGCGGCGCACCGCTGGAGGCGCTCGCGGCCGATCGCATCTATCTGCTGCGGCTTTGGGAGCATGTGCGACGGCGCGAGCGTGTGCCGCCAGGCACGCTGGTGCATGAGGAGCCGCCGCTGTCGGTGCGCATCCTGCGCGACGAGCTCTCGCCAGAAGTGCGTCGTGTGATGGTCGACTCGCCCGCTGAGTTTGCGCGCATGCGCAGTTTCGCCGCGGCTTTCATGCCCGAGGCTGCCGAGCGTGTCGAGCTGTATTCCGGAACGCGTCCGATTTTCGACTTGCACGGTGTGGAGGAGGAGATCGGTCGCGCACTTGAGCGCAAGGTGATGCTGAAGTCCGGCGGTCACATCGTCATCGACCAGACCGAAGCGATGACCACCATTGATGTGAATACCGGTGCATTCGTCGGCACCAGCAATCAGGAAGATACGGGCTTTCGCACCAACCTCGAGGCCGCAGTGATGGTGGCGCGCCAGCTCCGCCTGCGCAATCTGGGTGGCATCATCATCGTGGACTTCATCGATATGCAGGACCCGGGTCATCGCGAACAGCTGCTGGCCGCCTTCCGCGCCGCGCTGGCCGGCGATCGCGCCCAAACGCAGATCGCCAGCGTTTCCGCGCTCGGACTGGTCGAGATGACCCGCAAGCGCACGCGCGAGAGTCTCGAGCATCTTTTGTGCACACCCTGTCCGAGTTGCGAAGGTCGCGGCTTCCACAAGAGCGTCGAGACCGTTTGTCACGAGATTTATCGCGAGGCGTTGCGCCAGTCGCGCCAGTTCCGCATCGAGCAGCTGGTGGTGCTGGCCAACCCCGAGGTCGTCGAGCGGCTACTCGATGAAGAGGCGACGGTGCTCGCCGATCTGGAAGCGCAGGTGGGTAAGCCCATTCGGCTGCAAGCCGAAGCGCTGTATGACATTGATCAGTACGACCTGGTGCTGGCATGACGGCAGATCGCTCCGGTGCGGTGGTGGCCGCTATTCAGATGACATCGGGCACGGACGTGTCTGAAAATCTGCGTACCGCCGAACGGCTGCTGCGGCTTGCGGCAGCGGAGCGGGGCGCAAGCGTCGCTGTGCTGCCGGAGAATTTTTCCATCATGGCGCGCGACGATGCCGGGCGACAGGCCGTTGCCGAGGAAGAGGGTGCCGGTCCCGTGCAGGAGTTCCTCGCACGCATTGCCGCAGCGGAGAAGCTGTGGATCGTAGCCGGCACCACGCCATTGCGGCGCGCCGGCGAGGTGCGTCTGGCCACGGCCTGTATGGTCTACGATGCCTCTGGCAGCCGTGTCGCACGCTACGACAAGATTCATCTCTTCGATGTGGATCTTCCCGAGAAGGGCGAGAGCTACCGCGAATCGGCGCATTTCGCCCCTGGTAACGAAGTGGTGGTCGTGGACACACCGGCCGGGCGGCTGGGTCTGTCGGTCTGCTATGACATGCGCTTTCCCGAACTCTATCGTGCGTTGTCCGCCGCCGGTGCCGACTGGTTCACGATGCCCGCGGCCTTCACCGTGCCCACGGGTCAGGCGCACTGGGAGACACTACTGCGAGCCCGCGCCATCGAAAACCTCTGCCATGTGGTGGCGGCGGGGCAGTGGGGCGCGCATCCGAATGGACGCAGCACCTGGGGACACAGCATGATTGTCGACCACTGGGGTCGCGTGCTCACCGAACTGGCAACCGGCGAGGGTGTCACCGCGGCCCGCATTGATATCGCGGCGCAACTTGAGGCGCGGCGCGCTTTCCCGGCGCTGACGCACCGCGTTCTGGATCGATGAGCGTTCGATGACTGAGCTGGAGACGAACATGAGCACCGACAATCTGCGGAGCGTGAATCAGGATCCGATGGCGCTGGCGCGCGCCAACATCCTCGCCCCGGCCGGTCTCGATGAAAGCCGCATCGGCCGGGCGCTGGACATGGTGCTCGGTCATGCCATCGATGAAGCCGACCTGTATTTCCAGCTCTCGCAGGAAGAGTCCTGGGCGCTTGAGGATGGCATCGTCAAGGATGGCAGCTCGAGCATCGAACAGGGCGTGGGCCTGCGCGCGCTCGCTGGTGAACGCACCGGTTTCGCCTACTCCGATGAGATCGTGATGCCGGCGCTGGAGGAAGTGGCGCGCGCGGCACGGGCCATTGCCCAGCGTGGTCAGCAGGGCGCGGTGCAGGCCTGGCATCAGGTCAGTGGCCACCATCTGTATCTACCGATCGATCCGGTGCACACGCTCAGCGACACGGACAAGGTGGCTTGGCTCGAGCGTATCGATCGCGAGACTCGGGCCATGGACCCGCGCGTCAAACAGGTCATGGCCAGTGTGCATGCGGTGCATGAGCAGGTGCTGGTCGCTTCAAGCACCGGAACGCTGGCCGCCGATGTGCGACCGCTGGTGCGCATCAATGTCTCGGTGATCGTCGAGCAGAATGGCCGGCGTGAACAAGGGTATTGCGGCGCCGGCGGCCGTTACACGCTGCAGGAACTGGTCAGCGGCGAGCGTCCCCTGCAACTGGCGCGCGAGGCGGTGCGTCAGGCGCTGGTAAATCTGGAAGCGGTCGATGCACCGGCCGGCACCATGACCGTGGTGCTCGGACCCGGCTGGCCTGGCGTGCTGCTGCACGAGGCCATCGGCCACGGACTCGAAGGTGATTTCAATCGCAAGAAAACCTCGGCCTTCAGTGGTCGCATTGGCGAGCGTGTGGCCAGTCCGGGCTGCACCATCGTCGATGACGGCACGCTGGCCAATCGTCGCGGCTCGCTGAACATCGATGACGAGGGAACGCCCACACGCTGCACCACGTTGATCGAAGATGGGGTGCTGCGCGGCTACCTGCAGGATCGGCTCAATGCGCGTCTGATGGGCACGGTGTCCACCGGCAACGGCCGACGCGAGAGCTACGCCAGCGTCGTGCTACCGCGTATGACGAACACCTACATGCTGCCCGGACCCTACGATCCGCAAGAGATCATCCGCTCCGTGGATCGCGGCATCTATGCAGTGAACTTCGGCGGCGGTCAGGTCGACATCACCTCGGGCAAGTTCGTGTTCTCTGCCAGCGAGGCCTACCTGATCGAGAACGGTCGCATCGGCGCGCCCATCCGCGGCGCCACGCTGATCGGCAACGGCCCGGATGTGCTGACGCGCGTGAAGATGGTGGGGAACGATCTCAAGCTCGACGACGGTGTGGGCACCTGCGGCAAGGATGGGCAGAGCGTGCCGGTGGGTGTGGGTCAGCCCACGCTGCGCGTCGATGAACTCACGGTGGGCGGCACGGCCTGAAAGCCCTCGCCGCCGCGAGCCCGCGTGCCAGAATACGCATTCCCTTCGCTACTTCCGGATCCATCATGAGCAGCCAGCCCGCAGCGTCCAGCACCGTGCAGATCGACACCGTCACGATGCATACGGATGCGCGTGGCGCGGTGTTCGAGCCCATCGATGTCGCGGGACTGGCCGCGCAGCGCAATACGCATGTGGTGATCTCTGAGCCGGGCGTCGTGCGTGGCAATCATCGTCACGGCTTGGGCCAGGAGCTGACGGTGGTGGTGGGTCCGGCCGAAGTGCGCTACCGCGAGGCCGGCGTCGTTCATTCGGTGCAGGTGCCAGCGGGAGTCGCGCAGCGCTTCGTTTTCCCAGCCGGCGTGTCGCATGCCTATCGCAACCCAGGACCGGGCGTGATGATCCTCGCGTCCTTCAATACCGAAGTACACGATCCCGCGCAGCCGGACGTGGAGCGCGACGTTCTGTTCTAGCACTGCTGCGAATCCCGCAGCGCGTTCGCTGGCAAAGCGGCGGACTATCCGGTCGATCGCCGGTGATTCATCGACTATTCAGAGCTATGTTCATCGCGTGATGATCACGCTCGCCGGACGAACGCCAGGGACGGCCGACCGGCCGATGGGTTCCTGCTGCAGCAGGGGCTCGTCGCCGTACCGGCTCCAGCTCTGCTTTCAGAGCAGGCCGCTGAGCTCCGGGTACAGTGACTTAAGCAAGCGGTGCAACTGCTGATCGCGCTCTTTGCTCGACGCACAGACCACAGTCACATGCCCGACCTTGCGCCCCGGCCGCGGCTCCTTGCCGTAGTCATGCAGATGCACATCCGGCAATGCCAGCAGCGGTGATTTTTCGGGCACCGCGCCGATCAGATTCACCATGCCTGCATGGCCGCGCGGTGTCGTGGCGCCCAGCGGCAGCCCGGCCACAGCACGAACATGATTCTCGAACTGGCTGGTGGCCGCACCCTCGATGGTCCAGTGACCCGAGTTATGGACCCGCGGGGCCATCTCGTTGGCGACCAGGCGACCGCCGCGTACAAAAAATTCCACGGCCAGCACACCGACATAGTCCAGCGCTGTGAGCAGTGCGCGCAGATGACGCCGGGCCGCGCGTTCCAAAGCGACGTCGTGCCATGGCGCTGCGGTGACCCGCAGGATGCCGGCGTGGTGCACATTGCGACTCAGCGGATAAAACGCCAACTCACCGTCGCGCCCTCGGGCGGCGATACAGGAGACTTCGTAGTCAAACGGAATGAAGCCTTCATACAACAGCGGCACGGCACCCATGGCCTGCCAGGCCGCGTCGGCATCGGCTGCAGTGCGGATAACGGCCTGACCCTTGCCGTCATAGCCCATGCGGCGGGTCTTCAGTACACCGGGCAGGCCGATGTCACGCAGCGCACGGTGCAGCGCGGCGCGCGAATTCACGGCCGCATAGTGCGTGGTGGGAATTCGCAGTCGATCGAACAGGCGCTTTTCCGACAAACGATCCTGCGCGGCTGCCAGGGCCCGGAGCGGCGGTGAAACGCGCACAGCGCTGCCACGCGTGGCCTTGCGCAGCGCCGGCACAGAAATGTTCTCCCAGTCGAAGCTGATCACACCACTGCGTCGTGCGAGTTCAGCGAGCATCGCAGGATCCGTGAATTCGCCCACCAGGCTGGTGGCCACCTGTGCGGCCGGCGTATCGCCGCTGCGATCGAGGAACAGGAAATCCAGGCCCAGCGGGTAGCCGGCCAGCGCCATCATGCGGCCGAGCTGGCCACCGCCGACGATGCCAATGGTGGAGGGCGCGCCTGCGCGCGCGCCGCGCCGTCGCTGGCTCATGGAGCGTTGCGCGGGTCTGCGCCGGCCAGGACGCGCGCGGTCTGCGATGCGCGGAACTCCGCCAGTGCCGAGGCGATGCGTGCGTCGTTGCCGGCGAGGATGGCGGCTGCAAACAGGGCTGCGTTGGTCGCGCCCGCCGAGCCGATGGCGAAAGTGGCCACCGGAATGCCAGCAGGCATTTGCACGATGGACAGGAGCGAATCCATACCGTTGAGCGCGCGTGACTGCACGGGTACGCCCAGCACGGGCAGCGCTGTCTTGGAAGCGGTCATGCCAGGCAGGTGCGCTGCACCGCCGGCACCGGCGATGATCACCCGCAGGCCGCGCTCAGCCGCTGAGCCGGCGTAGTCGAACAACAGGTCAGGTGTGCGGTGCGCGGACACGACGCGGGTCTCGTGCGGAATGCCGAGCGCATCGAGAGTTTCCGAGGCGGGCCGCAGCGTCTCCCAGTCCGAGCTGGAGCCCATGATGATGCCGACGAGAGGCTTCATCGCGGCAGTTTAGCACGCGGGCGCCAGTCGCCCGAGCGTGTCTCCAAGGCCCGCTCGATCGGCTCGGTATCCAGTCGCCGCATCAGCTTGCCAATGTACTGGCGTGCCCGTGCCTGGGCCGGCGTCGGCCCCAGCCGCCGCGCATCGCGTACGGCCTCGAGCAATTCCTCCGGCAGATTCAGCGCGACCAGATCGGGCTCGCGCAGTTCGAGCAGTCTTTCGCCCAGTTTCTGGGCCGCTTCAGCGGCGCGCTTGCGCGCCGAACGACTGGGGCGCTCCTCCGCCTCCGCGGCGGGATCGTCGCTGGCGGCGGTCGGGTCGGCCTCGTCGGGCGTGAATTCGTATCGGTTGCGACTCATGCGGGGGTCCGTTGCCTGCACTGCTACAATTCTGCCCGACTCTCACGCAGTGTGCGCCCATGAATACTTCTCTCGAAGCCGACCGCATCCCAGAGCTCAGCGCCGTCGTGGCGGCCGCGCTTGAGGCGGCGCGTCGCCAGGGCGCCACGCAGGCCGAGGCCAGTGTTGGCATGCAGCAGGGGCTCACCGCCACCGTGCGGCTGGGGCAGGTCGACACCATCGAGTACCACCGCGACCGCGGCCTGGCTGTCACGGTGTACATGGGGCATCGCAAGGGTTCGGCCAGCACCGCCGATCTGCGCCCGGAAGCCGTCGTCGAGACGGTCACCAAGGCCTGCAGCATCGCGCGCTATACGGCCGAGGATCCCTGCGCCGGACTGGCTGATCCCGAGCGCCTGGCCCGTGAATTTCCGGACCTCGATATCGATCATCCCTGGCACATCGAGCCCGACCGCGCGGTGGAGCTGGCACGCGAGTGCGAAGCGGCTGGGCGTGCCGATCAACGCATCAGCAACTCCGAGGGCGCCTCGCTCTCCTCGCATCGTGCGCTGCGCGTCTATGGCAATACGCTCGGCTTTCTCGCTGGCTTCCCCAGCACCAGCCACAGCATCAGTTGTTCTCTCATCGCGGAAGGCGACGGGCAGATGCAGCGCGACGACTGGCATACCGTGGCGCGCTGCGCCGATGACATGGAGTCGCCCACTGCGGTGGGACGCCGCGCCGCCGAGCGCACCGTGGCACGCCTTGGCGCGCGACGCCTGGACACGCGCCGACTCCCGGTGCTCTTCGCACCGGAAATCGCCCGCGGCCTCTACGGCCACTTCCTCGGTGCCATTCGTGGCGCCAGCCAGTATCGTCACAGCTCGTTCCTGCTCGGTGCCGCAGGTCAGCAGGTGTTCCCGGAATTCATGCATATGAGCGAGCGGCCGCATCTGCCGCGCGCTCTGGCCAGCGCACCCTTTGATCTGGAAGGCGTGGCCACCCGCGATCGCGAGCTGATTCGCGCCGGGGTGCTGGATGGCTATATCTGCGGCACCTATTCCGCGCGTCGACTCGGCATCGCCACCACCGGCAATGCCGGTGGTATCCACAATCTGCTGGTGCATGCGCCAGCTGTCGAACGCAGTTTTCCGCAGCTCCTGCAGCAGCTGGGCACCGGGCTGCTGGTCACAGAGTTGATGGGGCAGGGCGTCAATCCCGTCACCGGCGACTACTCGCGCGGCGCCAGCGGCTTTTATGTCGAGGGCGGGGCCATCGCCTTCCCGGTGCATGAGGTGACGATCGCCGGCAACCTGCGCGATATGTATCGGCGCATCGTTGCCGTTGGCAATGATGTCGACATTCAGGGCAGCGTGCGTTGCGGATCGGTCCTCATCGAGGACATGAGCATCGCCGGCACCTGAGTCCAGCGCTCAGGAGTTCAGCAGCTCGCCCAGCGTGCGTTCGCCGCACTGCGCGCGCCATACAGTATCCAGTTCATCGCAGAGCGTGCTGACAGCCGCGGGTGGTGACCAGCTCACCTTGCCTGACTCCGACAGGCTGTGTCGCGCCGCTGCCAGTGCATCGGCCACACGCGTTTCCGCCAGCGCACAGGTCGGGGATAGCCATCCGTCCTCTGTGCTCGCCAGCAACCCGGCGCCTTCCAGTGCGGCCACGCTGCGCGCAACCAGAACACCCGGCAGCTGCAATTCACTCGCCAGTGCGTCCACCGTCCAGTGCGGTTCGTTGTGTCGCTGGCGCCGGGCTGCAAGGTACAGAATGCTCAGCGTCAGCTGCTCCTGCTCGCTGCCAGACAACTGCGGCTCGATCATGCCAATGCGCAGATACGCCGGGTTCTGCGTATAGAACGACAACTGCGCGCCCAGCAGCAGAATCACCCAGCTCAGATACGTCCAGACCAGCGAAGCCATCACGATAGCCAGTCCGGCGTAGACCATGGTCCAGCGCGTCGACAGCAGCACGAAGGCGGTGAACAACCGGCCGACAATCGCCCACAGCACACCGGCTGCCACAGCGCCGCAAAGCGCCGCGCGCCAGCGCACCGGGGTGTTGGGTGCCACGCGATAGATCATTGTGAACAGCGTGGTCATGATCAGTAATGGCGCGATCGCCACAGCCACCTGATGCAGACCGATGCGACTGGATTCGCCGAGCATCAGCTGCGAGGCGCCAATGATCGGACCCAGCAGCAGCGGCCCGATCACCAGCAAGCCCAGATATTCGGCTACGCGCCGGCCAAAGCTGCGCGCCTGTGTGACATGCCAGACGAAGTTCAGGCTGTCCTCGACCTTCTTCAGTGCGCCGAATAGTGTCCACAACAACAGTGCCAGACCCACCGCACCCACGAGTCCGGCGCGGACGTTCTCCGCAAAGCTCATCACTTGCTGGGTCAGCGGCGCCGCTGCATCGCCCATCGGGCGGAAGAACTCCAGAATCAGCGGTTCGAGTTCGCGGTGCACACCGAAGAAACGCAGGATCGCAAAACTCAATGCCAGCAGCGGCACGATCGCCAGCAGCGTTGCGTAAACCAGACCCATGGCGTGCAGGTTGAGCTGACCGCCCAACAGATCGCGCAATAGGGCGTAAGCAAACTGCAGCGATCGCCGCACCGGCCCGATGCGCTTGGCATCGGGCGGCACGCCGAACACCCAGCTTTCGATTTGCCGGCGCGGACGGTCCCATCGGCGACTGTACCGAGCCGGTTGCAAGCGCATCACCAAGTCAGATCGTCGGGCACCACATGGTCCCGGTAAGGATCGTCCTCCGCCGGCGTGGCAGGTTGTGCCGTATCACCCGACGTGACGATGGCCTCGGGATGCAGTTCGCGAATGCGCGCTGCCGCTGCGGCTGGCACCAGATCGTAGGTATCGCTGCAATGAACGATCAGCACTTCGCCACGCGCAATCTGGGCACGCAGCGCCGGTGTGACCGTGATGCGGCGGATCCGGCCGCCGGCAACGAAGTTGTACTGGTCATCACCCGTGGCGCGTGGCAAACAGGCCGCGTCAATCATCTGTCGCAGTTGCGCGATGCGTGCGCGACGCTGCGCCTTTTCCTGCTGCTTACGATTCAGCTCCTGGTCCCGTGCGAATTTCTCAGCCTGAGCGCGCTGCGCAGCAAGCGTAGTGTCTGGAACGGGAGGCGGCTGGTTGCGCTGTGCCTTGGGCGGTCGTGCCGGACGTGTGTTGTCCTTCGGCTGCTTCTTTGGCGCAAGGCCGGCGGCGATCAACTGATCGCGCAGGGAGAGGCTCATCGGGTGCAATCCTCGTGGGTCTAGTCGCAGAAAAGATCAGGGCCGCGCGGCTCCCTGCAGTAGCTTTTCGATAGCCTGATTCAGGGTCTTGGAGTCCGGTGTCACGGTGCTGCCGAAATGGGCGATAACCTTGCCATCCGGCGCCACCAGATATTTGTTGAAGTTCCAGCCCGGCTGCGTGGTCTGGCGCGCCAACTCGCGGAAGACTGGATTGGCATCCGCGCCGCGCACGGCCGTGGGCGCCAGCATGGTGAACTTCACGCCGTAGTTCATGTAGCAGATCGTGGCGGTCTCCGACTGATCCTTGGATTCCTGCAGGAAATCGTTGGACGGGAAACCAATCATCACCAGACCGCGATCACTGTATTTCTCGTGCAGTGCTTCCAGTCCCTTGAACTGCGGCGTGAAGCCGCAGTGGCTGGCCGTGTTGACGATGAGCAGCGGTTTGCCCGCCGCGAGCTTGCAGAGATTCACTGACTCTGATGAGTGCAGCTTCTGAAAATCATGGTCCAACCAAGCGGGACATCCCGCCGCCATCGCCGGTGTGCCATTGCCGAGCAATGTGAGGAGCGCCAATGCAAACAGGCGCGTGATGCTGTGCCGCAGACTCATGGGTTGACCCTCCACATTGGTCAGGGGGAAAGCATAAGTCTGCGGGCGCATCATGGAAAGCGGCGCCGCGCCGTCTGCTCGCCGATCTAGCCGATCGGCGGGCCGGTCAAACGGTTCAGCGCTTCGTGATATTTGGCGCTGGTCTGCGCGATGACTTCCGGCGGCAGGCTGGGCCCGGGTGCGCGCTTGTTCCAGTCCAGCGTTTCCAGATAGTCGCGCACGTACTGTTTGTCGAACGAGGGTGGGCTGGTGCCCACTTTCCAGGTGTCGGCAGGCCAGAAGCGCGATGAGTCCGGCGTGAGCACTTCGTCGATGAGCGTCAGGGTGCCGTTGGCATCGACGCCGAATTCAAATTTGGTGTCGGCAATGATGATGCCGCGCGCCAGCGCATGGGCCGCAGCGTGGCGGTAGATCGCCAGTGCTGCATTTCGCACTTCGCGGGCACGTGCCGCACCGACCAGCTTCTCGGCCTCGGCAAACGAGATGTTCTCGTCATGCTCGCCGATGGCGGCCTTGGTGGCCGGCGTGAAGATCGGTTCAGGCAGCTGTTGTGCCAGTTGCAGGCCGGCCGGCAGGCGGATGCCGCAGACGGCGCCCGTGCGCTCGTAGTCCTTCCAGCCCGAGCCGATCAGATAGCCGCGCACCACCGCCTCGATCGGCAGCGCGCGCAGGCGCTTGACCACCGCAGCGCGACCCTGCAGCTGGCGCAGCTCCTCAGGATCCTTGATGTAAGCCGTCAGCGGCTTGTCACTGACATGGTTGGCAATGATGTCGCGCGTCTGGTGGAACCAGAAGTCAGAGATCCGATGCAGCACCTCGCCCTTGCCCGGAATCGGGTCGGGCAGGATGACGTCGAAGGCACTGAGGCGATCGGTGGTGACAATCAGCAGATGATCGTCATCGGCCGCATAAATATCTCGCACCTTGCCGCGGTGTAGCAGCGGCAGGGTCCTGAGGGCGGTCTCAAACACGCAGGAAGGCTGGGCGTTCAAAGTCGTACCATAGGGGCGGACCCGTGGGGCGCGCATCTTGGCGCTCTCGCGGCAAGGGGTCAAGGCGCCGCGGGTGTCGACAAGGATCGGGAGAGATGGCGGCAGGAATTGGAAAAATCGTCGGGGGTGCGCTAGGGCTCATGGCCGCCGGGCCCGTCGGGGCGCTGGTGGGTGTGCTGATCGGGCACCAGTACGACACCTCTGGGGATGTCGGCGCGGACGATGTGCAGCCCGGACCGGGTGATGCAGCACGAGTTCAGGAGCTGTTCGTGCCGGCTACTTTTCGCCTCATGGGGCATGTCGCCAAGTCCGATGGACGCGTGTCCGAGCAGGAAATCGAGGCGGCGCGTGGCGTGATGCGCGCGCTGCGACTGGATGCGGGGCAGGTGCGCCTGGCCATGGAGTGCTTCACCCAGGGCAAGCAGCCCGACTTCTCCCTCGCGCAGGAGATAAGTCGCCTGCGCGGTGCGCTATCGCCTTATCCGCAGCTGACGCAGTCCTTCATCGAGCTGCAGTTGCAGGCGGCACTGGCGGGCAACGGTCTGGCGCCAGCGCCACGCGAGCGCGTACGCCGGGCAGCGCAACAACTCGGCCTCGGCGCCGCCCACTTTCAGCAGCTCGAGAATCTGGTGCGCTGGCGGCAGGGCGCTCACGCCTGGGCTGGGGCCGCCGGTGCGGGATGGCGGCCTTACTCTGATTCCGGCTCGAATGCCTTCCAGCAGGAGCGTCTCGCAGCGGCCTATGCCTTGCTGGAAGCGCGGCCCGGCGACAGCGATGAGCAGGTCACCAAGTCCTACCGCCGCCAGATGAGCCGGCATCATCCCGACAAGCTGCAGGGCCACGGTCTGCCCGAGGCTATGCTTGAGCGCGCCAAGGAGCGTACCCAGCAGATCCAGCAGGCTTACGAGTTGATCCGTGCCGCGCGTGGCATGAGCTGAAGTACACTGCTGCCATGAACGCCCCTTGGATTGCTCCCTCCATTCTCTCCGCGGATTTCGCGCGTCTCGGTGCCGAGTGTGAGGCGGTGTTGGCCGCCGGTGCGGATCTGATTCACTTCGACGTGATGGATAACCACTACGTCCCCAACCTCACGATCGGGCCATTGGTCTGCGAGGCGCTGCGCAAACACGGCATCAAGGCGCCGATCGATGTGCATCTGATGGTGCGGCCGGTGGATCGCATCATTCCGGACTTCGCCAAGGCGGGCGCGACGTACATCACCTTCCATCCTGAGGCGAGCGAGCATGTGGATCGCACCATCGCCTTGATCCGCGAGCACGGCTGCCGCCCGGGCCTGGTGTTCAACCCGGCCACGCCACTCCATTACCTGGACTACACCCTCGACAAGATCGACATGGTGCTGCTGATGTCTGTGAACCCGGGCTTTGGTGGGCAGCAGTTCATCCCCGGGGTACTGCCCAAGATCACCGAGGTGCGCCGGCGCGTGGCGGCCAGTGGCCGCGATGTGCGCGTCGAGGTGGATGGTGGCGTCAAGACCGACAATATCGGCGCCGTTGCGGCAGCCGGTGCAGATACCTTCGTCGCGGGCTCAGCCATTTTTGGCAGCGCGGACTACGCAGCCACGATTCGGGCGATGCGCGCGGCCATCGCGCGCTGAGCGAAGCCACAGCCAGCAGGCTGCTGCAGCCTCAATCCTCGTCGTCGTCTTCGTCGCGGCGTGCTGCCGGCCGCTTCGTCTGCGTCGTTGCGGCGCCGCCCGTGGCCGGAACGATGACCGGGCGGGTCTTCGTCTTCGGGCGGGCGTTGAAGACCACCATGGTCTTGCCGGTTGCGCGCAGCAGACCCTGATCCTCCAGAACCTTCAGTACGCGGCCCGCCATTTCGCGTGAGCAGCCGATGAGGCGAGAGAGTTCCTGACGCGAAACCTTGATCTGCATTCCTTCCGGATGGGTCATTGCATCCGGTTCATTGCACAAATCCATGATGGCGTGTGCGACGCGACCCGTGACATCGACGAAGGCCAGATCACCGAGCTTGCGGTTGGTGCGATCAAGACGTGTGGCCAACTGCGAGGCCAGCTCGAACACCAGACCCGGGCTTTCCGTCGCCACTTGGCGAAAGCGGGGGTAGGTCATTTCAGCCAGCTCGCACGCGGTGCGAGTACGAACCCAGGCGCTGCGCGTCGGTTGCTCGTGGAACAGGCCCATCTCACCGAAGAACTGGCCCTTGTTCAGGTAAGCCAGCACCATCTCGTTGCCGTCGTCGTCCTCGATCATCACTTCGACCGAGCCGCTGATGACGTAGTAGAGGACATCAGGCAGGTCACCGGCATGGATCAGAACCGTCCTAGACGGCACCGTGCGCACACGGCAATAACTCAAGAAGCGATTGATCGCCGGGATGTCACTTAGGGGACGGATGTTTTCATCCATGGTGCGCAGGCCTTGCTCGAGGCGGTTGATATTCAAGGTGCTCGCAGCAGTTTACATAAGATAAGCGCTGTGCGACACCCGCGGATCTATAGGCTGAGAACTCACACACGATAGGCGGTGCGCGTCATCACCTTCGATACCGCCTGCATGATCTGTGGAACGGGCGGAGGCAGGCTGGCGGCACCGGCTCGTTGCGCCTGATTGGCGTGGGTGGCCTCGTCGGCCTGCATGGCGCGGACGATGCAGCGCGAGCGCTCGTCGGCTTCCGGCAGCGCTTGCAGGTGTCCCGCCAAATGGCTCTCGACCTGTCTCTCAGTCTCGACCACAAAGCCAAGGCTGAGGCGGTCGTCGAGGGCGGCCGCCAGAGCGCCGATGGCGAACGAGCCGGCATACCACACCGGGTTCAGCAGGCTGGGTCGCGACCCCAGCTCTTCGAGTCGGCCGGCGCACCAGGCCAGGTGATCGCCTTCTTCGCGGGCCGCATGGAGCAGGAAGTCGCGCGTTTCGCGCTTCCGGGCTAGCAGGGCCTGGCCATGGTAGAGGGCCTGGGCGGCAATCTCGCCGGCATGGTTGACCCGCATCAGGCCGGCGGCATGCCGGCTGGCCTCTGGATCCATGGGGGCGGCCGGGGGGAGCGCGGGGGGCGGCCTGACCGCATGCGCCGGGGCAAAAAGCGCCCGCAGGGCGTTGTCGGCGGCCTCCAGCAGGCGCTCCAGGGGCGGTGGGGTCTCCATGACGGCCATTATATATGCCTCTGTTGCGGTCGCCCCGGCGCTTGAGTACACTTCCGCCCCTTTTTTCAGGTCCACAAAACTGGCGGGCAAACTGTCTGTCAGGGCGATTGGCCGGACCTGTTAGCGGTTGGAGTCGGCATCTTATGAAGACTGTATTTGCCAGGCCCGCGACGGTGCGGGGCGACTGGTTCGTGATTAACGCCAGCGGCAAGACGCTTGGCCGTTTGGCCTCGGAGATTGCGCTGCGCCTGAAGGGCAAGCACAAGGCCGATTTCAGCCCGCATGTGGACATGGGCGATCACATCATCGTTCTGAACGCAGGTCAGGTGGCGGTCACCGGCAACAAGCTGGATGACAAGCAGTACTACCACCACACCGGCTACATGGGCGGCATCAAGTCGATCGCGCTGGGCAAGCTTCTGAAGGAGCACCCGGAGCGCGCGCTGCAGTTTGCCGTCAAGGGCATGCTGCCCAAGACCACCCTCGGCCGTTCGATGTTCCGCCGCCTGCATGTGTTTGCCGGCGACACGCATCCGCACGCTGCCCAACAGCCCAAGCCTCTGGAGCTCGCATGAAGCCCGCCGCCAAAAAGATTCCTACCGACTACGGCACGGGCCGGCGCAAGACCGCCACAGCGCGCGTCTACCTGACGTCCGGAACCGGCAAGATCACCGTCAACGACCGTCCGCTGGACGAGTTCTTTGGTCGTGAAACCGGTCGCATGATCGTGCGTCAGCCGCTGGAACTGGTGCAGGTCAGCGAGCGTTTCGATATCGCGGCCCATGTCTCGGGCGGTGGTATCACCGGTCAGGCCGGTGCGATCCGCCACGGCATCGCGCGTGCTCTGATGGAGCATGACGAGAGCTATCGTCAGCCGCTGCGCGCCGCTGGGTTCGTGACCCGCGATGCCCGCGAAGTGGAGCGCAAGAAGGTCGGTCGTCGCAAGGCCCGCCGCGGTCCGCAGTACTCGAAGCGTTAAGCTTCACGCCGGCCGGTGCTGTTGGTGCACCGGTCGGTTGTTTCGTATTGGGGGATCGTCTAGTGGTAGGACTACGGACTCTGACTCCGTCAACCTAGGTTCGAATCCTAGTCCCCCAGCCAACCCATCCAGTGGCCCCTGCTGGGGGTCGCGTCGCCCGAGCCGGGCACGCAAAAAACTACCTCTGCTCGATACCCTGATCGCTGGCCACCAGCAGCACATCCGCTGGTCGTTCCGCGAACAGTCCGACCGTTACGACGCCCGGCCATTGATTGATCCGCAATTCCAGCGACTTCGCATCGGTGATCTGCAGGTCATGCACGTCAAGGATGTGGTTGCCGTTGTCGGTGGTGGTGCCTTCGCGCCACACCGGTCTCCCGCCGAGTGCGCGCAGTTGACGCGCCACGAGTGAGCGCGCCATCGGGATCACTTCGACTGGCAGCGGAAAGCGGCCCAGCACCTTCACCAACTTGGAGTCGTCGACGATGCAGATGAAGCGGCTGGCCGCCGCGGCGACGATCTTCTCGCGGGTCAGAGCCGCACCGCCGCCCTTGATCAGCTCGCGGGCCGGGTTGGCCTCATCGGCCCCGTCGATGTAGAGGTCGAGCCCGTCCAGGCTGTTGAGATCGTGCAGTGGGATGCCGAGTGCGCGCAGTCGTTCACTGGAGGCTTCTGAACTGGACACGGCCCCCCGCAGGCGAGTGCGCCACGGCCCGAGTTGCTCGATGAGGGCGTTGACTGTTGATCCGGTGCCGACGCCTAGAATCATGCCGTCACGCACGAATTCCAGTGCCGCGGCGGCGACTCGCTGTTTCTTTTCTGCGGCGCTCAGTGCCATGTCTACCCCTGAAAATGACTGTGCCCGCTTTCGCGGGCACAGTTGATTGGATAAAGCTCCGAATCAGTAAGAGTGATCTTACTTCTTCTTGGCAGCTTTCTTCTTAGCCTTCTTCTTGGCCATGAGAAATCTCCGTTAAGGGTTAGTCCGGGGTCCGAGTATATACATGCAAAAATAAATTACAAGCAAGTGCTTGACATCGTCATCTCGCCTGCTACTCGCCACGGTCACTCGCGCGAGAGGATGAACCGCCAATGCACATCACTGACGGGCATCACTGACAGACGATTGCCTCTCCGCAACAGCTGAAAATCACGGAGTTTCTGCTCTTGATGAGCACGCAACTCCTCCAGTGTGATGACGCGCTTCAATGCACGAACGAGTTGTACATCGACCATGTACCAGCGCGGATTCTCTGGCGTGCTGCCCGGATCATGATGGTCATGCCCTGGCTCAAAGGCGGTGTGATCCGGGTAACCGGAGCGCACCACGCGCAGGATGCCGACGATTCCGGGCTCGGCGCAGTTGGAGTGGTAGAGGAAGGCTTCATCGCCCACCTGTATTTCATCGCGCAACAGGTTGCGTGCCTGATAGTTGCGAACGCCGTCCCAATGAGTGGTTTTTTTCGGTGCGGCGCGCAACTGCTCCAGACCGAAAACGCTGGGTTCGGACTTCAAAAGCCAGTGTTTCAAGGGCTCTCCAGAGGATGGCAGTCGATGAGTTCCGCATCCGTGACGATCTGATCGAGCCGGATGTCGTGGGGCGCGGCAACCAGTGCGGGCATTTCACTGCAGGCGTAAGCCATACCCACCAGCCTCGGCCGACGGTGGACCGGGAGGTGCGGGAGACGCTCGAGGATGCGGTCGTAGTAGCCGCCGCCGGTGCCCAGACGCATACCGCTGCGATTGAAGGCCAACGTTGGCAGCACGATCACATCCAGGCTCTCAATGGGAATGCGCACTCCCGGTGGCGGCTCGGGAATGCCGTGTCGGTTGACTCGACGGCGCATGCCGGAGTCGGCGACGAAGTCCATCGTGTGTCGTGGGTAGTTGCGAATGCGCGGCAGGCAGATCTTCAGGCCGCGGCGACGCGCAATGGTCAGCAATGCTTGTGTGTCGGGTTCGGCGCCGATGGCGATATACAGTGCAATGCGCCGGCGACCGCGCAGTAGTGGCGATGCCGCGAGGATGAGGGTCATGCGCTCGGATGCGCGTCGACGCTGGCCGGCACTAAGCGCGGCGCGCTGCAGCCGGGCCCGGGCGCGCTGCGCGCGCCGCTCAAGCTGCCAGGGAAGAAGAGATGGCGTCACCCGCCTGTGCCGGTGCGTACCGTTGCTCTCGACCAGAGCAACAGGTGGGACGCCCTGCAGCGGGTAAGGCTTTCTGCTCGAGGCAGACTTGCACAATTCCGCATGCAAAAGAGCATCCCGTGGGTGTTTCAATTAGGGTCGAGAGGTACCCGATACACGTGTCGAACACCGCAGGCGACGCCGGGTGTAATTTTACACCAAATTTATGAGGTCGGACGCTGTCGCAGCACGGATTCGACACGTTGACGCATGGACTTGATGCGTGCACCGGTTTGCGGACTGCCACCGCGGGCGCGCAGCTGCAACAACTCATGCGCGAGATTCAGCGCCGCCATCACGGCCACCCGCTCGGCACCGCTCACCTTGCCGCCATCGCGGGTTTCGCGCAGCTTGCTGTTGAGTAGTTCCGCGCTTTGCAGCAGGGAATCTTTCTCATCCGGCGGACAGGCGATGTGGTAATCGCGATCAAGGATGCGGACGGCGATGGTCACCGGTTCCTTGGAGGCCTTGGATTCCTTGCCCGTGGCCTCGCTCATGTTCCATGCTCCATGGCTTTGAGGCGGCCGATCATGGCCTCGACACGGGCGCGCACCTGATCATTCCGGTTCAGTAGCGAATTCTTCTCGCTGGCCAGCGACTCATGCCGCTGACGCAGGGCGTGGTTTTCCTGACTGAGCTGCTGCAGCAGGTGGATGGCTTCCTCGAGTCTGGCTTCGAGGAGCTGTAGTTCTTGTTCTATGCTCGATGCTTTGTCAGGCTCTTTCATGCTGAAAACTATAGAGCCCGGCGGAAGTGGCGGTCAACGCTTTTGAGCCTGCTGCAGCACGAGGGTGCGACCCTCCGGTTGCCTGCGGGCCATGCGGGCCATAACATCACCGCTGCCAGGCAGGTCACCATGTCATCGAACGAATACACCCAACCCTACGCCGATTTGCTGCGAGTTTTCGTCTCCGCCCACGCGGTGACCGAGCCGGCGGAGGCCCATGGCGTGCTGGCCGGGAGCCTGTGCGCCGCCGGTTCCTACGGCCTGGAAGACTGGCTGGCCGAGGTCTTTCCGGAGATCGAGCTAGACGCGACCACCGGGGCTACCCTTCGGGAGCTGTTCGAGCAGACGCGCAGCGCATTGCTTGGGCACGACATGCAGTTTGTGCTGCTGATGCCCGATGACCAGCAGCCGATCGAGCAGCGCACGGCCGCGCTGTGCCAGTGGTGCAACGGCTTCCTCTACGGCTTGGCCGGGCAGGGGGCTGCCGATCCGGAGCGTCTGCCGGGCGATGCCGGCGAAGTGGTGCGTGACATCGGCGAGATCACGCGGGCGGGCGTCGACGCCGCAGACCCGACGGAAGTAAACGAATCTGCGCTGTCTGAGCTGGAAGAGTTCGTGCGCGTCGGCGTGCAGCTTGTCTATGAAGAGCTCGCCGCGCGCCGGCAGCCGTCACGTCCGGTCTCGAATTCCATCCACTAGCCGTTCACCCCTCAGGATGCAGAGCATGTCGCTACCCCAGGACGAGTATTCGCGCCGCCGCCGGCAATTGATGCGACTGATGGGTCGGGATGCCATCGCCGTTCTGCCGGCCGCGCCCACGCGGGTGCGCAACAACGACGTGGAATACAACTACCGTCAGGACAGCGATTTTCACTACCTGACCGGGTTCGACGAGCCGGAGTCCGTGGCGGTGCTCGCACCGGGCCGTGAGGGCGGCGAATACATCCTGTTCGTGCGCGAGCGCAATCCCGAGCGCGAGATCTGGGACGGCAAGCGTGCCGGCCCGGATGGCGCGGTGAAAGAACACGGTGCCGATGAGGCCTATCCGATCGGCAAGCTGGATGAAATCCTGCCCGGTCTTCTCGCCAGCCGCGAGCGCGTCTATCACACGATGGGCGTGTATCACGATTTCGATCAGCGAGTCGTCGGCTGGGTCAACACACTGCGCTCGCAGGCGCGCGCCGGCCGTCATCCTCCGCAGGAATTTGCCGCACTGGATCATGTGCTGCACGACATGCGCCTGTTCAAGAGCAGCCGCGAGATTGCTCTGATGCGCCGCTCAGCGGTGATTGCTGCGCGGGCGCATGTGCGTGCGATGCAGTTCTGCCGTCCGGGCCGCACCGAATACGAGGTGATGGCCGAGCTGCTGCATGAGTTCCATCGTCACCATGCCGACATTTCCTACCATCCAATCGTGGGTGGTGGCGCCAATTCCTGCGTGCTGCACTATCGCGACAACAATGCTGCACTCAAGGACGGTGATCTATTGCTGATCGATGCCGGCTGCGAGTTCCAGTTCTACGCCAGCGACATCACGCGCACCTTCCCGGTCAATGGCCGCTTCAGCCCCGAGCAGCGCGCCGTCTATGAAGTGGTGCTGGCCGCGCAACGGGCGGCATTCGCGGAGATCTATCCCGGTAATCACTGGAATGCGCCGCACGATGCCGCGGTCCGATCGATCACTCAGGGGCTGGTCAAGATCGGCCTACTCAAGGGGCGTGTGCCGCAACTGATCAAGGAAGGCGCGTATCGCCAGTACTTCATGCATCGCACCGGCCACTGGCTGGGCATGGATGTGCATGATGTCGGTGATTACAAAGTGGGCGATGAGTGGCGCGTCTTTGAGCCCGGGATGGCGCTGACCGTGGAGCCCGGCGTGTATATCGCTGCGGGTAGCAAGGCACCCAAGCGCTTCTGGAATACCGGCATTCGTATCGAGGATGACGTGATCGTGACCGCCAAGGGTCATGAGGTGCTGACCAGCGATGTGCCGCGTGAGGCCGATGAGATTGAGCGGCTGATGGCGGGCGCATGAACCAGCAAGCCGCGCAGACCGACGTGCTAATCGTCGGCGGCGGCATGGTGGGCGCGAGCCTCGGACTGGCGCTGGCCGCGACGTCACTTCGTGTGACGATCATCGAACCGGTGTTGCCGGGCAGTGGACCCCAGCCCAGTTTTGATGACCGCTGCACCGCGCTGGCCAATGGTTCGCGGCGCATGCTCGAGACACTGGGTGCATGGCCGGCCATCGCGCCGCACGCTGTATCGATCCAGACCATTCATGTCTCGGATGCCGGTCGCTTTGGCAGCGCACGCATTGAAGCGGCCGCGCTGCAGATGCCGGCACTGGGCCATACCGCTCCCAATCGCGCCATCGGTGCGGCGCTGTGGCAGCAGCTGCGCAGCCATCCACAGGTGCAGCTGATCGCACCGGCGCGGGTGATCGACGCGCGCATGGACGCCGATTCCGCGCAGATCCGCCTGCTGACCGGCAGTGGCAGCGACGCGACAGAGCAGACCCTCGTGACGCGACTGGTGGTTGCGGCCGACGGCGATCGTTCGCTAATCCGCGAGCGTGCCGGACTGGGTGTCACTGAGCTCGATTATGAGCAGGTGGCCATCGTCGCCAATGTGGTGGCGGAGCGGCGCGCGACGTCTGTGGCCTTTGAGCGTTTCGGTGCAGCGGCGGGACCCATCGCCTTGCTGCCGCGTCCGGATGGTCATTACACCGTGGTGTGGTGTGTGGCGCGCAGCATCGCCGAGACCGTCGCGGGACAACCGGAGCCGGATTTCCTTCGTGATCTGCAGCAGGCTTTTGGGTGGCGAGTCGGTGCGTTTACGCGCGTTGGGCAGCGCGCCACCTATCCGTTGCGGCTGCGTCGTGCAATGCAGCTGACCGGCCAGCGCACGGTCGTGGTGGGCAATGCGGCGCAATCGCTCCATCCGGTGGCGGGTCAGGGCTTTAATCTGGGCCTGCGCGATGTGGCGACGCTGGCCGAGTTGCTGGCGGCTGCATCGGGCAATGGTGCGGATCCTGGGGCCGAGGAATTGCTGGCGAGTTACCAGTCGCAGCGGTTGCAGGATCGCGCCGGCATGATGAGCTTCACCGATGGTCTGGTGCGCATGTTCGCGCTTTCTTTCCCGGGCGCTGCCACGCTGCGCAGTGCGGGTCTCTTGCTGTTCGATGCGCTGCCCGCCGCCAAGCGCGGACTGTCGGGTGTCAGCTGGGGTTTTGGTGCGCGCACGCCGCGACTGTTGCGCGGCATGCCTGCGGGCAGCGAGCGCTGATGAACCCGATGCCTGCGGCCATCGACTATGAAGTGGCCATCGTCGGCGCAGGGCAGGCGGGCGCAGCACTGGCGGCGCTGCTGGTGCGCCATGCAGGTTATTCGGCCTCACGCATCGCGCTGCTCGCACCGGATGCGCCAGCGCATGATACGGGCCATGACACAGGGTTGGCCGCAGCGGCTGAACCCGAGTTGCGCGTCGTAGCACTGTCGCGCGCCTCGCAGCGCGTGCTGGTCAATGCCGGGGCCTGGGAACGCTTGCCAGCCGAGCGACTGTGCGCGTACGAGCAGATGCGTGTCTGGCACGCATCGCTGCCCGCCGACGGGCTTGCAACGCTGGTCTTTGATGCCGCAGAGATCGGCGAGGCGGCCCTGGGTGTGATTGTTGAGAACAGTGCGGTGACGCGCGCTTGTCTGCAGAGTTTTCAGGCGGCCGGCGGTGAACCGATACGCGCCGCACTCAATGACTTCACGATCGATTCGGATGGCGTGAGCCTAAGACTTACCGATGGCACCACTTTGCGCAGCCGACTGATTGTCGGTGCCGACGGCGCAGATTCATTGGTGCGCGAACGATTAGGCATCGAGCTGCAGCGTCACAGCTACGGTCAGCGCGCCATTGTGGCCACCGTTGCCACGGCGCGGCCGCATCGGAATACAGCTTGGCAACGTTTTCTTCCCACCGGACCCGTGGCGCTGCTGCCGTTGTTCAACGGCTCCTGCTCCATCGTCTGGTCCGCCGATGACGCGCTGGCGCAGGAATTGTTGGCATTGCCCGCAGCGCAGTTTGCGCAGCGACTGGAGGCGGCCACGGATGGTGTGCTGGGCGCCATCACACTGCGCAGTGAAAGGGCGGCGTTCCCCTTGCAGCGCGCAACAGCACGGCGGCTGGTCGCGCCGCGCGCGGCGCTTCTGGGCGATGCCGCACATCGCATTCATCCGCTGGCCGGGCAGGGTATCAATCTCGGTTTCCTGGATGCGGCAGCGTTGTGCGAGAGCATTGCCGCTGCGCGCGTGGCGCATGAGGATCCGGGTTCGCCGCGGAGTCTCCGCAGTTATGAGCAGGCGCGACTGACGCACGACACGCTGATGAGTGTCAGCATGAGTGCCTTCAATACGCTCTTCAGTCAGGGCGGCGCAGCGGGCTGGATTGGCTCGCGGCTGCTGGCAATGGCCGGCCTCTATTCAGGTGTGCGTCGGAGTCTGGCGCGTCGCGCCATGGGATTGGAAGGGGAAGTGCCGAAGCTAGCGCGCTGATCGAGTGCGTCAGACGAGCGCCAGACGATCGATCTTGGCGGCGCAGATGAAATCGTTTTGCGACAGACCATTGATGGCGTGTGTGGTGTAGCGCACGCGGCAGTAGTTGTAGCCAATCTCCAGATCCGGGTGATGGTCTTCGGTGTTGGCGATATGGGCCAGCGCGTTGACGAAGCTCATCGTTCGAAAGAAATCGCGGAAGGAAAAACTGCGAGTCAGACTCTTGCCGTCGGCCGACAGCGCCCAAGCGGCATTGAGTGAGCGCAACTGCGCCTCAGCATTAGCCTGGTCGAGCGCCGGCACACCGCCTTCGCAGGGTACGCAGCGTTTTTCGGCAAGCTCGCTCATGAGGGCGCCCCGTGGCGACGATAGCGACGCGCCACATACTGCTCCACCAGCTGCTGAAATTCCGCGGCGATGTGATCGCCCTTGAGGGTGACGGTCTTCTCACCATCTTCGTAGACCGGGGCGACTGGACGCTCGCCGGTGCCCGGCAAGCTGATGCCGATGTTGGCGTGTTTGCTCTCGCCCGGGCCGTTGACCACGCAGCCCATCACCGCCACCGTCATGTCTTCGACGCCGGCGTAGTCGCGTCGCCACTCCGGCATGCGTCGCCGCAGGTGATCCTGAATGCTCTGCGCCAGCGTCTGGAAGAAAGTGCTGGTGGTCCGGCCGCAGCCGGGGCAGGCGGTGACCAACGGTGCGAAGGAACGCAGCCCCATGGTCTGCAGCAGTTCCTGCGCGACCACGACCTCGCGGCTGCGATCGCCATTGGGCTCCGGCGTGAGCGAAATGCGGATGGTGTCGCCGATGCCGGCCTGCAGCAGCACCGCCATCGCGGCACTGGAGGCCACGATGCCCTTGCTGCCCATGCCCGCTTCAGTCAGTCCCAGATGCAACGGCTGGCGCGAGCGGCGCGCGAGTTCGGTGTAGACCGCGATCAGATCCTGCACGCCGCTGACCTTGGCGGAGAGCACGATGCGATCGGCCGGCAGCCCTAGCTCCACTGCACGCTCGGCAGAGTCGACAGCTGAGCGCACCAGCGCCTCGTGCATCACTGCCTGCGAGGACAGTGGCTGGGCGCGACGGGCGTTCTCATCCATCACGCGGGCCAGCAGGTCTTGGTCGAGGCTGCCCCAGTTGACGCCGATGCGCACCGGCTTGTCGTAGCGGCAGGCGAGCTCGATCATGGTCGCGAACTGCGGGTCGCGCTTGCTGCCGCGACCAACATTGCCGGGGTTGATGCGGTACTTGGCCAGTGCCTCCGCACAGCCCGGATGCTCGGTTAGCAGTTTGTGGCCGTTGAAGTGGAAGTCGCCGATCAGGGGCACATGACAACCGGCGCGGTCGAGTTGATCGCGGATGGGTGCCACAGCCGCCGCCGCTTCGTCGCTGTTCACGGTGATGCGCACCAGCTCGGAGCCGGCCTCGGCCAGCTCGCGCACCTGCCGGACCGTGGCCGCCACGTCGGCCGTGTCGGTGTTGGTCATCGACTGGACCACGATGGCGTGGCCGCCCCCGATGGGTACGCCGCCGACACGGACGCAGACGGTGTCGTGGCGGTGTGCCGGAGAGGCGGGCGTCGGGGGTGCGTTCATGGACGGAATTGTAGTGGCGAAGCCGGGGGGCTGCTATGATTCACCGCCCGCTGTAACGATCTGTACGGAGAGATCCGGACCGGGGTTCCGTCAGGAGCCCAGCCGGACGCCGAAGGCGCAAGTTCCGCCCGGAAACGCTCAGGCACCAAGAACGGCAGATCAAGGCGGGTTCTGGAGAGCGATGCCCATTCCTTCGCGGACGGGTATCCACCGAAGGGGTGCGGCGCATCAGTGCGCCCGATCTCTCAGGTCAAAGGACAGAGGGGCGGCAGGCTGCAGCAGCGGCCTGCCGCCTTTTTTATTGCGGTGGCCATTTAACTTTAAGAGACGGGCGGCTATGGCACTAAGGACTCCTCTTTACGACCTGCACGTTGCACTCGGCGCGCGCATGGTGGATTTCGGCGGCTGGGACATGCCGGTCGCCTATGGTTCCCAGATCGAAGAGCACCACGCGGTGCGCACCAAGGCGGGAATATTCGACGTCTCGCATATGTGCGTCTGCGACTTGCATGGCCAGCGCGTGCGTGAATTCCTGCGGCACCTGCTGGCCAACGACGTCAACCGGCTACAGCAGTCGGGCAAGGCGCTGTACAGCTGCATGCTGAACGAGGCTGGCGGCGTGATCGACGATCTGATCGTCTATTACATGAACGAGCAGTGGTTCCGCCTCGTGGTCAATGCGGGCACGCGCACCAAGGACCTGGCGTGGATCCGTCCGCGTGCAGCCGAGTTTGATGTGCGGGTCGAAGAGCGCAGTGATCTGGCGATGCTGGCGATTCAGGGGCCTGAGGCGCGCGACCGACTGGTCGGCCTGCTCTCATCTGAGGATGGGGCTGCCGCACTGCAGCTGGGAAATTTCTTCGGTGCCGAGTTCGCTGACTGGTTTATCGCCCGCACCGGCTACACCGGTGAGGACGGCTTCGAAGTCATGGTGCCTGCCGATACGGCGGCCGACCTGTGGAGTCGGCTCAATGAGCAGGGTGTGGTCAGCTGCGGTCTGGGTGCGCGCGACACACTGCGACTGGAAGCCGGCATGAACCTGTACGGCAACGACATGGATGAGAACACTCATCCGCTGGAGTCCGGTCTTGCATGGACCGTGGCCTTTGAGCCAGCGGATCGCAACTTCATCGGCCGCGCCGCGCTGGAAAAGATTCGTGCCGCTGGCGTAGCGCTCAAGCAGGTAGGACTGCTGCTCGCGGAGCGCGCCGTGATGCGGCAACACCAGCCGGTGGTTGTCGACGGCGTTGCGGCCGGTGAGATCACCAGTGGTACGTTCTCGCCCACACTGTCGCGTTCGATCGCACTGGCGCGCGTGCCGCGCACCGCCGGCGACACCGTGCAGGTCGACATCCGCGGCCGTCTGCATGCGGCGCGCGTGGTCAAGCCGCCCTTCGTGCGCCATGGCAAAGCCTTGGTCGCTCTCTAAACAATCCGATCAATCTTGAACTGGAGCCAGCAAACATGAGCAATGTTCCCCAAGATCGCCTTTATGCACGCAGCCATGAGTGGGTGCGCGAATTGGCCGATGGAACCATCGAACTCGGCATCACGGATCACGCCCAGCACGCACTGGGAGATCTGGTGTTCGTCGAAGTGCCGGAAGTGGGTCGTGAAGTCGCCGCCGGCGGTGCCTGTGCGGTGGTCGAGTCGGTGAAGGCCGCTTCGGACGTCTATTCGCCGATCGCCGGCACCGTCGTGGCTGTCAACGAGCAGCTCGCCGCTGCGCCGGAACAGATCAACCAGGATCCGTATGGTGCGGGCTGGATCATGCGTCTGAAGGCGACTGCGCCGCTGGCCGGTGCAGGCCTGCTGTCGCCCGCGGAATACGCCTCAGTGCTGGCATCCAACTAAGCGCAACACCGCACGGAGGCTGTATGCCGTTTATTCCCCATACCGAGGCCGATGTCAGCGAGATGCTGGCGGCCATCGGCGCGCCGAGTATCGACGCGCTGTTCGACGAGATTCCGGCAAACCTGCGGGCCGCTCCGCTGGCCGGCATTCCACCCGGCCTGAACGAGATGCAGGTCATGCAGCTGATGCGTGCCCGTGCTCGTCAGGATGGTTTGCCGCTGTGCTTCATCGGCGCCGGTGCCTACGACCATTTCATTCCCTCCGCCGTTTGGGCCATCGTTACGCGCGGTGAGTTCTACAGTGCCTACACGCCCTATCAGGCTGAGGCTAGCCAAGGCACGCTGCAGACCATCTACGAATATCAGTCGATGATCGCGGCGCTGACCGGCATGGAAGTGTCCAACGCCTCGCTGTACGACGGTGCTACCGCGCTGGCCGAGGCGGCGCTGATGGCCGTGCGCACCAACCGCAAGTCGAAGTCGGCTCGCATCCTGGTGCCGCGCGCGGTGAATCCGCACTATCGTGCGGTGTGCGCCTCGAGCGCCAGCCAGCAGGGTCTGAAGTTCGAAGATGTCGCCTACGATCCGGCCTCTGGCCAGACGGCGCGCAGTGCGCTGGCGGCATGGGATAACGAAGATGTCACGGCCATCGTCATTCAGCAGCCGAACTTCTTCGGCACGCTGGAAGATGTCGATGCGCTGACCGACTGGGCCCATGCGAAGGGCGCGCTGGTGATCGCGTCGGTGAACCCGACGTCGCTGGCGCTGCTCAAGCCGCCGGGCCAGTGGGGCACTAAGGGTGCTGACATCGCCGTCGGCGATGGCCAGCCGCTGGGCTGCCCGCTCTCGTCCGGTGGACCGTACTTCGGTTTCATGACTACGCGCATGGAATATGTGCGCCAGATGCCGGGCCGTATCGTCGGACGCACGGTGGATCTGGAAGGGCGTCCCGGCTTTGCACTCACGCTGCAGGCACGCGAGCAGCACATTCGGCGCGGCAAGGCCACGTCGAACATCTGCACCAATCAGGGATTGCTGATGGTGGCCGGCACGCTTTACACCGCGTTGATGGGCAGTGAAGGGCTGTCGCGCGTCGCCCGTGCCTGCATGGCACGCAGCGACGAACTGGTCAAAGCGCTGACTGCTCTGCCCGGTGTGCGCGCAGCGTTCAGCGGCGCACGTTTCCACGAGGCGGTGCTGCTGCTGGATCGTCCGGTGGCACCGGTGCTGCAGGCGCTGGCCGAGCGCGGCATCGAGGGCGGCTTCGATCTGGGCAAGCACTATCCGGAGCTGGGGCCAGCGCTGCTGGTCTGCGCGACCGAGACGCGCTCCACTGACGACATCGCACTTTACGCCAGCACGCTGCGGGACATCCTGCAGACTGCGAGGACCGCATGAGCACATCAATTCGTGAACCGCTGATATTCGATTATTCACGCACCGGTCGTGGTGCGACGGCTCAGTGGGTGGCCGAAGAGGCGGCCCCGGCGCTGCCCGCGGCCTTGCGCCGTGTGACGCCGCCGGCATTGCCTGCGGCCAGTGAGCTGGCCGTGGTGCGTCACTACACGCGCCTGTCGCAACTGAACTTCTCCATCGACACGCATTTCTACCCGCTGGGTTCGTGCACGATGAAGTACAACCCGAAGGCCTGTAACAGCGCGGCACTTCTGCCGGAGTTCACGGGCCGTCATCCGCTGGCCAGCGAAAAGCACAGTCAGGGCTTCCTGCGCTGCATGCATGAACTGCAGGAGATGCTGCAGGAAGTGACTGGCATGCAGTCCGTGTCACTCTCGCCCATGGCCGGTGCGCACGGCGAATTCGCCGGCGTGGCGATGATCCGTGCCTACCATCTGGCGCGTGGCGATGTAGATCGCAACGAGATCATCGTGCCGCAGGCCGCGCACGGCACCAATCCGGCCACCGCCACCATGTGTGGTTGCGTGGTGCGTGAGATCAGCGTCAATGCGGATGGTGACGTGAACATCGACGAGCTGCGTGCGGCGGTGGGTCCGCGCACTGCCGGCATCATGCTGACCAATCCCTCCACGCTGGGCGTATTCGAGCGCCGCATCGAGGAAGTGGCGCGTCTGGTCCATGAGGCCGGCGGCCTGCTGTATTACGACGGTGCCAACCTCAACGCCATTCTGGGCAAGGTGCGTCCCGGTGATATGGGCTTCGACGTCATCCACATGAACCTGCACAAGACCTTCTCCACGCCGCACGGCGGTGGTGGTCCCGGTGCGGGTGCAGTGGGAGTGGGGCCGCGACTGGTGCCGTTCCTGCCAGTGCCGCTCGTCGGCGTCGAGAAGCGGGCCGGTGGCGAGCACTTCCGGTTGTTGACCGAGGCCGATCGACCGCAGTCGATTGGTCGGCTCACCGGCTTCATGGGCAATGCCGGCGTGTTGCTGCGTGCCTATGTCTATATGCGCATGCTGGGTCGCGAAGGCATGAGCCGTGTGGGTGAGTACGCCACGCTGAATTCAAACTACCTGTTCGCGCGTCTCCAGAAGGCCGGCTTCGAGGCCGCCTATCCCGAGCGTCGTGCCAGCCACGAGTTCATCCTCACGCTCAAGCGTCTGGCGGCTGAGCGCGGCGTGACGGCCATGGATGTGGCGAAGCGGCTGCTCGACTATGGCTTCCATGCGCCGACCACGTATTTCCCGCTGCTGGTTCCCGAGTGCCTGCTCATCGAGCCCACCGAGACCGAGAGCAAGGAAACGCTGGATGCGTTCGTCACAGCGATGAGCGAGATCCTGCGTGAAGCCGCGGAGAAGCCGGAGCAGTTGAAGGGCGCGCCCTTCACGATGCCGGTACGCCGGCTGGATGACGTGCGTGCGGCGCGGGAGCTGGATCTGGTGCATCGATGAGCGCGCTGATCTGCGGTTCGATGGCCTACGACACCGTGATGGTGTTTCAGGGTCGCTTCCGCGAGCACATCCTGCCGGATCGCATCCACATGCTGAATGTGTCGTTCTTGGCACCTTCCATGCGGCGCAACTTCGGCGGCTGTGCGGGCAACATCGCCTACAACCTCAAGCTCCTCGGCGGGGAGGGCACGATCATGGCCACCGTTGGCCATGACTTCGCGCCCTATGCCGTGTGGCTGGAGCAGCACGGCATCGCCAATCACCACGTGCGTGTCATCGAGACCGAGTTCAGCGCGCAGGCGTACATCACCACGGATCTGGACGATAACCAGATCACGGCTTTTCATCCGGGTGCAATGAACCACTCGCATGTCAATCGCGTGGCCGATGCAGCTGGCGTGAAGCTGGGTATCGTCTCGCCGGATGGCCGCCAGGGCATGCTCGATCATGCGGCGCAATTTGTGGCCGCGGGCATTCCCTTCATCTTCGATCCCGGTCAGGGATTGACGATGTTCAATGGCGAGGAGTTGCGGGCGCTCATCGAACAGGCGACCTACGTGGCCGTCAACGATTACGAGGCCAGCCTGCTGACGGAGCGTACCGGATGGGACGCTCCGACCATCGCCGCCAAGGTCAAGGCATTGATCGTGACGCGCGGCGCTTCCGGTTCCTGGATCTATGCCGATGGTACGCGGCTGGAAATTCCGGTGGCGAGCGCAGCTCGGCTTGCCGATCCGACCGGATGCGGTGATGCCTATCGCGCCGGCCTTTTGTATGGTCTGCAGCGTGGCATGGACTGGGCGAGCACGGGTCGCATCGCCTCGCTGGCTGGTGCCATCAAGATGGAACATCATGGTACGCAGCACCACACCTATACGATGACGGAGTTTGCCGCGCGCTATCGCGCAGCCTTTGGCCACAGTCTCTGAGGTTTCGCATGCACCCGTTCGCCTCGCGTCTCTCGTGCCTTCTCGCCGGGCTATGCCTGGGTGCTATGCCGGGCTGGGCCGCCGAAGGCGGACGTCGTGCTGAGTCTCAGCCTGCCTCTGCGGCTCCCGCGGTGGCTGCGGCAACGGCTCCCAGCGCTGAATGGGCGCGCACGCTGGAGCGCGTCGCGGCCAGCGTCGTCACCATTCAGGTGAATCAGACGCGGGCATTCGATACTGAGCGCAGCGCGAGCGCACAGGCCACGGGTTTCGTGGTCGATGCTGAGCGTGGTCTGATCCTCACCAACCGTCATGTCGTCACGCCGGGGCCGGTGACCGCTGAAGCCACCTTCCTCGATCGTGAAGAAGTGCAGCTGTATCCGGTCTATCGCGATCCGGTGCATGACTTCGGCATCTATCGCTACGATCCGACCAAGCTGCGCTACATCAAGCCTGAGTCGCTGCCACTGGCGCCGGAAGCGGCGCAGGTTGGGCGCGAGATTCGTGTGATCGGCAACAACGCTGGCGAACAGTTGTCGATCCTGGCCGGCACTCTGGCGCGATTGGACCGCGAGGCGCCGCAGTATGGTGTCGGTCGTTACAACGACTTCAACACCTTCTACATCCAGGCCGCTTCGGGTACATCAGGAGGTTCGTCGGGATCGCCGGTCATTGATGTGCAGGGTCGGGTGGTCGCGCTCAATGCCGGTGGTGCTACCGGTGCCGCCTCGAGCTTCTATCTGCCGCTGGGCCGCGTGCAGCGCGCGCTGCAGCTGATCCGTGCCGGAAAGCCGGTGCGGCGCGGCACGCTACAGACCGAATTCCGTTACCGCCCTTACGATGAGTTGCGCCGTCTCGGTCTGCAGAACGACACCGAGGGTCAGGCACGCCGCGCGTTCCCGAGCAACACGGGCATGCTGGTGGTCGAGGATGTGCAGCCCGGCTCAGCCTGCGATGCCGTGCTCGCACCCGGTGACGTCCTGGTGCGCCTGAACGGCAATCTGGTCACCGGCTTCGAGCCGCTCGAAGCCGTGCTCGATGACGCAGTCGGTAGCGAGGTGGACATCGAAGTGGAGCGGGGTGGCAAGACGGTCAAGGTGCGGATTCGCGTTGATGATCTGGATGCCATCACACCGGCGTCCTACCTTGAGTACGATAACGCCATCCTGCACAACCTCTCTTACCAGATGGCCCGGCATTTTCATGTGCCGATCAAGGGCGTGTTCGTGGCAGCGAACGGGTACAACATCGACGCCGCGGGCATCCCGCGCGGCGCGGTCATCACGATGGTCAACAAGACGGCGATTACCAACCTCGATGATTTCATCGCGCAGGTTGGGGCGTTGCCGGATGGTCAGCGCATCGCATTGCGTTACTTCACCATGGAAGATCCGCGTCGCAGCCAGTTGAAGGCGGTGTATGTCGACCGGCGCTGGTTCCAGGCGCGCCGCTGTGATCGGGACGATGGCGCCGGGATTTGGAACTGCGCAGATCTGCCACCCGTGGCGGCCGCAGCGGCGCCCGAGGCGGGGAGTGCGCGCTACCCGAAGCATGGCGATCGCAATGTCGAGCGCATTGCGCCATCGCTGGTGGGGATCACCTTTGACATGCCGTATGCGGTATCAGGTGTCACGGAGCGCAACTATCGCGGCACCGGTGTAATTATCGATGCCGCGCGTGGTCTGGTGATCACCGATCGCAATACGGTGCCCGTGTCGCTCGGCGATGTGCGGCTGACATTCGCCGGAGCGCTGGAGATTCCGGCGCGGGTTATCTATGTGCATCCGCTGCACAACCTCGCGGTGTTGCAGTATGACCCCAAGCTCATCGGCGATACGCCGGCGGTCGCGGCGTCGCTGTCCACCGACCCCATGCGACCGGGTGAGTCCGTCGATGTGATCGGCTTGGATGGCGGTGGTGATCTGCAGTCACGCACCACCAATGTGGCGGAGGTCAATCCATTGATGCTGCCGCTCTCGCGCACGGTGCAGTTCCGTGACGCGAACATCGAGGTCGCGTCGCTGGTCAATCCGCCCGATGATCTGGTCGGGGTGCTGGCCGACAAGAGCGGACGCGTCCGTGGTCTGTGGGCCAGTTTCGCGACTGACAACGGTCGTGAGCTGGTGCAGGAAAGCCGCGGTATTCCGGCCGATTTGGTGGCCGAGACGCTGCAGATCGTGCGCAGCGGGAACGATCTCCGTTCGCTGGATGCCGAGTTCGGCATGCAGACGCTGGCATCGGCCCGCGGACTGGGATTGACCGATGAATGGATCCGGCGCATCCAGCAGGCCAACCCTGAGGCTCGCAATGCGCTTTCGATCACGCGACTGGTGGGCGGCACCGATGCGGCGAAGCAGTTGCTGCCCGGCGATCTGCTGCTCGCCATCGACGGCACCACGATGACGCGCTTCCGCGATGTCGAACGTGCGGTGATGAACAAGGATCAGGTGCAGGTCACCGTATGGCGCGCGGATGCAGCCAAGACGATCAACGTGAACACCACCGCACTTTCAGGTGGCGCGGTGCGTCGCGTGTTGCTCTGGGCCGGTGCCACGCTGCAGTCACCCCATCGAGCCATCGCCGCGCAGCGTAGCCTCGCGCCTGAGGGTGTTTATGTGGCCTATTTTCAATACGGCTCGCCGGCGAGCCGCTTTGGTCTGCAGCCCGGGCAGCGCATCGTCGAGGTGGATGGTGTGCCGACACCGGATATCGATAGCTTCATCCGTGCGGTCAGTGATCGTGCGCAGTCCAGTTCACTGCGCATCAAGACCTTGGGCTGGAACAATGCCCCGACGGTCATCACCCTCAAGCCCGATCCCCACTACTGGCCCACCTATTCGCTGCTGGCTGAAGCCGACGGCTGGCATCGGCGCTCGCTCGACTGAGCCACCATGCAGCCCACCGACAGGGAAGTAGAGTCTGCAGCGGACGCGCTGCGGGCGGGCGAAGTTGTCGCATTCCCCACTGAGACCGTGTACGGGCTTGGTGCGGCGGCCCGCAATGTCGAAGCGGTGCAACGCGTGTTTGCACTCAAGCGTCGTCCGCGCAGTCACCCGCTGATCGTGCATCTGGCCGATGCGAGCGAGTTGCCGCGCTGGGCGCGGCAGATCACATCGCCGGCGCAGCAGCTCGCGGCGCGCTTCTGGCCTGGCCCGCTGACGCTGGTGCTGCTGCGTGCGGAGGGTGTGCCGGACGCGGTCACTGGCGGGCAGGACACAGTCGCCTTGCGCGTGCCGTCGCATCCGGTGGCGCGTCGCCTCCTTGCGGCCTTCGGCGACGGTATCGCGGCACCTTCGGCCAATCGCTATGGTCATGTCAGTCCAACCCGCGCTCAACATGTGCGTGATGAGTTTGGTTCCGCACTGCGCTGGCTGCTCGATGGCGGCGACTGCGATGTGGGTCTGGAATCCACCATCGTCGATTGCAGCGGTCCCGTGCCGCGTCTGCTGCGCCCGGGCTCGATCACGCTGACACAGCTGCGTGCCGTGGTGCCGCAGGTCGAAGCTGGTGCAGCAGTGGAATCTCCGCGCGTGCCGGGCTCCGATGCGGCCCATTACGCGCCGCGTACGCCGCTGGCAGTGATTGCCGATGAGGCCCTCGAGGACACAGTGTCGCGTGCGAGTGCCGCTGGCCGGCGCTGCGCGGTGCTGGCACGACGTGCGGCGCGCCGCACCCTCCAAGAGATGACCTGGATCAATGCGGGCGCCGATGTCGCCCGCTTCGGTCATGATCTGTACGCTCATCTGCGCGAACTGGATCGCGCGGGTGCGGCCTGCATTCTTGTGCAGGCACCGCCTCCCGGTGATGACTGGGAGGCAGTGCGTGACCGCCTGCGACGGGCCAGCGATCCTGTCGCACAATCCGAACTGACCGACGCATTGCGCCCCGGAGTACTGCCTTGAGCAAGACTGTCATCGATCCTTTTCAGCCCGATCAGATTCAGCGTCTGGTGGCCGAGTTCGGTTCACCGCTCCTGATCATCGACTGCGAGCGGGTGCGAACCCAGTACCGGAAACTCCATCGCGCGCTGCCCGGTGTAGACCTGCATTACGCACTCAAGCCACTGCCGCATGCGGCCGTGGTGCAGACCGTCGTGGCGTTGGGTGGCTGGCTGGATTTGGCCACCACCGGCGAGGTGCATCTGGCGCGCAGTCTGAATATTGACGCCGAGCGTTGCATCCACACGCATCCGATCAAGCGCGACATCGATATTCGCAATGCGCTCGACTACGGCGTACGTACCTTCGTTGCTGACAATCCCGACGAAGTGCGTAAGTTCAAGCCCTATGCCGATCGCGCCCGACTGTTGCTGCGGGTGTCGTTTCGCAGCCCCGGCGCGGTGGTCGATCTCTCGCGCAAGTTCGGGTGTGACCCCGAGGATGCGGTGCAGTTGGCGCGCCTGGCCGCGAAGCTCGGTATCGACGTGCAGGGTTTCTCGTTCCATGTCGGTTCACAGGCAGCTGATGCGCTCAAGCACGTCGAGGCCATTGAGGTGTGCACGCGGCTGCTGGCTGCTGCGCGCCGCGAGAAGCTCGGCACACTCGATACGCTCGACATCGGCGGCGGATTCCCGATCGAATACACACAGCACGTGGTCGATATCGGCCGCTTCTGTGCACCCATCCGCAAGGTGCTGGCTGCACTGCCTAAACGCGTGCGCGTCATTGCCGAGCCGGGCCGCTACATCGCGGGGCCTTCGGCCATTGGGGTTGCCAGTGTCATGGGTCGCGCCAAGCGCGAGGGTCACTGGTGGTACTACCTCGACGACGGTATGTATGGCTCGTATAGCGGGCAGCTCTACGATCATGCGCGCTACCCGGTGGAATCGCTGCGTCGTGGCGAGCCGCTGCGGCCTTCGGTACTGGCCGGGCCGACCTGTGACAGCATCGACGTCATCGCTGAGAACCTGATGCTGCCCGAATTGCGCCAAGGCGATCTGATCGTCGGGCGCGCAATGGGGGCTTACACCTGGGCCAGTGCCTCGGAGTTCAATTTCTTCCCGAAGGCCACGGTGGTGGCAGTGAATCAGGCCTAGCTACTTTCCGGCCAGACGGCTCTTGATGTAGCCGATGATCGAGCGCAGCACCGGGATGCGCTCGTAGACGAATTCACCCATGTCGAAGTAATCGCGGTGCTTGATCGCCTTGCCTTCGGCGCCGCCGAAGGTGATCACCGAAGTGCCGTCGACGGTGATCTCCCGGCCACCCTCCAGCGAAGGCGATTTGAGGAACATGCGCCAGACGAGCACAACCGTGTCGCCGACCTCCAACTGCTTCGAGAACTCGAAGCGAATCGCCGTGGCATTCCGGTATAAGCCATCGTAGTAGGCGCGTACCGCAGCGACGCCGCTCAGCGTGTGCACCGGGTCTTGGAAAGCGACATTGCGGTCATAGAACTGATCGACCCGTTCCATGTGGTCCTTGTCGAGCAGCTGGAAGAACTCGACCGCGCGGTCGAGGTTGGTCGCGTCCGCCACAGCCGGGGACAGTATCAGCGCCATGAAGATGGCCAGCAGTGCGTGTCGCATGGACGTACTCATTTCGGTGTGTCCCCGTAGGTAATCGTCACGGACTGGTTGTGCCCCGCATCGTTGCGGATATTGGACAGCCCTTCGTACCAGACAATGCGTTTCAGTTGGCGGTCATATCTGATCACCAGCTTGGGTGCGAACAGCTTCAGGAACCGGCTTTTAATCGTGATCTCAAACTCTGTGATCTGCGGGCCTGATGTCTGTACGCGCCTCATCTGGAAGTCGTAATAATCAAGCTTGCCGGGAATCAGAAAGCGTAGCGGAACGACTTGGCCCGGTGACAGCCGATCAAGGTTGTCGAGCAGATAATAATTGAGGCCTTGGCAGCCGACGAGAATGTGTTCGACGGCATCGGCATCATTCAGGACGCGGGTGCGCTCCGGTTGGCCTCTGTCCTGATCGAAGAGGACAACTCGGCCGGCCTCGCGTCGCAGGCCCTGCACATTGCCGGTCCTGAAGTCCTGGATCACATGGGCAGGGACCGTCAGGCTGTCGCGAAAATCCGAGCGCATCTCTGCGATGGGTCGTCCCGCTTCCGATCGATACACCGTGCGAGCCGTGAGCAGTCGGCCTGAATCGGCGTATTCAACGGTGTGATCCTCGACGTAGGCCACCTGTCCACCGGCGCGGGCAACACCGCTATAGCGCAGCGTGGTATTGCTCCAAGCCTGTGGAGTGACCAGTAGGAGGGCCAGAAGTCCGGCAGCGTAGCGGCACATGCATCCGTCTCCCCGGAAGGTGAATCGAATGGTACGCCCCCCGATCGTAGACCTTCAGCGGCCAAGTGGCCAATGCCATGGGCACGCCCGTGATCGCTGCACGTGCACCCTGACGGAACCGGCCGTGGTAGGGTTCAGCCCATGAGTCAGTCCATCTCCGTGGATGCCGCTCCATCGAGCGGCGAGGGCGCGGCCGCCAGACCTCCGGGAGGCCGGGAGTTCACGCTGCGTGCGGTCATCGCCGGCATGCTGGTCGCTGCGATCATGGGTGCCTCCTACCCGTACATCGTGCTCAAACTCGGTTTTGGGCCGAATGTCTCGGTGGTAGCGGCCTTCTTCGGCTACCTGATGCTCGGCCTCTTCTTCCGGGGCTTCAATCGCTGGGAGAACAATATCGTCCAGACCGCGGGAACCTCCGCGGCGCAGACCTCCTTCATGTGCGTTGTGCTGGCGGCCTTCGACCTGCTCGCGCAACGGCCGGGCCTGAACTTCACCTTCGCGCCCACACCGCTGGAGTCATTCATCTGGCTGACGGCCGCCAGCATTCTCGGTCTGCTGCTGGCCGTGCCGATGCGGCATCACTACGTGATCGATCAGAAGCTGCCGTATGCCGATGGCATCGCGGCTGCTGAAACACTCATCGTGCTGGATGAGCGCGGCCCACAGGCACGCAAGGTTGCGCTGGCGCTGTTCGGTGGGGCCGTGGCCTCGGGTCTGGTCATGCTGCTGACCTTGCCCTATGGGGGCGAGCGTCTGCCTGAGGAAGTGCTGCGCTCCTTCTTTGGTCTTGCCGTCGCTGGTGCCGGCGCGGGATTTGCCGTCAGTTTGCTCGGTATCGGCTCAGGGATGATTGTCGGCAATCGCATCAATCTGAGTATGGCCGTGGGTGCGATCCTCTCTTGGATTGTCGCGCCGAAATTCTTGGTCCCGCTGCATCTCATCGCCGGCGCGACGCGCCGCGATATCCTGCTCTGGGTGATGTGGCCGGGCACGGGCCTGCTCATCGCCGGTGGGCTCACCGCACTGGCGCTGCAGTGGCCAACGCTCCGGCGCAGTTTCTCGACGCTGTCGAGGGAATCCGTGCATGCCGACGAATTCCCAATGAGGTGGGTGGGCGTCGGTGTGTTCCTCTCGACTGTGGTGTTGGTGGTGGTGCAGCGAGTGGTCTTTGGTTTGCCGGTGTGGCTGACGCTGGTGGCCGTTGCGCTGTCGGTGCCGCTGATGCTGGTGGGGCTGCGAGTGCTGGGCGAAACCAACTGGGGTCCGATCAGCCAGCTCACCAATCTGATGCAGACGATTTTCGCCGGCCTCGCGCCGGGCAATCTGATCGCCAATCTGGGTGCCAGCGGCACCATGGGCACCATCGCCACACAGTCAGAGGCGATCATGCAGGACTACAAGACCGGCGCACTCATCGGTTCCCGGCCGCGTTACCTCACTTACGCGCAGTTGCTGGCTGCGCCAGTGGGTGCTGCGGCAGTGGCATGGATGTATCCGCTGCTGAAGTCGACCTATGGCATTGGTGGCGATGGCCTGTCTTCGCCGATCTCAGCGCGTATCGCCGGGTTTGCTGAAGTGCTGTCCAGTGGCATCGCGGCGCTGCCCCAGTATGCGATTCACTTCTTTGCCCTGTTTGCACTCTTGGGCATCCTCCTCACCCTGGGTGAGAAGCGTTTCGGGCGATTCCTGCCGTCACCAACGGGCCTGGGCATCGGCATGATGGTGCCGGGCACGGTGGTGTTCACGATGGTGCTCGGCAGCTTGTTGATGTCGCTGTGGCAGCGTCTGGATCGCAGGACAGCGGAGAAGTACGCCATACCGCTGGCCTCGGGGTTGATCGCCGGAGAGGCAATCGTCGCAGTGGTGATTCCGCTGCTGATCGCGCTCCATGTGCTGAATCCGGCGTAGGCCGCTAAGCCGTAGCGGCGCTAGTCCGAGGCGCCGCCCATCAGTTCGGCCGCGAGCAACTGAAGTGTGTGGAGCGGCGCACTACAGACCGAGCCCCGGCACACATAGGCACTGACGCGCTCGGACAACGCCGGCTTGCTGGCCAGTGCAGCGGGCAGATCAACAGACTCAGCGGGCACAGCCAGCACCACGCGGCGCGGTGCGTAGACCTTGGCCAGCTGACGCCGCCACGGCTCGATGTCCCGGCCCGCACCGCGCAGGATCACAAATTCCGGTGAGTGCACGTACTCTTCCAGCGCGCCGAGAAGCGTTGCATGCAGCAGGCTGTCGCGGCCGAGCTGCGGCCAGGCGGCGCGCAAACCGCGCTCCGCAGCCTCCAGATAACGCGGCTCGCCCAGCAGGTATCCATAGCGCTGCAGCACCTGCAAAGCCACGCCATTGCCGGATGGCAGGGCATCGTCGCTGAAGCTGCGTGGTCGCGTGATCAGCGTCTCGTGGTCGTCGGCGGTGAAATAGAAACCACCCGATTTCCTGTCGCTGAAATGCTCCAGCAGGGCGTCGAGCAGCTGGCCGCCGAAACGCAGTGCGGCGGCATCGAAGCGCACCGTGCACAGCTCCAGAATGGCATCGGCGAGGAAGGCGTAGTCGTCCAGAAAGGCCATGCCGCGCGCGGAGCCGCCGGCGCTGGTGGCCAGCAGTCGGCCGTCGCGCCAATGATGAGTTTGCAGGAACTGCAACCCCTGTTGAGCTGCGTCGGCGCAGTCGGTACGGTCCAGACTGCGTGCAGCGATGGCCAGCGCGCGGATCGTCAATGCGTTCCAGCTGGTCAGTCGCTTGTCATCAAGGCCGGGTGCGACGCGCAGTCTACGTGCGGCCAGCAACTTGGCGCGTGCGCTCTCGACCAGCGGATCGGGAGGCTGTGTGCCGACACCCTGCAGATGCCATTCGCCCTCGAAGTTGGCCGGGCCATCCAGGCCGTGGCGAGGTGCGAAGGCCGCATATTCCTCGGCGCTCAGCAGCGCCTGTACGGCTTCCGGCGTCCAGACATAGTAGCGGCCTTCATGGCCTTCTGAGTCGGCGTCATAGCTGGAGTAGAACGCGCCGTCAGGCGCGCGCATGTCACTCAACAGGAAGTCCGCTGTGCGATTCGCCACATCGCGGAACAATGGCTCACCCGTAGCGCAGGCAGCCTCGGCATACGAGGCCAGCAGTTGCGCGTTGTCGTACAACATCTTTTCAAAGTGCGGAATCTGCCACTCGCCGTCGACGCAGTAGCGGTAGAAGCCGCCGCCTAGACTGTCGAACAGTCCGCCCTCGGCCATGCGTGTCAGACTCAGTGTGGCCATGTACATGGCGTGCAGATCGGGCGTTTCGTCCGTGGCGGTGGCGTGCCAGTCACGCATCAGTCGCGCGATGAACTGCGGCTGCGGGAACTTGGGCGCAGCGCTGAAGCCGCCCCAGTGGGCGTCAAAGGCGTGCTGCAGCTGCGCGCGGGCGCGGACCAGCGGCGTTGCGTCCAGAGCCAAGGCGCTGCCATCGGCACCATCCGGTGTACCGTGGCCCCCAGCATTCAGTCGCTCCAAGGCTGCGACGACCTGCGCGGCAGGCTCGCGCAGCTCATCGGCATGCTCGCGGTGATAGCGAGCCACATGTTGCAGCAGATCGCGGAAGCCGGGCAGTCCGTGGCGCGGCTCAGGCGGAAAATAGGTGCCTCCGAAGAAGGGGCGCTGATCCTGAGGCAGCAGGAACATGGTCAACGGCCAGCCGCCGCCGCGCCCGGTCAGCATCTGTTGCGCCAGCTGGTAGATGCGATCGATATCCGGACGCTCTTCGCGATCCACCTTGATGTTGACGAACAGCTCATTCATGACCGCGGCCGTGGCCGGGTCCTCGAATGACTCATGCGCCATCACATGACACCAGTGGCAGGCGGCGTAGCCGATGGACAACAGGATGGGCTTGCCTTCGCGCCGTGCCCGCTCGAGCGCCTCGGCGCCCCAGGGCAGCCAATCCACCGGGTTGTCGGCGTGCTGGCGCAGGTAAGGACTGGTTTCGTTTGCGAGTGAGTTCACCATAGAATGCGCGTCACTATACCGGATGGCCAACACACGATGAGCAGCGCTTCCGCCGCGCCCGAACTCCGACTGCGCCGCGGCGAAGACCGCCGTCTGCGCGCCGGACACCTGTGGGTGTTCTCCAATGAAATCGATGTGGCCGCCACGCCGCTGACCGCTTTCGCGCCCGGTGCGCATGCGCGTCTGCTCAGCGATCGCGGCCAGTTCCTGGGGCATGTCTATGTGAATCCGCATGCGCTGATCTGCGCGCGGGTACTCAGTCACAACGAGCAGGAGCCCATCGACAGGGCGCTGCTGGTGCGCCGGCTGCGCGCCGCGCTGGCCTGGCGTGAGCGCATCAGCAAGGTGCCGTTCTACCGGCTGGTGTTCGGCGAGTCGGACGGCCTGCCCGGACTGGTGCTGGATCGCTACGATGATGTGCTGGTCGGGCAGATTGCCACCGCGGGGATGGAAGCGCTGCGTGGGGAGCTGGAAGCGGCCATCGTCGAAGTACTCGCGCCACGGGCGCTGGTCTGGCGCAACAACAGTTCAGCGCGCGATCTGGAACAGCTGCCCAAGGAAGTGATGGCCGCCATCGGTGAGCTGCCTGCGGAGCTGTCGGTGGTCGAGGGCGGCTTGCATTACACAGTGCCGCTGGCCGATGCGCAGAAGACCGGTTGGTTCTTCGACCAGACCAGTAACCGCAGCCGGCTGGCGGCGTTCCTGCCGCCCGGTGCACGCGTGCTCGATGTCTGCAGCTATGCCGGTGCTTGGGCGCTGACGGCGCTGGCGGCCGGCGCTCGCACCGCCACCTGCGTAGACGCCTCCGCCGCCGCGCTGGCCATTGCCCAGCGCAATGCCATCGCCAACGGTTACACGCTCGACGGGCAATTCCAGACGCACCACGGTGATGCCTTCGAAGTGCTCGATGCGCTGCACGCCGCCGGTGAGCGTTTCGATGCGATCATTCTCGACCCACCGGCCTTCATCAAGCGCCGTAAGGATGCGCCGCGCGGGCAGGCCGCCTATCGCAAGCTGAATCAGCAGGCACTGCGGCTCCTGTCGGATGAGGGACTGCTGGTGAGCTGTTCCTGCTCATACCACATCGGTGAGGGTGAGTTGCTGTCCCTGATCCAGACGGCGGCGCGCCATGCGCAGCGCTTTGTTCAGGTCGTGGCGGTCGGTGGCCAATCCCCGGACCATCCGCTTCATCCGGCGATCCCGGAGACCCGCTATCTGAAGGCATTCTTCTGTCGCGTGACGTAGAATCAGACATCCCATGCTGACCGTACCGAACATCGATCCCGTTGCGCTGCGCCTCGGCCCGCTCCATGTGCATTGGTACGGCATCATGTATCTGCTGGCCTTCGGTACGGCTTGGTGGCTGGCCCGGCGTCGTGCTGCGCGCCCCGGCTCCACATGGAGCGCCGCTGATGTCGATGATTTCGTGTTCTACGCCATGGTGGGCACCATCGTCGGCGGACGAGTCGGCTATGTGTTGTTCTATGGCCTGCCGCTGTGGCGTGATGATGCACTGTATCCGCTGAAAATCTGGCAGGGCGGCATGTCCTTCCATGGCGGCTTCCTCGGCGTGCTCACCGCGATTGGACTATTCGCCCGCCGCGGCGGGCGGCGCGTGTTCGACGTCTTCGACTTTGCCGCACCGTTGCCGGGCCTCGGTCTGTTTGCGGGTCGCATGGGAAATTTCATCAACAGCGAGCTGTGGGGCAAGCCCACCTCAGTCCCTTGGGGTTTCCGCGTCGAGGATCTGTCCACCGGTCTCATCGCTGTCCGTCACCCTTCGCAACTCTATGAGGGCCTGCTCGAGGGCCTGTTGCTGGCTGCGCTACTGTGGTGGTTCACCTCGCGGCCGCGTCCCCGATATGCGCCCTCGGCGCTGTTCCTGATCATCTACTCGGTGTCGCGCATTGTGGTGGAATTCGTCCGCGTACCGGATGTGCAGATCGGCTACCTGGCCGGTAACTGGCTCACGATGGGCATGGTGCTCTCGCTGCCGATGCTGTTGGCCGGTCTGTATCTGGCTTGGCGTGCCAACGCGCACCCTGAGCCCTCCGGCAATTACCAGACGGCATCCTGATGGATTCGTACCTGCAACTGTTGCGCCAGGTGCGCGAGCAGGGCGCACGCAAGACCGATCGCACCGGCACCGGTACCTTGTCGCTGTTCGGCGCGCAGCTTCGCTTCCGCCTCTCCGACGGCTTTCCGCTGGTCACCACCAAGCGCATTCATCTCAAGTCGGTGGTGCACGAACTGCTGTGGTTCCTGCGCGGCGAAACCAATACGCGCTACCTGCGCGAGCATGGCGTGACGATCTGGGACGAGTGGGCCGATGCCAACGGTGAACTCGGCCCGGTCTATGGCCGGCAGTGGCGTGCCTGGCGCACGGCCGATGGTCGCGAAGTTGATCAGATGGCCGAAGTCCTGCAGCAGATCCGCAATAACCCGGACTCGCGGCGCATCATCGTCAGCGCCTGGAACGTCGGCGAACTGCCGCGCATGGCGCTGCAGCCCTGTCACGCGCTGTTCCAGTTCTATGTCGCGGAGGGCCGACTCAGTTGCCAGTTGTATCAGCGCAGTGCTGACATCTTCCTCGGCGTGCCCTTCAACATCGCCTCCTATGCACTGCTGACGCACATGGTTGCGCAGCAATGTGATCTGCTGCCCGGCGACTTTGTGTGGACCGGGGGTGATACGCACCTGTACCTGAACCACCTCGAGCAGGCGGACTTGCAGCTCGCACGGCAGTCCTTGCCGTTGCCCACTCTGAACATCCGGCGCCGGCCGCCCACTCTATTTGATTATCAGTACGAGGACTTCGAGTTCGTGAACTACCAGCATCATCCTGCAATCAAGGCGCCGGTGGCTGTATGACCGCCATCGCCAAAGAACCTTATTTCAAAGTACGCCGTTCAAAGGTGCATGGACGCGGCGCCTTCGCTACACGTCTGATCCGCAAGGGTGCGCGTATCGCTGAATATGTCGGCGATCGCATCTCGCATGAGGAGGCCGATCGTCGTTACGAGAGCAAGGCCGACAACGACAACCACACCTTCCTGTTCATTGTGAGCCGGAGCATTGTCATTGACGGCGGCGTGGGTGGCAACGACTCTCGTTTCATCAACCACGGTTGCGATCCGAACTGCGAATCGGTCATTGAGGACCGTCGCGTGTTCGTCGAAGCGATCCGCACGATCAAGCCAGGCGAAGAACTGATCTACGATTACTCCATTGGTCGCGACGACGACGACCCGGAGAACGTCGATGAGATCTACGCTTGCCGCTGTGGTGCCAAGAACTGTCGCGGGACAATGCTGTGGCCGGCCAAGCGGCCCAAGAAGCGCGCCAAGAAGAAGGCTGTGAAGCAGGGCGCCCGCAAGAAGGCCGCTCGCAAACAGGCTGCGAAGAAGAAGTGATCTGCCGGTGACCAGGCTGGCGCTCGTTGCTGCCCTCGCCACCAACGGCGTGATCGGTCGCGGCGGTGCGCTGCCCTGGCATCTGCCGGACGACCTGCGGCACTTCAAGACAGTCACACTGGGTAAGCCGGTGCTGATGGGCCGGCGCACCTTCGAGTCGATCGGGCGCCCGCTGCCAGGTCGCCGAAATCTGGTGCTGAGCAGTGGTCCTGAAATCGCTGTGCCGGGTGTCGAGACCGTGCGCAACCTGCAGGAGGCGCTGCAGCGCTGTGCGGGTCTCGAAGAGGTCTGCGTTATCGGGGGCGCTGTGTTGTATGCCGCGGCGCTGCCGCTGGCGCAGGTGCTCTACCTGACGCGGGTTCATGCCGATGTTGAAGGCGACGTGCGTTTCCCGACTGTGCGTTGGGAGGAATGGCGTGAGTCAGCGCGCTTGGAGCATGCTGCTGACGAGCGTCATGCCTATGCGATGAGTTTCATCACGCTGGAGCGCACCGCGCCCGTCGCCCCGCTTTGATATCAGCTGCGAGGCCGTACGTAGCGAAGGGCCAGCGCTGGCAGCACCACCAGATTCAGCACGGTCGAGCTCACCAGTCCGCCCAGAACAGTGATGGCCATCGGGCCTTCGATCTCCTGTCCCGGGCGGTGCAGGCCAAAGGCCAGTGGTGCCAGTCCGAGCGCCGTGACCGCGGCGGTCATCAGGATGGGAATCAGGCGTTCGCCGGCGCCGCGCAGCACTAACTCCAGATTCCACGCAGCGCCTTCGCGTTCGACTAGGTGCTCGTAATGCACCAACTGCAGGATGGCATTGCGGGCGCTGATACCAAAGACCGTCACCAGTCCGACCACTGCTCCCAGTGATAGCCCGATACCGCTGCAGGCAATCGCAGCGACGCTGCCAATCAGACTGAAGGGTAGGTTGGCCAGCACTAGCCAGGTGTTGATTCGCCACTGAAAGGCCATGAACAGAATCATCACGATCAGCACCAGTGCCACGCCACTGTAGAGCAGCATTTCATTGCGTGTCTGCCGTTCAGCTTCGGCGGCGCCAGTGAACTGGATGAAGACGCCAGAGGGGAGGGTGACCTTCTGCGCGATCAGTTCCCGCGCCTCGGTGACGACCTCCTGCAGCGGCCGGCCGCTAACATTGAAGGTCACGCTGATGCGACGTTGGCCGCCATCGTGCTCGATCATGTAGCGGCCTTCGGTGGCGTGGATGCGTGCCACCTGAGCCAGCGGCACCGGCCCAAGCGCACCATTGATCATCAGGCGACCGACCTGATCCGGATGAGTGCGTACCGATTCGGGCAGCATCACCACTGTCTCGATGGAGCGCGTGCCACTGAAGGTCTCGCCCACCGTCATGCCGGCGTAGGCAGCCTGCAAGGCGTCGAGCGCATCCTGATTTTTCAGGCCTGCGGCAGTCAGTGCACGCGGCATGAGATCGATGGTCAGTGAGGGAGTGCCGCTCTGGCGCTTGAATTGCAGGTCCACGAGCCCTGATACCTTGCCCAGCGCTGCAACAACACTCTCGCCGGTGCGATCGAGCTGATCCAGATCCTCACCGAATACCTTGATCGCCACCTGAGCCGTCTCGCCGCTCAGGCTCTCGCTGATCCGATCGCCGAGGAAGGTGACCACCTCGCTTTGGAGGCCGGGGTATTTTTCGAGAATTTCGCGCAGCTGCTCCTGTGCGATCTTCTGGTCCACATCCGCATCGGGCTTGAGCTCGATGTGGAACTCGCTTCGGTGTGGGCCCCAAGTATCTTCACCCAGCTCTGCGCGGCCAATCTGTTGCTGAATGGACTGCACATAGGGCAGTGCCAGAACCTCACGACTGATGCGCTCGCCGACGGACTTCATTTCCTGCAGCGAAGTGCCCGGGATGGAGCTCGACACCTGCATCACGAAGTGGCTTTCGCGGAAGTCCGGCATGAACGTGCCGCCGAGGAAGGGCAGTGCCGCCAGTGCAGCGATGATCAATACAGTTAGGGTCGCAGCCACTAGGCGCAAGTGCGCAGCGACGCCGTTGATGGCTCGTCCCTGCCAGGCTTTGAGGCGTATCAGCCAACCTGCATCACCGTGGCCGGCGTCCTGCTTCAGCAGCAGCGCGCACAGTGCCGGCGTGGCCGTCATGGCCACCGCCAGCGAGGCGAGTACGGCAATGATGAAAGCCAGCGCCAGCGGGCCGACGAAATGACCCTGCACGCTGGAGGTGAAAAGCTGCGGCAGGAACACGGCGATCACGACCAGCGTGGCGAAGATCACCGGACCGCGCACTTCCAACGCCGCGTCGCGAATCACTTGGAAGCGCGGCAGCGGTGTGGACAACTGTGCGTTGGCACGAAGCCGACGCATGATGTTCTCGATGTCGATGATGGCGTCGTCAACCAGCACGCCGAGCGCGACGGCAAAGCCACCCAAAGTCATGGTGTTCAGCGTGTAGCCAAAGTGTCCGAGCGCTGCGATCGCGGCCAGAAGTGATAGCGGAATGGCTGTGAAGGCGATCAGCGCAGCGCGCGTGTCGCGCATGAACAGGTACAGCACGGCAAGGATCAGGAGCGCGGCGATCAGCAGTGATTGCTGCAGATCTCCCAGCGCACGCTCAATGAAGTTGGCCGGGCGGTGCAGCGCCGGATGGACTGTGATGCCCTGCGCCTTCAGCGCGGGCTCCAACTCGGCCAGTGCAGCCTCGACCTCATGCGTGGTGGCCAATGTGTTGGCGCCGTACTGGCTGGCCAGAGACAGCAGCACGCCGCTCTGACCCATGATCAGCGCGTCGCCGAAGCGCGGCGCCGGCGCGATCTGCACGGTCGCAACATCGCGCAGGTGGATAGGCACCCCGTTGCGTACGCTGACCAGTGCCTCGCCCAGTGCTGCCAAATCAGGTTTGGGTGTGGGTGTTTCCAGCAGGATGCGTTGCGCTGTCAGGTCGATGAAACCAGCGCCGCGCAGGCTCAGTGCGGCACGTGCGCCGTCGGCAAGTTCTGTGAGCGTGATCCCATAGGAAGCCATGCGTGCCATGTCGGGCGTCACATGGATCTGACGTACGGCTCCGCCGTACACGATGGCGTGGGCCACCCCGGGAACCGCCAGTAGCCGCGGTTTGATGACCCAGTCAGCGGCATCGCGCAGCGCATAGGCATCGACCTTGTCTGACACCAGGCCGATCTTCAGCAGGTCCATCGTACTGGAGACCAGCGGTGACAGCTTCGGCGTCGCCACGCCGCTCGGCAGCGTACTACCGAGTTCCGCCAGACGCTCTGCGATGCCCTGCCGCGCAACATGCAGGTCAAGGCCTTCATTGAAATTGATAGTGATTACCGAAAGACCCTGAATCGACTGCGAGCGCAGTGAAGCGAGTCCGGCTGCGCCATTGACCAGATTTTCAATGGGGCGCGTGATCAGTTCCTCGACCTGCTGAGGAGTAAAGCCGGGAGCCTCGGTCTGGATCGATACCTGCGATGGTACAAACTCCGGGAACACATCCAGCGATGCATGCATGGCGCCAAAAATGCCCAGCGCAAGCGCCAGCAGCGCGAGTGCTGCGACTGCGCCACTGCGCCGTACGCACAGATCGATCAGCCACTGGATCATTCGTCGGCTTCCGCGCTCGGATTGATTTCGCGGGCCAGCAGCAGCCCGGCACCGGTGCTCACCACCTCATCACCCGGTGCAATACCTTCGGAAACAAAATAGCCACTGGGCGCCGGACGGCTGGTGTCGAGGAGGGCGCGTGAGAAGCTGCCGTCGGGCTTGGCGACGTAGCACCAGTAGGCGCTGTTGTACTGGATCACAGCCGTGGCCGGAACAACGATGCCCTTAACGGTTGCGCTGCTCGAAGCCCAGGCTTGCAGGCGCTCACCTTCACTGACATCGGCGGCGCGCAGCAGCGTGAAGAAGCTGCGACCCGGGATCGTGGTGTCCGCCGGTGCATCCCAGATCGCATCGCTGACCCAATTGCGTCCCGTGGCACCACTGTCGAGACGTGTCAGGCGCACATGCTTAGGCAGTGCCGCCGGCAGTGTGCCGAGTGCAAAGGTGACGCGTACCAATTTGACCTGACCGCCTGCTAATTCAGTCAGCCATGCTTGACCCGGCGCTTTAGATGGCGCCCCCTGGCCGAGCAGGGCTGTTAGTCGATGTTCCGCCAGCGTCAGGGCTGCGGCGTCCGTCGCGGCCTGTCGCTCCACTGCCTCGATGGTCTCAGTGGGCAGTGCACCAGGCGTTCCTGACAATTGTTTTGCGCGTGCCAGTGCCGCCTGACTTTGTCGCAGGGCGAGTTGCGCATTGCTGAGCTCGGCGCTGGCTACCGCGATGGGTTCATGGCTGAGCACCACGCCAAAGCCGGGCGTTTCGGCCAGAAAACTGGCATTGGCCGCAGCTGTGGTGACAATGCCCAGTTTTTCGCGCTGCTCGGCGTCGAGCTTCGGTCCGTTTTCTTCTTCGACCGTCTTGGACGCAGCCGCTGGCTTGTCGTCATCGTCGGCGGCACCGAATTTTCCTTCGCAGCCGCTCACTGACAGCAGCAAAAGGCCTGAGACCAGCAGAGTTGCGCGATGGAACGCTTTCATGGATGCACTCGCCTAACGGTGGATGGATGCACTGGCCGACAGCGATTCGGCTTGCCAGCCGCCGCCCAGTGCCTTGCCAAGATTGATCAGCGCCAGCAGATGTGCCAACCGATAAGCGCTGGCCTGATCGCGTGCGCCGTGAAGCATACGCTGTGCTTCGAGAACGCTGAGATAGTCGCTGGAGCCAGCGCGGTAGCGCAGCTCCGCACCCTCGAACGCGCGTGTGCTCTGCGCAAGGCTTTCATCTTGTGCTGCGCGCTGCTGGTTCAGGTGCTGGAGAGCGGAGAGCGCGGTTTCCACATCAAGCAGAGCATTACGAATCGCTGTTTGGTAATTCGCCAGCAGTTCCTGCTCACGGGCGGTGGATTCTGCGCGCAGTGCCTGGCGACGACCGCCATCAAAGATGCTTTGCACGACACTCGCGCCCACGGAGAAGGTGCTGCCAGTGCCTTCGAGCGTGAGCACCGCAGCCTGAAGCGCGGGGTTCTGGACACCCCCGTTCGCCGTCAATGCCACAGTGGGGAAAATAGCGGCCTGTGCGGCGCGAACGTCGGCGTGCGCCGCGGCGAGATTGGCTTCAGCGGCGAGCAGGTCCGGTCGCCGCGTCAACAGTTGCGCGGGCAAGCCCGCAGTCACAGCCGGCTCCTGCAGCGCGGCCAGAGGCAGCCCTTTGATATCGAATTGCTCCGGATCGTGACCGGAAAGCACCCCCAACACGCCGCGCTCGGCCGCTTCCTGTTGCTGCAGTTCAGGCAGCACCAGCTCTGCATTGGCAACCACGGCACGCTGTGTGGCCACTTCCACGGCGCTGGCCTTGCCAGCCGAGTAGCGTGCTTCAGTGGCCTGTAGTACCTGGCGCGCGGTCGTTAAATTGTCTGAGGCGATCGTCAGGCGCTCGCGCAGCGACAGCACGCGAAAATAGCTGCTGGCGATGCTGCTCTCGAGAGTCAGCCGCAATGCTTCACGATCACTCCGACTGGCTCGCGCCATCGCCTGCGCGGAATCTGCCGTCGCGCGGTTGCGACCCCAGAAGTCGATCTCGTAGCTGGCCGAGAGCAGCCCGGACCAATCGGTTTCACGGCCGGTGGTTCCACCGCTGCGGCCAGTGGACCTTGAGATATTGCCGCCTGCCTGCACACTGGGAAGCAGCCCACTGCCGGCAGCACGGGCACGTGAGTCCGCCTGAAGGATGCGCGCCTGCGCGGCCGCCAGATCTGTGTTGTGAGCCCGTGCATTGGCAATCAGTGCGATGAGTTCGTCGCTGCCGAAGCCGCGATACCAGTCACCGTTGGCGGGCGGAGCGACATCGTTGACGACTCCGGCCGATGATGACTGCTCGAAGTGCGCGGGTAGGGCAGGCTTTGCAGGTGCTGTTTCAGCGCCCGTTGTGGCCAGAGTTGCGCACGCCGTACAAAGCAATGCGGTGGCCAGCAGACCCAACGCACCGCTCAGGGTGCTCGCGACGGGGCTTGGCACAGCAGACATCTCGGCTCGATTCTCCACGGGAGGCATACCAGCCAGACTATACCGGTAATGTTGCTGGTTTGTTTCCGGCCAGCTGACTGCGACTGGCTAGCTGGCTGAGATGTCCGACTGTGGGCGTACGCGCCAGAGGAGCAGAACGCCAACAAAGAGCAGTCCGCTCAAGGCCGTGCTGGCATTCAGTCCGATGCCGAGTTTGTCGTGTTCAGCGAGTAGATCGCCAATGGCCGTGCCAGCAGTGCGTGCGATGCAGACGGTGAACCAGTAGGCAAGCAGCGTCAGGGCGGCAGCCCGGCGGTTGAACAGCAGCACCACCAGCAGCACCGCCAGCAGCGCCGCGGACGCAACCCCTTGTCCCATCAGTCGCTGCAACGCGTCGCCCAGCGCTGTGCCGAGCACGCCGGCAGCTAGCATCGCCGTCCAGTAACGCACATCGGTCTGTGGCAGCCCGCTACGGCTCGCCGCACTGCGCGCACCGCGCCAGACTACGGCCGCGATCACCGCCGCCAACGCCGCAGAGAGTGCAAACCGGTTCCAGCCCATGTAATGACGGCCGCAGAGGTAATCAGCGATGTTGGTAGCGCCGGTGCGGATGACAATGATGGCCAGCCAGTACCAGGCCTCATGCCTGCGGTTGTCGCGCCGCTCGAACAGGTAAGCCAGTGCCACGATTGCGGCGAGCACCGGCAATCCACCGAGGATTCCCAGGCCGCTGTCATGCGCATAGAGATCGCCCAGATTCGTGCCAAAGACGCTGGCCAGTGTGATGGCGGTCCAGTAGCGGGCATCGATACGGGGAACGTGCAGATCTTTCATTGCTGTTCTCGGGCTGCAGGAAACCGGTGCAGTGTGAAGAAGTCGGCTGTGGCAGGCAAATTTCCCAGTGTGAATAAATGTCAGGGATCAGATTCGGTCCCGCGTAGGAGGGCTGCGCTGCCCGATCTCTTCACAACTAGCGCCTTCCTTGCCGAAGCTTGCATCAAATAGGACTATCGCTCCCTGGGGACTCGGGCAGAATCACTGCGAAATTCGCTGACGTCATCACCTCTGCTCTTCGGAGACTCTGTCATGTTCGATCGTGTCCTGGCCGCAACCGCGTTGACGCTCCTCTCATCTCTCACTCAGGCAGCGCCCGGGATAGCACCGGTCTTCAAAGTGAATCAGTTCGAACTGGGTGGCGATGGCGGGCATGACTACATCACCGCTGAAGCGGGCACCGGACGTGTGTTCGTCTCCCGCGGCACGCATGTCATGGTCGTTGACGGTCCCAGCGGCAAGATCATCGGCGATATCCCTGATACGCCCAATGTGCATGGCGTCGCGCTGGCGAAATCCGCCAATCACGGATTCACCACCAATGGCGGCGACTCCACCGTAACCATGTTTGATCTGAAAACTCTGGCCGTGCTCAAGCGCATCCCGGTCGCCGTCGGCGGACTGGATGGAATCATGTATGACGAGGGCTCGGGTCACATCATTCTCACGACGCACAGCACACCGGGTACGGCGACGGCGATTGATGCCAAGAGCGGCGAGATCGTTGGCGCAGCGGAGCTCGAAGACAATGCGCCGGAGGGTGCGGTCGGCGATGGCAAGGGACGACTATTCGTTAACAACGAACGCAAGAACACGATTCAGGTCATCGATCAGAAGACCATGAAGGCCGTCGCGTCGTGGTCGGTGGAGCCGTGCAAGGGACCCACGGGCATTGCTTACGATGCCGTTACGCAGCGCATCTTTGCAGGCTGCTCCGGCACCTCAGTCGTCGTCGATGCGAAGTCGGGCAAAGTGGTTGCCAGCATTACCAATGGCAACGGCGTGGACGCACTCGGTTGGGACCCGCAGCAGAAGCTGATCTACATCCCTTCCGGACGTGACGGCACGGTCACGGTGGTGCATCAGGATTCAGCTGATCAATACACCACGGTAGCCACTGTGCCGACTCTGGCCGGTGCGAAAACCATCGCAGTTGATCCTGTCAGGCACGTCGCTTATGCGGTGGCGCTGGAGCGCGGTCCTGCACCGGCTGCGGCTGCGCCGGCTGCTGGCGGTGGTCGCGCGCCTCAGGGTCCTGTCATCGCCGCGCACTTCCTGACGATCAGTCAATGAGGCGTTGCCGGGCTTAAAGACCTGCGTCGCGTATCAATACGGCAGCGCGTTCGCTCGCCGCGGACACACCTTCGGCGATCAGCGCATCGAGCACGCGTTCCTGTGTCTGGCCGCGATGCAGGGCTTCCGAGTAGCTGATCTCGGGATGGAACATCACCATCGAATAGCGCGGGACGAACTGTCGCGGATAGCGGCGCTCGAGTTCCAGCGCCAGCTCGCGGCGCAGCGCGTAGTCGCTCCGCCGCACCGTGTCACGCATTTCCAGATAGTTCTCCAACGCCATCTGCGCGATGGCGTCGGTATCCAGCCGCCGGGCACTTTCGTACTCGCGGAACGCCGCCGCAGCGGTTTCGTGCTGCGCCAGCAGCCGGTCGAGCAGTAAGCAGTCCTCAAAGCCGCAGTTCAGACCCTGTCCATGGAAGGGCACGATGGCGTGGGCCGCATCACCGATCAGCAGGGTATTGCCTGTGTGCCATGGCCAGCAGTGCAGTGTTGCCAGACCGCCCTGAGGGTGCTCGGCGAACTGCGTCTCAAGATCCGGGACCAGCGCCAGCAGATCAGGAAACTGTGCGGTGAAGAAGGCGCGCACCGCAGCCGCGTCGCGCAGTGAGTCGAAGGACACCGGTCCGCTGCGCGGCATGAACAGCGTGGCGGTGAAGGTGCCATCGGCATTGGGCAGAGCAATGCACATAAATTCGCCGCGTGGCCAGATGTGCAGGCCATGTGGATCCATGCAATGGCTTCCATCAGCCCGTGCGGGAATCGACAGTTCCTTGTAGTCGTGCGCCAGTAGATCTTCTGTGGACTGACAAGACTGCCGCTGCTCGAGTGCGCCGCGTACGGCTGAGCCGGCGCCGTCAGCCGCGATGATGGTGCCGGCGTGAACGGTGTGTTCAATGCCGCGGCGCTGATCGTGGAATTGCAGCGTGCCGCTGTCGGGATCGATGTTCAGACAGCGCTGGTTGAAGTGCAGTGAGACGCCTTCCTGTTTGCCAGCGAGGGTAACCAGCGCACGACTGATTTCGGCGCGGCTGATCGACCAGTTGATCTCCTCGGGATGCTGTCCGTAAGGCATGAAACGGGTCTGGCCGTTTTCGTCGTGCAGGATGCGCCCCGGCATGGCCGTCATCAATGGTTGCAGTGCCGTGAGGGCATCCGCTGCAGCCAGTGCGCGCAGACCGCGTGCCGCAAGCGCCAGATTGATCGAGCGGCCACGTTCCGGCGTCGTGGTGCGCGGATCGTCGCGCCGCTCATAGACAGTTACGTGACGACCCTGCTTCGCCAGCAACAGTGCCAGTAGTGATCCAACCGGGCCGCCTCCGACGATGGTGACGTTGTTCACCCGTTGGCCTGCAAAGTTGCAGCGAGGATGTCGGCGGCGCGCCAGACGTCTTCGAACGAGTTGTACAGCGGTGCCGGTGCCAGGCGAATGATGTCCGGTTCACGCCAGTCAGCAATGAGTCCCTGCGGCTGCAGAGCATCAAAGACAGCGCGTGCGCGGCTGCGTCCACCGCGCACTCTCACCGAGAGTTGAGCGCCGCGCGCCTGTGGCTCGGTGCCCGTCACCTGTGTGATCTGTTCACCGCAGCGATGCTGCAGCAGATATTCCAGGTAGGCGGTGAGGCGCAGTGACTTGGCACGCAGGGCTGGAAGGCCAGCGCGCTGGAATTGTTGGAGTGAGGCCAGTAGCGGCGCAGTGGAGAATACCGGTGGGTTGCTCAGCGCAAGCGCAGCGGCACCCGCAGCCGGTCGAAATTCTGCTTCCATGCGAAAGCGGGTCTGCCCCTCATGGCCCCACCAGCCCTGCAAGCCATTGCGGGCTGCGCGCTTGTGCAGCCGCTGATGCACGAAGAGCCCGCCAATCGCACCCGGGCCGGCGTTCAGATATTTGTAGCTGCACCAGGCAGCGCAGTCGATGTCCTGCTCATGCAGTGCCAGCGGCACATTGCCGATGGCATGCGCCAGATCCGCGCACAACAGTGCGCCGGCTGCGTGGGTCGCCCGGGCGATGCGAGCGAGATCAAAGGACTGACCAGTGCGGAACTGCACACCGGGCCATAGCACCAGTGCCAGTCGTGGCGCCTCGGCGGCAATGCGGGCCTCGATGTCCTCGATGCGCAGCAGTTCTTCACCAGCACGCGGTGCGATTTCAAGCAGGCAGCGCTCAGGGTCCAATCCATGCCAGCGCAGTTGTGAGGCCACGACGTGACGATCAGATGAAAAGGCGCCGGCTTCGATCAGGACACAGCAGCGTTGCCCCTTCGGCCGGAACAGCGCGGCCAGCAACAAGTGCAGATTCACGCTCAGCGAATTCATCGCTGTGACTTCCGACTCTTGCGCACCGCATAGCTGTGCCAGCGCTGGCGCAAGCTGCTCGGCATAGCCGATCCAGGGCCGCTCCGCGGCCTCGTGGCCGAGTACGGCGAGGCGGCGCCAGTCCTTCAACTCCTGCTCAACGCTCGCGGCTGCGGCGATGGGCGCCAGTCCCAGTGAGTGGCCGCACAGGTATGCCGCGGTGCCATGATGTGGGTCAGCGGGCAGTGCGAACTCATCGCGAAATGCCGCTAGAGGATCGGCCGCATCCAGTGCCAATGCTGATTCGCGTTGCAGATCGAACGCAGCGTTCATGACGGCGAGTGCATCACCGTGCCGCACTGACTGCAGGTGCGCAGTGCGATATCACCGAAGAAGCGCGCAAAAACGGGCGGAAACTGCGTCTCAATGTTGGTCAGAGCAAAGCGCTCTTCGTACAGCAGGTGGTCGCAGCGCTCGCAGTACCACTGCAGGGCGTCGATTTCACCCGGACGCCGCCGGCGTTCAATCACCAATCCGACGGAATTGGCACTGCGCTGCGGCGAGTGCGGCACGTTGGGCGGCAGCAGCAGGATGTCTCCGGCATGCAGCGGAATGTCGCGCTGCAGACCAGCTTCTACGACGCGCAGGACCATCTCGCCTTCAAGCTGATAAAAGAATTCCTCGGCCGGATCGACGTGATAATCCTTGCGCGAGTTTGGACCGCCGACGACCATGATGATGAACTCGCCATCCTCATAGACGACCTTATTGCCCACCGGCGGTTTGAGCAGGTGCCGGTGCTCATCGATCCAGCGACGAAAATTGATGGGTTGAAGGTTGCTCATGGCGGGCACTTCTCCCTATGTTACGCAAACTCGAGCGGCGGCACGCGGAATAACCGTTGTAGATCAGTCCAGCAGGGGGCGTTTTCCTAGCGCAGGTACGCTGACCGGTGGCATCGAGTCATCGTCCAGATTGACGGCTGTCAGTTGGCCACCCCATACGCAGCCGGTATCCAGCGACAGCAGGTTCGCGCGTCGTTGCAGTCCGAGGGTAGACCAGTGCCCGAAGATGACCCGCGTATCACGGCTGACGCGGCCCGGGACATCGAACCACGGCAGCAGCGGCGCGGGCAGTGTGTCCGGTGATCCTTTCTGCTTCAGGTCGATCTCCCCCTCCGGCGTGCAGGCCCGGAGTCGTGTCAGCGCGTTGATGATGAAGCGTTGTCGCCGCTGTCCGCGCAGCGCCGGATCCCAGCGACGCGGCTCATCGCCGTACATCGACGCCAGCAGGTCGACCGGATCATGCTGCAGCGTCTGGCTGACCTCGCGCGCCAGCGCCGCAGTCTGTATCGCACTCCACGGAGGCGGCACGCCGGCATGGACGAGCAGATCGTTGCAGGCAGCGTCGTGATGCGCCAGTGGCTGTGTCAGCAGCCAGTTGAGCAGAGTGTCGCAGTCAGGTGCATCTAGGATCTCCTGCAACGTATCGCCGCGGCGCATTTTCGCATTTGGCGTCAGCGCCACGGCCAGCAGGTGCAGATCATGATTGCCCAGAACCGTGATGATGTTGTCCGCCATGGCATGAACCGTGCGCAGCGCCTGCAGCGACTCAGGACCGCGGTTCACGAGGTCGCCCGTTAGCCATATCCGGTCGCGGTCAGCATTGAAGCGGAGGCGTGCGAGCAGCTGCTCAAACTCAGTGCAGCAACCCTGCAGATCGCCAATGGCCCAGCGTGCCACGTGAGCGTTACTGCAGAAGGCCCGGTTTGGCGAGCCGGAAAGGTGCGATCGGTGCCTCGAAGTGTAGACCGTCATCGGCCAACATCTGGTAGCTCCCCTGCATGGCGCCCACCGGCGTCTGCAGGACGGCACCGCTGGTGTAGCGAAATCCCTGTCCCGGCTGCAGGTGCGGTTTTTCGCCGACCACGCCTTCCCCGCGCACTTCCTGCTGGTGACCATCGGCATCGGTGATGATCCAGTGTCGTGTCAGCAGTTGCGCGGCAACCTGACCCTCATTGCGGATGGTGATGGTGTAGCCGAAAACGAAACGCTGCGCCTGCGGCGCCGATTGGTCTTCGAGGTAAGTCGTTTCGACGTGCACGCTGATGCGATGCGCGGAGTCCATCAGTCGATTTCCTGTGAGCCGGGTAGCGGTACCCGATCCGTGCAGCTAGTGAATCACACCCGCCGCTTGCCGCGCCAGAGCGCCAAACTGTGCAGCATCCAGAGTCTCGGCACGGGCCGCGGGGTCTACTCCGGCAGCGGTGATCTGATCCGCGTCCAGCAGCGCTGAGAGGGCATTACGCAGCTGCTTACGGCGCTGGTTGAAGGCCGCCGCCACGACACGACCAAACTCAGGCAAACGCGCCCAGTCCGGCACATCGCTGCGCACAGTCATGCGTACCACGGCCGACTGCACACGCGGCGGCGGCTGGAAGGCACCGGGGCCGACGTCGAGTAACCGCTCCGAGTGCAGGAAGGGCGCCAGCATGACACCCAGCCGCCCATAGTGCTCGCTGTCCGGAGCAGCGGTGATGCGATCCACCACCTCCCGCTGCAGCATGAAGTGCATGTCCAGCAGAGCATCCGCATGCGGCAACAGACTGAACAGGAGCGGCGTGGAGATGTTGTAGGGCAGGTTGCCGACCAGCCGTAATGCGCCGCCGCGTTCCCGCGCCAGAGCGCTCCAGTCGATGGTCAGTGCATCACGTTCCTGCAGGCGGAAGCCTGGCTGTGCGATGTACTGGCTGCGCAGCCGCGCGGCGAGATCACGATCGATCTCAATGGCATCGAGCTCGCCGCTGGCTGTCAGCAGCGCATCGGTGAGAGCGCCGCGTCCCGGTCCAATCTCAACGATGTGCTCGCCGGGTCGCGGACGAATCAGCGTGACGATGCGATCGATCACCAGCGGATCGTGCAGGAAGTGCTGACCGAAGCGTTTGCGTGCGAGGGGTGCGGACACGAGGCGTCAGTGTCCGCTGGTCGCTGCTGTGCGCAGGGCCGCCAGCCGCGCAGCCAAGCCGATCGCTGCGTGCAGGCTACCGGTGTCGGCTTTGCCAGTTCCGGCGAGCGGCAGTGCCGTGCCGTGGTCGACCGAGGTGCGGATCACCGGCAATCCCAGCGTCACATTCACGGCATCGCCGAACCCGGCGTGTTTGAGTACCGGCAGTCCCTGATCGTGATACATCGCCAGCACGGCATCCACGCCCACCAGATTGCGCGGCACGAACAGTGTGTCGGCCGGATAAGGACCACGGGCATCGATGCCAGCGGCACGCGCCTGAGCCAAGGCCGGACTGATCACGCGGATTTCTTCATCGCCAAGATGGCCACCTTCGCCCGCATGTGGATTCAGACCACACACTGCGATATGCGGGGCGGGGATATTCCATTGTTCACGCAGGCTGGTATGCAGCACCTGCAGCACCTGCAGCAGGAGCGCTTGGCTCAGCGTATCGCTGACGGCACGCAGGGGCAGGTGAGTGGTGGCCAACGCGACACGCAGTTCACCGGCAACCAGCATCATGACGGGCAAGGGCGCGCCGAGACGTGCGGCCAGATACTCAGTGTGACCGGTGAATGCGATACCGGCTTCGTTAATGATGCTTTTCTGTACCGGTGCAGTGACCATCGCCGCGAATTCGCCACTCAGGCAGCCATCGGCGGCGCGATCGATCAAGCGCAGCACCTGCGCGGCATTGCGCACATCAAGTTTTCCCGGCTGTGCCGTGACCGCCAGAGGAACATGCAGCACCGACAATTCGCCGGCGGCTCGAGTCACGGGTTTGCCGGCGGTGTATTCGTGCAGACGCACGGCACTGCCAAGTAGCCCGGCGCGTGCTTCAAGGCAGTCGCGATCGGCAATGCAGACCAACTCGAAGTCGCGCGTCTGGGTTGCCGCCGAAAGGCATAGATCCGGACCGATGCCGGCGCTGTCGCCGGCGGTCAGTGCGATGCGTGACATCGTTGAACGGTTTACAGCAGGATCTCTACGTAAGCCTCATCGCGCTGCTGCTGCAGCCAGATTTCCAGCGCCTCGGCAGCACGACTGTCCCGCAACTGCAGAGCGGCCTGCTCGCGTGCTGCGTTCTCGGTGTTGTCGATGGTGCGCTGACCCAGCATCTGCACGATGTGCCAGCCGAAACTGGTACGGAAGGGTTTGCTGATCTCGTTGTCCTTGAGAGTGGCGGCCACCTTGGCAAACTCCGGCGTGAACGCATCAAGCGTCATCCAGCTCAGATCGCCGCCCTGTACGGCCGAGCCAGGATCGTCGGAGGAGGCCCGGGCGATCACACCAAAGTCTTCGCCGGCGAGGATCTTGTTGCGGAAGTCAAAGAGCTTCTGCTCCACCAGAGCGTTGTCCATGACTTCGTTGGTCTTGAGAAGGATGTGTCGCAGATGCACCTGCTGCACCATGACCGGTCCGCTGCCGGCGCGGGTTTCGTTGAGCCGCGCGATATGGAAGCCGCTGGCGGTCTGAATGATGGTGCTGGTTTCGCCCGCTTTCAGACGGCCGATGGTGTCGGCAAGGAAGGTGGGTACGGCGCTGCCCTTCAGCCAGCCCAGCGAACCGCCTTCGAGTGCGGTCTGGCTGTCGGAGAAAGTGACAGCCAGCTGGCTAAACGACTCGCCCTGTGCGGCGCGTTCGGCGATGCTCTGAATCTTCTTGCGCGCAGCATTCAGCTCAGCGCCGCTGGCATCCTGCGCCACGGCCACCAAGATGTGAGAGATGTTGTATTCGGTGTCGGCATTGGCTGAGTTCTTCTGCCGCTCAATGTATTGATCGAGCTCGCGCGGCGTCAGCGAGATGCGCTGCACCACATCGCGATCCTGCAGCGTCTCGCGCTGCATCTGCCGACGGATGTTGGCGCGAAAATCGGCATAGACGTAGCCGCCGCGTGCCATGGCTTCCGGCAGATCGGCGAAGGCGATGTTCTGCGCCTTGGCCATGCGCTCGAGCGCTGCATTGACCTGTTCATCAGTAATGGTGATGCCGGCACGATCTGCACGCTGTGCCTGAATCTCCTCACTGATCAGACGCTCGAGCACCTGCGAGCGCAGTGCTGTTTCTTCCGGCAGCGGAATCTTCTGCGCCATCAGCCGCGCCTTGAACTCATCGGTTTGCGAATTCAGCTCGCTCTCCAGCACCACGCCGTCGTTGACCACGGCAACCACCCGGTCGATGCGCGTGCCAGCCGCGGTGGGCGCGGCATGCGAAGTGGTGTCGGCGGGGAGCGGTGCCGCACTGGTGCCGCCACGCGTTTGCGGGGTCCGGCTGGTGGTGGAGCGAGTGCTGGAGCTCGAGGCGGCCTGCGAGAGCTGCGCGAGGGCCAGAAGCGAGGCGCACAGCAGCGCTCCCGAGGTTCTAGAGATCATGTACTTTTCCTTAAGGCTCAAAGGGTTGAGCTTGGCGGGATTCCTTGGTCGCAGAGTATCCCTGAATCGACTGCTGCAGGAAAGTGTCCGCCCCGGATCCGACACTCGAAAGGCCGGTGAGTTCAAACTGCAGATAGACGCCCGTTTCCAGCTGCCCCGAGCGTGTACTGACCGAGCGGCGCATGACGGCCCGCAGCCCCCAGCAATCGCTGCGGAAGCGCAGGCCCGCGAAATTATCCAGCGACTTGCCATCCTGCAGTGAGTAGATGCTGCGACCGTACAGATCCCAGCGCTTCGATACCGGCCAGGCACCCGAGGTGTCGATCTGTTTGACGCTGCCGCGATCGAAGCGATAGCCAATGTTCAGCAGTTGGTTGCCGGCCTCGCGGTATTGCACCGCCACCTGCGCCTTATCCGTGGTGGCCAGCTCCGGATTCCAGGCAAGGTCGAGGCGCAGGCTGAATTTCTGATAGCTGCGCAGGTCGATGTTGGCGATGAAGCTGGAGCGTCGGCTGGTGTCGGGTGCTTCCTGCGGCAATGTGACGCGCGGCGTCGCAAAGTTGAAGCTCTGGCCGAATGTGGCGCTCAGGTATTGACGACCACTGGCACTGGCGAACATGCGTGTCGTCACGCCGACGGCCAGTTTGTTCGCATCGCCAAGCCGGTCGCCGCCCACATAGCGATTGGTGCGGAACAATGAAACGAAGTTCGGGTCGGGGATGCCCGAGTCGAAGACCGGTAGTGCCGATTGGTCACGATATGGGATGTTCACATACAGCAGACGCGGCTCGAGCGTCACCACGCGACCCCCGTCGCGTCCCACCGTCCGCTCCAGCTGTAGCCCCGCGTCGAAAGTGAGCTGCGGTACGCTGCGCGTCGGCGCGGCCGTCGCGCCCGGGGCAATGCCACTGAGCTGATAACGGGCATAGTCCCAAGCTAGGCCGGGCCGAATGTAATAGCCGGGGCGTAGCAGTTCCCAGTCAACAGACGGTTGGAGATTCGCGCGCCAGCCGGTGATGCCGGTGCTGCGCGTGAAATTCACGGCCTCGGCCTGAAGTAGCGCGCGCCAGCCGGTATCGGTCTCAATGCGCGAGCGTGCACTCAGTCGCGGCAGTTGCGCATAGGGCCGATCGAGTGCCGCCAGAGTTTCGTCCAGCGTCTGGAATTGCAGGGCTTCAGCCCCAAGTCGCCACAGCTCGGTGCTGCGGCTGAGCGCAACCCGTTGCGGCAGGAACACGGTGCTCGAGGCCTGCGAGCTCTGCGAGAAGTCCTCGAAGTAATGCACATCACCGACATTGGCGGCATCGATATTCAGCCGCCAGGCTGTGGGCAGTCGCCATTCGGCATCCAGTCGTTGGTAGTCGCGGGTTGTGCCGCTCAGCCGGTCGTGAGGCATGAGATTCACCAGCAGCGTCGCAGCGCCGCCGCGCTCCAGCAGGCGCAACTCGCTGCCAAGGTTGATGCCGCGGCGTGAGTAGATCATCGGCGTCAGCGTTAGATCGCGATTGGGTGCGATGTTCCAATACCACGGCACAGTCAGCGTTACGCCGTTGCGCGATGAGGTGCCGAATGTTGGAAATAGCAGGCCGGTCTGCCGACGCTCACTGAGCGGAAACGAGATCCACGGCACGTACAGGATCGGTACGCCCTTGAGTCGGAGTTGCGTATCGCGGCCGATGCCGCGCTCCTGCTCCAAATTCAGCGTGATGCGTCGAGACTGCAGCTGCCAGTCAGCGCGATCCTTCGGGCAGGTGGTGTAGCGCACATCGTCCAGTTCCAATTCGCCGTTTTCCGTCTGGCGGATGTGATGCGCCTCGCCGCGTCCCGGATGCTGCAGCAGCTCGAAACGTGCATCCAGTGCACTGGCGCCGCTCGCTCCGTAGCTGCCGTGTTCGCCCTCGAGTCGAATCGCCGGATCCTCGAAGCCGAAGTGCCCGTCAATGCGCAGGTTGCCGTTCGCATCGGCCTCCAGTCGCGCGCCACGCAAAGTGTGTCCCTGCCAGCGCAGTTCGATGTCGCCTCCGGGTTCAGCGGACAGCACCTGGCTGCCGTCGGGGTTGCGTTCAAGCCGGTCGGCGACGATTTCGACGCTTTCGGGTAGGGGTGCGCGCGCCGCGGTTGCGCGCAGCAACTGCGTGGGTACCTCCAGCTGTGCGCCCGATACCAGCGATTGCCCGACTGGCGTGCAGCCGTCGTCCGCACCGAGAGCACGACTGCCAGCGCATAGACAGGTCAGTACGATCGCCAGCGGGCGTGACATGGGCAGACCAAGCATGAGAGCCCACAGTATACTGCCCAGCCTCAATGAGCACTGCAGATGCGCGCCTGGCGCTCCTTCGTGACTGGCTGACCGATGACCTGCACTGGCCGCTGGTGCGGCTGGAGCCGGCGTCCGCCGATGCCAGTTTCCGCCGCTATTTCCGTGCCTGGCATCGGGACGGCGAGACACGCGTGGTCATGGATGCGCCGCCCGGCAAGGAGGACATCCGCCCGTACCTGAAGGTGACGCAGCTGCTCGAGCGCTGCGGCGTGCACGTCCCGCACATCGACGCCGTGGATGAGGCCCGCGGGTTCCTGCTGCTCGAGGATCTCGGCGGCACCCATCTGCTGGCACGGCTGAAAGCCGGCGGGGATGTCGACGCACTGTATGGCGCAGCGCTTGATGCGCTGGCCAGCATCCAGCTCGCGCCGCCGGCCTTGTCGGCCGAATTGCCGCCCTATGATCGTGCGGTGCTGGAACGTGAGATGCAGCTGCTCCCGGAATGGTTCTGCGCGCGCCATCTGCAGCTCACTGCGGACCCGGTACGTGATGCACTGCTGGCACGCACCATGGATTTCCTCGTGCGCGAGGTGCTCGCGCAGCCCCGAGTTCTGGTGCATCGCGACTATCACTCGCGCAACCTGATGGTGCTGGAGCCGGGTGGTATCGGCGTGCTCGATTTTCAGGACGCACTGGCCGGCCCATTGGCTTACGACCTCGTGTCGCTGCTCAAAGATTGCTACATCGCATGGCCGCGCGATCGCGTCGAGGGCTGGGTCGCCAGCTATCGGGAAAAGATTCGTGATTCCGGACTGGTGGATGGTGTCAGCGACACGCAGTTCCTGCGCTGGTTCGACATTGTTGGTCTGCAGCGACACCTGAAGGTGCTCGGCATCTTCGCGCGCCTCTGGTACCGCGATGGCAAGTCCGGTTACCTCGCTGATCTGCCCCTGACGCTCGAATACGTGCGCGATACCGCTCACCGATATCCCGAGCTGCGTGAGTTCGCTGCCTGGGTGGATGCCGTGCTGGTGCCCGGTCTGCCCGCTGCGAACAGCCGGGAGGCACAGCGCATCGCTGTGCAAACGGGCTCTTGAAGGCGCCGATCCTGTGAAGGCAATGATACTGGCCGCCGGCCGCGGCGAACGTCTCCGGCCACTGACCGATCACACCCCCAAGCCATTGTTGCCGGTGCGCGGCAAGCCACTGATCGAGTGGCATCTCGAAGCGCTGGCGCGCGTCGGTGTGCGTGACGTGGTGATCAACCTGTCCTGGCTTGGTGAGTTGATCCGCAGCGCACTCGGCGACGGCTCGCGCTGGGGCCTGCATATTCAGTACAGCGAGGAAGGTCCGGTGCCGCTGGAGACCGGTGGCGGCATCTTTCAGGCGCTGCCGCTGCTGGGTGAAGCGCCTTTCCTAATCGTCAACGGAGATGTGTTTACCTCGCTGGATTTCGCGCCGCTGGCGCTGCGCGGCGACGTGGATGCGCATCTGGTGCTGGTGCCCAATCCGCCGCAGCATCCGCGCGGCGATTTCTGCCTGAACGAAGGTCGCATCGGCGAGGCGGCTGGCGAGAGGCTGACCTACTCGGGTATCGGCGTTTTCTCGCCGCGGCTGTTCGTCGGGTGTTCCGCGGGGCGTTTTCCTTTGCTGCCACTCTTCCGTCGCGCCATCGCCGCGGGTAGGCTCAGCGGAGAACGTTTCGACGGATTTTGGAACGACGTGGGCACGGTCGAGCGCCTGCAACAGCTGGACACGCGATCATGAAACGACTGCACGCATTCCTCGAGGGAGTCGTCCGGGTACAGCCTGGTGCGCTTTACCTGATGCTTTTGCTGGTCGTTCCGGCTGTGGCGGCCGCGCACAACGTGGCGGCGGCGGATCGGGCCGCGCTGGCGGCCGCGCACGGCGCGCAGCCCTTCATTTACGGCTACCTTGGTGCCAAGCACATGGTCACCGGGTATGACCATCTACTGTTTCTGTTCGGCGTGATCTTCTTCCTGCATCGCCTGCGTGATGTGGCCGGCTATGTGACGCTCTTCGCGCTCGGTCACAGCGTGACGCTGCTGGGCGGTGTGCTGGGTGGCGTGCGCGTCAACAGTTATCTGATCGACACGGTGATCGGCTTTTCCGTTGTCTATAAAGCATTCGAGAACATGGGCGGTTTCCGTACGCTCTTCGGGCTGGCGCTGAACACTCGTGTTGCGGTGTTTCTATTTGGTCTGTGCCATGGTCTCGGCCTGGCCACCAAGATTCAGGATGTTTCGCTCAGTCGCGATTCAATGCTGCCCAATCTGGTGTCCTTCAATGTCGGTGTCGAACTCGGCCAGCTTCTGGCTCTGGTGCTCATGGTGCTGCTGGTGCTTCTCTGGCGCCGCAGTCCGCGCTTTGAGCGCCAGGCATTCGTTGCCAACACAATCATCATGGCCTGCGGCTTCGTGCTGATGGGCTATCAGCTGACCGGCTACTTTCTCGGAGCACGCGTGTGAACAACAGCGAATCGTCCACATCGGTAGTGCGCGCCAGCCTGTGGGCGCTCGGTGCCGCTATCTTGGCATTGGTGCTGGCCGTGCTGCCGGCGGAGTACGGGATCGATCTGACCGGCTTCGGTCGGCTGACGGGGCTCAACGGTTTCTCCCAGAGCAAGGTGGGCAGTGGTGACGGATCTGTAAAGTCCGCTGCTTCGGCTGAGGCCGGTTCGGCGGAATCTGCGGGCGCTGATGCCTCGGGCACGGCCCCGGCGCTCAAGGTCTGGTCGGTGAAGCATGCCGAACGCTATGTGCAGCGTACTTATGAAGTGTCGCTGAAGGTCGATGAAGAGTTGGAATACAAGGCGGTGATGGCGCGCGGTGATGCGCTGCTCTACCGCTGGCGCGTGAAGGAAGGCGGTCAGGTCTACTTTGAATTCCACGGCGAGCCCACCGAAGGAAAATGGCCTGAGGGCTATTACGAGAGCTACGAGAAAGGCGAGGGCAGTTCGGCCGCCGGCTCGATGGTGGCACCGTTCAAGGGTAACCATGGCTGGTACTGGCAGAACCTCGGCGATAAACCCGTGACCATCGTGGTGGAGCTGGCCGGGTACTATCACGACTTCGCTCTGCAAGCTCCGCCACAGTCCTGATGACTCGCTATCGACTGAACGGTCACGAGCCGGCACTCGCCGCCAGCGCTTGGGTCGCTCCCAATGCTCAGGTCATCGGTCAGGCGACGCTGGGTGAGCGCAGCAGCGTGTGGTTCGGAGCCATCCTGCGCGCTGACAATGACCGCATCCTGATCGGCAACGACAGCAACATTCAGGATGGTGCCGTGCTGCACACGGATCCTGGCCTCGAACTGATCATCGGTGAGCGTGTCACCGTCGGTCACCAGGCCATGCTGCACGGGTGCAGCATCGGTGACGGATCCCTGATTGGCATTCAGGCCGTGATACTGAACCGCGCCGTCATTGGCCGGGAGTGCCTGGTGGGCGCCGGCGCGCTCATCACGGAGGGTAAAGTCTTCCCGGATGGCGCACTGATCATTGGTGCGCCCGCCAAGGTTGCGCGCATGCTCAGCACCGAGGAGAGGCAGGCTTTGAGCAAGTCCGCCACAGCCTACGTCAGTCATGCAGCCCTGTATCGTGGCCAGCTGCAGCGCATCGACTGAGGGGGCGGCGCTCCCCGGTGCCGGGTGCGCAACCCGGCGGTGTATTGCAATCCACGCGCTGCGGCTACAATCTGTGGCAACAGCCGCTGTGGCGAGTCTCACGACCCGTTCAGGGCCCAAATAACAAGTGACGAGTCGGGAGAAAATCTGAACATGAGTAACGGCAATAACCGCTATACCCGCGTGGCCATCCTGCTGCACTGGGCGATCGCCGCGCTGATCATCGCCAACTTGGTCGTTGGTTACGTGATGGAAGATCTGACGGGGACGGCGCGCAGCACCGCCCTCAATTTCCATTATTCATCGGGCCTGACTGTGCTGCTGCTTACGGTGGTGCGTGTGGTGTGGCGTCTGACGCATGAGCCACCTCCGCACCCGGAGTCGATGAAGCCCTGGGAGCGCCACGCCGCATCACTGGGCCATTTCGCGCTGTATCTGGTCATGGTGCTGATGCCGCTGGTGGGCTGGGCCGTCATCTCGGCCAATCCGCCGATCGGCTCGGAGGGCGCCAAGGCAATCATCTCGGGCGAACTGGGCTCGAAGGTCGACGCCGCCGACGTGCGTCGTGCCTCACGCAAGGCGCCCCGCATGATCTGGGGGGTGGTCGAGCTGCCGGAGATGGGCTTCCTAGAGCGCATCGCCGAGACTCCCGATGGCGTCCGTCCGCAGCGCATCCTCCACGATGAGCTGGCGGAGTGGCACAAGGTCGGCGGCTATCTGACCATTGCCCTGTTGCTGCTGCATGTGCTCGGAGCGGTCAAGCACCAGTGGTTCGATGGCGAGGCGGAATTTGCCCGCATGGGCATTGGCCGTTCGCGCGCCGACAAACCCTAAATCTGAAACCCTAGCGGGGCGGCGTGTGACCCTCACACGTCGCCCCGACTCCCGCGCGCCAGTCCGCGCAGCGAGTTAGAATCCTTCCCATGAGCGAATTCAAGGGCATCGCCGTAGTGGCCGATGGCGCTGGCCCGGCTGCTGCTTCAGCGCCGAAGAGCGGCGAGAAATATCAGACCCCGCAGGGCTTCACGGCCGTGAAGGACGGCATCCGCCCCAGTGGCGCGACGCGTGCCTCGGGGTCGGTGGATCGCACGGGTCTGGCCGGTAAGCCGCGTTGGCTCAAGGCCCCGGTAGCCGGCGGCGAACACTACGACTTCGTGCGCCGCACCGTGCGTGAGCATCGCCTCGCCACGGTCTGCGAGGAAGCCAAATGTCCCAACATCGGCGAATGCTGGAATGCGGGCACCGCCACCATCATGGTGATGGGCGCGGTGTGCACACGCGCCTGCCGCTTCTGCTCAGTGGACACCGGCAACCCCAAAGGCTGGCTCGATGCCGAAGAGCCGGCCAACGTGGCCGACAGTGTCGCGCTCATGCGGCTTAACTACGTCGTGCTGACCTCAGTCAATCGCGATGATCTGCCCGACGGCGGCGCCGCTCACTATGCCGCCTGCGTCCGCGCGATCAAAGAGCGCACGCCCAAGACGGCGGTTGAAGCGCTGACCCCTGATTTTCAGGGCGTACAGCGCGACGTCGAAGTGGTGGTCGACAGTGGCCTTGATGTGTTTGCGCAGAACGTCGAAACCGTACGCCGGCTCACGCATCCGGTGCGTGATCCGCGCGCCGGTTATGAGCAGACCTTGGCGGTGCTGCGTCACGCCAAGGATCACCGTCCCGCCGTGCTCACCAAGTCGAGCCTGATGCTCGGGCTGGGCGAGACCGACGAGGAGATCATGCAGTGCATGGATGATCTGCGCGCTGCCGGTGTGGACATTCTGACGCTGGGTCAGTACCTGCGGCCGACAGTCAACCACCTGCCGGTGCAGCGCTTCGTATCGCCCGACGAATTCGAGCGCTATCGCACCTGGGGTCTGGCGCGCGGCTTCCGTGAATGCGTGTCCGGTCCGTTGGTGCGCTCCAGCTATCGCGCCGAGCAGGCGCTGGCCGGCAACAATGTGGGGCTGCACAGCGGCGTCGCACGGTGAGTTTCGCGGCCCCGCTGGTCAAGTGGCTGGGCCGGGTGCCCTACGAACCCACTTGGCGAGAAATGCAGCGCTTTACCGACGCGCGCACTGCTGACACTCCCGATGAGCTCTGGCTGCTCGAACATGACCCGGTCTACACGCTGGGCATGAATGGTGATCGCTCGCATGTACTTTTTGCGGGCGACATCCCGGTGGTCAACATCGATCGCGGCGGGCAGGTGACTTACCACGGTCCCGGGCAACTGGTGGTGTATCCGCTGATTGATGTGCGTCGCGCCGGGCTCGGCGTGCGCGATCTGGTCACTGCGCTGGAACAGGCCACCATCGATTACCTGGCCACCGCTGGCATCCTGGCCGAAAGCCGTGCCGATGCGCCGGGGGTCTACGTCAACGGGGCCAAGCTGGCCAGCGTCGGATTGCGCATCCGCCGCCAGGGTAGCTACCACGGCCTGGCCCTGAATGTGGACATGGACCTCGAGCCGTTCAACCGCATCAACCCCTGCGGCTATGCCGGGCTCCAGATGACCCAACTGGCCGCGCTCGGCATGGCTGTTAGCCCCCGCTCGGTTGGGGAGGCCTTTGCGCCCTTGCTGCTCCGGCGCATTCGGGCCGCGCTTACAAAACCATCACCACCGACGGGCACTGTTTGAGCTCTTGGAACAGGGCGCTGATCTGCATTTCGCTTTGCGCTTCAATGACATAGGTGACGCTAACGAAGTTGCCCTGGCCCGATGGCCGCTCGCTGACCTGACTGAGCGCCGCAGGTCCGGCAAGCCGGGTGAACACATCATCCAGGGTCTGGCGCAGGTCTGGCGCGGCGCGGGCCACCACCTTGATGGGGTATGCGCACGGGAATTGCAGACGGGGGGGTTCAGTCATGCCTCCAGCATACCCGGAACCGCCGTCCAAACCCGCCCCGACACATTCTCCTACACTTGACAAATCGTTCTTTGCTATATTCGGCGGTGATCGTCCGCTTCCGTCGGACCCTCGCGGGGAAAACGGGGTTGGCGATCAGGTGACAGGATCTACGGTTCAAGGCTCGTGAGACGCTCTCTCCCTGACTTCGCTGATGCTCCTGCCGTGTGGAAGTGCTGCGGGAATTAAAAACTTAAGGATTACCCGCCGCGCTTCGAGTTGATTGGAGAGTGTTTATTCATGGCTAAGATTTATGTTGGCAACCTGCCGTTCACTGCCAGCGAAGCGGATGTCCGCGCGCTGTTCTCGCAGCACGGTGCGGTCGAGTCGGTTTCCCTGCCTACCGATCGTGAGACGGGCCGTCCTCGCGGCTTCGGTTTCGTCGAGATGAGCCAGGCCGATGCGGCCAAGGCCATCCAGAGCCTCAACGGCTACAACATGGGCGGTCGTCCGCTGCGTGTGAACGAAGCTCAGGACAAGCCCCGCACGGGTGGCGGCGGCGGTCGCATGGGCGGCGGCGGTGGCTATCGCGGCGGTGGCGGCGGTGGCGCCGGCGGTCCGGGTCGCTGGTAAGCGGCCCGTCAGCCCGATGGGCTGACCGTCTCACTTCGGTGAAAGAAAGGCCCGGTTCGTTCCGGGCCTTTTCTTTTCCGAGGAGCGTGCATGTTGTATCAAGGTCGAAGTGCCCGCGCGCGGGCGGCAATTCTGACAGTGGCCTATCTGCTGTTCTGCAGTGTGGTCGCCGGTTTGCACTCCATCAGTGTGCGGATTGGTGAACTGACCTATGCCCTCGATGCGCTCCGCGCCGAGGTGGCTGCTCAGGCGGCTGAAGAGAGTGACGAGACGTTGGATGATGCGACGTCATCCGACGCGCGTATCCATTATCCGAGTGTGGCCGGTCAGCCGCGCGACAGTCAGCCGGTGCGCCGCATCAGGGCCCTCATTGCTGAGGGGAGGATGGCGCAGTGAAATCCTGGTTGAAGAATTTGTTGCTCGGAATTCCGCTGGCGCTGGGAGCGATGCTGACGCTGGTCGGAGTAGTGCTCATTTTCGATGAGAGCCAGTCGCTGTCGGTTGGTGCAACAGTTGGCTTGATCGGCATCCCGCTGTTGTTTGCCACGCTAACGGCTCTGCTGAGCGAGCCCTGATGTCGCCCGAATCTGTGATCGTGTTGACCTGGCGCGATGTGCTGCGCATGGCCAGTGAAGGTGCTCCGCCCGCCGAACAGCGCGTGGAAAAAACCGAAGAGGAATGGCGTCGGCAACTGAGCGCGGAAGAATTTCGCGTCACGCGCCAAGCCGGTACGGAGCGAGCGTTCAGCTCCAGCCTGTGTGCGCTGTTCGAGCCTGGCATCTATGCCTGCCGCTGCTGCCGCACAATCCTGTTCGATGCCAGCCAGAAGTTTGACTCGGGCACGGGTTGGCCCTCCTTCACGCAGCCGGTGCAGCCCAATCGTATCGCCTACCATCGCGATGACAGCCACGGCATGACCCGCATCGAGACCGTGTGCAACAGCTGCGACGCGCATCTCGGGCATGTGTTTCCTGATGGACCGCCGCCCAGTGGGCTGCGCTATTGCATCAATGCGCTCGCTTTGCAGAAGATCGCGGCGGGCTGACCGGCCACTCAGCGGACGCGACCGGAGCCGCATTCAGGCCTTACAATGCCGGGCATGATCTACGAACACCGCGTCTATACCTTCCACCCGGGCAAGCTGGCCGAGTTCTGGAAAATCTACCTGCCGGAGCCGCTGGCGCTTCAACAGCGCATCCTCGGCGATCTGGTCGGCTACTTCACCGTCGAGGTCGGCACCCTGAACCAAGTGGTCCACATCTGGCGCTATGCCAGCTTCGAGGATCGGACGGAGCGTCGCTCCGCGCTACAAAAAGAGCCGGTGTGGCGTGAGTATGTCGCGCGCGCACTGCCCCTGATGGTGAAACAGGAAAGTTCGATTCTGCTGCCCACGGCCTTCTCGCCGTTGAAATAAGGGCGGCGTCAAAACGGAGACGGCCATGAGCGAGATCGGATTCATCGGCGTTGGCATCATGGGCATGCCCATGGCGCGCCATCTCGTGGCTGCGGGGCACCGTGTCCATGTCTGGTCGCGTAGCAAGCCGGCCGAGGCACTCAGCGCTGCGGGCTTCGAGCCCTGCGTTTCAGCGCGCGCCGTCGCCGAGCGAGCGGAAGTCATCATCACCATGGTCTCGGACACGCCTGATGTGGCGCAGGTCCTCTTTGGCCCCGGCGGTGTGGCCGAAGGTCTGCGTCCGGGTAGTCTGGTGATCGACATGAGTTCGATCTCGCCCGTTGCAACGCGCGAGTTCGCGGCGCGTATCGAAGCTCTGGGCTGTGATTATCTCGACGCGCCGGTATCCGGTGGTGACGTGGGTGCGCGTGCCGCGACGCTCACCATCATGGTCGGCGGCCGTCAGACGGCCTTCGAGCGCGCGCGACCGCTGTTCGAGAAGTTGGGTCGCAGCATCACGCTGATTGGTGATGCCGGAGCTGGGCAGACCGCGAAGGTGGCCAACCAGATCATCGTGGCGCTGAACGTCGCAGCTGTCAGTGAGGCTTTAGTGTTTGCCGCCAAGGCGGGCGTTGATCCGGCGCGTGTGCGTCAGGCGCTGCTGGGCGGTTTTGCGGCTTCGCGTGTGCTGGAGTTGCACGGCGAGAAAATGCTGACGCGCAGCTTCGATCCGGGCTTCCGTATCGAATTGCATCTGAAGGATCTCGGTGTGGCGCTGGATTCGGCGCGGGCGTTGCAGATGCCGCTGCCGCATACCGCCGTCGTGGCACAACTGATGAATGCCGCACAGGCGCAGGGCCTGGGCTCGCAGGACAATTCCGCACTGGTGCAACTGATCGAGCAGTTGGCCAATCAAACTCTACGCGCGAGCTGATGACGGCGCTGCTGCGGCAGATGTTCGCAGCGGCAGTGCAGGCCGCCGCGCCGTCTCTCTGCGTACCGGCAGCGCTGCCCGCGGTGCCTCGCGGTCGCACCGTAGTGGTCGGGGCGGGCAAGGCAGCGGCCGCCATGGCGGCCGCTGTCGAAGCACACTGGCCGCAGACGGCGCCACTGTCTGGACTGGTCATCACCCGATACGGACATGCGGTGCCGACGCAGCGCATCGCGGTGGTCGAAGCTGCGCACCCGCTGCCCGATGCCGCCGGTGTCGAAGCAACCGCGCGCATCCTCGAGCTGGCGCAGGGATTGGGCGCCGATGACTTATTGCTCTGCCTGATCTCCGGTGGAGGTTCGGCACTGCTCTCAGCGCCGGCAGCAGGTATCACTCTCGCTGACAAGCAAGCCGTCACGCGCGCACTGTTGCGCGGTGGCATACCGATTGGCGCGATGAACTGCGTGCGCCGACATCTGTCGGCCATCAAGGGCGGGCGGCTCGCAGTGGCCGCATGGCCCGCGCCGGTGGTCAGCCTGATCATCTCCGATGTGCCCGGTGATGATCTGGCTGCGATTGCATCGGGCCCCACTGTCGGTGATGCCAGCACCTGTGCCGATGCGCTCGCAGTGTTGGCGGACTATCAGCTCGACGTGCCGGAAGCGGTGCGCGCCTGGCTGCATCGGATCGATGCCGAGACGCCCAAGCCCGATGATCCACGCCTGCGCGCTGTCGACAATCGGCTGATCGCGACGCCGCGCAAGGCGCTGGAAGCAGCCTGCGCAGTCGCTCACGCTGCCGGCGTGTCGACGGTACTGCTGGGTGATGACATCGAGGGCGAGGCGAGAGATGTGGCCGTATCACAGGCCCGCACGGCGCTGCGATACAGACTCGCCGGAGAGCCGGCTCCGATGGTGCTCGTCTCCGGCGGTGAAACCACGGTGACCGTCCGTGGGCGTGGTCGCGGCGGACGCAACAGCGAATTCCTGTTGGCACTGGCGATCGCGCTAGAGGGCGCCGCGGGCATTCATGCCCTCGCTGCCGACACGGATGGCATCGATGGGAGCGAAAGCAATGCCGGTGCCTGCATCGGGCCAGATACCCTGGCCCGCGCGCGGATGCTCGGGCTCGATGCGTCGGCCTATCTGGCCAACAACGACGCCTACGGTTTTTTCGACGCGCTCGGTGACCTGGTGGTCACTGGTCAGACGCTGACCAACGTGAATGACTTCCGCGCCATTCTCATCGAGCGCTGAGCTCTGTCCGAGCCCTTACTTGAACCAGAGCGCCACGGTATCCCGGATGCGAATCCAAAGATTTCCTGTTGCCACCGCCGCTGACGGGTACAACGGCACCCGTTCCACGACATTCCCAGCCAGCGAGACCTGCAGTTCGCCCACCGGTGCGTTCGCAGCCAGCGGTGCGATCAGTTTCGGCTGCGATGTAGCCGTCGTAGTGATGCTGCCGGCCTGACCGCGCGGCACCGTAATCTGCACATCCGCGCTGGGGTTGATCGCGACATACCCTTCGGCGCTCTTGTAGACGCGTGGTTTGAGAACCATCTCGCCCGCCTTGCGGATGGAGACGCTCTCGAAGTGGGTGTAGCCGTAGTTCAGCAGAGCTGCGCTGGCATCCTCGCGAGTGCGTTCGCCGCTGCTGCCGAGTACTACCGAGATCAGTCGCGTGTTCTCGCGCTTGGCTGAAGTCACCAGGCAATAGCCAGCCGAGTCAGTGTGGCCGGTCTTCATGCCATCGACGGAAGAGTCGCGCACCAGCAGGCCGTTGCGGTTCGGCTGCTTGATGTTGTTCCAGGTGAATTCCTTAATCGAATACAGCGGGTAGCGATCCGGGAACTCGCGGATGATGGTGCGCGCCAGCGTGGCGATGTCGCGGGCGGTGCTGTAATGGGTCGGGGCGGGCAGGCCGTCAGCGTTTTCATAGTGAGTGCCCTTCAGCCCGAGCCGTTCCGCCTGCGCGTTCATCATCGCGACGAAGCCCGGCTCGCTGCCTCCGATCCGCTCAGCCAGTGCGATGGTGGCATCGTTCCCGGACTGTACGATCATGCCCTTGAGCAGCACATCGACTGAGGCGGTGGTGCCCACCTGCAAAAAGGTGCGTGAGCCCTCGGCCTTCCAGGCGTGCTCACTGATGGTCACCTCATCGGTGAGTTTCAGTTTGCCATCGCGCAGAGCCTGAAAGGCGATATAGGCGGTCATGAGCTTGGTGATGCTGGCCGGTTCCATGCGCTCGTCCGCATTCAGTGCGGCCAGAGTCTGGCCGCTGCCGGCATCGATCAGCAGGAAGCCACGCGCATCGACCGGTGGTGGCGCCGGAACGCCGGGCACCACAGAGGGCGCGGAGGACAGCTGTACGGGCGCCTTGGCCGCAGCCTTGGGTTTTGTGGTTGCCTTAGGCGCAGCGTGTGCGGCCGCACTCTTGCCCGACTGTTTTGCTGCGGTGGCGTGCCGCGCCGCAGGCTTCTGGGCCGCGTCGGCGTGAGGAACCATGAGCGAGACGGTTGTCAGCAGGCAGGTGATAAGAACGGCGCGAATCGACATCAATGCAACTCCAGGCTTGAATGGGCAATCATGGATCGGTGACCAGGCGCGCACCGGGCAGGCCCAGCGTTCCGAGACGCGACTGTAACTCATCGAATTCAGCAACGCTCGACAGCGGACCGATGCGTACGCGGTGCAGTGCAGCTGTTCCCTGGCCGCTGCGCGACATGTACACCTGCGTGATGCCAGCGGCACGCACACGCTCCATCACGCTGGCGGCGTTGGTTTCATTGGCGAAGGCGCCGACCTGCAGCGTCAGGACCTTGGCCGGGCCAAAAACGGGCGCTGCCGCGCCGGGCGTTGCCAGGGCTTCGATGGCCGGTGCGGGCGGGCTTCCCGGTGCCAGCACCTGAACGCTGACAAACGCAGTCCCATCACGAAGCATGTCCAGCTTCGCGGCGGCCGTCCACGAAAGGTCGATGAGGCGGTTGGCGACGAATGGACCGCGATCGTTGATGCGCACCACCACCGAGCGGCCGTTCGCGAGGTTGGTCACACGGGCATAGCAGGGGATGGGCAGCGTCTTGTGGGCGGCTGTCATGGCGTACATGTCGTACGGCTCGCCGCTCGACGTGCTCTTGCCGTGGAAGGTCGGGCCATACCAGCTCGCCACACCCCGGTCCTCATAGCCCACGGCGGTGGACAGCACCTGATAGCGCTGTCCGAGCACATCGTAAAAGGGCGGGTTACCGGATTTGCTGCGCGGTTCGATACGCGGCACTGCATCGGGAATCGATGCGAAGTCGGCGGGCGGCGCGGGGACTGAAGCCGGCGGCTTCGGCTGCGGCCGACTTGGCGGTGCGCGACGCGGCGCGGGAGTGCTGCAGGCAACGAGCAGCGTGAGCGTGGCTGCAGTGATCAGCGCCACCAGACTTGGCATGCGCCAAGCCTGGCCGACATTCTCAAGGCTGCTTGGAGCGCTGCAGGATTGCATCGGCCAGATCGTTGACGGCCATCGCGTACAACGGGCTGCGGTTGTAGCGGGTGATCACGTAGAAGTTGCGAAAGCCCACACGCCAGGCCATTTGATCGGCCTCTGGCGCCGCGACAGCCACGGCCGGCGTCTCTGCGGGCAGCGTCGAATCCACGACGAAGCCGCGCGCACGGAGCGATCCAAGGGTGTCGCTGAGTGTGACCGTGGCGGGCAGTGTCGGCGGCGTCTCGCCATTGAATCGTGCGGGCGCCATGACCGGTGCGCCGTCCTGCCAGCCGTACTGATGCAGGTAGTGCGCCACGCTGGCAAAGATATCGCCCCAGTCGCGCCACAGGTCGCGTGCCGGCGATCCGTCTTCATTGACGGCATACTGCCGGTAGCTGGATGGCATGAACTGGGCCACACCCATCGCGCCGGCATAGGATCCGAGCAGTGTTTTTGGATCTAGCTTCTCTTCACGACATAGTTTGAGGAACTGGCCCAGTTCGGCACGGAAATACTCGCTGCGCGGCGGATAGTCGAAGGCCAGCGTGACAAGTGCATCGAGCACGCGATACTGGCCGGTGATACGTCCGTAATAGGTTTCGACGCCGATGATGCCCAGAATGTATTGGACGGGCACCTGTTCACTGGCGGCCACCTTGGCCAGCAATTCGTGGTGTTCGCGCCACAGCGCAACGCCCGCGTTGATGCGCTCATCAGTGAGGAAGCGCGGGCGATACTCGAACCACGACAGCGCCTTCTCCGGCGGCTTGCTCATGATCTCGATGATCTTCGGCTGAGACACGGCGCCCGAGAGCAGCTCGGTCAGTGCCGCTGCATTCACACCCTCGCGGGCCTGAGCTGCAATGAAGCTCTGGATTTCCGGCCGTTGCACATCGAGACCGGCGGCGCGCGCGAGCGGCAGCGTGGCACACAGCAAGACAGTGCAGACCGAACCAAGAAGAAAACGACGGGGCATCATGAGCCCATCCTTTTGCGATGCGAATGCAGTCCCATGAGGATACCGAAGCCAGCCAGCAGCGTCACGGCCGCAGTGCCTCCGTAGCTGACCAGAGGCAGCGGCACGCCGACCACGGGCAGTAATCCGGTCACCATGCCGGTGTTGATGAGCATGTAGACGGAGAACGTGAATGCAATGCTCGCCGCGAGCAGGCGCGCAAATGTGTCACTGGTCTGGCTGGCCAGAAACACGGCGCGCGAGACCACGAACAGGTAGAGGATCAGCAGCACCACCAGGCCCACCAGTCCGAATTCTTCGCCGATTACTGCGAAGATGAAGTCGGTGGAGCTCTCGGGCAGAAATTCCAGCTGAGCCTGGCTGCCATTCATCCAGCCCTTGCCGAAGACGCCGCCCGAACCGATGGCAATCTGCGACTGGGTGATGTGATAGCCGGAACCCAGTGGATCGGATTGCGGGTCCAGGAATACACGGACCCGTTCGCGCTGGTAGTCGTGCATGAAATTCCAGCCGACGAATGCCGCTCCGACGGCCATCACCGCCAGCAATGCAATGATCTGCCACTGCAGTCCGGCCATGAGAATTACCAGAAAACCAGCGACGGCGATCAGCATGGCCGTGCCAAGGTCGGGCTGCATCGCCACCAGCGCCACCGGCGCCAGTACCAAGCCGGCCACGACCAGCAGTGCGCGCCAGTCGGGGGGCAGTGGGCGCTCATGCAGCAGTGAGGCGACCATCATCGGCACGGCGAGCTTCATGATCTCGGAGGGCTGAAAGCGGATCAATCCAAGGTCCAGCCAGCGCTGCGCACCCTTGCCGATGTGGCCAACCACGTCCACCACGATGAGTAACAGAATGCCGATGACATACAGCCATGGCGCCAGACGCCGCAGGAAATTGGGTGAGCAATTGGCCAGCGACAGCATGATGACGGTGCCCAGTGCAATGCGTTCCAGCGTGCGTACGATGGTGGTGACGCTTTGGCCCGAGGCACTGTACTGCACCACCAGCGAATAGAGCACGATCAGTCCGATGCCGATCAGCAACGGGCCGTCGAGTTTCAGTGCCGCCAGCAGACGCGCGGTATCCGAGATCGTGCGCCGCGCACTCAACGGATTGTTCACCGATTCACGCAGCCACGCTGGATCCTTGTTCATGTCGGTGGCACCCCGGTATCCATCTTCAGATAGGCGTCCATCACTCGTTTGGCAATCGGTGCGGCGACACTGGCGCCAAAGCCGCCGTTCTCAACCAGCACGGCGATGGCGATACGCGGCTTGTCAGCGGGCGCGAAGGCGATGAACCATGAGTGATCCCGCAGCCGCTCGTTCTCGATCCGGGCTGACACCTTCTGGTTCTGAGCGATGCTGAACACCTGCGCGGTACCCGTCTTGCCGGCGATCGGATAGCTCGAGCCGCGCCCGATAGCCGCCGCCGTGCCGCGGGTCGTTGCGCCGATCATGCCCTGCAGGACGATGTCCCATTGCTCGCTCGTGACGCCATCGACATCGGGTCTTTTCACAGATTCCACCGGCGTAACCTTGCCCTCTGCATCAAGCAGGCCGGTGAGCAATCTGGGCTGGAAGCTGTGGCCGCGATTGGCGATCACGGACACCATCACGGCCAGCTGCAAGGGGGTGACCTGCAGGTATCCCTGGCCGACACCGAGGTTCACCGTTTCGCCGGGGAACCACACCTGATCGGCCGGATGCTTAAAGATTTTCTTCTTCCACTGTGGGGTTGGAAGCAGGCCCGGCCGTTCGCCACTGATGTCGATGCCGCTGAGCTGGCCGAGCCCAAAGGGTGACAGGAAATTGGCGATGCGATCAACGCCCAACGTAGCGGCAAGCGAATAGAAGTAAACGTCGCAGGACACGGCAATCGCATCCACCAGATTCACACCACCGTGTTTGCCGCCTTTGCCCTCGCGATACATGTGCGCGCTACGCGGGAGGTGAAATTCGCCTGAGCAGAATTCGCGCTTGTCGGGGTCGAGCACACCGTAGTGCAGTCCGGCCAATGCCATAGCGGGCTTGATGGTCGAGCCGGACGGGTAGGCGCCGCGCAGCGCCCGGTTCAGCAAGGGCTTGTCGATGTTTTCGGTCAGCGTCGCATATTCAGCCCGCGTGAGTCCGCGGCCGAAGGCGCCCGGGTCGAAACCTGGTCGGCTCGCCAGCACCAGCACATCGCCGTTGCTGGGGTCGAGCGCCACCACGGCGCCACGGCGATCCCCGAGTCCTTCCTCTGCCGCGCGCTGCGCTGGCAGATCGATGGACAGCATGAGATCACGCCCGGCCACTGGCGGCTCAGACTTGAGCACAGGATGATAGGCACCTTGGCGCTCCACCGACCGTCCCTGCGCATTCACCAGAATCTCGCTGTAACCATTGCGCCCGTGCAGCGGATCCTCGTAAGCAGCCTCGACGCCCAGCTTGCCCATCAGCGTGGTGCCTGCGTAGCTGGCGCGATCGAGTTTCTTCAGTTCTTCTTCATTGATGGCCGACACATAGCCAAAGGCATGCACGCCCAGTTGGCCGAAGGGATAGTGCCGCGTTTGCCGCGTACGTAGGTCAACGCCCTGGAATTCATGCCGATGCACGGCAAAGCGACCAATCTCTTCGTCGCTGAGATTCAGACGAATGGGCACGCTGTCGAAGATGCGTCGCGCCTTGATGGCCCGACGTGCCTGATCTAGTTGCTCAGTGTTGAGCATGCCAAGAGCCTGCAGGCGAGTCAGCGTGTCTTCGAGATTCGGTGTCTGTTCGCGGATCAGCTCCAGCTGATAGGTGGGCTGGTTGTCCACCATGATGGTGCCGTGACGATCGCGGATCAGGCCTCGACTGGCGGGAATGGGGTCGCGACGCACGCGATTGCCCTGCGCCTGATCGAGGAAGTAGTCATGGCGGATGATCTGCAGCCACACCAGCTGCGCGACCAGCGTGGCGCTGAGCAGGAATACCAGCGTCATGCCGATCACGCTGCGGCTGACGAAGAGGCGTCCTTCGGCCCATTGGTCCTTGATGCGGACTGGCTGGCTCACGCGACTTCCGCGCTACTGCGGAGCATGGAATCGGCCCATCAGACCGACGATCAACGGCCACAGCGCGGCGCCTACCAGGGTGTGCAGCCAGCGCGTAGCTCCGGCCAGCGGCTGACCCGTCCAGCCGTCGATCACCCAGAGAGCCGCTTCGTATACCAGTAGCGCAAGCAGCACCAGGATCGATTGCTCGAACAGTGGTTTGGCGCGCGTCATGAGATGAAAACGGATAGCGAGGTAAGCGAGCAGCGACAGCGCGAGAGCGTGCTGGCCCAACACTGAATGCTGCAGCAGGTCCAGCGCCAGCCCCGGGAAGAACGCGAGTCCAATGCCGCTGCTGAAGGGCGACATCGTGCAGAAGTAGAGCACCACCAGCGCCGGGAAAGCCGGACGCAGGATAGCCAGCCAAGCCGGCACCGGAAACACTGCCAGCAGCACCGCGGCGGCTGCCAGTAGCAGGATCGTGAACCGGGAAGTCTGCGCACTCATGGTTCGACCGCTGTCGGATGTTCGTTGGCCGGCGTTGCGGCTGGTGGGTCGTTCTTCGCCGCGCTCGTGTTGGTGGTCGCCAGATTACCTGTGGCCACGGGCGCTGCGGGATTGCCGGGATTGAAATCGACCAGCATCAATTCGCGCGCCCGATCGACATGTGCAAGGGGCCTGGCGCGCACCTGTGCCAGCAGCTGGTTCTGCTCGCGCACCACACCGATCACGGTGCCTACCGGATAGCCGGCCGGGTACACGCCGCCCAGTCCGGAGCTGAGCAGTACGTCGCCGCTCTTCACATCCGAATTGACCGCGAGGTATTTGAGAAGGATTTCGTCGGAATCACCAGAGCCCACCGCAATCGTGCGTAGCTGGTTGCGCTGGACCTGCACGGGCAGCGCATGCTGCGGGTCGGTGATCAGGATGATCTCGGCACTCCACGGTCCAACGCTGGCAACTTGGCCGACGATGCCATTACCGTCGATGGCTGCCTGATTCACATGCACGCCATCACTTGCGCCGCGGTTGACGATGACGCGCTGGCGCACCGCTGTGGTCTCGACACTAATCACTTCCGCGAGGATGTAGCGCCGCACCAGCGGCGGCAGTTGATCGCGCATGTTGCGCAGCTGCACGTTCTCGGCTTCCAGCGACTGCATGTGCAGGTTGGCTATTTGCAGCTGACGCTGTGAATCGCGCAGCTGCGCGATCTCGTTTCGCAGTCCGTTGCGCTCGGCGAACAGATCGCCCAGCCAGCGCCACGCACGCGCCGGCGAGTTGAAAACCATTTGTGCCGGGTAGACCGATGCCAGCAGCCCGTAACGCAACCGCTGGGACCATTGCCCGCGGTGGTCCGCATACATCAGTGTCAGAGCCAGACAGGCGTAGACCGAAAAACGGAACCCTACCGCGGACCGGCTATACGAAGAGCGGGAGGAAGCTGGACTGAATCCGGCCACTTCACTCCAGACCGAAGTGGCCGGGTCCCATCTGGTCCATCAGTTCGAGCACACGACCGCCACCCCGCGCAACGCACGTGAGCGGATCGTCGGCGATGACGACTGGGAGGCCGGTTTCTTCCATCAGGAGTTTGTCGATGTCACGCAGCAGAGCGCCGCCGCCCGTGAGTACGATGCCGCGTTCCGCGACGTCTGCACCCAGTTCCGGTGGCGTCTGCTCCAGCGCCTGTTTGACGGCGCTCACGATGCCCTGCAGGGGTTCCTGCAATGCCTCGAGGATTTCGTTGCTGTTGAGCGTGAAGCTACGCGGCACACCCTCGGAGAGGTTGCGGCCCTTGATCGACATTTCGCGCACCTGCTGGCCGGGATAGGCCGAGCCGATCTCGATCTTCACGCGTTCAGCGGTGGCTTCGCCAATCAGAATGCCGTAGTTGCGGCGCACGTAGTTCGTGATTGCGTCATCGAAGCGGTCGCCGCCGATGCGCGCTGAATGCGCGTAGACGATACCGTTGAGCGAGATGACCGCCACTTCCGAAGTGCCGCCACCAATGTCGAGCACCATGGATCCGCGTGCTTCCTGCACCGGCAATCCCGCGCCCACCGCTGCGGCCATGGGCTCGCTGACGATAGCAACGTTGCGTGCACCGGCGCCTTCCGCCGATTCGCGGATGGCACGACGCTCGACCTGCGTGGACCCGATGGGCACGCACACCAGCACGCGCGGAGAGGGTTTGAGGAAACGATTGCCGTGCACTTTGTTGATGAAGTACTGCAGCATCTTCTCGGTGTAGGTGAAGTCGGCGATAACGCCGTCCTTCATCGGACGCACAGCCGTGATATGTCCCGGTGTGCGACCGAGCATGTTCTTGGCCTCGGCGCCCACGGCGACGATGAGCTTGCCGCCCCGTGACGGCTCATGCTGCACGGCGACCACCGACGGCTCGTTGAGGACGATGCCGCGATCCCGCACATAAATCAGTGTGTTGGCGGTTCCCAGGTCGATTGAGATATCGCTGGAAAAATAGCCGCGCAGTCGTTTGAACATGGGGGTTGAATGGCCTTTCAGTGGCGAGCCGGGAAGTGCACGATAATCTAACAACCGACACGACAATGCACAAGGCGAGGTGTATGATTTCGCACCCGTTTTTTCGCTGCCGGATCCGCAGGAAATGGCCGAACTCAAACCTGACGACATCGCCCGTATTGCCCACCTAGCGCGTCTGGCGCTCACTGACGCCGAGGTGCCGGCTTACACGCTCAGCATGAGCCGCATCATGAACCTGGTCGGCGAGCTGCAGCGCGTCGAAACCTCTGGTGTCGAGCCCATGTCCCATTCGCTGCCCGGCGCCGCGGCGCGCCTGCGCCCGGATCAGGTGACCGAGACGGACCACCGGGCCGAGTACCAGCGCAATGCCCCTCAGACCGAAGCCGGCCTGTATCTCGTGCCGCGCGTCATCGAATAAGGGGAAAGCATGGGAATCCCGCAGACAATTGCCGAGATGAGCCGCGCTTTGCACGGCGGTCAGGTCTCATCGGTGGAGCTCACGCGTGCACTGCTGGAGCGCGTGCAGCGCTCGCAGCCGGCCCTCAACGCCTTCGTGACCGTCACGGCCGAGGAGGCGCTGGCCGAGGCCGCCGCCGCGGATCGCCGTCTGGCGGCCGGGGAGCGCGGGCCGCTGCTCGGTGTGCCGATGGCGCACAAGGACATTTTCTGCACGCGTGACGTGCTGACCACCTGCGGCTCGCGCATGCTGGCCAACTTCGTGGCGCCCTATGACGCCACGGCGGTGGCCCGGCTCCGTGCGGCCGGCATGGTCATGCTCGGCAAGCTGAACATGGACGAGTTCGCGATGGGCTCTTCCAATGAAACCAGCCACTTCGGGCCGGTGGCAAACCCCTGGGACCTGAAGCGGGTGCCGGGTGGATCCTCCGGTGGGTCTGCGGCCGCGGTTGCCGCGCGCCTGGTACCGGGGGCCACGGCTACCGATACGGGCGGCTCCATCCGCCAGCCGGCTGCATTGTGCGGCGTGACCGGACTGAAGCCGACCTACGGGCGTGTCTCGCGCTACGGCATGATCGCCTTCGCCTCCAGCCTCGATCAGGGCGGGGTGATCACCCTCACCGCCGAAGATTCGGCTCTGATGCTCTCAGCCATGGCCGGCTACGACGAGCGCGACTCCACCAGCGTCGACATGCCTGTGCCGGACTACGCCGCGGGCCTTGAGCGGCCCCTCGCTGGGCTGCGGATCGGACTGCTGAAGGAGTTCTTCGATAAGGGGCTCGACCCTGCGATCGAGGCGCCGTTGCGTGCCGCCATCGCCGAACTGCAGGCGCAGGGCGCGACCTTGCACGAGGTCAGCCTGCCCAATCTGCCATTGTCTGTGCCCACTTATTACGTGGTGGCACCGGCGGAATGCTCCTCGAACCTGGCGCGCTTTGATGGCGTGCGCTTCGGCTATCGTTGCGAGAATCCCCGTGACCTGAAGGATCTGTACGAGCGCTCGCGCGGCGAGGGCTTCGGTGCCGAGGTCAAGCGCCGCATCATGACGGGCACCTATGTGCTCTCTGCTGGCTACTACGACGCCTACTACCTGAAGGCGCAGCGAGTGCGGCAGCTCATCGCCAATGATTTTGCGCGCGCCTTCGCACAGGTCGACCTGCTGGTCGGACCGACGACACCAACGGTGGCTTTCGAGCTGGGCGTGAAGGACGACAACCCCGTGACGATGTACCTCAACGACATCTACACCATCGGTGCCAATCTCGCCGGGCTGCCGGCTCTCTCGCTGCCCTGTGGCTTTGCGCACGGTCTGCCGGCGGGCATGCAGTTCATCGGCCCGCAATTCTCGGAGGAGCGGCTGCTCAACGTGGCACACCGCTACCAGCGTGTCACCGACTGGCATCTGCGTGCGCCGCCGGGGTACGCATCATGAGCACCACCTGGGAAACTGTCATCGGCCTGGAAATCCACGCGCAGCTGGCTACGCGTTCCAAGATTTTCTCGGGTTCGGCCACCGCCTACGGCGCGGAGCCCAACACCCAGGCGAACCTCGTGGATCTGGGCTACCCGGGCGTGCTGCCGGTACTCAATGGCGAAGCGGTGCGCATGGCGGTGATGTTCGGCCTCGCGATCGACGCGGGCATCGCGCCGCGGTCGGTCTTCGCCCGCAAGAACTACTTTTATCCTGACTTGCCGAAGGGCTATCAGATCAGCCAGTACGAGCTGCCGATCGTGGCGGGCGGCCATATCGACATCGTGCTCGACGACGGCACCACCAAGCGCATCGGCGTCACGCGCGCCCACCTCGAAGAAGATGCCGGTAAATCCATGCACGAGGGGCTGGCTGGCCTGACAGGTGTGGATCTGAACCGTGCCGGTACGCCGCTGATCGAAATCGTCTCCGAGCCGGAGCTGCGCTCTGCGAAGGAAGCGGTCGCCTACATGAAGAAGGTGCACACGCTGGTGCGCTATCTCGGCATCTGCGACGGCAACATGCAGGAAGGCTCCTTCCGCTGCGACGCCAACGTGTCGGTGCGGCCGGTGGGCAGCGAAAAGTTCGGCACGCGCGCCGAGATCAAGAACATCAACTCGTTCCGCTACGTCGAAAAAGCCATCCTTTACGAAGTGGCGCGCCAGATCGAGGTGATCGAGACCGGCGGCAAGGTGGTGCAGGAAACGCGGCTGTTCGATCCCGACAAGGGCGAGACGCGTTCGATGCGCTCCAAGGAAGAGGCGAACGACTATCGCTACTTCCCCGACCCGGATCTTCTGCCCGTGCTGTTGACGGACACCTATGTGTCCGAGGTGCGCGGCACCATGCCCGAGCTCCCGGATCAAAAGGCCGCGCGCTTCGTGCAGCAATACGGTCTGTCGGTCTACGATGCCGGTGTGCTCACTGCCAGTCGCGAGCTGGCCGATTACTACGAAACTGTCGTGCGCGAGCTGGGCGGTGAGGCCAAGCTGGCGGCGAACTGGGTCAATGGCGACCTGGCGGCATTCCTCAATCGCGATGGGCTCGAGATTCAGTCCAGTCCGATCAATGCAGCGACGCTGGCCGGGATGCTTCGCCGCATCGCTGACAACACCATCTCGGGCAAGATCGCCAAGGATGTCTTCGAGGCCATGTGGTCCGAGCGTTGCGACGCAGATGCCATCATTGAGGCGCGCGGGCTGCGGCAGATCACCGACGACTCAGCCATCGAAAAGGCTATCGACGCCGTGATGGCGGCCAATCCCGGGCAGCTTGCCGAATATCGTTCCGGCAAGGACAAGCTGTTTGGCTTCTTCGTCGGCCAGACCATGAAGGCCACGCAGGGCAAGGCGAATCCGGCACTGCTCAACGAGTTGTTGAAGAAGAAGCTGAGTGGCTGATTCCGCCGGGCAGGGACAGCTGCGGCGCTTCCTCGTCGAGCAGCACCCGGTACGCGGGCACCACGTGGATCTGGGCGATGCATGGCGTGAATTGCGCGCCGTGCACCCGTACCCGCCGGCCGTCGAAGCGCTGCTCGGGGAGACGGTGGCGGCAGTGGTGTTGCTGGCTGCGACGCTTAAATTCGATGGCCGCCTGACACTACAGTTCACGGGCCATGGTGCGGTCTCTTTGCTGGTCGCGCAGTGCACCCATGATTTTCGCGTGCGTGCGGTCGCTCAATACGCTGACGAGATCCCGCCGCTGGCGGACTTCAGTACGCTGGTTGGCGACGGACGGCTGGCCGTCACCATCGAAAGCGGTGAGTCGGGTGGCCGGTATCAGGGCATCGTGCCGCTGGATGGCGATGGCATCGGTCCCTGTCTCGAGGCGTATTTCGCCAGCTCCGAGCAGCTCCCGACGCGTCTGCGCCTGACGGCCCAGGGTGATCGCGCCGCCGGCATGCTCTTGCAGCGGCTGCCAGGCGCGGCCGGTGGTGAGGCGGTTGCCGCCCGCGAGCATGAGGTCTGGGATGCACTGGTGCGCAACCTCGATACGCTGACGGCCGCGGAACTGTTGCAGCCCACTGAGACATTGCTGCCCCGGGTGGGTGGTGAGTTGGATTGTCGGCTGTTCGCCGGCACTGATGTTGTGTTCCAGTGCGGTTGTAGCGGGAGTCGTGTCAGCGACATGCTGCGTTCGCTCGGTGCTACCGAAGTACGCGACATCATCCGCGAGCAGGGCAACGTCAGCGTGCAATGCGAATTCTGCCGACGAAATTATCGCTTCGATGCCATCGACGTTGAGGAGCTGTTTGCCGGCAGCCCGCCTTCGGCGCCAACGCGGCCCAACTGACCGCGCAGCGCCGCGGATTTATGTCTTCAGCGAGAACGGTGTGAAGTCAGTGTCGCGGTCGTAGTAGTCCTCGCGCTCGGCGCGCTTGAGGAAGTTGACGACCTTATAGGTGACCGGAGTCACCACGATTTCCCAGCTGCTCTTTAGTACGTACTGAGTCAGCGTCACTTTGAGCAATAAAGACTGGTCCCAGACGCCGGCAAAGGCGATGGTATAGAACAGCGCCGAGTCGACCAGTTCTCCGCACAGCGTCGAGCCAATGGTCCGTGTCCACAGCCAGCGACCGCGCGTCAGCAACTTCATTTTTGCCAACACGAAACTGTTGACGAATGAACCGCACCAGAAAGCGATGATCGAGCCGGCAACAATCCGCGGGGTGTTGCCAAAGATCGCGGCTACATGCGCCTGGTTTTCAGCCCACTCACGTGCCGGCGGTAGCACCACGATGACCCAGGCCATGAACGCTGCAAAAGCCAGTGCGGCGAAACCGGCCCAGACGCAGCGACGGTCGCGGGCATAGCCGTACACCTCGGTCAGGATGTCGCCGAAGATGTACGAGATCGGGAAAAACAGCACACCGGCGGCGAAGGTGATGTCCCCGATCAGCGGCAGTTGCAGCGTGGCCACCTTGGCCGGGCCGATCAGGTTGGCGCACAGCAGGATGGTCACGTACGCCGCCATGATCAGGTCGTAATACTTGTATTGGCGGGACGGCGCGGAGGTGGGCGTGTGGGGTATTTCCATGCCTGAGAGCTCCTGCAGGTCCGCAGTCTTGAGTGCGACGGCCGCTTGGGCGCACAATACTGTCACATTTCCAACTACCGGGGGGGTAGTCATGAAGACGTTCCGTCATGGTCTATTGGTTGCTAGCAGCACTGCGCTGCTGGGTCTTGCTGCCGGGCAGACAGCCTTGGCGCAGGATGTGACGCTCGAAGAAGTGGTGGTCACGGCGCAGAAGCGTGCTGAGTCGCTGGTCGACGTGCCGCTCTCAGTCGAAGCCGTGCAGGGCGAAAAGCTGGCTGAAGCGGGCATCGTCCGCCTCGATGACCTGAAGGCCTATGTGCCCAATCTGCAGGTCACGGAGACCGGCATCGCCAACAACATCTACGTGCGTGGCATCGGCTCCGGCCTCAACCAAGGCTTTGAGCAGTCGGTCAGCACTTATGCCGATGGTGTGTTCCGCGGTCGCGGCCACCAGTCGCGCATGCCGTTCCTGGATCTGGAGCGGGTTGAAGTGTTGCGCGGTCCCCAGCCCATCCTCTTCGGCAAGAATGCCGTTGCGGGTGCGGTCAACCTGATCGGCGCGCGTCCGACGAAGAACTTCGAGGGCTCCGTGCGTGCCTCGTATGATCCGAATCAGAGCGAGTCAGTCGCCGATGTCGTGCTGTCAGGGCCGCTCAGCGACACGGTAGGTGGGCGTCTGGCGGTTCGTAGCCGTTCCAGCGCGGGCTATATCAAGAACGCCACCCTCGGTGGCACTGAGCCGAAGCGTGATGAGGGGAGCGGTCGTCTGACCCTCGACTGGAAGCCCTCCGATCGTCTGGATGCCTCGCTGCGCCTTGAGGGTGGCAACTTCAGCACCAATGGTCGTCAGGTTGAGATCTTCAACGAGACGCCCAGCGGCAATCCTGCATTTGGTGGTCTGACTTACTCGCAGATCGTCTCGGGTGCGGCACTCCCTCTGGTCGGTTTGCCGACCGGACTGCCTCAGGGCACCAGCCCCTCGGCGGCCAACAACATCATCGACTATGTGCGTAGCAGCCAGGGCGACACCAGCCGGCTGAACAACCAGGAGGCCGGTCTTACGGTCAACTACGCACTCACCAAGAAGCTGACGCTGACGTCGGTGACCGGTTACAGCGGCTACGGTCTGATCGAGACCTGCGACTGTGACTTCACCGGTGCAACAGTGTTCAGCGCTGGCGTGAAGGAAGACTACACTCAGTTCAGTCAGGAACTGCGTCTGACTTCCCCGAAAGAAGATCGTCTGGCCTGGATCGGTGGCCTCTTCTATCAGCGCTATGGCCTGAACGAAGGTGACTACCTGTTCCTGCCTTACAACAGCCTTGCGATCCCGGTGCTGTCGCTGAATCCGGCGCTGGGCCCGACGGCCGGACTGCGCCAGGCCAATGCGGCTTTGTTCTCGAATGTGGTCAACCCGCGCGCCTTTGAGCAAACCAGCAAGCTGTTGTCTGGCTTCCTGCAGGGCACGCTGCGTGTGAATGATCGCGTGCGTGTCACGGCCGGCGGTCGTTACAGCAAGGAAGACAAGACTGGCTCACGTGTGACCACGCTCAACGCGGGAATCGGTGGTCCGGTTCTCCCGGTGACTGCTGGCTTCCCGGGCGGGCCGAGCAACTACGCTCTGTTCGGTGCCGTGCTGGGCATCGTGCCGCACAACCTGTCTGGCAAGCGTTCCGAGAACAATTTCTCGCCGCTGGTGAATGTGCAGTGGGACTTCAGCACCAACGCGATGGCCTATGCGTCGGCTTCGCGCGGCTACAAGTCAGGTGGTTTCGATGCCCGCTCGAACAAGCCGCCGGTCGATGGTGGCACGCCGCTGAACAGCGGTACCTTCGAGTTCAAGGATGAGCAGGCCACCACTCTCGAAGTAGGCGTGAAGAGCCGTGTTAACAGTCGCCTCGAGCTCAACGGCGATGTGTTCTATACCGACTACAAGGATCTGCAGACCACATCCTTCGACGGAGCCATCGGCTTCAACGTTGGTAATGGCTCAGCCAAGGTCAAGGGCGCCGAGTTCGAAGGCCGCTGGCAGGCAACGTCTGCTCTGCGCGTGAATGGCACTCTCGCCTTGCTGAACTTCGAGTGGACCAGCTACTTCGGCCAGTGCGCCTTCGGCGTCACGCCGATCGCTTCGGGCCCGAATGCCGGCAACTGCGACCACAGCGGTGAGTCAAACCAGCTGGCACCGAAGGTGACCGGCATGCTTGGTGCGCAGTACGACTGGCATGTCAGTTCAGCAGCGGTGCTGCGCGCCGGTGTGGATGTTGCCTACAGCAGCAGCTACCTGCTCAACCTGAACCTCGATCCCAACGCCACTCAGCGTGCTTTCACCAAGGTGAACGGCCGTCTGGAACTGGCGGGTAATGGCAGCAATCGCTGGGATCTGGCGCTGGTGGGCCGCAACTTGGCCAACCGCGCGACGGTGAGCTATGCGGGTGACACGCCGCTGGCTGCGAAGCTGTTCTCGGCTCGCAGCTACTACGGCTTCGTCGATGCGCCGCGGTCGGTGGCGCTGGAAGCCCGTTACCGCTTCTGATCGTTATTGGCCTGGGCGGCGTCGAGCGCGTCGAGATAGCGCACGCCGCCCAGGCTACTCATCTGACTCAGGATCCAGTCCCGACGTGACTGCAGGTACGCCGAGGGCGCCTCGGCGTGCAGGCGGGTAGGACTGGGTAGCACGGCGGCCAGAAGAGCGGCCTGTTCACGATTCAGCTTGCTGGCCGGTCGCGCGAAAAAGTGTCGTGAAGCCGCCTCGAGTCCGTAATAGCCAGGACCGAACTGCGCGGTGTTCAGATACACCTCGAGAATGCGCTCCTTCGGCCACAGTATCTCGATCAGCAGCGTGAAGGCCGCCTCCACACCCTTGCGCAGATAACTGCGACCCGACCATAGGAACAGGTTTTTCGCCACCTGTTGCGAGATGGTGCTGGCGCCGTGGACACGGTGGCCCGCGGCATTGCGACGTACCGCCTCACGGATGGAGCGGAAGTCGAAGCCGGTGTGGAAAGGGAACAACTGGTCTTCGGAGGCGATCACCGCCACGGCAGCATGTGGCGAGATCGCTTCGAGATCGACCCATTCGTAGTGCGTGCGATAGGCCCGATCGCCGGCGCGCCAAGCATCGATTCGCGCCTCGATCATGAAGGCGCTGGTGGGCGGGTGCACCCAGCGAAGCAGCAGCACCAATCCCACCACGAACAGCAGCACGCATAGCACCAGCTTCATCAGCCAGCGCAGTGCGCGCATAAGCATCGGCTGCTGACCGTCGGTCAGACGCGGCGCGCTGACAGGATCACGACGTCTTCCAGCGGCGCGTCGGTGTAACCCTGCCGGCGTCCGGTGGCGAGCGCCGCGATCTGGTCAATCGTTTCCATGCCGGCGGTGACACGGCCAAAAACCGCGTAGCCATGGTTGCCGGGACGGTAATCCAGGAAGTCGTTGTCCGTGAGGTTCACGAAGAACTGAGAGGTCGCGCTGTGCGGCGCGTTGGTGCGCGCCATGGAAAGCGTGCCGCGCAGATTCAGCTGGCCGTTGTCCGCCTCATTGCGGATCGGGTCACGAGTTTTTTTCTGCGCGAAGTCTGGGGTGAGTCCACCGCCCTGGATGACGAATCCGGGCACGATGCGATGGAAGATGGTTCCATCGAAGAACTGTTCGTCCACGTACTGCAGGAAATTGGCCACGGTCAGCGGCGCATCTTTCTCGAACAGTTCGACGGTGAAATCGCCATGAGAGGTTTTGAACTGGATCATTGCGGCATCCTGGCTTCAGTGACGCGGGGGTGACCCGCCAGATCGGCGTGGGAGCGTACGTGAGAGAACCCCGCGCGCACAAGCATTTCTGCGACCGCCGGCCCCTGATCGTTGCCATGCTCAAGGGCCAGTGCGCCACCCGCCACGAGGTGCCCGCGGGCGCCGACGATGATCTCGCGTAGCGCAGTCAGACCGTCCGGCGGTGATACTAAAGCCGACTGCGGCTCGTGGCGCAGGGCTGGGTCGGCCAGTGCTGGATCGCCGGGCGCAATGTAGGGCGGGTTGCTGACGATCAGTTCGAAGCGCCGCCCCGGTACCGGTTCATACCAGCTGCCGCTGACAAACTCGCAGTTGCGCACATCCAGTGTGCGGGCATTGCCCGCGGCCACCGCCAGCGCTGCCGGCGAGGCGTCGGTGGCCGTGATCCGCCAGGCCGGACGCTCGATGGCCAAAGCCAGGGCCACCGCCCCCGAGCCCGTGCCCAGATCCAGCACCTGTGCCGGACCTGGTGGGCACAAAGCCAGCGCGCGCTCGACCAGCAACTCTGTCTCGGGCCGCGGGACCAGTACGTCCGGTGTGACCTGCAGACGTCGCGACCAGAATTCGCGCTCGCCGGTGATGTAAGCCAGCGGTTCACCGCGCACGCGGCGATCGATCCAGGCCATGAACGCATCGCGGGCCGCATCGGGGCAGACTGATTCAGGCTCTGCGTACAAATGACTGCGTGGCCGTTGCAATGCGCCTGCTAACAAAAGCTGCGCATCCAGGGTCGGGCAGCCGCGCACCTGCGCCCAGTTGAGCATCTGGGCCAGCGTGCTGCCGGCGACGGGAGTTGTGAGGTCTGATCTGCTAGATTTCATCGCTTACAAAACATCATTCGTGGAGAGCGTCATGACCGCGCCGGTCCCTTCGGGTTCATTCAGTGCTAGCGACATGCTGGATGCAGCGTACCGCCGCTTCAAGTCCGGCGCTCTGAAGTGCCTCCCGCTGATGCTGCCGGCGGTGCTCGCAGTCCAGGCGGCTGACATCTACTGGCTGCTCTCCGGTCATCAGAACGCCAAGGTTGCCGATCCGCGCGACGGCACCTTCATCGTGCTGACCATTGTCGGTCTGCTGCTGTTCGTCTGGCTGATGGGTGCGGTCATGCTGCGCCTGCAAGCGCTGCGCGTTGGTGGGCTGCGAGGAGTGACCGAAGATCTGAAAGAGTCGGCGACACTCTGGCCGGGCCTGCTGGCGACCACATTGCTCGCCAGTGCGCTGGTCATGCTTGGTCTGCTGGCACTGCTGATTCCCGGCATTTGGCTGTCCGTTTGTCTGGCACCGCTTTATCCGGTTGCGCTCATTGAGCGTCCGGCGCCTGCGGCCGCGATCCGCCGGTGCATCGCGCTGGTCAAGCCGATCTGGTTCAAGGTGATGGCGACGTTCGTCATCGGGATGCTGATCGCCATCGTCTGCCTGTTCACCGTCGGTGTGGTGTTGATGCTCATCCTCGGCGGCGCAACCACGCCGCTGACCACGGCGATCGTCACCACAGTATCTTTGTTGGTGGTGGCGCTGGCACAGCTGTTCTTCCTGTCGCTGTCGCTCGAAATCTATTGGTCTTCCTCGGCCAGTGCTTCGGCCTGATGCTCCAGCGCCAGCGCGTCGAGCAGTTCATCGAGCTGACCGCTGATGATTGACGTCAGCTGATAAAGCGTCAGGTTGATGCGGTGGTCGGTCATGCGACCCTGCGGAAAATTATAGGTACGGATGCGCTCTGAGCGATCACCGGTGCCCACCTGAAGCTTGCGCGAACGTGCCTGAGCCGAGGCCTGTTTCTCCTGTTCGGCAGCCAGCAGCCGCGACTGAAGCAGGGCCATCGCCCGCGAGCGGTTCTTGTGCTGCGAGCGTTCATCCTGGCATTCCACGACGAGGCCACTGGGCAGGTGTGTGATGCGCACCGCCGAGTCGGTCTTGTTGACGTGCTGACCACCCGCGCCGGATGAACGGTATGTGTCGATGCGCAGATCGGCGGGATTGATAGTCACGGTTTCGATCTCGTCCAGCTCCGGCAGGATCGCCACCGTGCAGGTCGAGGTATGGATGCGCCCCTGTGCCTCCGTGGCCGGTACGCGCTGCACGCGATGCGTGCCGGATTCAAATTTCAGGCGCGAGTAAGCGCCGCGGCCGACCACGCGGCAGATCACTTCGCGATAGCCACCATGCTCGCCGGGATTCTCGCTGACCGTCTCCACTTGCCAGCCGCGGCTCTCGGCATAACGGCTGTACATGCGCAGCAGGTCGCCGGCGAAGATCGCCGCCTCGTCGCCGCCGGTGCCGGCGCGCACTTCGAGGAAGAGATTGCTGTCATCGTGTGGATCGCGCGGTACAAGCAGGGCCTGCAGGGCCTGCTCACGCGCTCCCAGTTCGCGGTCCAGTCGCGCAACCTCCTCGGCGCCCATGGTGCGCATGTCGGCATCGGCGTCCTGCGCCATACCCTGCGCCGCGCTCCGTTCGGCCTCCAGTCGCAGGTAGTCGCGGAAGGCCGCCGACGTCGGCTCGAGGCGGGAATATTCCATCGACAGGTCGCGGAACTTCTCGGTCTGTGACACGAGTTCGGGTTCGGCCAGCAGATGCGCGACTTCCTCGCAGCGTTCAGCGGTCTTCTCGAGCTTTTTTCGGATTGAATCTTTCATCATCGGCTATAGTCACAGCATCATGCGCAGCATTCCGCTTTCCGGCATTCGGTCCTCTAATCTCCTGGCCGCGGCACCGGCTTTGGCGCTGCTGGCGATGTGCTGGCAGCTCACGGGTTGGGCTGCGGCGCCGCAAGGTGTTCCGGACTCCGCCATCATAGCCGCAGAGCTTGCCTTGCAGAGTGGCGATTGCGCCAAGGGCAGTCGTGACTACGTCGCCATAGCCGCTGCCGCCAGCGATGCCAAGCTCGCGCAACGGGCCGCCGATGTGGCGCTCAACTGCGGTCAGTTTCCTCTGGCGGTCGAGGCCGCTGGGCGTTGGCGTGCACTGAAGCCCACAGAGGGCGCTCCATTGCTGCTGATGGCGCGCGCCGAACTGGGCCGTGCCCGCGTTGATGATGGGCGTCGGCGCATCAGTGACTGGCTGAACATGAAGCCGGCACCCGATGATCTGGCGGTGGCCAAGGGCATTGCCGAGATGGCTGGCGCTGCCGGCACCGAGATCACTTTTGCTGCGCTCCGTGACCTCAAGCATGCACGTCTCGCGGGACCTCAGGTGCAGATGGCAATGGCCGAACTCGCCGCTGAGGCCTATGACTATTCTCAGGCGCTCGACTATGCGCAGGGCGCCGTGAAGGCCGGCATCGATCCGAAAGTGCTGCGTTCGCTGCGGGTGCGTGCGCTGGCCGGACAGGGCAATGGCGATCGCGCGCTGGCCGAGGCCCGGGCGCTGGCCAAGGAAGATCCTGATGAAGGACTTGCCGAGGCCGAGACGCTGCTGTCTCTGGGTCGTGATGATGAGGCGCTGGAACTGTTGCAGCTCCTGCGTGAAGACTCGCACCTCAGTGTGCAGGCGACGCGTCGACTGGCACTGCTGGCCTACGCCAGAGCCGACTATGAACTCGCGGAGCGCTTGTTCGCTGAGCTGCTCAACGACCGCAACACGGTGGGACTGGCGGTCTACTACCTGTCCGTGATCTCTGAGCGCCGCGGCGATGTGGATTCGGCCATGAAGGGCTATCAGCTGCTGGCGCAAAGCGGCTTCGATGACGGCGCGCGGCGTCGTGTCGCAAGCCTGTTCCTGCGTGACGGCGAGCGCACGCAGGCCATTCGTCTGCTGTCGGCCGAAGACGGGGCCGAGGTGCGCGATCGGATCAGTGCGGAACTGGCTATTGCCTCATTACTTGCAGAGGGTGGTGCTCCGCAGGATGCCATCTCCCGTCTGGACACGGCGCTGCTGGGCGCGCCTGGCCACCCGGATCTGGCCTATCAGCGCGCCGTGTATCAAGAGCGCGTTGATCCGGCGGCAGCCATCGAAACGCTCGAGGCGTTGCACAAGCTGCGTCCGCAGGACATGACGATCACCAACGCACTGGGTTTCACCCTTGCTGATCATGGGCGTGATCTCAGTCGCGCCGAGAGTCTGATTCGCACCGCACTGCGTGCAACGCCGGACAATCCCGCTGTGCTCGACAGCGTGGGTTGGGTGCTGCACAAGCGCGGCAAGTCTGCCGAAGCGTTGCCGTATTTGCAGCGAGCATGGCGCATGTATCACGACGGCGATATCGGCTCGCACTATGGCGAAGTGCTGTGGGCACTGGGTCGTAAAGATGAAGCGCGCGCGCAATGGCGTGCGGCGTTGGCCGTTGATCCCGACAACCAATTGCTGCTCAGCACTGCCCGCCAATATGCGCCGGAATTGTCCGCGCCGGTGCCACAGCCGCGCACCACCAATGTCTTTGGCGGCACGGCAACCTAAGCCTTTTCTCTGGCCGCTGACCCTGCTCGCGGCCGTGCTGTCGTTGGCCGGCTGCGCGCATCGGCCACCGGCAAGTGTCGAAGTCGTCAGCAGCTGGTCCGCGCAGCGAGCATTGTTGCTGGCGCAGCAGCAATTTCAGTTCACGGGTCGCTTGGCTGTGGCCAGCAGCGACGATGGTTTCAGTGGTGGCATTGACTGGCAGCAGCGTGCGGCGGTGTCCTCGCTTCGTCTGCGCGGCCCGCTGGGCACGACGGCCGTGCAAGTTGAATTCGATGGCCAGTCGCTCGATCTGCGTCTGAGTGACGGGAGCGACCTGCGCGGTGGTGCTGCAACGGAAGCGCTGTCGCAGGCGCTGGGTTTCGATGCGCCGCTCTCCAGTCTCTCTTTTTGGCTGCGCGGCTGCGATGATCCAACCAGTCCGGCCGAGACCACGTTCGATGCGCAGAACCGCCTGGCCAGTCTCGGGCAGCGCGGCTGGCAGATCAGCTATGACAGCTATCAGCGCCAGGGTGCGCTGTGGCTTCCCCGGCAGCTCACCCTTCGGCGTGAGTCGGTGCGGGTGCGCCTGCTGATCCAGGCCTGGACGGTGCCCGGGTGAGCGCGGACGGGGGCGGGGTGTGGTGGCCCGCGCCGGCAAAGCTCAACCTCTTTCTGCATGTCGTCGGCCGCCAGCCCGACGGCTATCACTCCCTGCAGACGGCGTTCCAGCTGCTGGACTGGTGCGATCAGCTGCAGATCGAGCCGACGCCGGGTGAGGAAATCGTCCGGATCGCCGGGCCGACCGGTATTGCCCCGGAGGACGACCTCTGTGTGCGGGCCGCACGGCTCCTGCAGCAGGCCAGCGGCTGCCGACAGGGCGCCCGCATCGCGCTGCGCAAGCGAATTCCTACCGGCGGCGGGCTGGGTGGCGGCAGCTCGGACGCGGCCACCGTCCTTTGTGTGCTGGACCGGTTGTGGCGGCTGAACCTGGGGGTGGACCGGCTGGCGGCGCTGGGCCTGCAGCTGGGCGCTGACGTGCCCCTGTTCGTGCGCGGCGAGTCGGCCTGGGGGGAGGGCCGGGGGGAGCGATTGACCCCTCTGGCGCTGCCAGAGCGCTGGTTTGTGGTGATTCACCCCAAGGTCTCGGTCAGCACGGCCGAGGTTTTCCAGGCCCCTGAATTGACACGAAATTCCCCCCTCATCACAATACGCGCCTTTTCGCCGGGGCCCGGCTTGGATGCCGGCACCCGGAACGATTGCGAGGCGGTGGTTCGCGCACGTGTGCCGCAGGTGGCTGAGGCACTGGACTGGCTGGCGGGATTTGCGCCGTCCCGTTTGACGGGTACGGGCGCATGCGTCTTCGCTGCGTTTGATAATGTCGCGGCAGCGGAGCGCGTCGCGGGGCGCGTGCCGGATTGCTGGACGAGTCGCGTGGCCAAGGGTGTGCAGCGTTCACCGCTCCACTCGCAGCTGGCGACGATGTTTTGATGGGGTGTCGCCAAGTGGTAAGGCAGCGGGTTTTGATCCCGCCATTCGTAGGTTCGAATCCTGCCACCCCAGCCAGATTGCTGGCGGCATGTCTCGATTCAGAGTTGGGTTAGTCGGAAATCGCTGAGGCATAGAAGCGTGGATTCACAGTCGCTGGCACTGTTTACAGGTAACGCCAACCCGGTGCTCGCCAACGAGATCGCGCGGCATTTGCATATCCCGGTGGGGCGCGCTCAGGTCACGCGCTTCAGCGATGGCGAGTGCAACATCGAGCTGATGGAAAACATCCGCGGCCGCGATGTCTTTCTGGTGCAGTCCACCTGTCCGCCCGCGAACGATCACTTGATGGAGCTGCTGGTCATGGCGGACGCCTGCCGGCGCGCCTCGGCCGCACGCATCACGGCGGTGGTGCCGTATTTCGGCTATGCACGTCAGGACCGGCGGCCGCGCGCTACGCGCTCGGCTATCACTGCCAAGCTGGTGGCTGACATGATCGTCACCGCCGGCGTGCAGCGACTGCTGACGCTGGACATCCATGCCGATCAGATTCAGGGCTTCTTCGATATCCCCGTGGACAACGTCTACGGCTCGCCGGTACTGCTTGGCGATATCTGGCGTCAGGCCTATCCGAACCTGATCGTCGTCTCGCCGGACGTTGGCGGTGTGGTGCGCGCGCGTGCCATCGCCAAGCGTCTTGATGATGCGGATCTGGCCATCATCGACAAGCGTCGGCCGCGACCGAATGAGTCGAAGGTCATGAACATCATCGGTGAGGTGCGTGGCAAGACCTGCGTGTTGATCGACGACATGGTCGATACCGCCGGCACGCTGTGCCTGGCCGCGCAGGCGCTCAAGGATGAGGGCGCAACCAAGGTGGTGGCGTACATCACTCATGCCGTGCTGTCGGGCAAGGCCGTGGAGCGTATTGGCAGTTCGGCGCTGGACGAGCTGGTGGTCACGGACACGATCCCGCTGTCGCCGGCCGCACGCGAGTGCAATCGCATCCGGCAATTGAGTGTGGCCGCGCTGCTGGCGGAGACCATTCGCCGCATCCGCGATGAAGAGTCGGTCAGTTCGCTGTACATCGACTAAACGTTTTCGAGGCGGGCGCCACTGGTCGCGGTGACGCCCTTTTGTGTTGTAAATGTCAGGAGAAGACAATGCGTATTGGATTTGAACTCAACGCGGAAACGCGGAGTGATCAGGGCAAGGGTGCGAGCCGCCGCCTGCGTCACGCCGGTAAGGTTCCCGCAGTCATCTACGGAGGCCATGCGGATGCCCGTAATGTGTCGCTCGAACATCATCGTTTGCTGCAGCTGATCGACAACGAGAAGTTCTACAGCTCGATCATCAGCGTCAGCGTCGGTGCCGAGAAGCAGGCTGTCATCGTCAAGGACGTGCAGATGCATCCGGCCAAGGTTGCCGTGCTGCACCTTGATCTGCAGCGCGTCAGCGAGAACGAAAAGATCCGCCTGCATCTTCCGATCCACTTCAAGGGCGAGGCCGTGGCGCCGGGCGTCAAGACCCAGGGCGGCGTGGTTTCGCACATGATGGCGGACGTCGAAGTGACCTGCCTGCCGAAGGATCTGCCCGAGTATCTGGAAGTGGACATGTCAGCCATGAAGCTGAACGAAACCATCTTCCTGGCGGATGTGAAGCTGCCGGAAGGCGTGACCATCAGCGCGTTGGCGCATGGTCGCAACCCGCCGGTGGTGTCGGTGCATGCGCCGCGTGCCGCCGAGCCGGAGCCGACCGCCGAGGCCGCAGCCGCCGAGGGTGCGGTGGCGGGTGCCGCGCCGGCAGCCGAAGCTGGCAAGAAGGACGAGAAGAAGGACGAGAAGAAGGAAGCCGCCAAGAAGTAAGGGCGGCTCGTTCGGGCCGGGGCGCCTCGGGGCGTCCCGGTCTGAAAGAGGTGTGTTGTGGCGGAAGTCGCCATCAAGCTCATCGTTGGCCTGGGCAATCCGGGCGAGGAATACGCGCGTACGCGGCATAACGCCGGCTTCTGGTTTGTGGACCGGCTGGCATCCGTCGGCGCGTGGAAGCGCGAGGGTCGCCATCAGTGCGAGAGCGCGACCGTTCGTATCGGCAGCCATGAAGTGCGGCTGCAGAAGCCAACCACGTACATGAATCGAAGCGGGGCGGCGGTGCAGTCGCTGGCCGCGTTCTATCGCATCGCACCCGGCGAGATTCTCGTGGTGCATGACGAGATTGATCTGCCACCCGGTGCCGCACGCCTGAAGTTTGGCGGCGGACACGGCGGGCACAACGGGCTGCGCGACATCATCGGCTGCATCGGCGCGGATTTTTGGCGGCTGCGTCTGGGTGTGGGTCATCCCGGTCATCGCGATCAGGTGGTCGATGCTGTGCTCAGTCGCGCTTCCAAGGGCGATCAGCAGCAGATTGACGCCGCGCTGGAGCGCGGGCTCGATGTACTGCCGCTGATCATTAGCGGTCAGTCGCAGCAAGCCATGCAGCAGCTGCACAGTGGCGAGAAATCCTGAGCGCCGTCATCGACGACGTTCTTATCGAATAGCGGACAAGGAACAACAGTGGCCATCAAGTGCGGCATCGTGGGTCTACCAAACGTCGGCAAGTCGACGCTGTTCAATGCGCTAACACGGGCGCAGATCGCGGCGGAGAACTATCCGTTCTGCACCATCGATCCGAACGTCGGCGTGGTGCCGGTGCCCGACCCAAGGCTCGACGCACTGGCGGCCATCGTGAAGCCCGAGCGCATCCTGCCCACCACCGTCGAGTTCGTCGACATTGCCGGCATCGTCAAAGGTGCAGCGCAGGGTGAGGGGCTGGGCAACAAGTTCCTGGCACATATCCGCGAAGTGGATGCCATCGCGCATGTGGTGCGCTGCTTCGAGAACGACGACATCGTGCATGTCTCCGGCAAGATCAACCCGCTGGCCGACATCGACGTCATCAACACCGAGCTGGCGCTGGCCGATCTCGAGAGCGTTGAAAAAGCCTTTGGGCGTGCCGAAAAGGCCGCCAAGGCTCAGGACAAGGACGCCATCAAGCTGCGCGATGTGCTCGGCCGCGTGCGCGCCGTACTGAACGAAGGTCGTCCCGCGCGTGCGCTGGGGCTGGATGACAATGACCGCGCACTGGTGCGCGACCTGCATCTGCTGACCATGAAGCCCGTGCTCTACGTCGCAAACGTGCAGGAGAGCGGCTTTCAGGACAATCCGCTGCTGGCTGCCGTCGAAAAGCTCGCAGCTTCCGAGCACGCGCAGCTGGTGGCCGTCTGCGCCGCCATCGAAGCGGAAATCGCGCAGCTCGACGATGCCGATCGCAAGGAGTTCCTCGACTCCATGGGGCTGGAGGAGCCGGGTCTCAATCGCGTCATTCGCGCTGGCTACGCGCTGCTCGGCCTGCAGACCTATTTCACTGCCGGCGTGAAAGAAGTGCGCGCATGGACTGTACATGCTGGCAGCACCGCACCGCAGGCCGCGGGTGTCATCCATACCGACTTCGAGCGTGGCTTCATCCGCGCCGAGGTCATCGCCTACGAAGACTTCATCCGCTGCAAGGGTGAGGCCGGCGCGAAAGAAGCGGGCAAGCTGCGACTCGAAGGCAAGGAATACATCGTCCGCGAGGGCGATGTCATGCACTTCCGGTTCAACGTCTAACACGCTGTCAAAGTCAGGGCTTGGCGTTCTGCCCGGCCCTCAAGCCCACTATCCACCGCTCCCCGCGGTTCCCTGACAATTTTTGACTGTCGGGAAGCCGTTCCGGGCCGTTTTCCGCGTCGCGGTCTCTTTCCAATCAGGCCGGACTGTTGCACATTCCCCTGCCTAACATGACCGGTGTAACCGGCATCCGGATCTGGTTTTTTCTTCGGGGGTTTTCATGAGCAAGGGCAAACTGATTTTTGCGGGCGCGCTGGCGTCGCTGGTCGTCGTTGCGATCGCGCAGCAGAAGTACCGTGATCCGCGCAGCTTCGAATACAAGGAAGCGCTGAAGGACACCAAGGCGGTGACCGCCACGGAGCGCAGCACCGGTGGTTATGGTGACCAGCCGCGCGGCACCGATGACCCGCTGTTCGTTGCGCAGGAGTTGCTGGGCCGGCCCACGGACCGTTCAGTCACGGTCAACGTCGCCTCCCGCAAGGACGTGGATGCGTACTTCGAATACGGCACCAAGTCGGGGGCCTACACGGGCCGCTCTTCGACCTACCGCTTTGCCGCCGGCGTTCCCACCAACGCCTTCATCGGTGATCTGAAGCCCAACACCCGCTATTTCTATCGCATGCGTTACAAGCTCGCCGGCGCCGCGGATTTCGCCACGCGTCCCGAGCACTCGTTCATGACGCAGCGTCCGCCGGGTAGCGCCTTCACCTTCGTCGTGCAGTTCGACCCGCATCTGCTGGCGGCGAACGACATGGATGCCTACAAGCTGTCGCTGAAGAAGATGCTGGCCGACAAGCCGGACTTCATGATCGATCTCGGTGACACCGCGTTCATCGATCGCGAGAATCCGGCCACCATGGGCATCCCTGCGTTCCAGGCTCACCTGACGCAGCGCAATCAGTACGTGCGTTCCTATTTCGATCTGATCAATCACTCAGTGCCGCTGTATCTAGTGCTGGGTAACCATGAGGGTGAATGGGCGGCACGTCGTGATGGCACGCCGAACAACATGGCTGTCATGCACACCGTGACGCGCAAGCAGTACTTCCCCAACCCCGAGCCCAACGATTTCTACTCCGGTCCCACGCGGCTGGAGCAGTACGTCGGCCTGCGTCAAGCCAGCTACGCCTGGCAGTGGGGCGATGCGCTGTTCATTGCGCTCGATCCCTACTGGAACGCGCCGCAGGCACCGGAGCAGGCGGGTGACTGGTGGACGACGCTGGGCAAGGATCAGTACGACTGGCTGAAGAACACGCTCGAGACGAGCAAGGCCAAGTACAAGTTCATCTTCTCGCACAACCTCATCGGTGGCGTGAACATGAAGGGCCAGATGCGCGGTGGCATCGAGACGCTCAAGTATCTTGAGATGGGTGGTTACAACCTCGACGGCACCTGGGGCTTCGACAAGGCGCGTCCGGGTTGGGCCATGCCGATCCATCCGCTGCTGGTTGCCAACAACACCACGATCTACTTCCACGGCCATGACCATCTGTACGTGAAGCAGGATCAGGACGGCATCGTGTATCAGGAAGGCCCGGTGCCAGCGCGCAGCGGTCTGTATGACGCCACTGCCGCCGCGAAGGACTACAACTACACCCACGGCAAGGTGGTAGGTGGCAGCGGTTACCTGCGCGTGCGTGTTGCGCCGGACGATGTGAAGGTCGACTACGTGCAGACCTATCTGCCTAAGGAAGAGGACGCCACGCACAAGGACGGCATGCTGGGCGACAGTTACACCATCAAGGCGCGCAAGCGGTAACGCAGCGCGTCGCGGAGAAAGTCATGCGTCATACCAGTCACGCCACAGTCGCTTCTGCCACAGCAGGGCTGCTGCTGGCTGTGGCTGCGATGCAGGCTCCTTCGCGGGTGGATGCGGCACAGGGAGCGAATGCAGGCAGGGAGGGCGCAGCGGCCCCCGCTGCTGAGGTCTCGCAAACGCCCTGCGTCGGGCAGATCAGCGGCACGCGCCCGGTGACCGATGTGTTCAAGCCGGGCTTCACGCACCTGACCGGCGCGAAGGCCAATGACTCCTTCGGTGTAGCGGTTGCCTCCGGTGACATCGATCACGATGGTTTTTCGGACATCGTGGTCGGTGCGCGCGGTGACTTCACCTCCAACGACAACAAGGGCCTCGTTTACATCTACAAAGGCTCGAAGGCTGGGCTGGTCGCCACGCCCGCTCTGGTGCTTGAAAGCGAGCAGCCGAAGAGTGAGTTCGGCCGCACGCTGATCGCCGGCGACATCAACGCCGATGGCTATGCCGATGTCATCGTCGGTGCGCACGGCTTCAACGGCGGTGCTGGATCACATCAGGGCAAGGTCTATGTGTATCTCGGCGGACCGAAGGGCCTTGCGACCACGCCCGCGCAGACGCTGCTCGGTGAGGTCAAGGGCGGCGAGTTCGGACGCACCTTCGATATCGTCGATGTGAACGGCGACGGCATCAACGACCTGCTGTTGGGCGCTTCCGGTTATGGCGGTGACCTGTCCAATCAGGGCAAGGCCTATGTTTATCTCGGCACCCGCACCGGCCTCGATCCGCGGCCGTATTTCACCGCGGTGGGCGAGAAAACCAATGACGAATTCGGTCGCGCGATCAGTGCCGCCGACGTCAATGGCGATGGCTTCACGGATCTGGTGATTGCCTCCACTGGCGGCACTGGCAGCAACAACTCCAAGAACACCGTGCCCGGCTCGATGTATGTGTACTACGGCAGTGCCAAGGGCTTCGGTGCCACCTACAGCGCAAAGTTCGACGGTGAGTTTCCCAAAGGCCATCTCGGCGAGGGCATGTTTGCCGTCGGTGATCTCAATCACGATGGCTATGCGGATATCGCCATCGGCGCACGTGATTTCGCTTGCGGTGGCGGCGTCGCTGGCAAGGTCTACGCCTACCTCGGCGGCCCGAAGGGTCTGAGCGCTGATCGCGTGTGGACCGCCGTGGGTATGGGTGACGGCGGCGTTGGCCGCTCCATCGCGCCCGCCGGCGATCTGGACGGAGACGGTTATCAGGACTTCCTCTCAGGCGCGCCGGTGGGCACCGTCGAGAAGGGCGCCGGACTGTATGTGTTCTTCGGCGGCGCCAAGAGCTGGGGCAGCAAGCCGGTGGTGATCAATGCCAACGATGGCGAGAACGCGATCGGTTTCGGCCTGTTTTCGGCCGGCGACGTTAATGGCGATGGCGCACCCGACATCGTTGTCGGAGCCCGCGATGGCGGAGACGCCAAACAGGGCTGGGCTCGGGTCTATTACGGCAAGAAGGGCAGCCTGGCCATCAAACGCTAGGCCCCGGGGCGCCAGATCCACATGAGTGCTTGACGCCGGCGAGGGGTGTCCGGAGAATCGCGCCTCCCCAGATCCCGCTCCGCGGCTGGGCGGATTGGCTAGGTAGCTCAGCTGGTTAGAGCGTGGCACTCATAATGCCGAGGTCGTGGGTTCGAGTCCCACCCTAGCCACCACATCATCCCAAACTCTATGCTTCTTAAAGTCGGAAGCCCTCCAACAGAGTCACCCTCCGGGAGAACCTCGATGTCTGCCAGCCTGTCTGTGCGTGCCCTGACTGCGAGTGTGTTGGCGATTGCAATGAGCGTTGCCAATGTGTGTGCCCAAGCCCAGGCGCCCACTGCGGCACAGGCGACGCCGGCCGCCCAACCGCCCACGCCTGCGACGCCCGCCTACCTGATGCCGATGCTGCCCGACCCAAAGGCCATGGCGGCGCGCAGCAACCAGAGTCCAACGCTTTCCGGAATTCCCACATCGCCTATCGCGATGGCCGCCGATAAGTTGCCACTGGACAAGATGGTCCTGCCTCCGGGCTTCAAGGTCGAAACCTTTGTCTCCGGGGTTGCCGGGGCACGCATGATCTATCTGGGGCCGAAGGGCACGCTGTTCGTCTCCACCGCGCGGCTCGGCCGCATCTACGCGGTGAAGGACCCCTTCGGCAAGAAGGAAGTGATGACCATTGCGCAGGGTCTCACTCTGCCCAACGGCATCGCCATGAAGGACGGTGCGCTGATTGTCGTGGCCAACAGCAAGGTGTTCCGCTACGACGCTATCGAGGACACGCTCGATAAGCCCGTGCAGACCGACATCTCCGAGAAATTCCGCCTGCCGGGCGATCAGATGCACGGCTGGCGTTACATTGCCTTCGGACCGGACAGCAAGCTTTACATCGCCGCTGGTGCGTACTGCAATGTCTGTGAACTGAACCCTGGCATCAACGGCAACATTCGCCGTTACGACGCCGACGGCTCCAACATGGAGATCGTCGCGCGTGGTGTCCGCAATACCGTTGGCTTTGACTGGCATCCGGTTACGCAGGAACTCTGGTTTACCGATAACGGTCGCGACTGGGCCGGCAACGAAGGTCCCGAGGATGAGCTCAATCGCATCGCCAAGGGCAAGGACGGTGCTTTCTTTGGCTTCCCGTATTGCCACGCGAACGGCATACCCGACCCGGACATCAAGCGTCCCGATCCCTGCGTCGGGGTGACGCTACCTGCGGCACTGCTGGGGCCGCATGCAGCAGCGATCGGCATGAAGTTCTACACGGGCTCGATGTTCCCCGCAAAATACAGGAATGTCGCTTTTATCGCTCGGCATGGTTCCTGGAACCGGGAAATCAAGTTCGGCTACGACATCGTGACTGCGACCATTGATGGCGGCAAGGCAAAGGTCGAGCCATTCATGTCCGGCTTGATAGACAAGGAAAAAAACGTCGGACTGGTGCGGCCCGTAGACTTCCTGCAGTTGCAGGACGGTTCGTTGCTGTTCTCCGATGAGCTCAATGGCGCGATCTACCGCATCTCTTACAGTGACGCCAAGCTGCGCAAGTGATGCTTTTTAAGGTCACTCAGCTCAGGCGTTTCTGTATCCCGGCACTCTGGCTGGGAATCAGCGTGTTGTTGAGCGCTCCGGTGGTGGCCCAGACTGTCGCCGAGCGCATCCAGATGTGCCAGGCCTGCCATGGCGAAGATGGCAATTCGCGTATCGCAAACATTCCTTCGCTGGCGGGTCAGCCGGAATTCTTTCTCCTCAATCAGCTTGTGCTGATCCGCGAAGGTGTCCGACCCATCGCGGCCATGCAGGAAGCTGTTAAGGGTCTCAATGATGCCGACATCCAGGCCATTGCGACCCACTTCGCCGGGCTGCCGGCCAAGGCCAGCGATGAGAAGACCGATCCGGCGCTGGTGAAGCAGGGTGCGGAACTTGCGCCAGGGCTCGAGTGCATCTCCTGCCACAAACCCGATCTGAGCGGTCAGCAGCAAATGCCACGCCTAGCCCGGCAACGGCTCGATTATCTCATCATGGCGCTGAAGTCTTTCCGTGATGGCACTCGCAGCGGTGCCGACCCCCTGATGGTGGGGGCGGTATTGGGACGGAGCGATGCGGAGCTCATTGCGCTGGCACACTACGCCGCATCAAAGTAGCGGCCTAAAAAATTCATGGGATAGCGTTCTGGCAGGGTCGCCAGCCAGCGCGCCCCGCATCACCACTGCGGCACAATCTTGAAGATGCGAAGCTCCCCTGAAGACTGGTCTGGGGCGAGGGCGTACACATGCGGTCCCCAGTCATGCTCCTCGGCGCAATAAATGCCAATGCCAATGGCTGACTTCAGTCGCATCAGCTTGAGAAGGTCTTCCGGGTTGTCGGCGGGCTTGCCGGTCTGCAGGAACGGACGCGGAGACGATGGGACTCCCGAGATGTTCTGGATCAACTCACCGTTGCCCAGGTACATGGAAGCACCGTCGATGCAGAACGTTGGGTTGTAGCTCGGCAGCAGACCGTCGATGTTGGTGAAGAGCGTCAGCTTGTCACCGGTGAGGGCGATGACCCGACTACCGTAGCCGATCCAGAGCGTATCGAAGGTGTGGATTAGGGTGTTGACCCAGCCGTCACCAAACGCCTTCATGTCGAAGCGCTTGATCGTCTTGTCAGAGGAAATTCGCACGATGCTCTGCAGGTCGGAACCTGCCACATAGAGCGTCATGCCCTCGTCGTCGGTGACGAACAGATCCGTCTGGATGCCCGATACCGGAATTTCATCATAGACCGCCGAGAATTTCGTCTCGGTGCTGCGGCTCAATCGTTCATGGAAAACGGCGTCGCTGCCGATGGCCCAGCGCGCGGCATAAGTCTGCTTGCGCGCAATCGGCACGAAATGCTTCAGCCGTGCGCCGATATCCAGTTCGAAGTTTGTCTGGATCCCGCCATTGTTCATGTTCCAGGTGCCGAAGCGGTATTGGCCGCCATTGGGGTCGATATAGAGTGTGTCGAAAGAGTCCACTTCCTCGTAGCCCAGATCTCCGACGTCGAAAGTCCCCACGCCGTTCTTCGAAATGGGTTCCGTCAGCCAGCGTGCTCCGGTGCCGCGGCCGGTGGTGAACTTGCCCGCTAGGGTTCCACCGTTCTTGGCGGATAGTCGAACGTACAGGCCATCGTTGGTGGCGAAGGGTCGACCCGATGCAAAGCTGGTGTCGGGCGGCGGTGCGATCAGTTGTAGCTGGGCGTTGGAAGTGATCGGTGAGGTGCTCGCGCTGCTGGCCAAGCTGCGCGCACCCGGCAAAATGGGTGGCGTGGGCGTGCGCGGTACGAGTACCGGCGCCTCTGCGGCTGGCTTCGGCGTACTGGCGAGTTCTCGCATGGCCTGTAGGCCCTTGACGGCCTGGTCTTGGGTTGCGCTGGCCGCGGGTGCTGGTGTGGCGGGCGCCGAAGTCTGTGGCCCGTTCGTTGAAGCGACGCCGCGCGCCAGGCTGTTGAACACGCCTTGTGTTGCAGCGCCAAGCACCTGGCCGCCGACTCCGGCATCGGCGCCGGCGATGGCCGAGCTCACGACATTGCCAGTATGGGCAACGGTCAGTGCCCCGAGGGTGCCGACCACGCTGCTGCTCGGCGTCGCCGTGCTGCTCGCCCCCGTCGCCGCGGCCGGCGTGCTGGTGCTGGATGCAGTTGTCGTGGGAGTTGCCGTACCCGCTGCACCCTTGGCAAGGCTGGAGAACACCCCTTGCGCCAGTGCGCCGACGATTTGGCCGCCGACCCCGGCATCGGCACTGGCAATGGCCGAGCCCACCACGCCGCCTGTCTGCGTAATCACCGCCGAGCCGAGTGCGCCAGCAATGCCGCTGCCTCCGGCCCCGTTGGTGCCGTTGCCAGTGCCGCCGAGCAGCGCGCTGGCAATGGCGCCGCCCGCCCCCTGATCAGCCACCGTTGCTCCGATCACATTGCGGGTCAGGTCACCGACGGAGAGGTTGGAGTCCTTGCCACTGAACATGGATGAGACAAGGCCCATGGCAATGCGACCGCCGACGTCGCCGCCGCCGCTGCCGCCGAGCAGACTGCTGCCCAGCGACGAGGTGTTGCCGAGGGAACTGCTGAGGCTGCCCGTGGCCGAGTCGAGCGCAATCTTGCCGATGACCCCCAGGACCGACTTCCAGCGGCTCTCGCGCTGCTCGCGATTGGCGCCCGTCTGCGTCTTCGAGAGGCTGGCCTGATACCGGTCTTGCATCTCGGCGAGGTAGCCAGGGGACGCCTTGAACAACTTGACCGGCAAGCCAGGAAACGCAAGGTCGCTGACATAGAGTCCGGTGGTCTGCTCATTCTCGTCGTGGTCGACAACGTCACCATAGAAGACGTAGTAGCCGGGTGCCGAATTCGTGTGCTGGTCGGGTGCCGGCACGAATTGGAATCGGCCCTTGTATTCCACGCCGAAGCCGGTGTCGTACACGCCCTCGGACCAGGGCGCGATCGTCACATGTAGGAAGGGGTGTTCTTGCCGGCCGTAGGTGCCGGTGAAGACGGGCAACGTGCCATTCTGGATGCCGATAGCGCGTGGCTGGCTGCCGCGTTCGGGCAATCCATCGGCGGCATAGACCAGCTCGAACTTCCGGCTTGGGGCGCTGGGCACCATGAGCTGGTAGGTCTCGCCCGCGACAGTGGCCCCGCCGGCGTACTGGCCGTGCATCGACAGGCCCAGTGCCGCGTCCCATGCCGTGCCAACGCCATTTCGGCAGTTGCCCTGGGTGCACTTGAAGCGTCGCGCGTCGCTGACGTCGAGGGCACTTGCCGGCGCGGCGCTGAGCAACGCCAAGAGCAGCCAGGAGACGCGCGTCCCCACGCCATCACTCCCAGGGACAGGGCGACATCTTCGCCGGCACGCCGTCCTGGAAGCAGGTGTGTGTCTCGAGGAAGTCTTTGCCGTTCACCACGGTCTCGCGCGCATCTTCCATGCCTGGCATGCCCTGCCATGCGACCTTCATCTTCTTGTAGACGTTCTCCATGTACGTGATGTTCTCGCCGTGCATGGCGTCGTCCTTGGTGTGGTAGACCACCAAGATGTCCGCATTCCGATACGTGCTAATGACGCTGCGCAGGTCATCGACGCCGGAAATCAGGGTTGTGGTCATTACCGCGTTGAACTGGGGTTTGGAGCTGGTGACGGTCATGGGATCCAGCTCGGAGGAGAGAGAGAAAGTCGCGCCGCGCAGACTCGCACCATGGCCGGTCGTGTAATTGGCCATGGTCACCTCATAGGGGCGATTGACTGCCGCGTTGACCTTCTTATTCCCATTTATGATCTTTTCGACGGCCGGGTCGGAATAGTGGGTTTCGACAGCCGTCGTCATGCGCGAATATAGGGCGACGTCGTCTTGCACAACTCCCTTCGCGACGGCACGCACCACCCAGCGATCAGTGTGGGTGAGTGAATGAGTAGTCGTTGTCGACGTGGTGCTGCCCGAGGTCGAGGTGTTGGTGCTGTCGGAGATGTTGTCGTACGAGACAAACATCTTGATGACGCCGTTGGCCACGTCGCCCTCGCAGGGCAGTTCTGTGACGGTGAAGCGGATATTCCGGAAATCCAGCATCGGTGTCGTGCTGGCCGTCCCGGTCACGGCGCGCATGTAACGACGGCCATTGCGCTCTATCTTCTTGGCCAGCAGGTCCGGGTGTGCCGCATCCAGCCCAGCAGCCCGATACAGTTCGATCTCCGGCAGCGTGCAGCTCGCCGTCACGGGCGCCGCTGGCGCCGTGAAGAAACCTGGGGCTTCGATGATCGCGCGGTCGGCCTTGTAACGCTCCAGCATTGCCGCGAAGGTAGCGTCTTGAATGGACGGGAAGTCGATGGCGCTGGCGGTCATCGGCAGTGCTGCGAGGGCGATCCAGTACAACTTGCGCATGCGGGTTTTGCTCCTGGCTGTGGCGTCGAGGCGGACCTGATTGAATCCCGAATAATGTGAAAAAACTGAAACCCATGCTACCAGACGGGCGTTTGCTGGGTTCGTCGCTATGGCCTGCTGCGCCCATGTGGTGGCGGCCTCAGGTCGGCCCTCTCCTGAGACCCATCGGCGCAGGGTCTGGTGGCTGTCGTAAGGCCCCATCTTGCTTGGAATCGCTGAAGTGATTCCAGGCCGACCTCAGCTACGCCGGGCCCAAGAAATCCCAGCCCCATTGCAGCAGCCAGGAGCGGCGCGGGTAGGGGTGGAAGTTCCAGTACTGATAGTTGCCGAGGTTGTCGATGCCAAGCGCTGCGTGCCAGCGTCTTGAGCTCTGGTAGCGCAGGCGCAGATCAGTCACCACATAGGGGCTTGCACCCTGATAGGCATAGCCGTTGGGGTCGCTGTTATCCAGCGTGGAATATTGCTGGCCGCTGTAGCGCGCACCCACAGTCATCGTCCAATGCTGGTTCCAGCGGTAATCGGCCTCTGCGCTGGCGCGCCACTGCGGCACACGCGGCTGGTATTTTCCAAGCGTGTCATTGGGGCTGGTCACGTAGCCGGCATTTTCTTTGATGCGTGAGTCGGCCCAGGTCAGGCTGGATTGCAATGCCAAGCCATGCAGCAACCAATCGTTGGTTTGCACTGCCAGTTCAATGCCGGGTGTGGCGATCTTTGCAACATTGGTCACGCGCGAGACAACGGTGCTGCCCACCGCAACACGCTCTGAATAAAGTGAATTGCGCACCACTTCATGAAAGCCGGTTGCACGCCAGTGCGATGCACCGCGCTGTGCCTCCCAGCTCAGTTCTCCGGTCCAGGATTTCTCAGGCCGAAGCATGGGGTCATTGACCACGGTAAGCACGCCGGAGGTGGCGCCGTACAGTTCGTTCACCGTCGGCATCCGTACTGCGCGGCCGACAGATAGCCTTAAAACATCGTCATCCGTTCTCTCCCAAGCCAGCGCCGCTTTTGGCGAGAGATAAGTGCTGTTGCGATGGGTGTAGCTCGTCGCGCTGCTGAGAGTAGCGGTTTGACCGCCGTCGGCCTCCCAGCGCTCGGCGCGCAGCCCCAGTACAGTTTTCCAGCTGGGCGCCAGAGCCCATGCATCCTGAATGAAAGCGCTCTGCATGCGGGTGTTGCCAGCCACGCGGGTGCTCAATGTGCCGCCGGTGTCGGTGCGCCAATCGCCAGTGAGGGTGCTCTTCAGTGAGCGTAAACGGAATTGATCCTGTTGCAGACCGAAGTCGAACACATGGGTACCGCTGAGGCCCTGCGGTCGCCAGATGCCCTTGAGTGCCAGAGTGTCCCAGCCGCTGCCGTGCTGGTCTGTCAGTGTTCCTGCACCATTATTCGCGGCGGCGGGCAGGGGTACGGTGGGGATGCGCTGCAGATCGCGTTGGTAATCGATCAGGCTGGCGGCCACTTCCCAGTCCCATTGCCCGAGGGTATGGCTCTTAAGAGAGAGTCCGTGGGCTAGCTGTCGGAACGATTCGTTTGAAAGGCTGAAGTCGCTTGCGGTCAAAGTCGTGTATCGGCCACCGAAGTTGACGGCGCCGCTGTACATCGCATTGCCCGCTGCATCGCGCAGATAGCTCTGCGGACGGCTGTTGGCATCGTTCTGCCACACAGTCAGCGCGTAACTGGCGCGCAGCGTTGGCGTGAAATCATAGGATAGCTTCAGCTTGCCGTGATTCTGCATCGTGCGATATTCGGTCGCGGTGCCGAGTATGTATTGCGGGTTATTGCTGCGATCCTGACCCAACACCGCACCGGTCACGGCCGTGCCCGCGCTGCCCGCCGTGGTGGCGGTGATCAGACGCGTCGGGAAGGTGAGCGGTTGGCCGTGGCTGTCGGTGTGGTTCAGGTTTATCCACCAGGCCAGTGCGCCGCTGCGATTGCCGACGGAACCGCTTTCCTGATGAGCGAGCAGCGTTTCGTCGGTGTTGTACAGATGGAAGGGCTGCGCAGCGCCCGCGGTTTGCAGATGCGCTTCGAAGCGCTCCGGCATGCGCGTCACATAGTCCACGATCGCGCCGGCCGAGTTGCCCGGATAGGCGGCGGAGAAGGGTCCGTACATCACGTCCACCCGCTCGATCTCTTCCGTAGTCACTTGGGCCCAGCGCGGTGCAAAGCTGGCGCCATTGCCAAGGAAGTTCGAGATCAGGATGCCATCGACATAGACGGCTGAGCGTGCACTGTTGCCGGTGCCGGATGCGCGACTGGAAAGCACGGCATGGTTGTAGTCGCCGATATAGCGCTTGCGCACCAGCAGGCTTGGAAAATATTTGAGTGCGTCTTCGCTGTCGGTGGCGTTCACGCTGCGTGCGATCTGCTCTGCGTTCAGGCCAGCCAGAGTGGTTGGGATCTCACTAGGGAGTGAGGTCGGCGCGCCGGCGGAGATGGTCACGATGCCAAGCGTCTGCGGTGTTGGTTCACTGCTTGCAGTGGGCGCGGTGTCCGCTTGCGCGGAAAAGCTCAATGCCAGCGGCAGCCAAACTGCCACCGGCGTCAATGGATTCTTCATGAGGGCTCTCTCAAATGCTGATCGACAGTCACCCGATCGCTACGGACCGGGATCGACGGCGCGCACCGAAGTGCTGCGCAAGATGCGGGCGTCGCGCCCGCGGACGATCAGGCGAGTGCGGGTGGGCCGCGCGGCAGCCGCGAATGCGGCGTCGGTGAGAGATAAGTGAAGGGAGAGCCAACCTCGATGCCGGACAGACGCGGCGCGCTGGCCGCGTTCGTCCAGGTCATTACCCAGGCTGAGGCCAACGCTGGCTGGAGCGACAGGGCCTGCGGGCACTGTTCGTGAATCGCATGATCGCCCTGGCTGTTGTCAGGCGCGGGCGACGGCGCGTCGTTACCGGGTGTGCTCTGACCCGTCAGTGCCAAGGCGAAGGAACAGAGCTTGAGCGAGGGAAGGCCGTTCTGGCCCACATCCGCCATGTAGCCGGCGGGTATCAGCGCCTTGAACAGGAGTGCCACCAGCAGCAGCTCGCGCAACCAAGGTTGACGCAGGAAATGGCGTACAGCGGGGCTCATTGATGTCAACATTATCATGGAAATTACACAATTCAATCTGTAACCTTCATCGGTTACATTCATCTTTTTCGCCCTCGATTTCGCGGTCATTGGATCGGGTTTCCGTAGCCACCGGCTGGGCCCGGTCTGGCCTGCGGGCGCCGGTTCTGCCGGGTGAGGGCCCGAGGCAGCCAGTGGATCGAATGCTTTCTGTGTCCTATTCCCATGTCATTGAGCGGCGGGCATCTACCCCCGTTGTGGGCTTGTTGTTGACGATGGCTTTGGCGACTTTGAGTGCCTGCAGCCATGAGGCCGCTTCCAGCGCGGCATCGCCCAACGGTGCCAAGGCTGGTGATGCCGCCGCAGCTCACGGAGCGTCCAGTTCCGGCGCGAGCGCGGGCCGGGGTAACGGGGGTTCGCGCGGCGGCACGAACAATGCGGTGCTGGCGCAGAAGATCAACGCCGTGATGCTCAGCGACGAGACCGAGGCATTGGGCACTGCCAAGTCCAATGAGGCCGTGGATATCACCGCCAAGGCCACCAATCGCGTCGTGGCACTGCATCTGCGCGAGGGCGAGTTCGTCAAGCAGGGCGATATTCTGGTGGAGTTCGACGGCACTGAGGCGCGCGCCAATCTGGCGGCCGCCGAGGCTTTGGCGCGCGACACGCAGAGCCAGTACCAGCGCGGCAAGCAGTTGTTCCAGAACAAGGCACTGTCAGAGTCGGATCTGGTTCAGCTCGAGGCAAAGATGCTCAACAGCCGTTCGGCTGCTGAGGCCGCGCAGGCGCGCGTCGATGACACTGTGATTCGCGCGCCCTTTGGCGGGCGCATCGGCTTGCGCAACACCAGCGTCGGCAGCCTGGTCACGCCCGGACAAGTCATCACCACGCTTGATGATGTCAGCGTGATCAAGCTCGACTTCAGCGTGCCCGAGGCTTTTCTGGCTGCGATCCGCGAAGGCGATGTGGTCGACGCGCGCAGCAGTTCTTATCCAGACGCGTCTTTCCGCGGCAAGGTGGCGAGTATCGCGACCCGCGTCGACCCGGTCAGCCGCTCCGTGGTAGTGCGCGCACTGCTGGACAATCGCGATCGTCGCCTCAAGCCGGGTATGTTCATGACGGTTCGCATCAAGCGTCCGCCGGCGCGCACGCTGCTGATTCCGGAGCAGGCGTTGATGCCGGAGAACGACAATCAGTTCATCTTCTTGCTGCGCGGGGATGTGGCCCGCAAGACAGCGGTGCAGCTGGGTCGGCGTAGACCCGGTCAGGTTGAGGTCGTGCACGGGCTGAGCGCGGGCGACATCATCATCATCGAAGGCGGTGACAAGCTGCGCGATGGCGACAAGGTTCGTGCGAAGTTGGTCGAAGGCGCGGCGGGGAACGGATGATTCTGACTGACATTTCTGTGCGGCGACCGGTCTTCGCATTGGTCGCCAGCCTGCTGCTCACCATGCTCGGCGTGGTGGCTGCGTCGCGGCTTTCCATCCGCGAACTCCCCAATGTTGAGTCGGCGGTGGTCAGCGTCAGCGTTGCCTACCGCGGCGCCAATGCCTCGGTGATCGAGACCAAGATCACCCGCGTCATCGAAGATCAGTTGGCGGGTATTGAGGGGCTGGATAAGCTCACATCGACCAGCCAGGACGAGCGCTCGCGCATCACGCTTGAGTTCACGCTCGACAAAGACATCGAAGCGGCGGCCAATGATGTGCGTGATCGCGTGTCACGACTGCAGGCCAGTCTGCCGCCCGAGGCCGATCCGCCGCAGATCAGCAAGGTGGACACCAGTTCAGACAGCGTCGTGCAGTACTCGCTGACCAGCGCCAAGCGTTCGCTCGGTGAACTGTCCGATTACGCCAATCGCTACATCACCAACCGGCTCGCGGTTGTTCCGGGCGTCGCCATCGTAGGACTGAACGGTGAACAAGCTCCGGCGATGCGCGTGTGGCTGGACCGGCGCGCGCTCGCGGCGCGACAACTGACGGTGCAGGATGTCGAGCTCGCGCTCCGCAAAGAGAATGTGGAGTTGCCGGCCGGCCGGCTCGAGTCGCAGCAGCGCGAGTTCACGCTGCGCACCGAGACGGGCCTGCGCACCGAGGATGACTTTGCCAATCTGGTCGTCGGTCGCGGCGCCGATGGTTATCTGGTGCGTTTGCGCGACGTGGCGGAGGTGCGCAAAGGCGTTGTGGACCAGCGCTCCATCTACCGCTCCAACGGCGTCAATTCGGTGGGCATATCCGTAACACCAACCTCCACCGCCAATGTCATGGACGTAGTGGCCGGTACCAATCGCGTGGTCGAATCGCTGCAGGGAAGTCTGCCTTCGGACATTAAGCTCAGCGTTGCGACGGACGATACGGTCTATGTGCGCGACTCGATCCGCGAAGTGGCCATCACCATGGGCATTGCGCTGGTGTTGGTGCTGATCGTGATCTTCGGCTTCCTGGGTAATCTGCGCGCCACGGTCATTCCGGCGGTCACCATCCCGGTCTCGATTGTTTCAGCCTGCATCGTGATGGCGGCGCTGGGATTCTCTCTGAATCTGCTCACGCTTCTTGGTGCGGTGCTGGCCATCGGTCTGGTGGTCGACGATGCCATCGTGGTGATGGAAAACATCGCGCGCCGCATCGAGGAGGGCGAGCCCGCTCTGATTGCCGCGCTCGACGGCAGTCGTGAAATCGCTTTCGCGGTGATCGCCACGACGTTGGTGCTGATCGCAGTGTTCCTGCCCATCTCCTTCATTCCTGGAAGCGTGGGTCGGCTGTTCGGCGAGTTCGGTATCTCGGTGGCGGCCGCAATCTTCTTCTCCAGTCTCGTGGCCCTGACGCTGACGCCGATGATGGCCTCGAAGCTGTTTGCGGCCGGTATCGAGCGCGGCCGCTTCAGTCGCCTGATCGACAATCTCTTCCGTTCGCTCTCGGATCTTTACCAGCGCACGTTGGTTCGCGTGGTGCGTCACTCCGTGGCTGTGGCAGCGGTGGCTGTTGCGGTCAGTATCGGCGGCTATCTGCTGCTGAGGCAGCTCCCGAGCGAGTACTCGCCGGCCGAGGACCGCGCCTTCATGATGATTTCTGTCACCGCGCCGGAAGGGGCCAGCCTGCAGTACACCGAACGCTACGTCTCGCAAGTTGCAGCCATCGTCGGTGAAGAAGTGCGCCCGGGTGGCGCGCAGATGATGGTCGAGCGCGTGGGCGGCGGCAGCACCTATTACTCGAGCAACGTCAACAATGGACGTGTGATCCTGCGCCTGTATCCGCTCGGTAAGCTGCGCACCGAGCGTGCTCAGCAGATGGCTACGCGGCTGCGCGCCAAGCTCAATGGTATTCCCGGTGTGCGTATTGCAACACTTCTGCCCAGCGGACTGGGTACGCGTGCCAGTGGCCAGCCGGTCCAGTTCGTGCTGGGTGGCTCGAACTATGAGGATCTGGCCAAGTGGCGCGACATCGTTCTCGAGCGCGCCCGACAGAATCCGGGTCTTACCAATGTCGACTCCAACTACGATCCCCGCAAGCCACAGTTAAAGGTCGAAGTCGATCGCGCGCGTGCGGCTGATCTGGGCGTTTCGCTCGACACCGTCGGGCAGACGCTGGAGACCATGCTCGGTTCACGCCGTGTCACGACCTACATCGACAACGGTGAGGAGTACTCGGTGGTACTTCAGGCGAAATCCGATGATCGCGCTACGCCCAGCGATTTGGACAACATCTACGTGCGCCAGGCGCGCGGCAACGGACTCGTGCCGCTGGCCAGTCTGGTGACGCTACGCGAGGAAGCTTCTTCAAGTCAGTTGAATCGCTTCAACCGACTGCGTTCGATCACGATCAGTGCGGGACTGACTGACGGGTATTCGTTGGGTGAGGCGCTGAAGTTCCTTGAGGGCGTGGTGCATACCGAACTGCCAGCCGATGCACAGATCGACTACAACGGTCAGTCGCGTGAGTTCCGCAAGGCGGGTGGGGCGCTCTACACCACCTTCCTGCTGGCGATTGGCATCATCTATCTGCTGCTGGCGGCGCAGTTCGAGAGCTTCCGTCATCCGGCCATCATCATGACCACCGTGCCGCTGGCTGTGGCGGGTGCTGTGGTGGGACTGTGGTGGCAGGGCGGTTCGGTCAATCTCTACAGCCAGATCGGCGCGGTGATGCTGGTTGGATTGGCGGCCAAGAACGGCATCCTCATCGTCGAGTTTGCCAACCAGTTGCGCGATCGTGGTGTGGAATTCACCGAAGCCATCGTGCAGGCCTCCGTGACACGACTGCGGCCCGTGTTGATGACCAGCTTGTGCGCGGTCTTTGGTGCGATACCACTGCTGCTGGCATCAGGCGCCGGCGCTGAGAGCCGCCGTCCCATTGGCGCGGTGATCGTGTTCGGCGTCACCATCTCGCTGCTGCTCACCCTATTCGTGGTGCCAGCGGCCTACATCTTGATCGCACGCGGCTCGCACTCGCCGCAGTATGTCAGTCAGCTCATCGCTCGACTGCGAAGCACCCGGCCTCAAACCTGAGCATTCCGGGTCGCATCATTCTGGTGCGCATGGGAGTTTCATGCGCTGTTTTGGCGCGACGCGTGCCTTAAATTGGGGTACCTGAGCCGCTCTGAAGGCTGCCTTGTGTTGGTACGGGGTTTGCAAAAGATTTGCTAGGGACATAAGGTTCTCGTTGTTTCGATTCCTTCATTTAGGGAGTAAAAGGATGTTGAAAGCACGTGTTTATCTGGCAGGGCTGGGTTTGGCTGTGGCAGCTTCGGTTGCGCACGCCGATGTGACAGCCACGCCTGCAGTCACTTCTGACTATGATTTCCGCGGAATTTCCCAGTCGGCAGCCAGTCCGGCGGCATCGGTTGGTGTGGATTTCAACAAGAGCGCCCTGCACCTTGGTACATGGGTGAGCACCATTCAGTGGGGCCCCACCTACAAGGGTAACAAGGAGTGGGATCTGCTGGCTGACTACACCTTTGGTAGTGACGATACCGTCAAGGTGAATGTTGGCGTCATCGATTACATGTATCCCTCGATGACCGATCAGAACACCATCGAACCCTGGGTGACGGTTTCCAAGAACTGGTTCTCGGGCTCGGTCCGCTACAGCAATGACTGGTACACGCTGGGCAAGGCCTATTACTTCGAGGCCAATGGCACCTTCCCGCTTGGCGACTCCGGCTATTCGCTGGGCGTGCATGCTGGTCGTAGCCAGGGCGATGCTTGGAAAGGCATCGAGTACACCGACGGCTCGCTCAGCCTGAGCAAGACCTTCGGCAACTTCACCGGTGCCCTCAAGTACGTCACCAGTGATGCGCCGGAGCTGACGTCCAGCCAGTCCAAGAAGGCGTTTGGCAAGGCGAACGTCTTCGAGACGCGGGATCGCGTGATCCTGACGGTCTCCACGACGCTGCCCTGGGCCAGCAAGTAAGTCCCTGATAGGGCAATGGGCCCGGCGCGTGCGCGCCGGGCCTTTTAGCGCCACAATGGCGCATGGTCGATATTTCCCTGCTGCGCACCGCCGATTTCTGGCGCCAGCGCGCTTCTGAACTGGTTCCCGACAGCCACGCGCTGATTGATGGCAAGCGGGTCGAATCCATCGACGGCGCCACATTCGATTGCCTGAGTTCCATTGATGGACGGCGCCTCGCCGCCGTCGCTGCCTGCGCGGCGTCCGATGTGGATTCTGCAGTCGCGTCGGCGCGTGCTGCGTTCTCACGGGGTGACTGGGCCGAGCAGTCGCTGGCCGATCGCAAAAAAGTATTGCTGCGCTTTGCCGATCTCATTGAGCGCCATGTCGATGAGCTGGCGCTGCTGGAGACGCTCGATACCGGCAAGCCGATCCGCGACAGTCTGCAGGTCGATGTGCCATCCACGGCGCGCTGCATCCGTTGGTATGCCGAGGCCGTGGACAAAGTCTATGGCGAAGTGGCACCAACAGGCAGTGACGCGCTGGCACTAGTCACGCGCGAGCCCGTCGGTGTCGTCGGCGCCATTGTGCCGTGGAATTTCCCGATGCTGATGGCGGCGTGGAAGATCGGCCCCGTGCTCGCAGCCGGCAATTCGCTGGTGCTCAAGCCCTCCGAGAAATCACCCCTGACGGCGATCCGTCTGGCTGCACTGGCGCTGGAGGCGGGGTTGCCTGCGGGTGTATTCAACGTGGTGCCCGGATTCGGTCCGACGGCGGGTAAGGCATTAGCGCTGCATCATGACGTGGACGCCATCACGTTCACCGGCTCCACGGCTACTGGGCGTCTGATCATGCAGTACGCCGGGCAGTCGAATCTCAAACGCGTCTCGCTCGAATGCGGCGGCAAGTCGCCGAACATCGTCATGGATGACTACCCAGATATCGCCCGCGCGGCGCGTGCTGCAGCCGCGGGCATATTCTTCAATCAGGGTCAGATGTGCTCAGCCGGATCGCGGCTGCTGGTGCATTCATCAATCCGTGAGCCGATGCTCGAGCAGATCGCCCGCTTCGCGCAGCGAATGGTACCGGGCGATCCGCTGGATCCCGACACCCGCCTCGGTGCGCTGGTCGACGAGGAACAGACGCAGAAGGTGCTGGGTTATATCGAGTCTGGTCGCACTGAGGGCGCGCGCCTGGCGCTCGGCGGCCGGCGCGTACGCGAGCAGACCGGCGGTGGCTATATCGAGCCCACGATCTTCGATGGCGTGCGACCGGCGATGCGCATCGCCCGTGAGGAAGTATTTGGTCCGGTGCTGTCCGTGATCGGCTTCGACACGCTGGAAGAAGCCGTGCGCATCGGCAACGACACCCACTATGGCCTGGCTGCTGCCGTCTGGACTCGGGACATCACGGCTGCCCACCGTGCGGCGCGAAGCTTGCGTGCCGGCATGGTATACATCAACTGTTACGACGCCGATGACATCACCGTGCCCTTTGGCGGCTATCGCGAATCCGGATTCGGGCGCGACAAGTCGCTGCACGCCTTTGACAAATACACTGAACTGAAAACGACGTGGATCGACCTGAGCTGAGCTTTGTTGCCACGGTGCCGCGCGGGCTTGCCGACCTCACCGCTGGGGAGCTGCGCGCTTTGGGCGCCCTCGAAGTCCGTGAGCGCGGCGCCAGCGTGGGGTTCCGCGGTTCACTGGAGACGGGCTATCGCGCCTGTCTGGAATCCCGCACCGCGAGTCGCATTCTTCTGCAGATAGCGGCGTTTGAAGCGCGTGACGCGGATGGGCTGCTGGCCGCTGTGCGCGCACTCGACTGGCGGTTGCACCTGGCACCTGGCGCCACCCTGTCCTGTGAGTTCACGGGCCAGCATCCCGCTATCGACAACACGCATTTTGGCGCGTTGAAACTGAAAGATGGCATCTGTGATCAACTGCGGGCCGCTCGCAGCATGCGTCCCGACGTCGCTTTGCAGCGACCGGATGTGCCAGTGGTCGCCCATGCTCAGGGTACGCATGTCACGCTGTATCTGGACATGGCGGGTGAGGGGCTGCACCGGCGCGGGTATCGTTTACAGGCCGGTGAGGCGCCCTTGCGGGAAAACGTCGCTGCCGGAATGCTGCTGCGTGCCCGCTGGCCGCAGCTGGCCGTTGAGGGCGGATATTTTCTCGATCCGATGTGTGGGTCGGGCACCTTGGTCATCGAAGCGGCGTTGATCGCCAGCGACTCTGCACCCGGGCTGCTGCGTGACTACTGGGGCTTTGCCGGTTGGGCGGGGCATGATGCAGAACTGTGGCAGTCACTCCGGACGGCCGCGCATGCGCGTGTGCAGCCGGTCGCTGAACAGCCGCGGATCTTTGGCAGTGATGCCGATGCTCGTGTGCTGCGTGCCGCTGAAGCCAATGCGCAGCGGGCTGGCGTCAGTGAACGGATTCATTTTGGGCAATCCGAGGTGGTCGATGTACGACCGCCTGCGGGGGCGTCGCGCGGTCTGGTGGCTACCAATCCACCCTACGGTGAGCGGTTGGGAGACGAGGCTGTGGCGCGCGCCGCACACGAACAGCTGGGAACCACGCTGCGTGAACATTTCAGCGGCTGGGAGGCGGCTGTTCTGACTGGGGCTGCCGATGGCGCGCGCGCGATCGGACTGCGGACCTACAGGACGCATGAGCTCTGGAACGGTGCGCTGGCGTGTCGATTGCTGCGAGTGGATCTGGCAAATGCCGGGCGCCGCGCACCGCCTGGCGAGGGTTTGCGACCCTCGGATCCTGCGCTGGCGCAGACCCCTGGCGCGCAGATGTTCGCGAACCGGCTGCGCAAGAACGATCGCCTGCTGCGCAAGCAGGCGCAGCGCGAAGACGTCAGTTGCTATCGGCTGTACGACGCCGATATGCCGGAGTATTCGTTCGCCATCGACCGCTACCAGTTGGCGGATGGCGATGAGCAGCACCTGTATGTGCAGGAGTATGCGGCACCGGCAAGCATTGAGGCGGCAGCGGCCTCGCGGCGCCGTGCGGAGGCATTGGCTGCGTTGCCTGAAGCCAGCGGTGTCCCCGTCGAGCGCGTCCACTTACGCACCCGTCAGCGCCAGAGTGGCACCAATCAGTATGAGCGTGTCGGCGAACACGCGCGCTTTCACACGGTGATGGAATCCGGACTGCGCTTCCGCGTGAACTTCACGGATTATCTGGACACAGGGCTGTTTCTGGATCATCGCGTGACGCGACAGCGATTGCGTTTGGCTGCGCGCGACGCACGATTCCTCAACCTGTTCTGCTACACGGCCAGCGCCACCGTCTATGCGGGTGCCGGCGGTGCGGCGCGCACCACCAGCGTCGATCTGTCGAACACTTATCTGGACTGGGCGGCGCAGAATCTGCAATTGAACGGGCTTGATCCGGATCGTCATCAGCTCGTGCGGGCTGACTGTCGTGAATGGCTCCGTGAGGCGGCCGGGCGTCGTGATCGCTACGAGCTAATATTCCTCGATCCTCCGACCTTCTCCAATTCCAAGCGCATGGCGGGCGTGCTGGACGTACAGCGCGACCATGCTGCGCTGATCGATGACTCCCTCCGGCTGCTCGCGCCCGGTGGCTTGCTGGTATTTTCCACCAATGCGCAGCAGTTCCGGATTGATCCGGCGCTGGCTCAGCGCTGCGTCGTGCAGGACATCAGCGCCGCGACTATTCCCTTTGATTTCAAGCGTAACGCGCGCATTCATCGCTGCTTCGAGATTCGCGCGGGCTAATCCTGCGACCGGTCGCTGCAACTTCCTGGGTGTCTGCGGTGTAGGAACAGGAACAGCGAGGCAAAACCAGATGTCAGCGTCCAGTCCTGATCCTGCGGCGGATTTCGTGGCCTTCATGCGCGCGCATCAGGATCGGGTGTACTCGACGGCCGTTCGCATCCTGGCCGATAGCGTCCAGGCGGAGGATGTTGCGCAGTCCGTCTTTCTCAAGGCTTACGAACGCTTTGCTGAATTGCGCGATAGTCCGACCGCCATTGGGTGGCTGCGAGCCGTTGCCACGAACCTAGCCATCAACCACCTGAAGCGCTACCGCCGACGTTTCGTCTTCTTAGGCGAAGGTCAGCGTGATGATGAGGAGCCGGAAGATTTGCCGGAATTGGTGATGCCGGATCCCGTGCCGACTGCGGTTGCCGGAACCCAACGCCATGCACTGGTGGAGGCAGCCCTGCGTGGACTCCCCGAGCATCAGCGGGTACCGCTTGTGCTCTACCATTTTGAGGAGTTGTCATACCTGCAGATTGCGGAGCGACTGCAGATCTCGGTGGCGAAGGTCAAAACCGACCTGTTTCGGGGCCGCGCCGCACTGCTACGCACGATCGCCGAGCAGTCTGCAACTTCCGATCTGCTTGCGGGGTAATAGGAACATGGACCAGACACCGATGCAGGATCAGTCTTCCATACAGTGGCTCCACGCCGAGCTCAGCGCGCTGCCGTTGGCACCGGCGCCGGAATCGCTGCAGAGGCGCGTGCTGGCGGAGCTCGCACTGCGTCAGGCGCAGCCGTGGTGGCGACAGAGCTTTCACGGCTGGCCGTTCGCTGCCCAGTGGGGGTTTGTAGTGCTCGCGCTGGGGCTGCTGCACCTGATGCTTGGGTGGCTGTTTGCTCCGGTGTCGGAGGCGCTTGCTGCAGCCCTACGGCCCGGCGGATTGGCCGCGCTGCATGGCATGCAGGCGATTGCCGCTGGTGCGGCGATTGCCGGCAGGGTGGGCCGCGTGCTGTTGGCAGCGCTTCCGACCATCTGGTCAATGGTCCTGATGATGACGTTCTTCAGCAGTGTTGTATTGCTGTTCACCAGCGGCACGCTGGTCCATCGCACCCTTACGAGGAATCCCGAATGAAGCCATCACGCCTGTGGTCCTCTCTGCTGTCCTTCGCTGCCCTCATGGCAATCATTCCAATGGCGGCGATCGCTGCGCCTGATGCGCTCGGTGATCATTCAGCCAGACCTCGGGGCAATACGGTGGTCACTCTGGGAAGTAACGCTGAGCTGCCCGTCGATGGTCGTGCCGATGCTGTGATTGCTCTTGGCGGCGACGTCAATACGGCCGGCGATGTCAGGGATGCGGCGGTCGCACTGGCAGGTAACGTGCGCGCCACCGGTCTGGTCGGTGATGCCGTAGTAGCGATCGTGGGCGATGTGTACCTGAACAGTACAGCCAAGACCGTGGTCGCAGTGCTTGGTGATGTAGAGCTCGGACCGGACGCGCGCGTCTCGAGCGAGGTCGTCACCATTGGCGGCACGATTAAGCGCGATCCTGCTGCGGTGATCTCCGGCACGACCCAATCAGTGCTATTGGGAGGGTTTGCTCATCCTGATGGTCTACGCAGCTGGATCCGGCACTGCGGGCTGCTGGCGCGGCCGCTGGCGCTCGACCTTGACCTGTACTGGGCTTGGGGTCTGGCCCTTGGTTTTCTGGCGCTTTACGCACTCCTGACACTCTCGTTTCGCGAGCCGCTGCAGCGCTGCGTCGAAACGTTTGAGCGGCACCCCGGTCGCGCGGTTCTGACGGGACTGCTATCGCTGGTGCTGGTGCCGGTGCTGGTTCTCTTTTTGGTGGTTACGGTGGTCGGCATTTTGGTTGTGCCGTTTCTGGGCATCGCTGTGATGGGCGCAATGTTGTTCGGCAAGGCCGTAATGCTTGTCTGGATCGGTCGCCGTGTGCATCGTAGTGCACCGCCGCTGGTGGCTTTGCTGATCGGTGGCTTGATCGTACTCGCCCTGTACCTGATCCCGGTGGTCGGACTCGTCGTCTACAAGCTGCTTGGAGGCATCGGTCTGGGTGTCGTGGCCTATACGTTTCTGCTGGCACTGCGGGTTGAGAAGCCGGTTCGACCGGCAGTCATGACCGAGGCTGCTGCACCGGCGGCGATACCGGCGGATGACACACTACTACCGCGTGCGGGTTTCTGGTCGCGTATGGCTGCTTTGTTCATCGATATGGTGCTGATATCGATGGTCGTTCATCTGGTGGCTGATCCCGGCGCGGGTGTCTTCTTCGGCGTGCTGGTCATATACGCCGCCGTGATGTGGAAGCTTCGGGGTGTCACCATCGGCGGCAGCATCGTCGGCCTGAAGCTGGTACGGACGGATGGCAAGCCCATCGACTGGGCGACAGCCATCGTCCGCGCGTTGGGCTGTCTGCTGTCTATGGCCATCGGTGGTCTGGGCTTCCTGTGGATCGCGTTCGACAAGGAGCGCCAGGCTTGGCATGACCGGATAGCGGGTACAGCCGTGGTGAAGGTGTCGCGAGGCATCCCTTTAATCTGAACCCCAAGCGGGAGCGTGGCTCGCAAAACCATTTGAGTCTGCAGGGTGTTTTCGGTACTTTCCGTTCCTTAACATTCCACGGTTCAACAACAGCGGGAGTCAGCGCAGATGAACAGCAGAGCCAGTCGCCTCGGTTTCGGTCTTTCCCTGCTCCTGCTGCTGTCAGCCTGCGGCAGTAAGGAAGCCGCTGCGCCTGCTGTTGCAGCAGCGGAAGAAAAGGTGCTGAACCTCTACATCTGGAATGACTACCTGGCCGACGACACCATCGCCAACTTCGAGAAGGCGACCGGCATCAAGGTGACGGTCAGCAATTACGGCAGCAATGAGGAACTGGACGGCAAGCTGGCGCCGGGCCATTCCGGTTACGACGTGGTGGTGCCCTCGGCGTCGTTCTACGGTCGCCAGATCAAGGCCGGTTATTACCAGAAGCTGGACAGGGCGTTACTGCCTAACTTCGGCAACCTGGATCCAGAGATCCTTGGCAAGTTGGCGGAGAACGATCCGGGCAACGAGCACGCGGTTCTGCACATGTGGGGTGTCACCGGCATCGGCTACAACGTCGCCAAGGTCAAGGCTGTGATGAAGGATGCGCCCATCGACAGCTGGCGGTTGGTGATGGATCCGGCGGTGGCGAAGAACCTTAAGAAGTGCGGTATCGCCATCCTCGACTCCGCCTCCGAGATGTTCAAGATGACGCTGGCTTACATGGGCAAGAGCCCGGGCTCCCAGGATCCGGCTGATCTTGCCGCCGCGGGCGAGACCATGAACAAGTTCCGGCCGTTCATCCGCTACATCGATACTCAGCGCATGATTGGCGATCTGGCCAATGGTGAGATCTGTGTGGCAGTCGGCTACAGCGGTGACATGCTGCAGGCGCGTGATCGGGCTGTTGAGAACAAGACTGGCGCACAGATTGCGTTCGTGGTTCCGAAGGAAGGCACCATCCAGTGGTTCGACAGTTACCTGATCCCGACCGATGCGCCGCATCCGAAGAACGCACATGCATTCATCAACTACATGTTGCAGCCGGAAGTCATCGCAGCCGTGACCAACAAGGTCAAGTATGCCAATGGCGTCACCCAGGCGGCGCAGTTCGTCGACAAGGCTGTGCTTGAGAACCCGGGCATCTATCCGCCTGCTGATGTGCGCCAGCGGCTGACGGCCGATCAGTCCAGTACCGACGAAACGACGCACACCATGACGCGTCTTTGGACCAAGTTTAATACCGGTCGCTGAGGCGTTCGGTCGGCGAAGCGGCGAGGTGGCTCCCTACATCCGCATCGCTGGGGTCACCAAGAAATTTGGTGACTTCGTCGCGGTCAATGACGTCACGCTGGATATCCAGCGTGGCGAAATTTTCTGCCTGCTGGGCGGGTCCGGCTGCGGCAAAACAACGCTGCTGCGCATGCTGGCCGGTTTTGAGATGCCCACCGCTGGGCGTATCGAGATTGATGGAGCCGACATGGCTGGGGTGCCGCCCTACGAGCGGCCCGTCAACATGATGTTCCAGTCTTACGCGCTGTTCCCGCACATGACGGTAGAACAGAATGTCGCCTTCGGCCTCCGGCAGGAGGGGCTGGCCAGACCGGAGATCGCCCAACGCGTCAAGGCGATGCTGGATATCGTCAAGCTCGGCGATTACGCGCGCCGCAAACCACATCAGCTGTCAGGCGGGCAGCGTCAGCGCGTGGCGCTGGCGCGCGCACTCGTCAAGAAGCCCAAGCTGCTGCTTCTGGATGAGCCGCTCGGTGCGCTGGACAAGAAGCTGCGTGAGCAAACTCAGTTCGAGCTGGTCAACATCCAGGAGCAACTGGGCGTGACCTTTGTCATCGTCACCCATGATCAGGAAGAGGCGATGACGCTGGCGACGCGCATTGGAGTGATGAATCAGGGGCGTATCGTGCAGGTCGGTACGCCGCGCGAGATCTACGAATATCCCGGCACCCGTTTCGTCGCGGACTTCATCGGCAACGTCAATCTCTTCGAGGGTCGCCTGCTGCAGGATGAGCCAGGTCATGTGTTGATCGAAGCGCCGGAGCTGGAGGCGCCGATCTTTGTGGGTCACGGCATCAGTTCGGCACCCGGCGCGACGGTCTGGGCAGCCATTCGGCCGGAAAAAATCCATCTCACCCGCGAGCCGCCACCTGGTGCCAATAACCGCGCATCCGGTGTAATCAAGGACATCGCCTACATGGGTGAGGTCTCGATTTATCTTGTACGGCTCGACAGCGGCCGTATCGTGCGCGTCAGTCAGCCCAATAGCTTCCGCCACGCGGATGACCAGCTGGTGTGGGATCAGCGTGTGTGGATCAGCTGGCACGAATCAAGCGCTGTGGTGCTGACTTCCTGACCATGCGCCGGCTGTTCTCACGGCTGCCGCTCGGACGGAACCTGGTACTGGCGGTGCCGTGGCTGTGGCTGATGCTTTTCTTCCTCGTGCCTTTCCTGATCGTCTTAAAGATCAGCTTTGCCACTACACAGTTGGCGCAGCCGCCTTACACGCCGCTACTCGAATGGACTGAGGGCGTATTCCCGCGGCTGGTGCTCCACACCGCCAATTATCTGGGCCTGCTGGCCGATTCGCTCTACGCCGCGGCACTATTCAGTTCGCTGAAGGTGGCGGCAGTTTCCACGCTGCTGTGTCTGCTGCTTGGCTATCCGATGGCCTATGGTATGGCGCGCATGGACCGTGCGTGGCGAAACGCGCTGTTGCTACTTGTGGTTCTGCCTTTCTGGACATCCTTCCTGCTGCGGGTCTATGCGTGGATGGGGCTGCTCCGCAATAACGGATTGATCAACAATCTGCTGCAATGGCTGCACCTGATCGACGAGCCGCTGGTTATGCTGCAGACAAACTTTGCTATGTATCTCGGCATCGTCTATTCCTACCTGCCTTTCATGATCCTGCCGCTGTATGCGAACTTGGAGAAGCACGACGCCACGCTGCTCGAGGCTGCGGCTGATCTCGGGTGCAGACCCTTCCGCGCTTTTCTGTCGATCACCCTGCCGCTGTCCATGCGTGGCATCGTCGCCGGGTGCATGTTGGTTTTCATTCCGGCGGTGGGTGAGTTCGTCATACCGCGCCTGCTTGGCGGCACCGACTCGCTGATGATTGGTCGCGTGCTCTGGGACGAGTTCTTCAGCAATCGCAACTGGCCGCTGGCCAGCGCGGTGGCGGTCTGTCTGCTGCTGATCCTGGTGTTGCCCATCCTATTGTTCCAGCGTCTGCAGGACGACACGGAGAAGCACTCATGAGCCGGCGTGTCTCGCCTGGCATTCGTTTGGTGATGTGGACCGGATTCCTGTTCCTGTACGTGCCGATCCTGTCGATGATTGTCTTCTCGTTCAACGAATCGAAGCTGGTCACCGTCTGGGGCGGATTCTCGACCAAGTGGTATGGCGAGCTGCTGCGCGACCGGCAGATGCTCGCTGGCGCATGGCTGAGCCTGCAGATCGCCTTCGTAACCGCCTGCGGCGCGACGGTGCTCGGTACACTGGCCGCCTTTGCACTGGTGCGCCACGGCCGCTTTCGCGGTCGGACGCTGTTCTCCGGCATGGTCAGCGCGCCGCTGGTGATGCCTGAGGTCATCACCGGTCTCTCGCTCCTGCTGCTGTTCGTCGCGCTGGCGCCTTTGCCGTTCATGCCGGCCACACGCGGCTTTGCCACCATCGTGATTGCGCACATGACGCTCACGCTCGCGTATGTCACGGTCATCGTGCAGTCACGGCTGGCAACCTTCGATATCTCACTGGAGGAAGCGGCGATGGATCTGGGCGCAAGGCCGTTGACCGTCTTCCGCACCATCACGCTGCCACTGATTGCGCCTGCACTGGCATCGGGCTGGCTGCTGGCGTTCACGCTGTCGCTGGACGATTTGGTGATCGCCAGTTTCACCGCCGGTCCCTCTACCAACACATTGCCAATGATGATCTTCTCCAAGGTACGGCTGGGTGTGACACCCGAGATCAATGCGCTGGCTACCATCATGGTGAGCGTAGTGGCAGTGTTCGTGGTAGTCGCTGGCGTGCTGCTGGCGCGGCAGGAGCGGATGCGACTACGCGATTCGCAGGCGGCCGCACGTGGCTGACTCTCGCAGCGACTTGCTGCGCAGCAAGTTGCCGGATGTCGGCACGACCATCTTCACTGTCATATCCCAACGCGCCGCAGAGCTGGGCGCGGTTAATCTGGGGCAGGGCTTCCCGGATTACGACGTCGATCCATTGCTGATCGAATGTATCCACCAAGCCATGCTCGACGGCGCCAACCAGTATGCGCCGATGACGGGTGTGGCGGCTTTGCGCGAAGCCATTGCGCGCAAAATCCAGCGTTTCCGCGGCGTTCGTTTTGATCCCGTCACTGAAATCACGGTCACTCTTGGCGCTACGGAGGCCATTTTCTCCGCGATTCAGGCGTTGGCGGGACCGGGCGACGAGGTGCTGGTGTTCGACCCCGCCTACGATTCCTATGATCCTGCTGTCCGCCTAGCCGGTGCGCGCTGCGTACACGTGCCACTGATGCCGCCGCTGTTCAAGCCAGACTGGGGCCGCGTGCGGGACGTACTCAACGAGCGTACGCGGTTGGTCATCATCAACTCTCCGCACAATCCCGCCTGCAGCTGCCTCGATGCCGATGATCTGGCCACCTTGGCTGAACTGTTGCGCGGTCGTGACTGCCGAGTGATTGCCGATGAGGTCTACGAGCACATGGTGTTTGACGGCCGTAGGCATGCCAGCGTGTTGGAACATGCTGAATTGCGACAACGGTCGGTAGCGGTGTATTCCTTCGGCAAGACACTGCATGCCACTGGTCTGCGTGTCGGCTATGCGGTCGCTCCTGAAGCGCTGAGCGCTGAGCTTCGCAAGGTGCATCAGTTCAACACGTTCTCGATTGCCCATGCAGCGCAGCTTGGGATCGCACGGTACCTGGACAGGCGTCCGGACTGCGGCGCGGATCTGCCGGCGTTCTTTCAGTCGCGCCGCGATTTCCTGCTGGCACAGCTGCAGGGCAGTGGGCTGGAAGCGTCTCCGGCCGCAGGCTCGTTTTTTCAGCTTATCGACTATCGCGCTCTGAGCGGCGAGGCCGACACCACGATGGCTGAACGGCTGCTGACCGAAGCGGGTGTGGCTACTATCCCGCTGTCCGTGTTCTATCAGTCACCCCCGCCGCTGCATTACCTGCGCCTGTGCTTTGCCAAGCGTGAATCCACGCTGCTGGAGGGGGCTGCACGGTTGCGCCGCTGGGCTGAGGGTGCGCATGTACCGGCCGACACCCGGTAGACCGGCCGGCTGACCGGGTAGAATCGTCGCATGAAGCCGCCCACCCAGATTAACCATCCGCCCGTTGTTGATCTGCCCGCCGACAACCGGGCTCTGGTGGCGCCCATTTACCAGTCGGTAAAGTTTGAGTTCGATACCGTAGAAGGCGCGCTGGGCTACTTCCGCGGTGAGCGCCCGGGGTTCTTCTACTCGCGTGGTTCGAATCCAACCACCCGTCAGCTGGAGTTGAGTCTGGCGCAGCTGCAGCGGCGTGACGACGCCATCGTCTGTGCGTCTGGCGTGGGTGCCATGAGTACCACGTTGCTGTCGCTGGCGAAGCAGGGTGATCACGTGCTCAGCTTCATCGAGACCTATCCGCCCACACGCCAGCTTCTGCGGCGGATGCTGGGCAAGTTTGGCGTACGACACTCGCTGCTGTCGCTGTCTGACCTGGCCGGCGTGGAGCGTCTGCTGCGTGAGCAGCCCACATTGGCTGTCGTTTTCGAGAGCCCGACTAACCCGACCCAGCGCATTGCAGACATCCGAGCGCTGACGCAACTGGCGCGCGCTCATGGGGCGCTGACGGTGATGGACAACACCTTTGCTGGGCCGCACCAGCATGGCGAGTTCGATGTCGATTTGTTTACGCACAGCCTGACTAAATCAGTGGGCGGACATGGCGATGTGCTGGGTGGTGCAGTGATTGGCCGGCGCGAATTGATCGAACGGCTGCATCCTGATTTCACTCTGATCGGCGGCACGCTCGACCCACACGCCGCGTTCCTGATCCAGCGTGGACTGAAAACTTATCTGTTGCGATATCGCGCGCAGAGTGCCAGTGCGCAGCGCATCGCTGAATGGCTGATGAGCTCGTCAGCCGTTGCGCGTGTTCATTACCCCGGCTTGCCGGAGCATCCGGGGCATGCGCTGGCAACGAAGCAAATGCAGGACTTTGGCGCCGTGGTGAGCTTCGATCTGAACGGTGGCGCCGAAGCTGGCCGACGCTTTGCGGAGGCGCTGAAGCTCTTCGCCACAGCTGCGAGTCTTGGCGCGACCGAGTCGCTGGTGCTTCCTCCACAGATGCTCGGTCATCAGGATCTGACGCCCGAACAGCGTGTGGCGGCTGGCCTCGCATCCGGTACGGTGCGGTTGTCGATTGGTCTCGAGGACGTCGATGATCTAATTGCCGATCTGCAGCAGGCACTGAGTGCTTGCTGAGCGCACCGGATGACTGCTCGCCGCAGCCACGCGCTCCAGAGTACGCCCGCCGCGGACGGATTCTGGATGCCCGGCGAATTCGAGGCGCATGCCGGCTGCTGGATGCTGTGGCCGCAGCGAGCCGATAACTGGCGCGAGCACGCGCTGCCGGCTCAACAGGCGTTCGTGCAGCTCGCTGCAGCCATCGCTGCATTTGAACCGCTCACCGTAGGTGTGGCGCCAAGACATCTGCCCTTTGCCCGCTCCGCACTACTGCCAAGGATTCGCGTGGTTCCGCTGGCCAGCGATGATTGCTGGATGCGCGATGTCGGGCCGACGATCTTGGTCGATCGGCGCGGGCGGCGGCGCGGTGTGGACTGGCGCTTCAATGCCTGGGGCGGTTTGTATCGTCCGTTTCGTCGTGACGATGCGGTGGCGGCCGGTGTACTGGCCCGCGAAGGGTTGGCTCGTTATCGCGCGCCCTTCGTCAATGAAGGGGGTGCCATCCACAGCGATGGCGAGGGCACGCTGCTGGTCACTGAACAATGCCTGCTGAACCGCAACCGCAATCCGCGGCTGGGGCGCACGCGCATCGAGCAGTTGCTTAAAGATTACACCGGAGCGCGCAAGCTGATCTGGCTGGGGCAGGGGGTGATCGACGATGAGACCTCCGGACATGTCGATAATCTGGTCTGTTTCGTCAGGCCCGGCGCCGTCTGCCTGACCTGGACTGATAACCGTCGTGATGCGCAATATCGAGTATCGCGCGATGCTTTCGAGCGACTGATGGATGCGCGCGATGCGATGGGACGACGGCTCCGCGTCTACAAGTTGCCATCACCGGGCCCGCTGACCCTGACGCGGCGTGAGGCGGCAGGGATCCAGCGCAGCGCTGGCATCCGCACACTGCGTGCCGGTCAGCGTCTGGCTGGCAGCTATGTCAATTTCTATCTCGCCAACGGCGCGGTGATTGCACCGCTGCTTGATGCACGGCATGACGCGCAAGCGCTGCGACGGTTACGCGCGATTTTTCCGCGGCGACGTGTGGTGGGTGTTCCGGCGCGTGAACTGCTGCTCGGTGGCGGTAACATACATTGTCTGACCCAGCAGATCCCGGCGGGCGGTGTCCGGAGGCAGCATGACTGATCGTGCTCGAAAGTCAGGGCCCAAAGAAGAGTCGCTGGTGAGGAAGGTGCGGCTCGAGCCAGGCAAGAAAGTACGCCTGCGCGATGAAGATGCTGGCCGCCGGTTTGGCTGGGAAGAAGACGCTGCGCGCGCAGCCACAGCAACATTGCGCGGTCAGCTGGAAGCCTTGCAGCACAAGTTCTATGCAGACGGACGCTTCGCGCTGCTGGTGGTACTGCAGGCCATCGATGGAGGGGGCAAGGACAGCACCATTCGCCACGTCATGTCGGCCTTTAATCCTCAGGGTTGCACAGTCACCTCATTCAAAGCTCCCACTACCGAGGAGTCCCGCCACGATTATCTCTGGCGCATTCATCGTCATACCCCGGCCCGTGGTGAGATCGCGGTGTTTAATCGCTCCCACTATGAAGATGTGTTGATAGCGCGTGTGGATGAGCTGGTGCCTCATGAGGTGTGGAGCGCGCGCTACCAGCAGATCAATGATTTCGAACAGCTTCTGAATGCCGCCAATACACGCATCGTGAAGCTGTTTCTGCATATCAGCCGTGATGAGCAGAAGCGCCGGCTCCAGCAGAGGCTTGATGATTCCACCAAGCGCTGGAAGTTCGACCTCTCAGATCTGAAGAAGCGCAAGCAGTGGGATGAATACCAAGCGGCTTACGAGGCCATGCTCGAGCGTTGCGGCACCCGCCATGCACCCTGGCATGTGATACCGGCAGATCATAAGTGGCTGCGCGATCTGGCCGTGGCGCAGATTCTGAAAGATGCGCTCAGCGAGCTGCCGCTGCGCTATCCGGACGTGAACTTCGATCCGCGGTCGATCCGCATCGACTGAAACGCTGCCGCGCTTCGTCGCGGCTTACATTCCCGCCAGTTCGCGCTCTGCAGAGCTGAGCCATTCCGCCTGCGCACGGCGATAGTGGTGGGGGGCTTGCTGGGCGTGGTCGAGCAGCTCGCGCAGAGTGCGCCGCGCATCGTCAGTGCGTCCTTCGCGCCGCAGGAGCTGGGCGTAACGCAACGCAGCCTCGGCACCGGCGTAGTAGCCCGCCAGCACCCGGTATTCGTCTAGGGCCTTGGCGGTGTTGCCTTCACCCTCCAGCGAGCGAGCGTATAGCAGGTGACCTTCGGGTGACTTGTAGTCCGGGTTGTGCGCAATCAGTTCGTCGAGAGTCAGCCGTGCCTCGGCAGGTCGGCCGGCAGTGAACTGCGCTCGCGCTAGGCCGAGCATCAGACCGGGATCATGTTCGTAGAGTCCCTTGAGTGTCTGACGATAGATGTCGATGGCATCCGCGGCACGTCCTTGGCGCAACAGTTCCTCCGCGTAGCGCTGCTGGCTAGCGACGCCACCCTGCTGGCGCGCGGCGGCCTCATAGCGGCGCAGATCCTGCTCCGGATCCAGGGCCTTCTTCACGCCGCGGTAAGTGCGCTTGGCGGCGCGGCTCCCGAACAGCTCGGGCAGGATCTCAGCCACGATATAGGCCAAGCCGCCAAAGGCGGGCAGCATCAGCAGCACCCAGATCCAGACGGTATTGCGTCCGGTGCGCATGCAATGGACGATCAGAACGGCGCTCAGGATGTAGGAACCGAGGACGTAGTAACTCATGGGGTGCCAGCATACTGGGAGCGGTGGCGTGCCGTGAAGCGTGCGCCGTGTCAGGAGCGGTCGCATCACGTAAACTTCACCACTGCGATGCTCCGCCTGACCCAAATGCGCCTGTTTCTGGTGGTCGCTGGCTGCGGCCTGTGGCCACTATGGTCGCTGGCCGAGGAACTGGCGGGACCGGCCGCACCCGTGGCTGTCGCAGCCGCGGCGCGTCCCCGCATCGGTCTGGTGCTCTCCGGTGGCGGCGCGCGCGGCACGGCGCACATTGGCGTGCTCAAGACGCTCGATGATCTGCGCATACCCGTGGACGCCATCGCTGGCACCAGTATGGGAGCAGTGGTGGGCGGTCTCTATGCCTCGGGTATGGACGGGCGCGCCATCGAGCGGCTTCTTTCGACGGTCGATTGGGAAGACGCTTTCCGCGACCGACCCACACGCGCGGAGCTGGCGTTTCGCCGCAAGCGTGATGACGAAGACTTCCTCGTCAATGTCCCAATCGGTTTTCGCGGCCGTAAACTCCTCATCCCCACCGGGCTGATTGCTGGTCAGAAGCTGACCCAGATCCTGCGACAGGCCACCTTGCCTGTTGCGGCCGTGACCGATTTCGACCAGCTGCCGATTCCGCTCCGGGTGGTGGCAACGGATCTCGAGTCGGGCACGCCGGCCGTACTGTCCTCCGGCGATCTCACTGCCGCCATGCGTGCCAGTATGTCGGCGCCCGGGATCTTCGCTCCGGTAGAACGTGATGGCCGGCTGCTGGTTGATGGAGGGCTGGTGAAAAACCTGCCCATCGATGTGGCACGCACGATGGGCGTCGATGTACTGATCGTTGTTGATGCCGGCATCGCCCTGCAAAACCGCGAGCGCCTTGGCTCCATTGCCAGTGTGTCGAATCAGGCGCTGGCCATCATGGTGCGTCGTGATGCCGACGAGCAACGCAGTACGCTCGGTTCCCGCGACATACTTCTGACTCCGCAGCTCGATGAGATATCGTCCTACGACTTTCGTGTATTAAAGCGCGTTGTCGAGGCCGGTCAGGCTGCTGCAGAGACCGAGCGAGCGCGTCTGGCGAATCTGTCTTTATCGGAACAGGACTATGCGCACCATCTGGCGCAGCGTACCGCAACCCATGCAGACGCCACGCCAGTCGCGGTTCAGTTCGTCCGCTCTGATGCGCAGTCCGAGCCCTATCAGCGACCGATCGCCGATTTCTTCGGAGACCTCGTCGGCCACCCACTCGATACCGCGGCGATTGAGACACGCGTCACCACACTTTATGGCCGCGGCAATCTCGAACGGCTCGATTACCGGCTGGTCACCGATACGCAAGGGCAGCAGGGTCTGGAATTCAGCGCACGTCGCAAGAGTTGGGGACCGAACTACCTGCGCCTCGGACTCTCGCTGCAGGATGATTTTGCCGGGGGCACCTCTTTCAATGCAGCGGCCCGTCTTTTGTTCACGGAGCTCAATTCGCTGGGTGCCGAGTCGGTGTGGGATGTGCAGGTTGGCGAGTCGCCACGACTGTCCACGGAGCTGTTTCTGCCGCTGTCGAATCGCGCACGCTACTTCGTGGCTCCGCACGCCGAGCTTCAGGCCTACAACGTCGCTCAGCTCAGTAACGGCCAGCAGATCGGAGAGTTTCGAGTCCGCAGCTTCGATTATGGTCTTGATGCCGGGCGCGAGTTCAGTAACTGGGGAGAGCTGCGCGCAGGATTGGCCCGCACCGAAGGCACGACCCGCGTGCGCATTGGTGACTTCAGCAAGCCGGGTTCGGTCTTCGGTGTGGATGCCGCGTTTCTGCGCTTTGGCTACGATCGCCTCGATAGCGCCAACTTCCCTCATCGCGGGCAGGAACTGCGCGTTGAATGGCGACTGGAGAGTGATGGTCGCAGTGGTCCGGGGAGCGATCTGCTGAAGGTGGACTGGCGGGCCGCATGGTCCCGGGGCAAGTACACCAGTCTGGCGTGGCTGTCTGGCGGCAGTACGGTCAGTGGCAGCACCAGCAACGTCCGCAGTTACTTTCCGCTTGGTGGCTTTCTGAATCTCTCCGGGCTGCGCGCGCAATCGCTGGCCGGGCCGCATTACGCCATTGCCCGCGGCATCCTGCTGCGCAGTGTGGGCAATGGCGGTGAGGGCGTGTTGAACGTGCCGGCCTATGCCGGCCTTTCACTGGAGGCGGGCAACGTCTGGTCGCAGCGCCACGAGATTAGCTTCGGTTCAACACATACAGACGCGGCGCTGTTCTTTGGTGCCGATACCTATCTGGGTCCGGCCTATCTGGCCGTGGGCTACGACGACAGCGGCAAGTCCGCCTTCTATCTGTTCCTGGGTCGCAGCTTCTGAACCCAAGCTGCGCGCCGACAAGCTGCGCACCGAGAGTAATGACGATCAGCGGCTGAGCGCCGAATCCTGAACCTTTTCGAAGGACAGCGCCGGTGCGTCGCCCGGGCGTGAATACTCGTGTTTGCGGCTCATCTCCGCGAGCGCTGCGTCACGTTCGGCGGCCGTGGCAAACCAGTGCATGCGGCTCCAGTCATCGCCCAGCAGTTGCCTGAATGGATCGCCACGACGCAAGCTGACGCGCACCCCATAGGGGCGCTCATTCCGGGTCGAGACGGCCGGCGTGAGGTTGTGAGCGTTGCTGATTCCCATGCCTGCATCCTGCGTTACAGTGTGCGGTAATTCTAACGGAGATTGACTGATGAATGACGCCCTTCGGCATTTCGTCAATGGCCAGCCACTGGCCGGTCCGTTTCCGACCGGCAGCGAGCGCGCCCTGTTCGGCATGGGCTGCTTCTGGGGTGCCGAGCGCCTGTTCTGGCAACAGCGCGGCGTGCTCGTCACCGCCGTGGGCTATGCCGGCGGCACCACCCCCAATCCCGACTACAAGCTTGTCTGTAGCGGCCGCACCGGCCATGCCGAGGTGGTGCTGGTGGTGTTCGATCCGCAGCAGATTCGCTACGAACAACTGCTGCAGCTTTTCTTCGAGCGACACGATTCCACGCAGGGCATGCGCCAAGGCAACGACATCGGTACCCAGTATCGCTCCGCTATCTATCATTACAGCGAGGCGCAGCGCCACGCCGCCGAGCGTGCGTTGAATCAATACCAAGTCGCACTGAGCGCCGCCGGCTACGGAGCGATTACCACCGAGCTGCGCGCGGCGCCCGAGTTCTACTACGCCGAGGACTACCACCAGCAATATCTGGCCAAGAATCCCGACGGCTATTGCGGGCTGGGCGGATGCGGGGTGGCGTTGAAGCTTGCGCAATGAGCGACGCCAGAAAAGGCGCTTCGCCTGCGTCGGTATCGATGATTTTATATCGTATGCTGTAGCCGACAGACCTGAACGGTAACGCTCAGGTCGGTAAACTCTAGTTTTTCAACTCCGAATCCGGGGTGCCCGACGCTCATGAATGACCTGATAGACCTGCGCTCCGATACTGTCACCCGACCCACCGCCGCGATGCGCGCAGCGATGGCTGCGGCGCCGGTGGGTGACGATCAATATGGCGAGGATCCAAGCACCAACCAGTTACAGTCGCGCTGCGCTGAACTGTTGGGCAAGGAAGCGGCGGTGTGGTTGCCCACTGGCACCATGGCCAATCAGGCGGCGCTGCGTACGCTGACGCGGCCGGGTGATGAGGTGATTGCTTCGCGCGAGTCGCATGCCGGCTGGCATGAAGTGGGCGGTGCGGCGGCCAATGCCGGTGTGCAGCTGCAGGAAATCGGGCAGGGCGGGTGGTTCACAGCCGAGCAGATGCGTGCAGCAGTGAAGCCGCGCAACTTCGTGATGTTCCCGACGACCACGCTGGTTCAGGTGGAGAACACGCACAACCGTGCCGGCGGCGTTGTGGTGCCACAGGCCGAGGTGCTGCGCATTTGTGCGGTGGCTCGTGAGCTCGGCATGGCGACCTTTCTCGACGGTGCGCGGCTGTGGAATGCCAGTGTCGCCAGCGGCCTGACAGTCAGTGAACTGTCTGCGCCGTTCGATATGGTGGCTGTGGCGTTCAGCAAGGGATTGGGCGCGCCCGGTGGTTCGCTGCTGGCGGGCTCGAAGGATCTCATCGCGGCGGCGTCGCGGCACCGCCATCGTCTTGGCGGCGCCATGCGCCAGAACGGTGTCTTCACATCTGCTGCGCTGTACGCGCTTGATCATCATCTGGCCAGGCTCCCTGAGGATCATGCCAATGCGCGTGCTCTCGCTGAAGCACTGGCTTCCAAGGCACCGGTGGTGCTGGATCTGACCACTGTGCAGACCAATATTGTCGTCTTCCATCTGCCGGACAGCGTCTCGGTGGATGCGCCAGGACTGTCGGCGCTGTCACGGGCGCGCGGCGTGCTGATCAATGCCTTCGGTCCACGCACAGTGCGTGTTGCCACTCATCTGGATGTGACGCGCGAGCAATGTGTGCGCGCCGCTTCCGTGCTGGCCGAACTGCTCAGCAACTGTGTCCGCTGAGTACGTCGAGGTCACCACGGGTACCGAGCCTGCCGCCAGTGTGATCTGGCTGCACGGGCTGGGCGCTGACGGTCATGACTTCGAGCCGTTGGTGCCGGAGCTGCAGTCATTCCTGCCCTGCGCGACGCGCTTCATCTTTCCGCATGCACCGGTTCGTCCCGTGACGATCAACGGTGGTTACGCCATGCGTGCGTGGTACGACATCCCAAGCTTCGACAGGATGGCGCAGCAGGACGAGGCCGGTATTCGGCAGTCCCATCAGACTGTCATGGAATACATCTCCGCCGAGAACGCACGTGGCATCGCCACGAACCGCATCGTGCTGGCCGGATTTTCTCAGGGCGGAGCGATGGCGCTGTACTCGGGTGTGCGCCTGAGTCAGCCGCTGGCCGGCATCATGGGTCTTTCCTGTTATCTGTTGCAGGCTGAACAACTCATGGCCGAGCGTCAGCCGGCAACGCTCACTTCACCGGTGTTCATCGCGCATGGCGACTTCGACCCGATCTTGCCGCCGGCGATGGGTGAGCATGCCCGCGACCATCTGAGCGCTGCGGGCTATGCGGTCGAATGGCATCGCTACCCAATGCCGCATTCGGTGGCGCCGCAGGAAATTGCGGATATCGGCCGCTGGCTTGCGAAGGTGCTGGCGGCCGACTGACAGCGCCTCAGCGCGGTTCGCTGCCAGGCTTAGCGTCTTCGAGCGGGAATGTCTGCGCGCCCGAGCCCGCTGCGGGTGCCGGGTTGGTGGCAGCCGGCGCCAACGGCGTGGCGGATGCTCCCGAACCGCTTGCAGGCTTCGACGCTGCGGGCAGCATGCCGACGATTTCTGCGATGAAGCGCCGTGCAGATTGCGAATCCGAGCTGACCTTACCGGCAAAGATATTGGCGGCGTCGACATCCTTGCCGTAGAAGTTCAGGTTGGCCTTCTTGTCGACGGACAGGACGCTGCCCTCAAGTGCCACACCGGCAAACAGGCCGCGCGAGCGCGAGTAAGAAAAGATCTCAGCATTCTTGCCAGCCGCGGCCTCAGCGGCTCGGCCCAGCGGGCCAGCGGCAACCGACGCGGCAGCGCCGAGCGTCAGCGTGTTCTGCGTGAAGTTCTCGACGCTGCGGCGGGTGGTGAACACCAGAATTACGTCAGTGGACTGTGCGCCGATCTGTGCGCCCCAGTTGCCACCACGCAGGGTCAGGAACACCGGACTGCTGAAGCGGCCCGCTTCATCGCGCACCGTCATCACGCCGCTCCCGAAGCGGCCGCCGAACACCAGCGCTGCCTTGAGTACGTCGGGGATCACCGCGATGCCGTAGGCGCGATCAACCAGCCAATCGGGTACGTCCTGATCGGGCGATCCACGGAATTCCTGCAGGACCGATGTGGCGCTGATCAGTCGCGCGTCCTCGCGGGTCTGTGCCGCAGCGGGCGATACGATGGTCAGTGATACGGCGACACTCAGCGCGACGGCGGCGAGCCAGCGACAGGAAGCGGAAAATCTGGTCATACGATGAACCCCTGAAAAATGCGAAAAACTGATGCCGCTGCACCAGCCACGATGACGGATGATCCGCCAGAACCGGGAGGAAATAAAGAAGGACTGTCCGCAAACCGGTAGCGACTCGCGTAGCGGACGGTCACTCCTCGTTCAAGGATCCAGCGTGGCCAGATAAGCGGTGACCGCGATGATGTCATCTTCGGTCATTTTCGCCACGACTGCTTTCATCAGCGCCGACTGCGGTCCGGCGCGATCACCGACCTGGAAGTTATAGAGCTGGCGGGCGGCATAGATCGCCGAGGTGCCGGCGATGCCGGGAACGTCAGCGGTTCCCTGCAGCTTCGGCCCGTGACAGAGCACGCATGCGGTCGCGGCACCATCCGTTCCATTCTTCACCAGCGCCTTGCCGCGTGCCACGCTGCCCTTGGGCACATAGGCGACGAAGCCGGAATAGGGGTCGCGTGCGACCGCCCGCGCCGTGTCCTGCGGCAGTTCAACGATGCGCTTGCCCAGCGGCTCAGTCTCTTTTCCTGGCCACGGCAGACGCATACGCCCGCCATTGCCGTAGTTACGCGGGACTTTGTCGGTCTCGACCACTTTCATCCAGCGTATGGGCTTGATGGCGGCGAACCACTCGGCGGCGGCGCGCGCCTCTTCTTCAGTGGTCGCTGTGCCGATGCGCGTCATGCGTGCGGGGTCCTTGCGGGCACCACTCTTGAAGTCCGCCATCTGCTGCATCATGTACTGCACCGACTGGCCGGCGAGATGCGATGACTCCGGATGGCCCATGCCGGAGGTGAGGTGACACACCGCGCAGGCATAGACATCGGGTTTGCGGCCCTTGGCGACCACTTCCGGCATGGGCGCATGGCGCTCGGGGTGCCAGTCGACAGCGGCGAAGAAGTTGCCGACTTCTGCGTTGGTGTGGGTGAGCTTGCTGCCCGGCACGGTCACGCGCGCATTTGGATCCTCGGCCGCCGGCTGCTGGGCTGAGGTGGTGAGGAAGGCCCATTCGGGGCGCACGTAAGGACCGGGCACCGGCGGAGGGTAGGGGCTGGGCGGTGCTGTGGCCGCAGCGGGCGTTGCGGCCGTCGGCGTCTCCGCGGACCAGACATCACTGCCTTGCGCTGCCAGCGTTGCGAAGACGATGGCCAGCAGCAGAATTGGACGTGAGGATGCCGTCGACATCATGAACCCCCGAAGTTCGAACCCCAACACCAAACGTTCACACACATCATGGCCAAGGCGTGACCGCCGCACCTTTTTACATTGACAGGCGCTCGCCAGCCGCGTGACACTTTCAATCATAACAACGCCGCCAAGCGGCTTCACGCAGAGATACCCCAAGATCATGGCACAAACCATCGAACAATTCGTCGGCACGTCCATGGATGATGCAAAGATGTCGCCGCTGCATTGGCGCATCTTCTTGCTGATTTCCGCGGGCTACTTCTTCGACGTGCTGAATTTCATCGTCATGGGTTCGCTGATCCCAGACATGGTCAATTCAGGATTCGCAACCGCCACGCAGGCAGGCTGGGCGCAGAGTGCGACGCTGGTGGGTCTGTTCATCGGCTCGGTGGGTCAGGGGCAGTTCACCGATCGGATTGGCCGCAAGGCGGTCTATCAGTTCAACCTGCTGCTGTTTGGTCTCGCCACGCTGGCCAGCGCGTTTTCGCCCAATTACACCTGGCTGTGCATCTTCCGCTTCATCGCTGGCATTGGTCTGGGTGCCGAGCAGCCGCTGTGCTTTGCCTACGCCGGTGAGTACGCGCCCAAGCGCATCCGCGGTCGCATCCTGGCCATGATTCATCTGATTGGCGGTGCCTGTGTTTGGCCGATTGCTTCGCTGTTCACGCTGGTCGCACGTGATGCGCTGGGTTGGCGCGGCATCTGGATCATCATCGGTTGCGGCGCGCTACTCGTTTTTGCGTTGCGCTTCAGCCTGCCCGAATCCCCGCGTTGGCTCGCAGCCCGCGGTCAGGGTGATCGCGCGCTGGATATTCTCAAGCGGCTGCGAATCACGCCCCCGCCGGCAACAACCTTTGCCGCCAGTCCGCCGGTCGTGGCGGCCTCCGATCCGTTTGGCATCGTGTTCCGGCAGTATCGGCGGCGCGTGGTGGCCGGCATGATCTGCTTCAGCGCTTTCTTTAGTGTCACCATCGGCTTTGGTACCTGGCTGCCCAATATCATGTACAGCCAGGGCTTCACCATCACCAAGTCGCTGGGCTATAGCTTTGGCATGACGTTGGCCGCTCCCTGCGCCAGCCTGTTCATGATGTTTGCGCTCGATCGCTTCGGTCGCAAGCGGACTTCGGTAACGGCCTTCCTGCTGGCCGGCTGCATGGCGGTTCTTTTTGGACTTGCCCAGAGTGACCAGCAGCTGCTGATCGCCGGCTTCGCGATGATTTTCTGCTACCAGCTGGCCGGCAATTCAATGCAGATCTTCGCCTCGGAACTGTTCCCCACCAGTGCGCGCGCTTCCGGCTTCGGCATTGCCGCCGGCGTGGGCCGTCTGGGCAATGCGCTGGCCATGCCAACGATCCTTCTGATTCAGACATCTCATGGTCTGCCGGGTGTGGTGGCCTTCCTGACCGTCCTGCTGGTGATCGCGGCCATCGGAGTCACGCAGATGGGGCCGGAGGCAAAAGGCCTCGCACTCGAAGAATTGGAAGCGAACAAGCGTTGACGCGCGGAAGGATAGACATGTCTGACAAGGGTGGAGTGGCCGGGGCTTCGGCCTGGAACGTTCGTTATCTGGGACACAGTGACCAGGGCGGCCGGCCGGATGGTGTGCAGGTCATGGTCAGCCGTGGTCATGCGTTCGTGGGCCATATGTTCGCGGATGGCTTCTCAGTCATCGACGTTCGCGATCCGCGCGACATGAAGACGGTGGCCTTTGTGCCCGCACCGCCCAACACCCGTGCACCGCATCTGCAGGTACACGAGAATCTGCTGCTGGTGGTCAATGCCGCCAACGTCTGGGCTCTGCAGCAGTACACCGCCGAGCAGCAGTACTTCGACAATCCGCTCGCGGATTCCTTCTCGCGCCGCGAGCAGAATTTTGCCGCGGGCCTGCGCATCTATGACATTTCCAACCCGGCTGCGCCGCGCGAGATTTCCTTCCTGTCGATGCCCGGCATCGGATTGCATCGCATCTGGTACATCGGTGGCCGCTACGCTTACGTTTCGGCACATCTGGACGGCTACAGCGACCACATTCTGGCCGTGATCGACATTGCCGATCCGAGCAAGCCCCAGTTGGCCGCCACATGGTGGTTGCCGGGCATGTGGCGCGCGGGCCGTGAGGAGCCGCAGTGGAAGCAGGGCCAGCGCTGGGCGCTGCACCATGCCATCGTTCGCAACGACATCGCCTTTGCCTCTTGGCGCGATGGTGGTCTGACCATCCACGACGTCAAAGATCCGACCAACCCCAAGCTGCTGGTACATCGCAACTGGTCGCCGCCCTTCGGTGGTGGCACGCACACCGCAGTCCCGCTGCTGGATCGCAACCTGCTGGTGGTGGCCGATGAGGCGACGACCAACAACTGCGCCAACGGCATTCCTTATACGTGGATCTTCGACATCCGCGACCTGAGCAATCCGGTATCGATTGCCACGCTGCCAACTCCGGCGGAGGAGAACTTCTGCGCCAAGGGCGGCAAGTTCGGTCCGCACAACCTGCATGAGAATCGGCCAGGTTCGTTTGTGAGTTCCAGCCTGGTGTTCTCGACCTATTACAACGCGGGTCTGCGCGTGTTCGACATCAGCAACCCGTTCCAGCCAAAGCAGACCGCCTATTTTGTGGCCCCGCCACCAGAGCGGCTGATTGACATCCGCCCCGGCGCGACGCGTGTTGCCTCGGCCTGTGATGTCTACGTTGATCCCAATGGCGTGATGCTGCTTTCTGACACCAACTGCGGGCTGTACGCGCTGCAGTACGACCCGAAATAGCGGGGTGCAGGCGGTAGCGGGGCGCTTCAATGGCCCCATTTCCGGGCAGACAATTCTTTGCGTCGGCGCTTTGACCCATGGAAACGGGCGTGACTAGTATTGACCTCGGCCGCCCTGGGGCGGCGCTGTCACCTCTTTCTCGGAGATCGCCATGATCAACCGCCGCCAATGTCTTGAACTGGCTCTCGGAGCCGGTGCCGCACTGACGCTCAATGCACGATTGTTCGCAGCGCAACAGTCAGTTCTGCAGCGTGCGATCCCATCCACAGGCGAGATGCTCCCGATCATCGGCCTGGGTAGTTCCGCAACTTTTAGTGCGGCAGCCCGAAGTGACGAGCTCGACGGCCTTCGTGAGGTGATGAAGTCACTGGTCGAGCACGGCGGCAAGGTGCTGGACACGGCACCCGGTTATGGCGCTTCCGAGCAGGTGTCGGGCCAGATCGCACGCGAGCTGGGCATTGCCAACCGAATTTTCTGGGCCACGAAGGTGAACGTAGCGGGCAGGGGTGCAGCCAAAGCCGATCCCGCCGCCGCCGCTGCGCAGATTGAGGATTCATTCCGCAAGCTGGGCGTGAGCAAGATTGATCTGATCCAGGTTCACAATATGGGCGATGTGGCCACCCAGTTGCCCATTCTCAAGGATCTGAAGAAGCAGGGTCGGATTCGCTACATCGGTGTCACGACCACTTCCCCGGACCAGTACGCAGCCATCGAGCAGGTGATGCGCAACGAGCCGCTGGATTTCGTCGGACTCGATTACGCCATTGATAACCGTGATGTTGAGCAGCGGCTCCTGCCACTGGCGATGGAGCGGAAGATTGGCGTGCTGGTGTATCTGCCCTTTGGTCGCAGCAGTCTGTTCCGGCGCGTCGCAGGGCGGTCGGTACCGGATTGGGCCAAGGAATTTGATGCGACGACTTGGGCGCAGTTTTTCCTGAAATACCTGGCGGGTCATCCGGCCGTCACGGCCATCACGCCCTCTACCACCAAGGCGGCGAACATGATCGACAACCTAGGTGGTGGATCAGGGCGTTTGCCGGATGCAGCTATGCGACGGCGCATGGTGGAGTACGTGGACTCGTTGCCGGCGGCTTGAGGACTTGCGTCCGGCACGCGATCGGAATAATGTCGTTGTTGACTCTGTAATTTGACAATAAAAATATGATTCGTTTTCTTGTCCGTTCAATCGTTTCTCGGGGGGGATGATTAATGATCAAGACCAAGACCACAGGCATTCGTGCCGGGCTCTATGGTGGGCTGTTTGTATTGGCCTCAGCCAACACACTGGCAGCTGATGTTGGGGGCGACGAAATGTCGCTCGAAGAAGTCACCGTCACAGCAGAGCGTGTGACCAAAGACCTACAAAAGACGCCGCAGTTCATTTCGGTCAAGTCAGGCGCGGAACTGAAGTCCGAAGGCAAAGTCAGCGTCGAAAGCCTGTTGAGCGGTGTTGCGGGTTTCACTGTCGAGCCCACAGGCATTGGCCAGGACACCCAGATTTACATCCGCGGCATCAGCAATGCGACGGCCGGCGTTTCCATCGTCGTCGACGGCATCTCTCAGGCCGTGGGTACCCAGTCCAGAGCATCGACCTTCCGCGCCACGTCACTGGACGTATCGCAGGTGGCGATTACGCGCGGCGTGCAGAACGGCGCCGGTGTCACGGCTTTGTCGGGCACCGTGCAGTTGGTCACCAACAAGCCTGTGTTTGAAAATCAGGTTCTCGGTTCAGTCACCGTCGGTTCGTTCAAGACCCAGAACACCGAGGGTGTGCTCAACCTGCCACTGTCCAGCAATCAGGCCATCCGTATGGCGTTCAACACCGAGCGTCGCGATGCTTATGCCTCCAGCGGGCAGGGTGAGGTGGACAATCGTGCATTTCGTTTCCGCTATCGCTGGCAGGCCAGTGACTCGCTGGAATTGAACACCACCTACTATGAGAACAAGGTGAGCGGCGCTTCCAACGCGGCCAGCTCCTCATTGTTCACGGGTTATTGGCAGACGCTGCCGGGCGGTGGTGTCCTCGCCTACAACAACCCCTATTCTGGTGCAACGACGCTGTGGGGCCAGCAGATTGCTGGCAAGCAGTTCTACTACACGGGCAATGTTCAGGCGGGGTTCACCGCACAGAACTCAGCCACGAATACGGTGGGTGTCGGTACTCTGGGTATCAGCTCCACCAATAGCGCCCTGACCACCAACGGCCAGTATTACTACCCGGCGCCCACCTGTCTGGCCAACACGGCCTTCCTGCCCACCGCTCCGGCGGCTGGCTCGCTGGGAACGGCCGCTAAGCCTTTCGCGACCCTCGCGGATGCCAACGCTGCGCTGGCGAACCTCGGACCGGCGACGCAGATGTACGGTTGCCCGTTCAATATGGTCGCTATCCGCAATGGCGTGAATTGGTACGATCGCACGAATCCGTGGGACGACGGCTTCAGGCCGGGCGGCTTCATGAACACGGCCAGCGCCGTAGCGCTGACGCGCCAAGGCAGCATTACTCTGGACTGGGCGTTGCCCGCCGGTAACCTGCAGGTGCAGCCCTCGTTCATCTACGGCAAGTCCTATATCGTCAACGTGGCGCGCGGCACCGGTTGGACCGAGAACAGCCAGCCCGAACAGTACTCCTACCGCGTTGATGCTTCTTTCACCTCCAAGAAGATCGGCGACTTCCAGTACATTCTGGGTCTGAATAGCAACAGTACGCCGGGCTATGACGCCGGCACCGTGGTGGGGCCGCAGAGTCGTGTGGTCACCGCGGCCGTGCTGCCTTGGGCGACCACCAACAGCTTGCCGCCGAGCACGCTGGGTACGCCCGCTCCCAATGCTGGTCAAGTGTCGCTGATGAACACTAACTGCTATGCGGTGCTGCCGTCGGTTTCTGGCGGTGTCGTGCAGGCGACCTCCAAGGGCGTGGTCAATAACACGTTCTGCAACGGCAGCTCGTACAGCACTAGCGGCACGGGTGACCAGCGCAATGTGGCCTTCTCCGCCAACCTGAACTACACGGCGTTTGACCGCCTGCAGCTCAGTGGCACGGTTCGCTACGAGGACTTCAATCTGCAGACTCGGCCAATTCCGCCGCTGTTCCTGGTTGATACCGACGGCCAGCGTTATGTGAACGTACTGCCGAACAGCACAACTGCCTCGGCCACCACAAGCGGCAATCCAAACTCGCCGTATGTGCTGCCGTATCGCATGAACCTCAGTGACGCTGATCTGAACACCATCCTGAACGCGTACGCGCCTCTTCAGGTGGGTCTGGGTGCGACCACGTTCACGCTCAATGCGCAGTTTGACGTGACTCCCACCATCACCACCTATGCGCGCTTGGCCACAGGCACCAGCGCCAGCATGGCCGACGATTCGGGTCGGCGCCCGCAGACCGCCATCAACCTGACGCTGCCGGACGCCAAGGTGCCGGTGTTTGGTGGTAACGCCACTGCCGCGGCCATCGCTCGCTCGGGACTGCCGTACGAGTACACCGTGGTGCTGCCGGATCGCAACAGTCGTCTGGCCAAGGGTGACATCACCCGCCAGATCACCTACGGATTGAAGTCGCGCTGGTTCGACAACCGGTTGCAGCTCAATGTCGAGGGCTTCTACAACCGCTATGACAACAAGTCGCTGACCTTCATCACCGGAGCGTTCCCGACCGACGTCTACAGCGCGCAGTTGAACCCCACCGCCAGCTCGGCGTGCACCAATACCGCACCGACCTCCGGTACGCCCTTCGTCATCGCTCTGGATTCGGCGGGCACGGTGGCCAATCGCGGCCTGAGCTGCTTCAACGTGTTCCAGCCGGTGGGTGGTCCCCTCGGCACGGGCGCGCCCTGGACCGGCACGCTGCTGACGCGTGGCGCTGACGTCGATGTCACTTGGACGCCGACCGCAAGCGACCGCCTCGACGTCACGACCGAGTTCCTCAACACGGCTTATCTGGGTTCTCCGAACCTGCCAACCGTGACGGTGGACTCGCTCAGGCCGTACGTGATCAGCGGCAGCAACGACACGCTGCTGGCTTATTACGCGCAAATCTTCAACGACTTCACGCCGGGCGTGAGGGGTCACCAGCTGGCCAATGCGCCGAAGATGACTCTCAACGCCACTTACCAGCATCGCTTCCGGCTGCAAAACGCCTGGACGATTACGCCGCGAATCCAGATGAACTACACCTCAGCGAAGTTCATCTCTTCGGGCGGCGCGGGCGTGCCTTCCACTGACTCCAACAACATCCTCGACAGCAACTGGGCCATCGAAAATGGCCGCCGGCTGCCGGCAGTGGTGCCCACGAACCGCATCTACAATGTCTTCGTCCAGCTGATGGCTCCCAGCGGCAAGTGGTATGTCAACGGTTATGTGAATAACCTGAAGAACACCGCTGTCATGGGTTCCGCCTTCGGCCTGACGACGTACTCCGTCGGCAGCCGTGCCACCAATGATCTGCAGCAGATTGTCACTTCCGGCAATCTGCAGATTGGTGCACCGCGTGTCGTGGGTCTGACCATCGGCGCGCAGCTCTAAAAAAGCTGCGGCGTAAACACAGCCCCTGCTTCTCTGGCCTCAGGTCAGAGAGGCAGGGGCTTTTTTCTGGTGATGACTTTACAGAGCCTCGTCCAATACGCGAGCGACGTGCAGGGCTTCGCGACCCGCGCCGTCATGGATCTGGTGGCGGCAACTGGTGCCGTCAGCGACGATCAGATCGTTCTCGCCGGCTTTGCGTACGGCTGGTAGCAAATTCAGCTCGCCCATAGCCAGCGAGACATCAATCGTCTTGGCATCGAAACCGAACGCGCCGGCCATGCCGCAGCAGCTGCTCTCGATGGGTTTGACTTCCAATCCCGGGACGGCCTGCAACACTGTTGCCACGGGTCCCATGACATCGAACGCTTTCTGGTGGCAGTGGCCGTGCAGATGAGCAACGCGGCCTCCCTGATCCTTGAACCGCAGCGAGATTTTCTTCGCGGTCAGGTCGCTGGCCAGCAGCTCTTCGAACAGGATGAAGGCGCCGGTCGTGGAAGCGATCTCAGCTTTGGGCAGCAAGGCGGCCACTTCATCGCGGAAGGTCAGCAGGCAGGAGGGCTCCAGCCCCACGACGCGCGCACCAGCGGCCACCAGAGGTCGCAGTGCGTCCAGGGTGCGACGCACCTCAGCCCGGGCGTTTTCGACGTCACCCGCTGAAAGGTACGTGCGGCCGCAGCACAGCGGTCGATTGCCGTCGCTGGCCCGCACATGATGCAGGCGGTAGCCGGCGGCACGCAGTACGCGTTCAGCCGCCGCGAGATTCGCCGGCTCGAAATAGCGATTGAAGGTATCGCCGAACAGCACGATGTCGCGACCGTCGCCACGGACATCGGCGACCGTTGAGGGCGTGCCGGCCTCGCGCCAAGGGCGGCGCCAGCGCGGCAAAGAGCGACGGGCGCTGAATCCGAGCAGCCTCTCGCTCAGCCAGGCCAGACCCGGGATCACATCACGAGTGTTCAGTAGAAGGCGGAACGCTGAGGCCAGCGAGGCATAGCGCGGCAGATGTGCAATCAGCCGTTCCTTCAGGGGGGTGCCATGGCGGCCGTGATAGTGGTGTAAAAACTCCACTTTCATCTTCGCCATATCCACGCCGGCTGGGCAGTCGCGTTTGCAGCCCTTGCAGGACACACACAGGTCCATGGTGGCCTTCATCTCGGGTGAGGTGAAAGCCTCGCGGCCCAGCTGCCCTGATACGGCGAGCCGCAGCGTGTTGGCGCGGCCACGGGTCACATGCTGCTCGTTGCGCGTGACGCGATAGGAGGGGCACATCGTGCCGGCGGCGAACTGCCGGCAGGCGCCATTGTTGTTGCACATCTCAACTGCGCCGCCGAAGCTGCCCCAGTCAGACCAGTCGAGCGCCTCCTGCGCTGGTACCGCGACCCGATAGCCGGTGCCAAAGCGCATCACCGAGCGATCATCCATGCGATACGGGCGCACGATCTTGCCGGGATTGAGCTGACTGTGCGGATCGAAGCTGTCCTTGAGGGTCTCGAAGGCGCGGGTGATCTGCGGACCGAAGCTGGGCTCGATGAACTCCGAGCGCGAGATGCCGTCGCCATGTTCGCCGGAGTAGGAGCCCTTGTAGCGCTTGACCAGATCGCAGGCGGCTTCGGCAATGGAGCGCATCTTGCCCACGTCGCCGGCATCCTTCATGTTCAGGATCGGCCGTACGTGCAGGCAGCCCACCGATGCATGGGCATACCAAGTGCCGCGGGTGCCATGCTGCGCAAAAAGGTTGGTGATCGCGTCCGTGTAATCCGCCAGCGATTCCAGCGGCACGGCGCAATCCTCGATGAATGACACCGGCTTGTCGTCGCCTTTCATCGAGACGAGGATGTTCAGGCAGGCTTCACGCATCTCCCAGACGCGGCGCTGGCGCGCGGGTTCCACCACCTGCACCACGCTGTCGGGGAAGCCATGATCAGCCATACAAGCGTCGAGCTCGGCCAGCTTGCGCTGCAGCGGCTCGAGTTCTTCACCGGCGAATTCGACCAGCAGCAGCGAGTTGGGCTTGCCACGAGTGATGTCGGCCAGCGTGCGCTGGAAGAGGGGAATGTCCGCGCCCAGCGTCAGTACGTTGTTGTCGACCAGTTCTACCGCGGTGGGTCCGAGGCGCACCAGGAATTGAGTGGTGGCCATGCTGTCGCGGAAGGTCGGGAAATGGCAGACGCCCATGACCCGGTGCACCGGCAGGCGAGAGAGCCGCAGACGAAGCTGCGTGATGGCGGCCAGAGTTCCTTCAGAGCCCACCAGAAGCCCCGCGTAGTTGGGCGTGGCGCGCAGCAGCTCGTCGAGGTTGTAACCGCCGACACGACGCTGGACCTTGGGGAACATGCGCTCGATCTCGGCGCGCTCGGTCTCGGCCAGCGCACGGGCCGCCTGTGCCAGCTCCCGGATGCGCGCGGGGCCGGTCACCCCATCATGGCCATCCCTTGCGGGTGCGAACTCGAAGGCTTGGCCGTCGGCCAACAGGCCGGCGACGCCTGAGACGTTGTCGACCATCTTGCCGTAGCGCAGGGAGCGTGCGCCGCAGGAGTTGTTGCTGGTCATGCCGCCAAGCGTGCAGCGGGTGGCGGTCGAGGGCTCCACCGGAAAGAACAGTCCGTCAGCTTTGATGCGCGTGTTCAGCCGCTCGAGCACCATGCCCGGCTCGACGATGATCTCCCCGGCGGCCGGATCGTATTCCTTGACGGCATTAAAGTAGCGGCTGCAGTCTACTACCAGTCCTTCGCCCAGTGGCTGACCGTTCTGTGAGGTGCCCGCGCCGCGCATGATCACCGGCGTTCCGGCCTCGGCGGCGATCTTCAGCGTAGCCTCGATATCCGTGGCCGACTTCGGGAAGATCACGCCGGCGGGCATGATCTGGTAGATCGAGGCGTCGGTGCTGTAGCGGCCGCGCGTGAAGGTGTCGAAGTGCGCTTCGCCTTCCAGTTGCCCGGTGAGCTTGGTGCGCAGTTCCTCGAGGCGTGCACGGTGCGCCGCCGAGTAAACGGGCACGGTGCCGGGTCGGGACGTGGTCGGCGGCATGGCGAACGATTCCTCTCTGATCCGGCGATAATTCTGCTCGCCAGATTATGGGGCTGGCTAATATATTGTACCGTTACCTTGAACCGATTGAGGATCGCGCCGATGCGTTATCTGCCTGGACGTCATTTTCTGCAGTTGCCGGGGCCGACCAACACGCCGCTCGCGGTCCTGCAGGCGCTGGCCATGCCGACAATCGACCATCGCGGACCGGCTTTTGGCGAGTTGGGCCTGGAAGTCATTGCCGCCATCAAGGGTATTTTCAATACCGAGCAGCCGGTCATCATTTATCCGGCCTCTGGAACCGGTGCGTGGGAGGCGGCGCTTGTCAACACGCTCTCGCCCGGCGATCAGGTTCTGATGTACGAGACCGGGCATTTCGCAACGCTGTGGCGTGCGATCGCCGTGCGTCTGGGGCTCACGCCCGAATTTATTCCCGGTGACTGGCGCAGCGGAACCGATCCGGCCGCCATCGGAGCGCGTCTTGCAGCGGACAAGACTCACCAGATCAAGGCCGTCGCAGTCGTGCACAACGAGACTTCGACCGGCGCAATGTCCGATATCGCCGCGGTCCGTCGTGCCATTGACGAGGCGCGGCATCCGGCGCTACTGATGGTGGATACCGTCTCCGCGCTCGGGTCCGTGGACTATCGCCACGACGATTGGGGTGTGGACGTCTCGGTGGCCGGTTCGCAAAAAGGCCTGATGCTCCCGCCCGGCATGTCCTTCAACGCCGTGTCGGCCAAGGCACTGGCGGCATCGAAGAATGCGCGCCTGCCGCGCTCCTTCTGGGACTGGAATGAGTTCCTGACCATCAACAAGAGGGGCTATTTCCCCTACACGCCCAACACCAACCTGATGCAGGCGATGAAAGTCGCGATCAATCTGCTGCACGAAGAAGGGCTGGAGAATGTGTTTGTGCGCCACGAGCGCGCTGCGGAGGCCACCCGCCGCTGCGTGCAGCATTGGGGCTTCGAGCTTCAGTGCCTGGTGCCGGCACAGCATTCGCCCATCGTGACGGGCGTGCGTATGCCAGAAGGTGTCTCGGCCGACAAACTGCGCGCGGAAATCCTCACTCGCTGCAATATGACGCTGGGCAGTGGCCTTGGCCGACTGGCGGACACGATGTACCGCATCGGTCATACCGGCGATTTCAGCGATGTCATGGTCACCGGCACGCTCTCTGGCATCGAGATGGGCATGAAGGCCCTCGGTATGTCGTATCGTCCGGGCGGTGTGCAGGTCGCCATGGACTATCTCGTCACTGGAAAGTGAAGCACGCCCTCATCGCAGCAGGCGTGTGCGGGCTGCTGCTGGCTGGCTGCGGCGAGCGCGCTGTGGCCGCCGCTGCAGTGGTGGCCGACGCAGCGCCGGCGAGTTGGGCCGCAGATATTGCCGAGATTCGTCGCATCGCCGCGCTGATTCCCGGGGCGCGTGCACTCCGCATCAATGTCGAGAAATTTGCTGAGAGCCGGCGTACCAAGAACTTCGCCGTGAAAGGCGCAGCGGCCGAGCCCAGTGTGCAGGCCCGCACCGCCTATCAGGTCGTGTACCCGGACGGTCAGATCATGATCGACTCCGGCATGAATCAGGAAATTCATCGTTACTTCGGTCGCGGCACCGAGGAGCCTTATTTTCCGGAGGCGGCTGAACGCGTACAGCGCGGTCTGCAAGCGGCGCGACTGATCCTGCTGACGCACGAGCATGGCGATCATGTCGGTGGCGTGGTCGACTCGCCGCTTGCCGCACAGCTCGCGCCCAAGACCCTGCTGACGCTGGAGCAGCTGCGAACATTGCAGAGCGCCCCACAGGTGCCGCAGATCCGGCTCACTGACGTAGCGGCGCAGCGTTATCTCTTGATGGACTACGAGCGCTATCTGCCCGTGGCGCCCGGTATCGTGTTGATCAAGTCACCCGGACACACGCCCGGGTCACAAATGATCTACATCGTGCTGCAGTCAGGTGCGGAATATCTCTTTGCCGGCGATGTGGCCTGGCACATGGATGGGATTCGTCAACAGGCACTCAAGGATGCGCCCTGGCTGACGGAGGATAGCGGCAACCTGTTGGTGCAGCTGGCTTGGCTGAATGTACTGCTACGCAATGCCGGTGCGCTGCACATTGTCGTCAGTCACGACGAGGATCAGCGGCTGGCCTATGTTGCTTCGCGCCTGCTTGGAGGGCGGTTCGAGTAGGCGCAGCGGCGTTACGGCCTGACGTTGCCGTATGCGCATGGTATCTTGAGCCTTAATTATGTCCCTCGGCCACGACCACAATCATCACGATGAGGCGCACTTCACCGCCGGCGATGCGGTGCGTGACGTTGTCATCGGCATGTCGGATGGCCTGACCGTTCCCTTTGCATTGGCAGCCGGTCTGACTGGCGCCATCTCAGAGAATCGGCTGATCGTCACGGCCGGCTTTGCTGAAATTGCCGCCGGTGCCATCGCCATGGGTCTGGGTGGCTATCTGGCCGCGCGCAGCGATGCCGAGCATTACGGGAGCGAGCTGGCCCGCGAGGAACAGGAAATCGTCAGTATCCCCGAGGCCGAGGCCAACGAGGTCCGCGAAATCTTCGAGGCCTATGGCATCAGCAGGGAAGAGTGTGAGCCCGTAGTGGCTTCGCTCAGGCGGCGGCCCAAGGATTGGGTGGCTTTCATGATGCGCTTCGAGCTCGGTCTCGAGACGCCGCGCCAGCATCGCGCATGGCAGAGTGCGCTGACCATTGCGGGTGCCTACATCGTTGGCGGCATTATCCCGCTCAGCGCCTACCTACTGATCGACGATGCTCGCGGCGCGCTCGAAGTCTCCAGTATCGTCACGCTGCTCGCGCTGGCTGTATTCGGTGGCATCAAGGGTCGCTTCACCGGTACGCCGGTACTGCGCAGCGCCTTGCAGACCTGTCTCATCGGCGGACTGGCTGCAGCCGCCGCATTCACCATCGCACGATGGATTGCCTGATCCGCGAGCAACGATTCGGTAGCGCTGCATGAGCGCAGAGCCGCTGGCACAAGTCCTGATCCTGCTGATCGCCTCCGTGCTGGTGGTGTCACTGGCGCGGCGTGTGGAGCTGCCGCCGATCCTCGGCTATCTCACGGTTGGCATGGTTTGCGGGCCTCTGGCGCTGGGCCTGCTGCCCGACACCGCCGCGACTCATACGCTGGCGGATATTGGTGTCGTGTTCCTGCTCTTCACGCTGGGCCTGGATTTTCGCTGGGCTCGTTTGGTCGCGATGCGCCGCGAGGTGTTTGGTCTCGGGGCGTTGCAGGTGCTCGCCACGGCGGCGCTCGGTGGCTTGCTGCTGCATCAGGCCGGTGCCGCCTGGCTGCCGGCTGTGGTCGCCGGTGGTGCCTTGGCCATGAGTTCCACCGCCATCGTGCTGCACCAATTGACGGAACAATCCGAACTCAATCGCACCCACGGCCGATTGTCTTTTGCGGTGCTGCTATTTCAGGATCTGGCATTCGTGCCGCTTCTGGCAGCGGCCACGGCGCTGACCTCGGGGCAGCAGCAACGTAGCACCACTGAAATAGTGGAGTTGTTGCTCTCCGGTATCCTTGCGCTGGTGATCGTGCTGGCGGTCGGCCGCTGGCTGCTGCGGCCGTTGTTCTACCAGATCGCACACAGTCGGCTACGAGAGCTGTTCACGCTGACTGTGCTGCTGGTGGTTCTGTCGTCGGCTTGGATCACGCAGCAGGTAGGTCTTTCGATGGCGCTGGGTGCGTTTCTCTCAGGCATGATGCTGGCGGAGACGGAATACCGGCATCAGATCGATTCTACGGTGCGCCCGTTCCGCGAGCTGCTGCTCGGCCTGTTCTTCATTTCTGTCGGCATGCTGCTGGACTTCAAGCTGATGCTGGGCCGCTTCTGGCTGGTTTCAGCGGTACTGCTGATTCTGCTGGTTGGAAAGGTGCTGGTCTCGGCCCTGATCACGCGCTTGTTCGTGCCCAATCATTTCCGTGCCGTGCGTACTGGCCTCGTTCTCGCTGGCGGGGGCGAATTCGGAGTGGCATTGCTGACCTTGCTGCTCGGACGCGGCGGCGTACTTCCTGACGAAATCGCCCAGCCACTGCTCGTGGCGGTGGTGCTCAGCATGATCGTCAGCCCGCTGCTGATCCGCTACAACCGGCGTATTGCGCGCCTCGTGCTCGGCGAGCGCGGCCCACCGGCTGCTCTGCTCAACAGTGACGCACGCTTCACCAGCGAGCTGGCTGCACGCGAACACGTAATTCTGTGTGGATTCGGCCGTGTTGGTCAGAACATTGCCCGCGTGCTCGAGTCCCAAGGCTTTGAGTTCATCGCCGCCGACCTGGATCCGGCGCGTATCCGTGTGGCCCGCGCGGCCGGAGAGCCCGTGGTATTCGGTGACTGCAGCGATGAGGAGTTGCTGCATAACGTTGGCCTGCAGAATGCCAGCGCTGTGATCGTGACCTTTGCCAATCCGTTGGTGTCGGTGGGTATTGTGCGTGCCATCCGGCGGCTGCGTGCCGATGTGCCTGTTCTGGTACGTACGCAGGACGATGTGGGCCTGACGGAACTGCGGCAGGCAGGTGCTACTGAGGTGGTCCCGGAGACCTTCGAGGCCAGCCTGATGCTGGTGTCACAGGTGCTGATGCTGCTGAACGTGCCGGTGTCGCGGGTGGTGCGGACCATTGGGGATATCCGCAATGGTCGGTATGCCACGCTTCGCAGTATTTTTCGGCATACGGGTGTGGGTGCCATTGACGAAGACCATGCCTTCCGTGAGGAGCTGCGCACCGTGGTGCTGCCACCCTCAGCGTGGAGTACGGGTCGGACACTGGGCGAGGTCCGGAATCGCGGGGTGGAAGTCGCATTTACGGCCATCCGGCGCCAGGGCATTACCGGTCGGCAGCCTGACAACACGCTGGTGCTGCGCGAAGGGGATGTGGTGGTGATCTACGGCACACCGGAGGCACTGGAGCACGCAGAGGCGGTGCTGCTCGCCGGTTAGTTATAGCTATTATCTATCAAAATCGTCATATAGATTGATTGTCATCCGGGTCAGCCCATGGGCAAAATGCCGCTCAGGAGTTGAGAGAAGGAGATCGGCATGCACAAGACCCGCAACGACATGACCCTGCGCACTCGCACCGCAATGGTCCAGTTGCTCAACGCACGCCTAGCCGATGCGCTGGATCTGGCCGCACAAGCCAAGCAGGCGCACTGGAATGTTCGCGGCGCGAATTTCATCGCGCTCCATGAACTGTTCGACAAACTACACGCAGTGGCCGGCGAGGCGGCCGATGAGCTCGCTGAGCGTGCTGTAGCGTTGGGCGGTATTGCGAGCGGCACCCTGCAGACCGCTGCACGCAACACCACGCTCGCTCCATACCCGGAGGGCGTCAGTGAATCCCGTGCGCATCTGGAGGCATTGGCGGGCGCCTTCGCTTCTTTCGGCAAGAACATTCGCAAAGCCATCGATGTCGCCGATAAGGCCGGGGATGCGGACACCGCCGACCTCTTCACGGGTATTTCGCGTGATGCAGACAAATACCTGTGGATGCTGGAGGCGCATCTCTGAGTCGCGAGACCGATACAGCCTCTGAATTGCCGGTCATGACGCGGCCCCTGGAGTTGCGGACTGCTGCTCCAGGGGCTGATCTCGTCTTCGGCTGCAGCGATTTTGTCTCTGGGGTTCACGCCGCCAACCCAGGTTGGCTAGGTTCGCTGCAGAGCCAGCCTGCGGAACGATTTGCAGACAGACTGCCGGCACCACAGCCCACGTCCGATCTGCTCGCTGAGGGTGAGGATGTATTCATGCGTCGGCTGCGCGTCTGGAGGCGCGAGGAGCTGGCGCGGATCGCCTGGCGCGATCTATGTGGTTGGGCCAGTGTCGAGGAAACGCTCCTTCAACTGAGTGACGCTGCGGATGAGGCGATCCGCAGTGCGCTGGCTTTTGCGCGCGAGAGTCTGCGGCCGCGCTTCGGTCTGCCGCGCAATGAACGCGGCGAGGAAGTGCCCTTCGTCGTGATCGGCATGGGCAAGCTCGGCGGCCATGAGCTGAACTTCTCGTCCGATATCGACCTGATATTCCTGTTCCGCGAGCATGGTGATACCGACGGGCCGCGCAGTCTGGCCAACGAGGAGTATTTCACCCGCCTCGGTCGGTTGTTGATTCGTCTGCTGGATCAGCGCACCGAAGATGGCTTCACCTATCGAGTTGACATGCGGCTCCGTCCCTTCGGGGAAAGTGGCCCGCTGGTGGCGAGCTTTGATGCGCTGGAGGATTACCTGCAGTCGCAGGGGCGAGACTGGGAGCGTTACGCTTGGGTGAAAGCCCGTGCCGTGACAGGTGCCGAAGCGTACGCAGACCTGTTCGCCAGCGTCGTGAGACCGTTTGTTTATCGGCGCTATCTCGATTTCGGTGTCTTTGAATCATTGCGTGACATGAAGGCGATGATCGAGCGCGAGGTGGAGCGCCGCGAGCTGCATGACAACGTCAAGCTCGGACCCGGCGGCATCCGCGAGATCGAGTTCGTGGTGCAGGCCATGCAGCTGATTCGCGGGGGGCAGGACCGGCGACTGCAGGGCGCATCGCTGCTGGAAATCCTGCCGCGCCTCGAAGGCAGTCGCTTGCTGCCCGCCAGTGCGGTGACCGAGTTGCGCAGTGCTTACCTGTACCTGCGCCGGCTGGAAAACAGGCTGCAGATGCTGCGCGACCAGCAGGCTCATTCATTGCCCGAGGACGAGGTATCGCAGTTACGGATTGCGCGTGCCATGGGCCATGAGGCGTGGTCCTCGCTCCGTCAGGAGCTTGAAGTTCAGCGCGCCGTGGTTGCGCGCCATTTTGCTGCGCTCATCTTTGGGGAATCCGCTGCGACGGGAAGAGCGGGTGCGGTGGGTGCCGCCTTGTCCGGCTGGGCTGATGCCGACTCCAGTCCAGAGCGGCTGGTTGAAGTTCTGCGCGCTCAGGGCATGGCTCATGCTGATCAGATTGCACCGCTTCTGATCGACCTTGCCGGGTCAGCACTGCTGCGCCGCCTAGATGAGGTGGGTCGCCGACGACTGGTTCAGCTTGTCCCTGTACTGCTCCATGACGTGACGTTGGTGTCTGCGCCGGTGGAGACCCTGCGCCGGCTGCTGCGCGTACTTGAATCGATTGGACCACGCTCGGCCTATTTCTCGTTGCTGCTCGAAAATCCTGTGGCGCGCCGCAGGCTCGTCGAACTTGCGACACACGGAGAATTTCTCATGCAGCAGGTGGCCACGTATCCGGTGCTGCTCGATGAACTCATCGACGCGGGCAGCCCCGACACCTTGCCTGATCGGTCGGCGTTGGTTGCTGATCTTGCTGGACGTATGGAGCAGCTCGACCCCGGTGATGAGGAGGCGGAGCTGAATCAGTTGCGCCACTTTCAGCGTATTGCACTGTTCCGCGTAGCGATGGCCGATGTGATTGGGAAGCTGCCGCTGATGCGTGTCAGTGACCGGCTCACGGATATCGCCGAGGTCATTCTCGAGCGCGCGATGACACTGGCCTGGCAGCAGGTGACCCGGCAGCTCGGTGTCCCCTCCTGTGGGCAGGGTGCGGCGCGGCGCCCGGTGCGCCTATGTGCGGTTGGTTACGGCAAACTCGGCGGTTTCGAGCTGGGCTACAGCTCAGACCTTGATCTGGTTTTCCTGCATGACTCCGCCGGCGAGGACCAGCAGACCGATGGCGTGAAGAGTGTGGATAACCAGATTTTTTTCGTGCGCTATGTGCAGCGTCTGGTGCATTTGCTGAGTTATCACTCGGCAGCGGGTCGGCTGTATGAAGTGGATATGCGGCTGCGTCCCAGCGGTAAGGGCGGCATGCTGATCACTCAGCTCGACAGCTTCGGTGACTATCAGCGCCAAGAAGCCTGGACGTGGGAGCATCAGGCGCTTTTGCATGCGCGTGCCGTTGCCGGCGATCCGCAGTTGCGCGCGCGCTTCGAGGCGCTGCGAATGGACATACTGCGTGAGGCGATTCGTCGCGACAAGCTGCGTGCCGATGTGCAGCAGATGCGCCAGCGGATGCGCAATGAACTCTCGCAGGCCGTTGCCGACGAATTCGATGTGAAGCAGGATCCCGGTGGCATCGCTGACATTGAGTTTATGGCCCAGTACTGGGCGCTGCGCTGGGCGAAGGATCATCCGCCGGTGGCTTTGTTTTCCGACACCATCCGTCAGCTGGAGTCAGTGGCCTCGGCCGACCTGCGACCGCAGGTTGAGATTGACCTACTGACGAACGCTTATCGCGCCTATCGCGCTTGTCTCCATCATCGAGCACTGGATGGCAAGGGCGCAGTCATTTCCGATAAGGAATTCCGCGCTGAGCGTGAGGCCGTTCAGGCCATTTGGCACGCCGCGATGGAATCTGGATCCACCTGAGGTAATCATGGCCGACATCAAGCTCAAGGACCTGAAGTATCTGGTGGCCGTGGCGGACACGCGCCACTTTGGTCGTGCGGCGGCGCGCTGTTTTGTGAGTCAGCCAACGCTGTCCACGCAGCTGAAGAAGCTCGAGCAGTACCTTGGTTTGCAACTGGTCGAGCGTCATCCGCGCCGCGTCACACTCACTGCCGCGGGCGAGCGAATAGTCGAGCGTGCCCGGCGCATCGTTGAGGCCAGTGACGAAGTGATGGAGATTGCACGCGCCGAGCATGATCCGCTTGCGGGCCGTCTGCGCGTAGCGCTGCTGCCCACCATCGGTCCGTACCTGCTGCCGCTGGTGATACAGAAAATCCGCAAGGCGCTGCCGCGCCTCGAGCTGATGCTCTATGAATATCAGACCGCGCCGATGTTGGATGAACTGCAGGCCGGCGGCATTGATTTGGGCATCTTGGCGCTGCCGGTACATGGCGCTGCGCTGGCGACGAGGCCTCTTTACGATGAGCCATTCGCCGTACTGGCGCCGGCGGGACACCCATTCGCGACGCGTAGCGCGCTGAAGCCGGCCGATCTGGCCGGTGAGACACTGCTGCTGCTGGAAGAGGGCCATTGCCTGCGTGATCAGGCGCTGGATGTCTGCAGTCGCGTCGATGTCAGCGAGCGCCAGGACTTCCGCGCCACCAGTATTGAGACGCTGCGGCAGATGGTGGCTGCAGGGGCGGGCATCACGCTGATGCCGGAACTGGCGAGCCGCGGTGCTTATGCGGCCGCCCGAGGGGTCGTGCTCCGCCCGTTTGCTAAGCCTCAGCCGGTGCGGAGCGTTGGCGGAGCCTGGCGCCGCAGCAGCGGACGCGGAGCGGCCATCGCCGCATTGTTGGATGTTATCGAGGCGACCATCAGTTTTTAGTTAAAGTCCTGTGTGCCGGGCGCCGCCTGGCCATCGAACGCAAGGAGAATGCATGCACCCGTTTCCACATCGTTACGTCATTCAGGCCCGTAGTGGCAGCGAAGGCCCGGTCACGCTCAGCAGTGCTGAATCGCCGGATATCGCGTCGAACTCCCCACCTGAATTCGATGGCCCACCCGGCTACTGGTCACCCGAGACACTACTGTGTTCGGCTGTCGGCGACTGCTTCGTTCTCAGTTTCCGTGCGGTCGCACGCGCCTCGCGGCTGGCTTGGTCGAACCTCTCAGTGCAGGTGGAGGGTACGCTGGAGCGGGTGGATGGGGTCACGCGTTTCACGCGCTTTACCACCCACGCTGTATTGGAAGTGCCGGCGGGTACGGATGTCGAAAAAGCCCGCTCGCTGCTCGACAAGGCCGAACACATCTGCCTGATCTCCAACTCGCTCAATGGTGAAAGTGTTCTGAATGCCGAGGTGCGGGTGGCGAGCGCCTGACGCTGTTAAACAGGGCCACGAAAGAAGAGGCAATGACCATGGATACCACTGATCTTCGCAGTAATCTGGCGAGCCTTCATCAGCAGCTGACGCACAATCCCGCACTCGACGCGGAATCGCGTCAGCTACTACTTACTGTCCTGCATGACATCGAGCAGCTGGTGCAGCAACCTTCTGCGGGTGCTGCGCTGGCTGCACCGGCTGAACGGCATCGCGTTACAGAACTGGTTGCGCGTTTCGATGCCGATCATCCGACCTTGGCGGCGGGGCTGCGCCAGCTGGTGGATACGCTTGGTAAGTTGGGCATCTGATCTTGTTCCCGCTGCTCCGTGAGTGGTGAGCGTGCATCCAGATCCGACTTTCGAGGCGCAGTCCAATCGGCTCGAGGGCGTCATTCGCTATACGTCGCTGGCGGCCTGAAAGCGGTGCTGCAGTTAGCGCGACCTGAATAGGTACTATGCGTGCTGCGCCCCGCTTCGTCGCCGGGCATCATTGCGGTTGGATCGTCCCTGATGGAGAGTGCATTCGATGCACATGAACGCCAACGATGACGGTAATGGCTTAGACGCGCTTTTGCCCGACGCCATGGCGCGGAAGGCCGAGCAACTCGGCGTCACCAAGGCCCAGCGTGACAATCTGCGTCTGTTCATGCTGGCGGTGCTTGCGGGCGCTTTCATAGCGCTCGGCGCCATGTTTTCCACGGTGGTGGCTACCGGGGCAGGGGCACTGCCCTTCGGTGTGGCGCGACTGCTGATCGGCCTGAGCTTTTCGATCGGACTGATCCTGGTGGTGGTTGGCGGTGCGGAGCTCTTCACGGGCGATGCGTTGATGGTGATGGCCGTTGCCAGCGGTCGACTGGCCTGGCGTCGTCTACTCTCCGCGTGGGCGGTGATCTATGCGGGAAACTTTGTCGGCGCTGCCGGTACGGCCGTCCTAGTGTGGCTTTCTGGAATGGCCGAATTCAACGGGGGTGGCGTTGGTCAGACGGCGCTGGCCATTGCCGTGGGTAAGGTCGGACTCGCGCCGTTCCCGGCATTCTTTCTTGGCGTGCTGTGCAATGTGCTGGTGTGCCTGGCCGTGTGGCTGTCGTTCAGCGCTCGTTCAGTGGCCGACAAGATTCTGGCTGTGGTGCCGCCTGTGGCGGCATTCGTCGCTGCGGGTCTCGAGCATTCGGTCGCCAACATGTATTTCATCCCGCTAGGGCTCCTGCTGCAGGCGCAGCACGTCACCCATTTCATCGGTCTGGATCTGGCGGGTTTGATGCGCAATCTCATACCGGTCACTCTCGGAAATGTGTTTGGGGGTGCCGTACTGGTGGGTGTTGTCTACTGGCTGATCTACCTGCGGCGTCCATAGCTCGCCGTAGGCATACGTCCGGGTCCGACGAACCCGGGTGACTGCGTATTCCTGCTTATGTACAGGCCGTCGAGTGGCTTTGAAAATGCCCGCTGGGATGTTGCGTCCGGGCGAGGCTGATGAATACAGGCCAGTCGAGTATTTCACTGCTGCTCTGGTTGCGCGGCCATGCCGGTCGGGTGCTGCTGTTGCTCACCGTCGGTGTGCTCGCGGTCAGCTTGGGGCCGCGCGCCCTCTATGGACCGCGGGTCACGATGGAGAGCGTTGTACAGCGGGACTTTGTGCAGACGGTGGTGGCCAGCGGCCGTGTCGAGACCCCGCATCGATCCTCGATTGGCGTGCAGATTACAGGCACTGTGCGGGCAGTCCCTGTCAGGGAAGGTCAACAGGTGGCGGCCGGCGCCACGTTGATCGAACTCGATTCCGACGAACTGCGTGCTGCGCTGGAACAGGCCAATCTCGCCGTCAATCAAGCCCAAGCCAAGCTTAGACAATTGCGTGAAGTGCAAGCGCCCGTGGCCACAGAAGCTCTGCGGCAGGCTGAAGTCAATCACACAACCGCCGCCGATACGGTCGATCGTTATCGCAGTCTCATGTCGCGTGGATTCATTGGGCAGGCTGAGCTCGATCAGGCGGAGCGTGCTGAACGTGTTGCCGCTTCGCAGTTGACCGCCGCGCGCAGCCAACTGGCGACTCTGCAATCTCAGGGTAGTGACATGGCCGCTGCTCAGGCCGGGCTGGCGCAGGCCGTAGCCGGCGCACAGGCCGCCAAGGCGCGGCTCCGATATGCGACGGTGCGTGCACCGGTGGCCGGCACGCTGATCTCGCGTGCTGTTGAACCGGGCGATGTGGTGACTCCGGGCAAGGTGCTGATGGAGCTTTCACCGGCTGGTGAGACGGAGCTCGTCGTGCAGATCGACGAGAAAAACCTGCACTTGCTGAAAGTCGGCCAGACTGCGCAGGCGTCGGCCGATGCCTACCCGCAGCTGCGATTTCCAGCGCAGCTGCAATACATTAATCCCGGCGTCGATGCGCAGCGCGGCTCCGTCGAGGTCAAGCTGGGTGTGCCGCGGCCGCCGGCGTATCTGATGCAGGACATGACGGTGTCGGTCGATATCGAAGTGGCACGCCGTGAAAAGGCGGTATTGCTGCCGGCGGATGCACTGCGCGATGCGGAAGGCGGGCGACCCTGGGTCATGCGCTTCAATGGTGGGCGCGCCCATCGGCAGCCTGTAACCGTCGGGCTGCGCAGCGGCGGCTGGTGCGAGGTGCTGGATGGTCTTAGCCCGGGCGATCGCGTGGTTCCGGTCGCGACCAGTACCAGTCAGGTGATTGAGGGCAGTCGCATCCGAGTGGCCGAAAACTCTGTCGTGCCATGAGAGCAAATTCTGGTGGCGCTGTACCGATCAGTCAGCGGCCATTGTCGCGTTGGCTGCCCTTTGAATGGATCGTCGCCACACGATTCCTCACGGAGGGTCGCATGCAGACCGGCTTCATTGCTGGCGGCATAGCCATCGGGGTTGGCGTGATCGTGTTCATGTCAGCACTACTGGTCGGCGTGCAATCCAACATCGTCAAACGTGTGCTCACCGGTCAGCCGCACATCCAATTGCTTCCGCCGAAAGAGGTGGCGCGAACGCTCCATCAGACCTCGGCTAATGCGATCAATGCTGCGATCGTGCAGCCGCCGCTGCAGCGACTGAAGGGGATCGATCAGTGGCAGAGTATCGTGCAGCAAATCCGTGCCTGGCAGGATGTGAATGTCGTGGCTCCGGGTGTCAGTGGCTCGGCACTGGCTGTGCGCGGCGAGGCCAGTCGCGCGATCACTGTAAATGGAGTCGAGCCCGCTTTTTTCTATCGCATTGTTCCAATGCCTGAAAAGATGGTACGCGGAAGCTCTCGGCTGACAGCCACGGATATGCTGATCGGCACGGAGCTGGCCGACATGCTCGGGGTGGGCGTGGGCGACAAGCTACGTGTGACCGCTGCGAATGGTGTGGCTAATACATTGCAGATTACGGGCATCTTTGATCTGGGTAACAAGGGTGCCAATAGCCGTATCACCTATGTGGCGCTGCATACGGCACAGAGTCTTCTGGGGCTTCCGGGGGGCGTTACCAATATTGATGTCACTGTCCAAGATGTCTATGCAGCTGAAGATGTTGCGGTGCGCATTACTGCGGCCACTGGCGTCGAGGCAGACAGCTGGATTCGCACCAACGAGCAGTTCTTCACAGCGATGCATACGCAGTCGACTGTGAACGTTGCCATCCGCTTCTTTGTTGCGCTGTCAGTGGCTTTCGGAATTGCTAGTGTGTTGGTGGTCACCGTTGTGCAGAAGTCACGCGAGATCGGCATCCTGCGTGCGATGGGGATCTCGCGCAGCCAGATCCTGCGAATTTTTCTACTACAGGGAGGCCTGCTCGGGTTCCTCGGAGCCTGCCTGGGGTCGATTCTCGGAGGCGTGGCCCTGGCCATCTGGCAGCGTATGGCGCTGAACGCCGATGGCACACCAATGTTCGCCATATCTTTCGATCCTGTTCTCTACGCGGTCGCGCTGGCTTTGGCCACGGTCACCGGACTGCTCGCTGCCTATGCGCCTGCGCTGCGCGCTGCACGACTCGAGCCGGTAGTCGCGATCCGTGGCTAACTCGCCCATGGTGCCCGTGGTGCAACTGCACGGTGTGTGCAAGTCATTCAACGTGGGTCGGCCCAACGAAACGGAGGTTCTGCACGGCATTGATCTGGTGCTCGAGCGCGGTGAGTTCTGTGCTGTGATGGGGCCCTCTGGATCGGGCAAAAGCACATTGCTGAATATTGTCGGTCTACTCGATCGCCCGACAAGCGGTCGGCTTACCGTGCGTGGGGACGAGACTACGCAGCTGGACGATGCGGCGCTGACCCGGCTGCGGGGCCACACCATCGGTTTCGTTTTCCAGTACCACTATCTGATCAGTGCTTTTACTGCGCTGGAGAATGTGATGATGCCGCTGCTCAGCGACGCAGGCTTCCCAAATCAGGCCATCGAGCGCCGGGCCGCTGATCTGCTTGAGAGCGTGCAGCTGACTCCGTGGCGTGATCAGCCCGCTGCGCAGTTGTCCGGCGGGCAGCAGCAGCGCGTGGCGCTGGCACGTGCACTGGCGATGAAGCCGGCGCTTCTCCTGGCCGACGAGCCCACCGGCAATCTCGACAGCGCCAGCGCGGACGCGGTTTTCAATCTCATCCGGGAGGTGAATCAGACTGAGGGTACCAGCGTCCTATTTGTGACCCATAACCCGTCGTTGGCGCAGCGCTGCGATCGAATCATTCGCGTCGTGGACGGGAGGATCGTCGACGGCTCATCCGCTGCGCTAGACTTGCAGCCATGAAGCCAGCGATTCGGCCCCTGCGTGGACGCCTGCTGATGCCAGCTCTTTGCGTGGGGCTGGTTCTGGCTGCGACGCTCGTCACTGCCCATCATTCGCTGGCCAGCTACGACGATGATCAGATCGTCGAGATCGACGGCACATTGAAAGATACGAAGATCGCTAATCCACACACGCTGTTTTGGGTGACGGTGCCGGCGAGGGGAGCGGGTGCCGCCAGTACCGTGTGGACAGTCGAGACAGCGGGGTCCGCATTTATTCTCCGCAGCATCGAGGGGCCGCTGCGTGATCAGTTCGCGTCAGGCCAAAAAGTACGAGTCACCCTGCATCCCGCGCGGGACGGTGGCCATACCGGGCTGCTGGTGCAGATGCAGTTTGCTGACGGCCGTGTCTTGAATGGGGTGCCCGTCAAATAGTTGCGACGGGCACCCATCGAGCGATCGCAGGCTATTTGGTTTTGCGGCTCGCTGCGCTGCTGGCAGCGTTGTCGCTCGGGCCGCTGCTTGAGCTGCTGGCGCTGGAAGCAGCAGCGCTGCTCGGTACGGGCTCCGTGCCGGGCATGCCGCATTTGGCGAACTTCTTGGTCTTGATATCACGGCACTTGCCGGTCGCGGGCGTGGCCGTCTGACACAGCTTTGCTTCGACGAACTTGCCGTTGTCGCGGCACTTTCCCGCTGCATCCAGAGCGGGCGCAGCCGAGACCGTACCGGTCAGCAGGCTGGCGAAGGCGAGGGTGGCCAGAAACACATGAATCTTGTGCATGGGTGATCCTCCAGGTTGGGAACGTCAGTATCCCACGAGCCGCGTGCGGAGCGTAGAAGCTGCGCCGGAAGATCAGGGGTGGGTCAGGCGCTGTGCGAGTTTGGCGCGCAGCTCGGCCCTTGCTGCGGCCACTTCGCGTTGGTATTCGGGGCTGGCATTCATTGCCGCATGCACGGCATACGCCAGCGGACGACTAGCCGCGAGATCGCTCGGATAATGTACGCCGCACATCAGCCGGTTATGTGCATAGTCATCAGCACGCGCAAGGAGCTGATCCCGCAACTCTGGAATCATGTCGATCAGTGACAGGGCCATCAGATAGCCGACCGTGGTGTGACCACTCGGATAGGAATCTGCAACGGTCTTCGTCCTGCAGACGGGCTGCAAAGTCTTGTCGAGGTTGTAGGGACGTACGCGTTTGAAATCGTTCTTGGCAGGATCGACGATGGCACTTTCCGTCTCGTTGACCCTGGCGCCTAGCGCCGCCGTCAGGGGCAGTGCAGCCGGTGTGAAGTCGCTCCCCAGAGCGTCGCGGAAGAGAAAAATGGATTCGTCGTTTTCATCGGCCACCGCACGCATCACCTGTGCCGGAGTACGCAGCGTCTGCAGCCGGTGCAGTTCGGCGAGGTCGGCTTGAGTGATTGCCGAGTTGGCAGCGGGTGGCGTAGGCAGGATGTCGAAGGCGTGGATCTGAGGTGCGTCCACATAGGGCGCAGCGAGGCTCCACACAGGCAGCAGTGCCAACAAGCCACCGACGATCAGCGTAGTTCGGCAAGACGGAGTGCGCATGGCTCAATCTCCTTGGAAGCGCTGCCAGTTGGAAGCACTGCGAACAGGTCTGCGCTGTCGCAAGCAGCGCCGCGGTGTGGCACTGGACGCCGCCAGTGCCACCCACAGCATCGCTGACCTTGGCGTGCCAGGGTCAGCCAACGAGTCAACTATCAGGCCTGAGGGGCCTCTTTGTTCTGCTCGATCCAGAGCAGCGCGGCCTCGACATCAGCCAGTTCCGCGGCATTGAAGCCCGGTACCCGCGAGCCACCGGCCTCGGCCTTGATGCGGTTGAGTTCGCCATTGGCCTGGGCATGCACCCACACCAGTCCGCGACGCACCTTGGCGGTGAACTTCTGCTGCTTGCTCTCTTCGGTCATGGATAGTCTCTCTGTTAAGTAAGAAAATCAGTCCTGCGGCGGTTTGCCGAGCCGGCATTGTATCGCCGGCCGGGTGGCGTCGCAGTCAGAATTGATACGGAGCCTTCAGACCCGATCAGGGTGTGCCACTCGGCAGGTCGAAGACGAGAATCTCCCCCTGCCGGCCATGGGTCAATTCCAGCTGCCCGGAATCGATGAGCAGCGCATCGCCGGCTGTCAGTACCTCACCATTCGCGGTGAGCGAGCCGCGGGCCAGATGTGCATAGAGTAGGCGACCCGACGCGCATTGCATTGTGCTGCGTTCCTCGCCATCAAAAAGACCGGCGTAAAGCCGCGCCTGTTGGTGTATGCGGAGCGACCCGTCGGTGCCATCCGGCGAGGCGATGAGCCGCAGGCGCCCGCGCTTCTCGGCAGCACTGAAGGTGCGCTCTTCGTAGCCCGGCGCGATGCCCAGGATTTCGGGTTGGATCCAGATCTGCAGAAAATGCACGGGCTGCGTTGAGGAATGGTTGAACTCACTGTGCCGCACGCCACTACCCGCACTCATCCGCTGCACATCGCCGGGGCGGAGTACCGAACTGCTGCCCGTTGAGTCGCGATGGGCGAGTTCGCCTTCGAGCACATAGCTGATGATTTCCATATCGCGATGACCATGCGTGGGGAAGCCGCTCCCCGGTGTCACGCGATCCTCGTTGATCACGCGCAACGGCCCGACACCCATGAAGCGCGGATCGAAATAGTCAGCGAAAGAAAAAGTGTGCCAAGAGTCGAGCCAACCATGGTTGGCGTGGCCGCGTTGTTCACTACGACGTATCTGCAGCATGCGATTTCCGGTGATGAGGCGAGGTTTTCTAAATGCCCGGCTACTCAGGGCGCGATGGTGAACTTCACCGTGCCGGGCATGACGTGGCCGTCCGGGCCGGTGGCGCGGTAGAGCAGTGTGTATTCGCCAGGGGCGAGTTTCGGCGCAGGCAGGGTGACACGCTCGGCCGCTACGCTGGGTACCGGGCTGATTTCCTGCGTATCCATCTCACCGGTTTTCTGTAGTGTGACTCTCGAGAGTGTTGCTGGCTCGTTGAAGGTCAGCGTGAACTCAGTGGGCGCCTTCTTTAGTGTTTCACCGTTGGCGGGTGTCGTCGCAGTGGCCATGGCATGCGCGATGGCAAGCAGCGGCAGCAGTAATGCGATGGTGAATGGCGCGATAGGATCTTTCATCACGATCTCCTGAAAAATAACCTGAAAATATTGCTTAACGATGATGGGATGAATGATCGGTCTCGTCCGCTTCCGAACGCGCTGTAATGCGGCGCGCACGGGGTTGCTGGTCGCCGCTGTACCAGCCCGGATCCACGCCATCCCGGTAATCGGGTCTGACCCGGAGCAGTGTCATCATGCCGCCCATGCCAATGGGCCCGAAGGGTCCGCGACCCATCGCCATCGGCAGCGTGTTCTCTGGCCCCTGCATGTGTCCCATCGATGCGTGCTCCGCATGCTCATACATGCCATTACCGCCCATTGGCTGATAGTCCGGCAGCAGCGCTCCGAGGCGATCGGCCAGTGCTGCCTGCGCCACGCCTACCGGATTAGGGATGCCGTGGCCCATCGCATTCATCGTGTGATGCGACATGTGACAGTGCAGCGCCCAGTCGCCTGGATTGTCGGCTACGAACTCCAGATCGCGCGTCTGACCGACGCCAACGATCTCTGTGACCTCCGGACGCCAGCTTACCTGCGGCCAGCGCCCCCCGTCCGATCCTGTGACCATGAAACGGTGACCATGTAGATGGATCGGATGATTGAACATCGACAGGTTGGCGATGCGGATACGAACGCGCTCGCCGAGCCGCACATTCAGCATGTCAATGGCCGGAAAAACCTTGCTGTTGAAGGTCCAAAGATCAAAATCGGTCATCACCGAAGGATCCGGCCGGTAGCTGCCAGGTCGCAGCGCATAGTTGTGGAGGATGAACGCGAAGTCGCGCTGACATACTGGCTGGTGCTGTATGCGTGGATGCACTATGAAAAGACCCATCATGCCGAACGCCATCTGCGTCATTTCATCAGCATGCGGGTGGTACAGATAAGTGCCGTTCTGTCGGAGCGTGAATTCATAGGCCCAGGTTTCGCCGACGCCGATGGGGGGCTGCGTCAGTCCGGACACACCATCCATGCCATTGGGCAGCAGGATGCCGTGCCAATGCACTGAGGTTGGCTCGGGTAGGTTATTGGTCACCAAGATGCGCACGCGATCCCCTTCGACCGCTTCAATGGTGGGTCCCGGCGTGCTGCCGTTGTAGCCCCAGCAGCGCGCCTTGCAGCCCGGTGCAAACTCGTGCTCAAACTCGCTGGCGATGAGGTGGTATTCCTTCGCGCCATCGACCATGCGCCAGTCCAGCGAACGACCATTGAGAGTGGTGACCCGTCCTGGAGTTGTCTGTGTGGTCGCGGCCGTTCCTGGCGTGGCTGGCGCCTGTGCGCCGTCGGTTTTGCCGGGGGGCAGGGCGGTGACAGCGACGCCCGCACCCATGAGCAGATTGCGACGTGACACGTGCATGGTTAATTCCCTCTGACAGGCATCGGCAGCGGTGCGCCGAGTGCGCGTGCCAACGCCACACGGCTCTGCCACCAGGACTGCAAGGCGTCGACTGCGCCCTCATAGGCTGAATAGGACTGCTGGCGAGCCAGCAGCAGCTCGAAGGGGCCGGTGAGCATGAAATTGGCTTGCTCACTCAATCGCGCGACGATCGATTCGCGCTGCGGAATGAGTCGCTCACGATACTGTCTGTACTCGTCGTAGGCTCGAGCCAGTTGCTCTAGCTGCGCATCGACTTCCGCGTCGATGGAGACTTCGAGCTGCCGCACATGGGCCTCGGCCAGTTGCAGCTCTGCAGTTGCGCGCGCCACGGCGCTCTGTCCCTGCGAAAACAGCGGCAGTTCGATGCCAGCGCCGATACCAGTGCGTCGGCTGTCTCCCTCCTGTTCACCCAAGACGCTGACCGCGCTGCCGCCCAGCAGGCGGAAACGACGCGTTGCCGCCAGTCGCAATGAGACCGACTCCACCTCGCTGCGCGCGGCGGCCAGATCCAGTCGCTGGCTGCGGGCCTCAGCGTGCAGCTGCTGGGCTTCGAAAGTCAGCGCTTCGGCGGCCGGAAGGTTCGTGGGTAGCTGCAGTGCCGGATCGGTTGCGGTCAGTCCTAGAATCTGGCGTAGACGGGAACGGCTGCGGCTGGCATCGCGCTCGCTTCGACTCAGCGAGAGGGCGGCCTCGGTGCCAGCAGCGGCCTGCAGCGCCGTCTCGACGGCATTGATGTTGCCGGCCAGACGGTATTGCTCCGCCAGCTCTGCGGCAGTCTGGGCGCTCTCCGCGATAGCGCGACGCACCGACAATCGTTGCTGTGAGGCCGCCGCTTCCAGCCAGGCGTCGAGAGTGTCCAGAGCCAACGCGTAGAGCTTTGCGGCAAGCTGCTGCTGCGCGGCGCGTAGCTCTACAGCCCCGTACTGACGCCGCGAGGGGAGTCTGATCAGATCGTCGAGACTGAATCCGAGTGTGCCATCCAGCTTGCGATCACCGCCGTGCGGGCTGGGCCACAGCCACGCCAAGCCGAGTTGCGGGTTAGCCGGCCGGCTCGCAGCAAAGATATCAGCGGTGCTGATGCCCAGTTGGGCACAAGCGGCTTGTGCATCGGCATTGCGCAGCCACGCAACGCGTATGGCAGCCGTGGCGTCCAGTGGGGCCGCCAGCAGAGTCCGCAGCTCGTTTTCGGCTGCCTCTGCATTATCTGGAAACTGCGCCAGCGTGCCGGCAGACCGCTGCAGCAAGGCCTGCGCCTGCTGACGGCTGGACTGCACAGGAACTGTGCTGCAGCCCGACGATACGCCGAGTGTCGCCGCGGCGGTGATCACACTCAGGAGACGGAATTTCATGACGGTCCGAGGCTACGCGGGCCACCGCATGAATTCAATGCGGACCTGTTGCAGTCAGGCCTGCAATCAGGCCTGCAGTCCCTGCTTGTCCAGATACTCGTCGTAGGTGCCCCTGAACTCGCTGAATTGGCCGTCGGGTCGCATCTCGATGATGCGCGTGGCCAGGCTGCCGACGAACTCGCGGTCATGCGAGACGAAGATCAGCGTGCCGGGATACTTCTCAAGGCCGATCTGCAGCGACTCGATGGTTTCCATGTCCATATGGTTGGTCGGCTCATCCATCAGCATGACGTTCGGCTTGGTCAGGATCAGCTTGCCGTAGATCATGCGGCCCTTCTCGCCGCCCGAGAGCACCGTCACCGGTTTTTTGGTCTCGTCGCCTGAGAACAGCAGGCGTCCGAGCGTGCCGCGCACTAATTGGTCATCGTCGGCCTTGCCGGTCCAGTTTGACATCCATGCGAACAGATCGATTCGCTCGGCAAATTCCGCCTGCGGATCCTGCGGCATGTAGCCGCGCTGCGCGTTCTCGACCCAGTTGATCTGTCCGTGAGTGGGTGTGAGTTCGCCGGCCAGGCAGCGCATCAGTGTGGTCTTGCCGATACCGTTCGGACCAATGATGGCCACGCGCTCACCGGCTTCCACATGGAGGCTGAACTTGGTGAATACATCGCGATCAGTGCCGGGATAGCGAAAACTCAGTTCCTCAATATTGACCGCCGAGCGATGCAGCTTCACTTTCTGCTCGAAGCGGATGAAGGGATTCTGTCGCGAGGACGGGCGGATCTCCTCGATCTTGATCTTTTCCAGCTGGCGGCGGCGCGACGTGGCCTGACGCGCCTTGGACGCATTGGCCGAGAAGCGACGGATGAATTCCTGCAGGTCAGAGATCTTGTCTTTGGCCTTGGCGTTGGCCGCTTCGACCCGCTGACGCGCCTGCACTGAGGCGAGCATGAAGTCGTCGTAGTTGCCCGGGTAGATCTTCAGCTGCTGGAAATCCAGATCAGCAATGTGCGTGCAGACCTGGTTCAGGAAGTGGCGATCGTGACTGATGATGATCATCGTCGCGTCGTATTCGTTCAGCGCGCGCTCCAGCCAGCCAATGGAATGGATGTCGAGGTTGTTGGTGGGCTCGTCGAGCAGCAGCACGTCAGGGCTTGAGAACAGCGCCTGAGCAAGCAGCACGCGCAGCTTCAGACCCGGCGGGACTTCACGCATCGGACCGTTGTGGAAGTTATCGCCGATGCCGGCATCCAGCAGAATGCTGCCGGCGCGCGCCTCGGCTGTGTAGCCGCCGTATTCGGCAAACTTGCCCTCGAGCTCCGCTGCTTTCATGAAGTCGGCGTCACTGGCTTCGGGGTTGGCGTAAATGCGGTCGCGCTCCTGCATCGCCGCCCACATCTCGCGGTGCCCCTGCATCACCACGTCCAGCACACGCTCGTCTTCATAAGCGAACTGGTTCTGGTTCAGCTTGCCGAGCCGCAGTCCCGGTTGCAGGATCACGTCGCCCGAGCTTTGCTCAAGGTCGCCGCCGAGAATTTTCATCAGCGTCGACTTGCCACAGCCATTGGCGCCGATCAGGCCATAACGATTGCCGTCGGAAAAGGTGACCGAGACCTGCTCAAACAGCGGCTTCGCGTCGAACTGGATACTGAGATTGACGGTTGAAAGCATGAGTGTCCGGGGCTGGCTTCTCGCCAAGCCCTGCAAGTTGCTGCGCCAAGGGGAGGACACCGATCGATGCCGCAGCCAGTGCTGCGCCAACCCTGCGTTGTCCGGAACTCCGTTGCCGCCTAAGGTCCGGCTACGGGAGCGTCAATTTAGCACAAAACGCCCCATTCCTCAGTTTTCGGAGCGCGCTTGCCTGACGGCTGCAAGCCGCAGCCGCCGAGTCCGCGCCAGCGGCGAAATCATCAGCAACATGACCAGCGTCAGACCATCGAAGGCGCCGCCACCACCGGATTTGGCGCTGCCGCCGCCGGCGGCAGCGATGACGGTGATCTGGGCCGATGCGCTGCTGCCAACATCACCTTGGGCCACTGCAGTGACTGTGACGGTGCCGGCAGAGGGGACGGTGGCCGGAGGCGTATACACACCCGTACTGCTGATGGTCCCAACCGTTGCATTGCCGCCCGCAATGCCATCCACCAGCCAATTCACCGCGTTCGAGGCGGCGCCATTGATGGTGGCGGTGAACAACAGGTTGGTGCCGCCAGTCGTGACTGTGGCGGTCGCCGGCGAGAGAGTCACGACATAAGGACTGATGAGCGTGACCTGAGCTGTGCCAGTGGTGCCACTGGCGTCAGTGGATGTCGCGCTGATGGTCACGATTGCCGGAGAGGGCAGCACGGCTGGAGCGGTATACACGCCGCTGCTGGAGATCGTGCCGAACGTAGCGTTGCCGCCGATGATGCCATTGACCCGCCAGATGACGGGCAGGATGCCGGTGTTTGTCACCGTAGCGCTGAAGGCCTGAGTGCCTTTGGTTAGCACTCTGGCGCTTGATGGGGAAACGCTCACCGAGACGGTTCCGGCGGGCGTGATCGTCAGATTTTGTAGGCACGCATTACTTCCGGCACTGACCGGAGCGGTGGTCGTGGCGCTGGTGGCACCAACGACTACGTCGGCCGTGTCCTGGCGACCGGCATCATCGGTGATGGTCAGACGCATCGTGAAAGAGCCGCTCGGCGGTGCTACGACCGTGGCGGTGCTGGTGCTCGCACCGGTGATCCCCGGTGGATTGCCACCCGGATTGACGACTGACCACGCGTAGCTTCTGACGCTGCGTCCACAGGCGGCACTGCTGCCACCACCTTCCAACACCACATTTTGACCCGCCGACACACTGGCTGGAACGCGGATCGCAGCAATCGGACGAAGTGCCGCTGCCACCGCGCCTGCAGCGTTGACCATGCCGGCACCGCAGGTCTGGTTCGTGCAGATGCATTCCTTGTTCTGAACATCAGAAGAGCTGGTGGGCACGTGACAGACGAGTGAAGTGGTCGATGAAGTGGTCGGAAACGGACTGGCGCTTTCACGCAGTCTTGCAATCAGCTGCGTGGAGGCCAGATTGCCATTGACTGACACCATGAGTCCGGCAATGCCAGCCACGATGGGCGATGAGAAACTCGTACCTAGATTGGTGTTGAACTGATCGCTGTAGCCGTTGCTGCCCGGCGTGGTTGTACCGAGGTTCACGGTTGTATCGATGGAGTAGAGGCAGGGTTGGCCGCTCGCGGAGTTGACACAATTACCCGCTGGGGCAGACACGGTCACCTCGGGACCCAGACTGCTGAAACCCACCTTGGTGCCGATGTGACGCAATCCGGCTACGGCGGCGACACCGGTGCAGTTGCCCGGTGCATCGACGGGGCCACCTTCATTGCCGGCTGAAACCACTACCAAGGTGCCCAGCGCAACGACCTGGTTCACGGCGAGCTGGTAGCTGTTGGTGCAGGCGCCGGATCCGCCCAGACTCATATTGATGATGCGCGCGGGGAACGGGTTGTCGGGCACGCCATTCACGTGAATACCGGCGGCCCAGAGCATTCCGGCGATGATGTCGGAGTCATAGCCGCCGCATTTACCCATGACGCGCACCGGCAGAATCCAGCCATTCCAGTTGAGGCCGGCGATGCCAGTGGAGTTGTTGCCGAGGGCACCGAGAATGCCGGCAACGCGGGTGCCATGCCATGAACTGTCTTCGGTGGTGCAGCCCTTGAATTGCGAAGTGCCGGTGTCCGTGGTGGTGATCCAGTCACCGGGGTCAGAGGCATCGGCATCGCGACCGTCGGTGTCATTGGCTGAGGGGATGTCGGCAATGAAATCGTAGCCCGGCAGGAGTTTTCCGCCGAAGCCAGCGCGCAGCAGGTCCGGGTGGTCGAAGCGCACGCCGGTGTCCAGTTCCGCGATCACCAGTCCATTGCTACCCGTCGTGGCATCCCAGGCATCGACAGCATTAACGGCCGACGGAGTGGTCGATGCTTTCTGCAAATACCATTGGCCGCTGAAGTTCGGATCGTTAGGCATGGCATGTGCGTAGCGGCGCTGATCAATCTCGACGAATTGCACTGAGGGGTCAGCGCGCAGACGTGTCAACATGGCCGGGATGGATTCGCCGCTGCTTTCGGGTTGTACCTGCAGGGCATGCAGCCCGCTCGAGAGATGACGCGCGGCGAGTAATTTCAGATGATGCCGCCCGGCGAGAGCGGTGGGGCCTGCGGTGCTGCTGTCCGCGAGCTTAATCAGCAGTCGATGATTGGTCGCTCCCACTTCTACTGTGGCCGCGGGTTGGCGGGTCACTGGGTTGAATTCGGCCGCGCCACTCCAGCTCGCAACAATGACCACGAAGACAATTGGCAGCAATTGTCGCCAGCGATGAATCATTATTTTTCCTGTTTTTTTATTCGGCATGGCGCTGCTGGAGTTCACTGTCCGTAGCGGGCTTTCGTCTGGCGTCGATGTCTACCGACTGAATACGCGCATCGGTGCGCAGTCTCGCCAGACCACGCTGGCATTGCTGCGCACTTCCCGAGGCACTGAGCAGAAAGACAAACGAGGTTGATCCGGCTTCACGCACGAAGGTCAGCTGCACGCGTGCAGCCCGGGCCAGGCTTGCAACCACCGTGGGCACTGGCGGCTGTGGAGCGGGCGGGTTCATTACTACGATGATCTGCAGACTGCAGCGGTTGGAGGCTGACGGTGTTGGATTCGTTGCAGCCAGGGCGTTTGTGGCGGTGCCCAGCCATGCCATGAAGGCCATCACCCGGCCGCAGTTTCGCAGGCCTCGCGAATGGCTCTGTGGATTCTTGTTCACGCCTGACATGTTCGCATGCCCGGTCGCGCTCGTCATGCCGGCATCGCCGCTGCCAGACTAGCGGATCTCGGCCAACCCGCCATGCACCCCGCGGGGCGACAACAGTACCTGCCACAGCTGGTTGCGCCGTGCCCGGAATGAGGCCGCACAGATCTGCAGGTAGTAGCGCCACATCCGTTTGAAGCGCTCGCCGTACTGCGGTGCGATATGTGGCCAATGGGCATCAAAGCGGGCCAGCCAGGCCATCAGCGTGCGGTCATAGTCGGGACCAAAGCCATGCCAGTCCTCGATCACCCACTGCCGTTCGACCGCAGTGGCGATCTGAGTCATCGCCGGAATGATGGAGTTGGGAAATATGTAGCGTTCGATCCACGGATCGGTTGTCTTCGAGGAATGATTGGCGCCAATGGTGTGCAGCAGGAACAGGCCGTCGGGAGCCAGCAGCTCGCGCACCTTGGTGAAATAGGCGCGGTAGTTGCGCGGGCCAACATGTTCGAACATCCCCAGTGAATAGATTCGATCGAAGCGTCCCTGCAGGTCGCGGTAATCCTGCAGCAGAATTTCAACCGGTAGGCCGCGGCAGCGCTCGCGGGCCGCAAGGGCTTGGTTGCGGGAGACGGTGACGCCAGTGACCTCGACACCGTAGCGTTCTGCTGCAAACTGTGCGGCTCCGCCCCAACCACAGCCGATATCGAGTACGCGCATGCCGCGCTGCAGTCGCAGCTTGCGACAGACCAAGTCGAGTTTGTGCTCCTGCGCGGTGGCCAAGTCGTTCGTGTGGCGCCAGTAGCCGCAGCTGTAGATCATGCGTGGATCGAGCATGCCGCCATACAGATCGTCCCCGGCATCGTAATGATGTTCGCCGACCTGAAAAGCCCGGCCGCGGCTCTGTGCATTGCGGAGGCGGGCCAGTACTGTCGCGATACGCTCGTGCAGTTGGCCGACGCAACCGTCCACCTGCGCATCCATCAGTCGCGTGAACAACTCGTCAAGGCGTTCGCAGTCCCACCAGCCGTCCATGTAGGCCTCGCCAGCGCCCAGTGAGCCGTGCAGCAGGACCCGTCGAACCATGCGCGGATCGTGCACGCTGAGGTCCCAGGGACGAGTGCCGTCAATTCTGATGTCGGCTGCAGCGAGTAGTGTCTGGAATTTGCGATCCATGGTCCCCCGACGCCGGTTCAGTCCGCTAACACGGGTTGTATCGGACTGAGTCGCGCTGCTGTCCTGGACGATGACCGTTGTCACGATGGCCTCCACAAGATCGCCTATTCGCTGGCAAGGGTAAGGAGCGAATAAGACGCCGGAATCGTGGGAATCCGTAGGTGGTATGGTGGATTGACCCAAGCTCACGGAGGGGTACGGCACCCGGCAGGTTCGGCCGGCCCGACCGGCCCGAGGGCGCGCTACAATGCCGCATGACTTCAGTGATCCCCGTTACCTTGCTCGCGGTCTTCGTATTTGTGGCATTGGTCGCGCTGGCCCTCGGCGTGCTGGCGCTTCGGAGCGCGCGGCAGCGCGGTGATGTGGCGCCCGATCTGCGCGCCGAGTTCGATCGGAATCGCACTGAGTCGCAGGCCGCTGCGCGTGAGCTGCGCGGTGAACTGTCAGAGAGCGTCACTCGCCTGAGTACGCAGGTCTCCAGTCAGATGACGCAGATTGCGACAGTTCAGAACAACCAGATCGAGGCCTTCTCGCGCCAGCTGACTGAACTCACGGCGGCGAACGAGCGCCGCCTGCTGGAACTGCGTGCGACGGTTGATGCCAAGCTTGGCGAAGCCAAGGAGGATGCACGCCTCGGCCGAGAAGAGAGCGGGCTCACGCTGCGGCGTTTCGCGGATACCGTCAATCAGCAACTCGTTACTGTCCAGCAGGCCAGCGATCAGCGCATGGCGGAAATGCGCCAGATGGTCGAGTCACGGCTTGAGTCCATTCAGAAGGACAATGGCGAGAAGCTCGAGAAGATGCGCCAGACCGTGGACGAAAAGCTCCACGCCACGCTCGAGCAGCGCCTCGGCGAGTCGTTCAAGACGGTTCGCGACCAGCTCGACAAGGTGCACATGGGTATCGGCGAGATGCAGTCGCTGGCGGCCGGGGTCGGTGATCTCAAGCGCGTACTGTCGAACGTCAAGACGCGCGGCACCTGGGGTGAGGTGCAGCTCGAGAACCTGCTGGACCAACTGCTCACCCGCGACCAGTTCGAGAAGAATGTTGAGACACGGCCCGGTTCGGGTGAGCGTGTTGAGATTGCGATCCGTCTGCCGGGCCGGGCGGGCGAGGGGCAGGTCTGGCTGCCGATCGATTCCAAGTTCCCGGTGGAGGATTACGAGCGGTTGTTGGGCGCGCAGGACGTGGGCGACGTAGCGGGGATGGAAAACTTTTCGAAGGCGATCGAGACGCGGCTGAAGGTCGAGGCCAGATCGATCCGCGACAAATACATCGAGGCCCCGCACACCACCGATTTCGCGCTGCTGTTCCTGCCCACGGAAGGCCTGTATGCCGAGGCGTTGCGGCGACCGGGACTCTCGGACCAGTTGCAGCGTGAGTACCGCGTGACCATCGCCGGACCGACCACGCTCACCGCGCTGCTCAACAGTCTGCAGATGGGCTTCCGCACGCTGGCGATCGAGAAACGTTCATCGGAGGTCTGGCAGGTACTGGGCGCCGTGAAGAGCGAGTTCGGCAAGTTTGGCGACGTGCTAGTAAAGACCCGCGAGCAGATCCGCAGGGCCGCTGAGTCGATCGACAAGGCCGAGGTCCGTACGCGGCAGATCAGCCGCAAACTCCGTGGCGTAGAAGCGCTGCCCGAGGCACAGGCGCGCAGCCTGCTGGAGGGCGATGCCGAGACTGATCGCAGTGCTCCGGAGTCGTCTGAAAGCCAGGAATAGACGGCAGAGGCTCCGCGGCGTCTGACGTCCTAATCAAGGTTTGATCGGCAAATATTTCTTCAGGTCTTTCTGACCAACTTCTGCGCCATAGACGATGCCGTCGCGACTGACGGCCACGCCCTCAGCGGCACTCGATCCGCGGTAATCGGGTGCCGTGTTGGGATCGGGGATGAACGCGCGTAGCGAGCCGTCGCGCGCACTGCCGATACGAATGCCGCGGCGCCAACTGCCGTGCTCGGCTGAGACGCCGCCAGACTCAGAGTCAGCAACGTAGAGCGTGTCGTCACGGCGATCGATGAAAATGCCACTGGGTCGGCTGAACTGCGTCCACTGGGCGATGAAGTGGCCCTGCTGATCAAAAATCTGCAGACGGTTGTTGCCACGATCACCAACAAACAGTCGACCGTGTGAATCCAATGCGAGGCAGTGAGGCGTATCCATCTCGCCTGGACCTGAACCCATCGTGCCCCATTCCATGAGGAATTTTCCGTTTCGGTCGAACTTCAAGATACGCGCGCTGCTGCGGCCACCGTCGCTGACGAAGATGTCGCCGTTATCCGCGATCGCCACAGCCTTGGGTCCATCGAACTGGTTGGGCCCCGTGCCCGCAACGCCGGGGGTGCCGAGCATCATCAGCACCTGACCGGTGGGGCTGAACTTGATGGCGACATAACCCTTGCCGGGCATCCCTCGTTCATCGGTGACCCAAATGTTGCCCTCCTGATCGGCGGTGATGCCGTGAGGAAAGACGAAGAGGTCAGCGCCAATCGCACGGATGAGCTTGCCGGAGGGTTCGAATTCGAGGATCGGTGCGAGATGCGAGTCACCGCAGCCGCCGGGATAGGCTTGGCCGCAGCGCTCGGCCACCCAGATATGGCCCTGCGGATCGATGGTAACACCCGCGGTAGATCCCCAAGGCCGGCCGTCGGGCAACTTGGCCCAGTCAGCAACAGTGCGATAGGGGTTCGGCAGTCCCTCGTTGGTTGGTGTGCCCCAAGGCGTGCTCGGCGCTGCGGTGATACTTCCGGACTGAGCCGACAACTGAACGGCTGCGCCGGAGGCGAGCAGTGCAGTTGCACAGAGTGCGACGATGCGCCAGTACCCGTTCTCCCCCGTCATGCCCGTTCTCCCCCGATCAGCGCCGTTGTGTATCCGCTGAGGTGCTCCCGCCACGGACAGCGCGTACATGCAGCGCATCCGTTTTGTCATTGTAGCTAATAAGTCCGTAGCGGAAGTCGACGGTCCACGCGCGTTCGGTGCGTTGGCCCAGTGTTGTCGAAGACCAAAACAACGCGGCTGCAGTGTCCGGGAAGAAGCGAGTGTCCACGCTGGGCTTGGTCATGGACGGCGAGGAGATGGATTCCAGTTCCTTGAGATTGGGCAAGCGCCAATCCTTTTGGCCACCCAGGTCCAACGCAGCCACGTACTTCAGAGCGTCTTCCCAGTTCGCAGTGGCGAGCCCTTCCTTCTGCTGCCACACCAGACCGGTCCGGCGGTCGGTCACCGTACCGTCGCTGTTATCCTTGAACGGTGCCGCGCCCGGAGTACCGAGCTCTGCGCCGCGTACGCAACGAACGTGGTATTTTTTCTTGCCGCCTCCGCTGACGGTTTCACTCTTCGGATGAGCGCCGGTACCGCCGCCGGCATTCACTGCCCAAGCATAAGAGGGATTATCGACACGCTCCTCGATGGCCCACCAGTATTCCGCCTCCGACTTGGTGAAGACCCCAGTGTCCATCGCGGGGCGATTCATCTGATGATTGGTGATGCTGAACAGTTCATGCACGTAGGGTAGGCGCCAGTCTTTCTTGCCACCCAGCGCAAGGTCTTTGCAGTAGGTAATGCCGGTCGTCCAAAGCTGCTCGCCGGCATCGGCCTGCTGCCATTGCAGACCGGTCACCAGATCGGTGACCGTGCCGTCGTTGTTGACCTGATAGGACGGAGCGTTGATGGTGTAGAAACTGTCCTCACCGGCAGTCTGCGTATAACGCTGGGTTTGGCCGGTGTCCGGCAAGCGCAGCATCGTCCACGGCGTGTTGGCGGGAGTCTGGGCTGAGGCTTGGAGGGCGACGCTCAGTGTCGCTGCGATCAAAAGGCTGCTTCGGCGTTGGGCCATGACGGGTCAATCTCCGCTGGGGAATGGATAACTGCCTGGAAGACGGAGCGCCTCCCGGAAACGACCGTCCTAGTCTGGCAATCGATAAATGGCGCGCCAGAATAGGCGGTCGTCCCCGCGCATTGCAAACGGTGAGCGTCCGACCGTGGCGGGCTGTGGTGGTAATCCGGATTGACCAGACCGCGGCGATGGGGCGTTGTAGAATCCGGTGGCACAATTATTCAAAGCGGTGACCTCCTGAAGGATCACCCGCAAGCCAATGTCACGGACTGTCGTGTCAGCCAGAGGGGGCGGAGATGAGCAGGACTCGCGCGGTTTTGGGCGGTGTTGTCATGGCGGCGCTGTTGTCGTGTGCGCCGGTATCTCTTGTTTGGGCTGCGGCGCCTTCGGCTGGCTCCGACATTCCGGTGCGTGATCTTTCCGGCACCTGGACCCCGGAGCGTGACGGCGCCGGCAATGGCGGGCCCGGTCCGGCCAGCATGCCTTCCGACGGTAAGCACGAACCGCCCTACACCCCGGCCGCAATCGAGAAGATGAAGGCCTATCACCCCGGCAACGGTGTGCTGCAGGTACCGCCCAGCCAGATCAACGATCCGGCAGTGATCTTCTGCGACCCGCAGGGCATGCCCCGTATGGATCTGTACGAGTTTCGCGCCCTCCATATCGTGCAGCAGAAGCTGAAGATGTTTCTGCTCTATCAATACGACAAAGTCTGGCGCCAGATCTGGTCCGATGGGCGCGATCTGCCCAAGGATCCGGAGCCGCAGTGGATGGGCTACTCGGTGGGCAAGTGGGAGGACGACACCACCTTCGTGGTGCTGACCAATGGTGTCGATGACCAGACCTGGCTCGACAAGACCGCGCGGCCCCACAGCGATCAGATGGTGGTGGAAGAGCGGTTTCATCGAATCAGCAAGGACATTATGGAACTGACCGTCACCATCGATGATCCGCTCATGTACACGGCGAAGTGGAAACCACTCGACAAATTCCGCATGAAGCTCATGCCCGATACCTACGAGCCGCCCGAGATGATGTGCTCGGTATCCGAGTACATGCGTTACAACAAGCGCATGGGGTTTGGTAATCCGACCGCCACCAATGGCATCGGCATGGACAAGTAAGTGACTGTGCAAACGGATCGACCAGGAGAAACTGTATGAAAGCTGGATCGGTAGTCCTTCGGTGCGTCGTTATCCTCGGATGTGTGATGACGCGCTCAGCGCTCGCGCATCATTCCGCTGTGGCCTATGACACCACGCAGTCGGTCACACTGACCGGCACTGTGGTGGAGTGGTTGTGGGCCAACCCGCACTGCTCGCTGTCCTTCGACGTCAAGGACCCAAGCGGTAAGGTCCAGCGCTGGTCGGCCGAAACCGTGCCGCCGGCAGATCTGTTATCGCGTGGCTGGAGCAGAAAGATGTTTCAACCCGGCGATACAGTAACGGTGTCAATGAATCCCGGTCGTCATGGCGAGCCTATCGGACGCATCAACACGGTAACGGTCAACGGCAAGACTTTTGGTGGTGCAGTACCGGGCGCAAACCGCGGTGGTGGTGCGCCCGGCGGTGATGGCGGCATGGCCGCGAACTGATACGGTGGTGTTGGCGCGCGGCAGGGATGAACAGCTATGAAAAATGATTTACGGAAACTTCGGCTTGTTGCGGTGCTGTTAGCCGGCGCCGCCTTCGCAGCCGCTGGCGCAGAGCGTGCGCGTGCAGCAGAGACCAGATCGCTCACCGTGCCAGATACGCAGATGGCCATCGTGCAGACCGGTAATGGTGGGCCGGAAGTCCTGCAATACCAGCGCATTCCGGTGCTCGCGCCCAGAGCGGGTGAAGTGCTCATCAAGGTTGTGGCTGCAGCAATCAATCCGATCGAATGGCGCAACCGTACGGGCGGCCCGCGACCGCAGGGCGGAGCAGTTGCCGCCTCCGTGCCGGGCGGTGATCTGGCCGGAATCGTGGTGCGGTTGGGCGAAGGTGTCACTAACGTGAAGGTGGGCGACGCCGTTTTTGCCAAGCTCGGTCCGGGCCAGCCCGGACTGAATGGTGCGTATGCCCAGTACGCGGTCGCTCCCGCTAATCAGGTAATGCCCAAGCCATCCGGTCAGACTTTCTCCGAAGCCTGCGGTCTGGCCACAGTGGGTATGACTGCGATGCGCGCCCTGGATCATGCGCAGCTGGCTTCCGGCGAGCGGGTATTCATCAACGGTATCGGCGGTGGCATTGGCTCATCCGCAGCACAGATAGCGCGAGCGCGTGGCGCTCAAGTGCTGGGTACCGCCTCTGGCCGGCACCATGAATACCTTCGCTCCATCGGCGTCAGCGAGGTGATCGATTATCAGAAAGAGCAGTTCGACAAGGTGATCAATCAGCCGGTGGATGTGGTCATCGAAACTGTCAGCACCGAGACGGCGAACCAGGCGCTCAACATACTCAAGCCCGGTGGGCGATTGGTCAGCATCGCCGGCGCTGCGAGTGCCGAACTGTGCAGCGCGAAGGGCGTTCAGTGCGCGCGTATTGGCGGTGCCGTTGGCCGTTCGAACAATGAGCTGATGTCAGAGATCAGCCGCCTTGCCGAAGCTGGCCTGTACAAGCTGCACGTGGATGCCACGTTCCCGCTGGAGCAGGCCGGTGCGGCTCAGGATCTGAATCACAGCGTCGGGACCACTGGAAAGGTGGTGCTGATCGTGGATCCGACACTGGCGGGAGAGCGGTAACGATCAGCCGCTCGGCCCGCCCTGCGCGCCGACGGCCTTGAGACTGCTCAAAGCGTGCAGTCGTAGCGCTCGAGCGTCAGTCCCGGGCGGTACTGCCAATACTTTGATGTGGTCGTTGGTGTGGATGAGCGGGCCGGATCCATCGTCGTGGCGGTGTATTGCAGACGATTGCGATCTGCACTGAGCTCGAAAGTTTCGGTCAGGCGGGTTTGATCGCCGAGCGTGCGATTATCAATCTTGGTCGTGGTCACCACCAGTTTCTTCTCGCCGCTACCGACCCAAACACCGGTTGAGTAGCCCAGCCCGCTGCGTGTCGCGCGGCTATCGTCATGGGTGCTGCTGATGTGAATGACACGTACCTGATCGTTCTCTTCCAGCTTCAGCAGAACATCGGCACCGTTCTTCACGAACTGGATCGGATAAGGATTGCCCATCGCCAGCGGCATCGCCTTCGGTGCACAGTAGCTGGCCGAGGAGGGCAGCACGGCCGAAGCGGTACGAGCCGGTGTAGCGCGGCCACCCGACGCTGCGCCCGTGTTGCTCGCTGCCGCCTTCTGGGCCGTCAACTTCTGAGCCGCCGCAGCATGGCTTTCGGGATCACCATAGACGGTGGTCCAGACGGCAAAGATGGATGCCGGCCGTTTGTTGATATCTGGCTCCGTGACGGTGCCCGCCAGCTTGGCAGCATCGCCGACATGCTCGCCGGACCAGCGCGGCTTGCCATCGACCGAGAAGACAACTTCGCGATTGTCGGGCAGCAGCAGGTGGTTCATGAAGAGGCTGGTCTGGTTGGCTACACCGCCATAGCCAGCCACTTTCACGACCTGTCCGACCCTGACGAGATTGGGGGTCACATCCATTCGTGACAGCTGCGCTACCGATGCGCTCTCAATGGCCCATACCTGGGCCGTGGGCTTGCCCGCATCCACCGTGATCTGCATGCGGACATGAGGGTTCTTCCATTCCAGCTGCGTGATCACGCCGCTGATCTCGACCTCAGGGTCGTTGCCCCGGTAATTGGATGACCAGCTGTGATGCGCTGCCGCGGACGCCGCCAGCAGCAGCCCCGTCACGAGAAACGGAACGCGATGTTTCATTATTTGTTCCCCCTGTTGGCGTCCCACGATAGGAGTCTGGGCGCGCTTTTTCAAATACCCCTCAAGGGTAAAGCACAAAGTGTGTTTCGTGCGCGCTCCTGGGGCCGTTCTTGATGATTCTTGAAGCATGGGGACTGTCCCCCGGAGGGCATTTTGCGGAAACTGGTTTATCGCTCCCCCAGCGACTCGAGTTGTGAGGATTGGCCCATGAGTGATTCCGTCAAGCCGACTCCATTTGCCGCCTCTTTGACGCGCCGCAGCTTTGTCGGTGCCGCGGCAGCGGCATCCGTGGCGGCGGTGACCCGAGCGCAGGGTGTGCGCCCCGAGTCGCGGCCGAATTTCCTCTTCCTGATGGCCGATGACATGGGCTACGCGGATCTGTCCTGCTATGGACGCCGCGACTACACGACGCCCTACCTCGACCGTCTGGCTGGCGAGGGCGTGAAGTTGACGCATGCCTATGCAAATTCCCCGGTCTGCACGGCCAGCCGCACTGCGCTCGTCACCGGCCGTTATCAGTACCGGACCGACGTGGGGCTCTACGAACCGCTGGCGGGCGAGAACGTTGGGTTGCCGGCGGGTCATCCCACCATCGCCTCGACCCTGAAGAAGTCAGGTTACGGCACTGCTCTGGTTGGGAAGTGGCATGTGGGCAATGTGCCGCAGTATGGTCCGCTGAAGTACGGCTACGACCATTTCTGGGGATTCGGTGGCGGTGCACTCGATTACTTCACTCACAAAGTAGGTGAACCCGACAGCGCGCTCGGCCTCTGGGATGGCGAGATCACCAAAGACGAGCACGGGTATCTCACCGATCTGATTGCCGATAAGAGCATCGGCCTGATACGCGATTACACCAAGGCCAAGACGCCGTTCCTGCTCAGCGTCCACTTCAACGCGCCGCACTGGCCCTGGGAGGGTCCTGAGGACGAGGCGCTGGCCAAGCAGGGTGGGCTGTCGAGCTATCAGGCCGGCAACCTCGCTACCTATGGCGCGATGGTCCGTCGCATGGACGTAGCCATCGGCAAGATATTGCAGGAAGTGGAGCGACTTGGCATTGGGCGCAACACCGTGGTGGTGTTCACCAGTGACAACGGTGGCGAGCGGTTCTCTGACACTTGGCCGTTCACCGGCAAGAAGACCGAGCTGCTGGAAGGTGGTTTGCGGGTGCCGGCGATTGTGCGCTGGCCGGGTCGTATCCGCGCCGGCAGTACCAGCACCCAGGTGTGCATGAACATGGACTGGATGCCGACCTTCGTGTCGCTGGCGGGCGGACAGATTGATCCGGCGTTTCCCACCGACGGCATGGATCTCAGCGCCGTGCTCACCGGCAAGTCGGCACCCGTGTCGCGCAAGGTTTTCTGGCGCTACCGTGCCAATGCGCAGCGCGCCATGCGCGACGGCGACATGAAGTGGCTCAAGATCAACGACAACCAGTTCCTGTTCAATGTCGTCGCCGATCCGCTCGAGCGCGCCAACCTCCGCTATAAGCAGCCTGAGTTGTTCAATCGCATGGTCGAGGAATTCGATCGCTGGAACGACACGATGCTGCCCGAGAATCGCGTCAAGACGTCCTACAGTTTCCGCCCCGCGCAGATGGCCGATCACTACAACCCGATTGGTGTGCCAGCCGCTGCAGCGACGGGCCCGGAAAATGCGGAATAAATTCAACTCATAAAATTCAGAGTGTCAGGGGAAGGGCTATGAAATTGCAGGCTATCCGTCGAGTGATGATGTCAGTGGGCGCCGTACTGGCGGTGAGTGTGGCAGTGGTCTCGGCGGCTCCGTCCGTTTTTCCGACCGGCCTGACGATTTCCAAGCCCGGCATACAGCCCGGCTATGTGGTCTTTGCCTCGCCCGATGGCTTTGCGTATGTCATCGATGCCAAGGGTCAGGTTGCGGCCAAGTGGCCTGCGCCCGAGGCGAACTCGGTCATGGGTTACACGCGTCCGCTCGCCAATGGCAACCTGCTGGCGCGCACGGGTCCGCTGAAGCTGCCTACGGCCGCTACGGAAGCTGGCGGATATGGTGAGAGCACTGCGGTGCCCAGCGTCGTGGAGTTCAATCAGCAGGGCAAGCTGGTGTGGAAGTACACCGATGGCGAGCGTGGACTGCATCACGACGAAGAGCGCAAGGCCAACGGCAATACCGTGCTCGTGTGCAGCAAGACACTCAAGCGCCCGGAAATCTCCAAGCGCGCACTGACCGATGACTGTCTCATTGAGGTCGACCCCAGCGGCAAGGTGGTCTGGGAATGGCAGACCGCAGATCACTTCGACGAACTCGGTCTCGACGATGCGGCCAAGGCCGACATCATGACGGCCTATGGTGCAGCGGTGAAGTCGGTTCCGGACAGCCCCTTCGACTGGGCTCACATGAACGCGGCCAGCCCCATCCCGGAAAACACCGGCAACACGGATCCGCGCTTCAAGGCCGGTAACATCGTCGTCAGTTACCGGCATCTGAGCACCGTCGCGGTGGTCGATCGCGACTCGAAGAAGATCGTCTGGACAGCCATCGGGACGACACTGGGTCAGCATCACACCCACATGATCGCCGGCGGCTTGCCGGGAGCCGGGAACATCCTGGTGTTCGACAATGGTAATAACGACGTGGGCCGTAACCCGCGCCGTATGCAGAGTCGCCCGAATTCACGCGTCGTGGAAATCAACCCGATTGATAACAAAATCGTGTGGGAATACACCGCCGAGAAGAGCAACCGTCCGATGTGGACCTTCGTCAGTCATTACATCAGCAGCGCCGAGCGCCAACCAAATGGCAACACGCTGATCTGCGAGGGGTCCAATGGCCGAATCTTCGAGGTGACGCCGGCCGGCGAGATCGTCTGGGAGTTCATCAACCCCTATGCGAAGCTCAACGGCAAGATCAACGACAACACGGTGTTTCGCGCCGCCAAGGTCCCGGAAAGCTGGCTGCGGGCCAAGTCATAGCGCCGGCCTGGGGGTAGGGGCTTACCCCGGGTTCACAAACGGATGACCAATGACCGATACTGGTCATCCGCATGAACAGCACACCGGACCCGCGAGCGCCGTTGCAGGAGAAAGAGCTGCGCATAGCACTCGTGTGCTTTGGCGGCGTCTCGCTGGCTGTTTATATCCACGGCGTCACCGCGGAAATCCTTAAGCTTGTGCGCGCCTCCGCCGCGCTGCATTCGATCAGCGACCGTGACCGGTCCGAGTCGCTGGGCTATGCCGACATTTCCGATCGCAACGCTACCGGCTTCGACACCGAGGCGGTGTACTTCCAGTTGCTGCGCGATATCGGTCGCACTGTGGACCTGCGGGTCATCGTGGATGTCATCGCCGGCGCCTCCGCCGGTGGCATCAACGCCACCATGCTCGCGCGCGCGCTCAGTCACGATCTGCCGATGAGCAGTCTGCGCGACCTGTGGCTGGACAACGGCGATGTTGCTGAGCTGCTTGCACCCGAGGCCCGTGCCGGCCGCTGGAGCAAGTGGTTTCTGAGGCCGCTCCTGTGGCTTGCCCATGCATTGGGTCTGGCGAAATTCCGCGATCTGGAAATTCGGCGCAAGCTGTCGCTGTTCCTGCGTTCGCGCTGGTTTCAGCCGCCGCTGGACGGCAGCAGGATGCTGGCGTTGATGTACGACGCTGTCACGGCCATGGGCGAGCCGCGTCATCCCGCCGCGTCCCTGCTGCCTTCTCATCAGGCGCTCGATCTCTACGTCACACTGACTGACTATCACGGCTATCAGAAACTGGTGCAGATCCACGATCCACCGGCAATCTACGAGCGCGAACACCGCCATGTGCTGCACTTCCGTTGTCGGCGCGATGGCGGGCTGTTGCCCGATAGTGATTTCACGCTGGCCAATGCCCCGGAACTGGCCTTCGCGGCGCGCGCCACATCCTCTTTCCCCGGTGCATTTCCGCCCGCGCAGATCGGCGAGATGGATGTCTTCCTGCGACAACGGGCCGTGAGCTGGCCGCGGCGCGGGGAATTCATCCGGCGCAACTTCGAGCCATACCAGCAGGCCAACATCGATCCGGTCACCGTTCCGTTCATCGACGGCAGCGTGGTCAACAACCGACCGTTCCGCGAAGCTCTCGCAGCGATACGCGGCCGCGCCGCTTACCGGGATGTGGACCGGCGTGTGGTCTATATCGATCCGGATCCAGCGCTTCCCGGTGCGCCGACTCATCACGATCTACCGGGATTTTTTGCCACGTTGCGTGGCGCATCTTCGGATATCCCGCGTGCCCAACCGGTGGCCGATGAGCTGGGCTGGGTCAATGAGTTTAATGAGCAGGCCCGTCATCTGAAGGAAGTCGTGCGCGTGGCGCGGCCGCAAATCGATCGCTATGTGGCCAACCTCATGGCGGCGAGTGACCAATCGAGACTCAGCGTGGAGCAGATCGGACGGTGGCGCGAGCAGGCTACCGAGCAGGCGCGGAGTGAGGCGGGTTTTGCCTACGATAGCTACGTACAGCTGAACCTCGCGTCATGTCGCGCACTGCTGTCTCGCCAGATCATGGCTATCCGCGGCGTGCATCCCAAGTCGCCTTTTGCGCGCGGAATTTCCGCAGTCATCGACGCCTGGGCTGAGCGGGCCGGCTTGATGTATCAGCCCGCCGGTGCCTCTGCTGCGCACGGCGTTGAAGTGCGCTGGCTGCAGGTGCTGCGGGCTTTCAACATCGATTACTACAAGCGCCGGCTGAGTTTCCTGATCCGTGGACAGAATCGTCTGCAGCAGCTGGCCGAGGCGCCAGGTAGTCAGCCCATCACCGCTGCCGCCGTGCAAAGTCTCAAGGGTGAGTTCTACGCTCGCCTCGAAGTGTTGCAACATCGCGAGCCCGGCAGCGCCGCCCCTGACGCGGCCATACTGGCGTTGATTGCAGAGATCTTCGCCGTCGGTCCGGCAGCGGATCAGACCGGCGACATGGCTGTGTACGCACAGCAGCGCATCGTGCAGTGTGCATCACAGCTCGATCAGCTCGTCGAGCGGTTGACCGCTCAGCTGGATCTGGAAGGAACAACCCGCGAACTGGATCAGCTACTGGTGACCAGCCTCGACGGCAGTTGGCCACCGGAGGCCCGGCGCGAAGTGCTGGTGAATTACCTCGGTTTCCCCTTTTGGGACATCCTCACATTCCCACTGATGCGTTGGCCGGAAATGGGCGAGTTCGACGAAGTGCTGGTTGATCGCATCAGCGCCCGTGACGCCAAACTGCTCAATCAACTCGCCTGTGCGCAATCAGTGCGCGGCGTGGAATACGCCCACTTTGCGGCGTTCTTGTCGCGCTCTTATCGCGAGAACGACTATCTGCTTGGACGGCTCCATGGACTCGATCGCCTGGTGGATATTGTCTGTAATTCTGCTGGCGCCGAAGCGATCCGCAATCTCGATATCGTCGGACTGAAGCTTCGCGGCTTCAACGCCATCCTCGATGCTGAGGAATCACACCTGCCAAACATCGCCGGGACGATCGCTGAGCTGCGTCGCTGCTTCGCGTCGGGTCGGGAGTCTGTCGGAGGGCGTACGTGAGCCGGATCAAGAATCTGTTGTTTGCAATCATCGGCGTGCTGGCCGGGACGCTGATTGCGCTTTTCCTGCTGGAGTTGGCATTGGGCGGATGGATCTTTCAGGATGCCTGGAAGGCCACGCGTTCGCTGAATATTGTCCGCAATCAGACAATCCACTATTCAGTGGAATCGATCTATGGGCGGGGCGCCCCAAAGATCACCTATACGCGTGATCGCAACGGCCTGCGCGGTCGTTGCGAAGATCCGCGCCGTATCGATGTATTGACCGTCGGCGGTTCCACCACCGACCAGCGTTACATCACCGACGGTCAGACATTTCAGGATCAGCTTGCGGCACAGGTCCAACAGAAATTGGGCAGAGAGCTGCGGGTCTGTAATGCCGGTGTCGATGGGCATAGCACCTTCGGACATATCGCAGCGTTTGAGAAATGGTTTCCTTTGATTAACGGTTTGCATCCGCAATACGTAATGCTTTATATCGGCATCAATGACGCGGGCTTCCGTCTGCAGCCGATGCCCGAACGCGATCCCGAGCAGGTCACCGGTCTGCGAGCCAAGATTGCCCAGGCATTTCGTGAGAAGAGCGCGCTGTACGGTCTCGACCAGACGCTCTCGGCGATCCTGCATCGTGGCGGCGAAAACCGTTATGCGCGCCATGGCGCTGCGCTGCCGCCGGAGCAGGACTATGTGGCGACTGCCACTTCGTCAGGTATTGATGAATTGATCGCAGCCAATGTTGCCGGCTATTCGGCTCGCCTCGCGACCATCCTCGGTGATATTCGCCAGATGGGCGCGCGGCCCATCTGCGTCACGCAGCCGACGCGCATGTGGATCGGGCAGGGTGAGACGCTGCGTGGTCTACCCGAAGCTTTTCGATTCAATGGTGTTGCGTATAACGGGCTGGATTATCGCGCCTCATTGCTGGCGCTGAACAAGGCCATGGAGCAACTGTGCACCGAAGTAGGCGGCGTTTTTATCGATGTGCATGCCAGAGAGTTCTCGCCCGGAGATTTCTATGATCCCGTGCACATGACGCCGGTGGGCGCCAGCCGGCTGGCGGGATACCTGTTCGAGGAAATGGACCGACGCGAACTCTTTACCGCCGCCTACGCGGGTCGATAGACCTGCGCAAAGCGCGCGGCGGCAGCGATGCCGTGATCGCCGGGCGAATACTGCAACAACCAGTCCCCGGCAGCACCGTGCAGCCAGTCACCGCTGACGGTGCGGCGCACTGCAAAGGGCTCATCGATTCGTCGAGCCAGCACCGGAAAAGGGATATTGCGGTACTCGCCAGAGTCTCCATGGTGCAGCGGTGCCACGGGCTGGTAGCGCGCATCGAAGCGCTCGCGCGCCACGCACCAGGTATCGCCGTCCGCGCCGGTGAGAAGCGCGTCAGCGCAGCGGTAGTGGTTCGGGCCAACCTTGGACATCAGCACGCCATCCGCGACTGCAAAGGTCACGGTCACGACCTCCTGTTTCACGTAGGTGCCGGCACCCGGATCGCTCCGCAGATCGACGTCGATGAATTCAAGCATGTGCTTCGTCAGTATCCGGTTATCCGCAGGCCACTCATGGGCCGGGTGGAGGAGGCGTGCCCGGCGGAGGCGGAGGACCCGGTGCCTCGCTCAACTCGACGAACCCGTCGCTGTTCTTGTCCATCTGCCTGAAATCGGCCAGAAACTCATCCTTCGAGACCTTGCCGTCGCCATTCGCATCAAAGCTGCCGATGAAATCGCCGCCACCCTGCGGAGCCTCCGCGGCGTCGACCAAGCCATCATGACTGGCGTCCATCTTGGCAAAGTCGGCCAGATATTCGTCGAGCGAGATCTTGCCGTCGCCGTTGGTATCGAACTTCTTGATGAACCCAGCGCCGCTCGGCGGCGGCCCACTCGGCGGCCCGGGAGGGGGTGCGTTCTGCGCGAAAGCCGGCGATGACAGCGCCAGCGCAGCCAATAGCAGCCCGCCGGCCAATAGCCCGTGAAACTTCATGTGCTGATGCTCCTGAAAACTGGCAGCATTCTAGGCTAGAAGACCATGTGTTGGCAGATGAACGTGGTGACAGAGTCTCCGCGTCAACTGCTCTCCTAAAGGCTGACGGGGGTCAATCAATGAACAGATACGCAGGTTTCGCGCTCTCGCTGGTTGGGCTGGCGTTTGCGGCATCAGCGGCCACACCGGCATCTCGATCCAAAGCCATTCCCGATATTGGCGGCACGTGGGAAACCGTTCGTGATGTCAGCCGCGTCATCGTTGACGAAAAGGGTGGAACCCGGCCGCAATATCAGGTGGCCGCTGTCCAGCAGGCGCGGCTTAAGCCGCAGTACCAGCAGGAGAAGGAGGCGCGTGCCAAAGCCGCTAGTGCAGCGGATGCCAGTGGCGTGCCCATCGTCGGTCGCACCGCCCAGTGTCAGGGCAGCGGCATGCCTCACATGATGAACGGCACCTTCCCGACGGAGATTCTGCAAAGCAAGGGGCAGATCACGATCATCCAGGAAATCTACACTCAGGTGCGCCGCATCTATCTCGACAAGCCACAGAAAAAACTCGAGGACCTTGAGCCGGGTTTCTACGGACACTCGGTTGGTCATTGGGATAACGGCGTGTTGTATGTAGACACCATCGGCATCAAGGCCGCATGGAATATGGGTACGCCTAATTCCGATCAGATACACGTCAAGGAAAAAATCTATCTGGGCGCTGACGGATTGTTGCACGATGACATCACCGTGGAGGATCCCGTGGTGCTTGAGGCGCCGTACTCATACACCGTGACCTATAAGCGCCTGCCGGACTACGAGATGCTCGAGTACATATGCGAGGACAATCACTATTACATAGATGAGAATGGTCGCCAGGCCGTGCGTCCTGAGGCGTCAGGCAAGTAGTCGCGTGCCGACTACTTGCCCCAACGCCAGCGCGGCGGCTCGCCCGTGCGCCAGCAGATGGCGACCAGCAGGAGCGTCAGTGCGGTGATGCCCACGAAGTATCCAATCGGGTATTCGCTGGGTGGAAGCCAGCGGGTATTCGCCCACAGCAGGGTGAGGTAACCACCGATGACTGCCCATCCCTGCCAGCAAGTGGGCGGGCCCCAGCCCCAACCATAGGTCTTTGCAGGGAACCAATACCGTGGCTTCTCGTCCATGTTGCCTCCGGGCCGCACGTGGCACCTAATCCAAAAGCATACACCGGTGGGCTTGAACCTGGATCGCAGTGCCAGGTCGGCCATGCGTTCCAATGGACGTCCGTCAGGTGCTGTTTTAGTGTTGAGCAACATTGACCAAACAATAAACATTCATGGGGGGTTACATGGGTCAGGATATTTTCCGTTGTAAATGGCTGACAGGTGTCGTCAGCTCGTTACTCGCGGCTGCGATCGGCGCGGCCCCGTCAGTGTTCCCGACGGGCATGACGATCTCCAAACCCGGTGTGCAGCCCGGGTACGTGGTCTTTGGAGCGCCGGATGGGTCTGCCTATGCGATTGACGTCAAGGGTCAGGTGGCAGCTAAGTGGTCCGCTCCCGAGGCCAATACGCTCATTGGCTACGCGCGTCCTTTGGCCAACGGTAATCTGCTGGCACGTACTTCCGTAGCTCGACAGGCAGCGGCCGCTGCAGGTGGCTATGCCGAAGCCGCCGCTGTGCCCTCATCAGTGGAGTTCGGGCAGGATGGCAAGCTGGTGTGGAAATACACCGACTCGGTGCGTGGTCTGCATCACGATCTTGAGCGTATGGAAAACGGCAACACGCTGTTCGTCTGTGCCAATGACATCGACCGGCCCGATATCTCCAAGCGCAAGCTGCGCGATGACTGTCTGATCGAAGTGGACAAGGCGGGCAAGGTCGTCTGGGAGTGGAAGACGATCGACCACCTTGATGAACTCGGTCTTCCGCAGGAAGCGAAGGACGCGATCATGAACGGCTACGGTGGCACTCGCACCGGTCTGGGTGCGCCGCCGGCTACAAGCGCGTTCGACTATCTACACATGAATGCGGCCAGTCCGATCCCATCGGGCCTTGGCTACACCGATCCGCGCTTCCGCGCCGGCAACATCGTCGTCAGCTATCGCTATATCAACACCATTGCTGTCATCGACCGTGCGTCGGGCAAGATCGTCTGGAAGATGGTGGGCGTCTCCATCGGCCAGCACCACACACACTTCATCCCACCGGGACTGCCTGGGGCGGGTCATCTGCTGGTGTTCGACAACGGTCTGGTGGACGAGAACACGAATCCGATGCGCATCAGCAGTCGGCCGAACTCACGGGTGCTGGAAATTGATCCTCTGACCGACAAGATCGTCTGGCATTACTCGGCCGATATGAGCAACCGTCCGATCTGGACGTTCTACAGTCACTACATCAGTGGTGCGCAGCGGCAGCCGAATGGCAATACGCTGATTTGTGAAGGCGCCAACGGTCGTATCTTCGAAGTGACGCCGGCCGGAGAGATCGTGTGGGAGTTCGTGAACCCTTATGCCAAGAAGGAAGGGAACAGTACCGACAACACGGTGTTTCGCGCTGCCAAGGTGCCGGAAGGCTGGCTGCAGGCGAAGAAGTAGCGTTTGAATTCATCAGGTGGCGGCGCCGGCCGCCACCTGATGGCTAATGCCTCGTAACCTGCAGGTTGGCGAAGTGCGCCACGGTCTTTGGACCGATCCATAGAGCCAGTGCGCCCTTGGACTGCCCATTCTTGAGATCATTTACCACCAACGTGGGCTGGGCGACGCCATTCACGTAGAGGCGTGCCTTGTCACCCTGCACCTCGATTTTCACATGCGTCCACTCGCCCATCACCAGATCCGCATAGGTCTCATACTTCCCCGGTGTCTCCATGCGTAACCTCTGCCATGGGAAATCAGGAGGGGCCTCGTATTGCACCGCGTGATTTCGCTGCAGCTGGTCCTCGGCGCGACCGTTCCTTGGTCGCAGGTAAAAGGTCTCGTAACGGGTGCCATCCTGCGACATGCGAAACGCCAGTCCGGTGAAGCCGCGGAATTCCGCAGCCGCTCCGGGCAGCGTATCGCCGACCAAGTCCAGTTCGATCACGCCGTTGGTAAAGTCTGTGCCCGCAATGATTGCGAAACGCTGTCCGTCCGGTATGTCCGCAGGAGCCGTATCCGCTACGCGCACCGCATTGCGGCCCTGATACGTGACGACTTCGGTGCTGACATTCCTCGCTTGCAACCCGCGAAGATCAAGCGGAACGGCTGCGGCTTGTCCCCAGCTCAAAGGAGTTGAGGCAAGAGCAGTGAGGGCGAGAGCGGAGATGAAGTACTGGCTTCGCATGTCTGATCACCTGTGAATGGGGCCGGACGCTCCGCCCGGACGACTTAACGATTCAGTCAGTTGACTATAGGCCTTAGGGAAGCCCATCGCCAGAGCCGACCGGACCGGACCGATTGCTGAGCTGGGATCAGGCAGAGTAGGCTGCGCCCCGACAAAAAGAGTTTTCGCCAGGCTAAGGATTCCACTGGCTTTCTGATGAGAAAAACGATCAGAGCGATAGGCCTTGTTTCCGTCTGCGCGGCATCGCTGGCGGCCTGTGGGGGTGGATCAAGTCCGCCGCCCACCTATTCAGTCACAGGCACCGTCAGTGGGCTTTCCGGCGCGGGCCTGGTTCTTCAGAACAATGGAGCGAATGATCTCTCGCTAACCACCAACGGGACCTTCACGATCAGCACGGCGGCAGCGCCCGGATCAACCTATGGCGTCACAGTCAAAACGCAGCCGACGAACCTGAGTCAAACCTGTGTGGTAAGCAATGCCACGGGGGCGGTGGCCAATGCCAACGTTTCCAACATAGCCGTCACCTGCACAACGAATTCCTACTCCGTTATCGCGAGTGTCAGTGGACTTGCTGGAGTGGGGTTGGTGCTTCAGAACAACGGTGGCGCCGACATAACCGTCGGTGGTAATGGCGCCGTTGCAATCAATGCCGCGCTTGCATCAGGATCGGCCTACAACGTCACCATCAAGGCGCAGCCTGTTTCGCCAAGCCAGACCTGTTCGGTTACCAAGGGTTCCGGCACTGTGACGAGTGCCAATATTTCCGATATCGCAATTATCTGTTCAACAAATTCCTATCCCATCGGAGTATCGGTCAGCGGGCTATCGGGCTCTGGACTGGTTTTGCAGAACAATGGTGGGAGTGATCTCACGATTGCCGCCAATGGCGCCTATACATTTGCCAGCCAGGTGCTTTCGGGCGCTCCTTACTCAGTGACCGTAAAGAGTCAGCCCGTCTCTCCCAGCCAGATCTGTTCAGTGACGGCTGGCAGCGGTATCGTCGTCAACGCAGCTGTCAGTTCGGTAAGCATTGTCTGCTCTAATACTTATTCGGTCGGTGGAACGGTGTCGGGGCTGCTCGGTAGCGGACTTGTTCTTCAGAACAACGGCCTCGACAGGGTTTCCATCTCCGGTAACGGCAGCTTCACGTTTCCCGATCGAGTCGCAGCCAACGGAGCCTATGCGGTAACCGTGTTGACGCAGCCTGCCAGTCCGGCTCAGTTGTGTAGCGTTTCCGGCGCCAGCGGTACAGTGACTTCCAGCAATGTTGCCAATGTGGCAGTGAGCTGTTCATCAACCCTGTCTGGCTCGTTGACAGTCGACTGTGTTGGTGCCAATTGCGGCGCGAGCAATAGCACCACCTATGCCGGAAGCGGAATTGGGGTGTGGCGCTACAACAATACCTCCAGCGCCCTGTCGGCCACTCTGAACATTTCGATCAGTGGCGTTTCAGCAGGGAAGAAAGCGCTGCTGCTTTTCACTAACGGGGGCGGCAATGCGACCGCGACCGCTCCCTCGTTTGGTTCGTCTGCGACGATGACTCAAGTTCAGTCTACTACTCATCTGTCGGCTTCTAATCAATCGCCGGAGCTGGTTGCTCAAAGCGAAGAGGATGCAGCTCATAATCATGTCTTCCAGCTCAAGCGTGAGATCAAGGCTGAGCTAGCTAGAACGGCTGCGTTGACGAAACAAGGGGTTCCGTCGATGGTCCGTCCCGCTGCAGCACCGGCGCCCCTGCCAACGACCAATGTGGGACAAGCGCGAGTGTGGGCCGACAACTTTCAGAGCTACACAAATCCGGATAACTACAACACTACGGCGCGCAAGACCTGCGCAGTTTCGACTGGCCGAACAGTCGTGTTCTGGGTGGATGATGTCGCTTGGACATCCGGAAAGTTTACGCAGTCGCTGGTGGATCAGTTTGCGGCTGCATTCTGTGGGTCGAGTGGCGGATATGAACGGCTGGTGGCGCTGATTGGGGATATTTGGGGGCCTCACTCCTACGCGCAGTTTATGAGTGATTCGTCCTCACTTCAGGACGTCAACATCGTCTTGGTTCCGACAACTTTTGGGTACGGCGGCTATGCGTGCGTTTATTGCGGGCTGTTGGGATCCTGGTATCGAAAAAACGATCCAACATCGAAGTACGTCAATCAGCCCGGAGCTCTCGCATTCTTCATCAACATCAGCAAGTTTTCAGGGGCTTCTACGTCCGCCAGTACCGTTAATTACTATTCATCCTCGCTGATTCATGAATCTCAGCACATGATCAATTTTTATCAGCGTTATATAAAACGCGATCAGGACCACGAAGATTGGCTGGAAGAAACCTCAGCCATGATGGCTGAAGACATTGTCTCAGCGGCAGTGATCAGCAATACCGATGGAACGCCCTATGGCGCCATGAAGACCATCCGCATACCGGGTTATTTGGCTACTGGCGGTGGTCGTAGCTATATCAATTGGGTGACGCTGGACTCAATCAGCTACGACATCGGGGGTTCCTTCGGTGCATTCATCAACAGACGTTTTGGGATAACGGTATTCAAATCGCTGGTCACCAACTGCAACGACGGAACCCTCGGGGTCTCCAGTTACCAATGCCTGGATTCTCTGTTGCGCTCGAATGGCAGTAGCGGTTTGGCCGATGACTTTGCCCGCATGGGTGCATCTTTGTTTGGGTTGATGCCGGCCACAGGGGTCCCTGCGCAATACGGGTTCCCTTCAAAAGTAGATTCGGGATACACGCTCGGGGCCGTTGATGCCTCCGCGTTTTCGTCACAGCGGCCGGCGAGTACATCGGGCGCTGGTTCCACGCTTGATGCCACAACGCATACCTACACCACAGAAACTGTCTCTGCCGGCAAGTCCAGCTATACAAGAAACGGTGTCATTGTTCCTGCGGGCTCATCGGTCACTTTAGTTTTGCAGTGATCCCATGCAGAGCCGTAGCGGGGGACAAACAGTGGGTGCTAATGGCCTTGATGAAGTGGCGGCCAGTGCATCAATCCCACAGTCGGCTGTGTGATTGCCAAAGATGGTCGGGGTGACAGGATTTGAACCTGCGACACCTACGTCCCGAACGTAGTGCTCTACCAGGCTGAGCTACACCCCGATTTGCGGTCTCGATCTCTACTCGTCTTCGCCGTCAGTGCGTTCGCTCGATCGCGAAGCGCGCCAGCGCGGCCAGTCCGTCGCGGTAGGGTGACGGGTGGAGGGCCGTGAGTGCTGCCTGAGCTTTCTCGGCTTCGGCGGCGGCGAGCCGCGCAGTGTACTGAAGCCCTCCCAGCGATTCAATTGCGCTGAAGATCAGCTCCAGCTTGTCCAGTCCGCCGGTGGCAATGGCGTCGCGGATCGCGGTGGCCGTTGCCTGAGCGCGCTGACCTTCGGGACTGCTGCCGCCTTTCCGGGCGGTCGCTTCGGCTTCGCGCAGCGCATGGATCAGCGGCAGGGTCGGTTTGCCTTCGGCCAGATCGTCGCCGAGGTTCTTGCCGCGCGTGTCCGGGTCGGACTGGTAATCCATGGCATCGTCCACCAGCTGGTAGGCAATGCCCAGATGGCGACCGTAGTCGGCGAGGGCGCGTTGCACCGTCGGCGTGGCGCCGGCGAGTACGGCGGCCACCTCGGCACCGGCCTGGAATAGCTGTGCGGTCTTGCGATCGATGACCTGCAGATAGCGTTCCTCGGTGGTGTCGGCGTCGCGCGCATTCATCAACTGCAGCACTTCGCCTTCGGCGATCACGTTGGTGGCATTGGCCATGATCTCGATGACGCGGGTGGATTCCACGGCGGCCATCATCTGGAAGGCGCGCGAGTACACGAAGTCACCAACCAGCACGCTGGCCTGGTTGCCGAACATTTCATTGGCCGTGAGCCGTCCGCGCCGCCGCGAGCTGTTATCCACTACATCATCGTGAAGCAGGGTGGCGGTGTGGATGAATTCAATGAAGGTCGCGGCCATCACATGATCGGCCTCGGGACTGGCGGCTACCGCAGCCGCAGGGCCGCTCTGGGCGGCGCGCGCTGCAAGCAGGACCAGCAGCGGGCGCAGGCGCTTTCCGCCGCCACCGATGATGTGCTCGGCGATCTGGTCCACCAGCGGTACGGCGCTCTTGAGGCGGGCACGGATGCAGGCGTCGACCGCGATCAGGTCGTCCCTGACCGGGGCGCGGATGGCTCCCAGTGCCTCCCCGGAAGGGCCTGGCGCCCCCGCGGCGGCAGGGCGCGGAACCGGCAGCGCGGCCAGCGACTGTTTGAGGCTATCCAACTGCCTGATTCTCCATGTTAAAGCGCGTTTGACCGCCCCCGTTCTGGCCGTTAGAATGCGCGACCTTTCCGCCAGCGACCAATAGGGTCGTGCGGGCGTGTTCAAACGGAGTGCTGACAATGTACGCGGTTATCGCCACGGGCGGCAAACAATATCGGGTCGAGAAGGATGGCGTGCTGCGTGTGGAGAAGCTGGACGCCGACGTCGGTGCCACAGTGAGCTTCGAGCAGGTGCTGATGGTCGCTGATGGCGACAAGATCACGCTTGGCAAGCCGCTGGTTGCAGGCGCCAAGGTCAGTGCCACGGTCGAGAAGCACGGTCGCACCGATAAGGTCGTCATCGTGAAATTCCGTCGCCGCAAGCACTATCGTCGCGGCGGCACGCACCGCCAGCATTACACTCAGGTGCGCATCACCGGCATTGCCGGCTGATCGGCTTAACAGACAACAGGTTTCTGGAGCAGTCACATGGCACATAAAAAGGCAGGCGGCAGTACACGCAACGGCCGCGAGTCCCACAGCAAGCGCCTTGGCGTCAAGGTGTTCGGCGGCGAGCAGGTCAATGCTGGCAACATCATCGTCCGTCAGCGCGGCACGCGCATGAATGCGGGCCTGAACGTCGGCGTCGGCACCGATCACACGCTGTTCGCCCTCAAGCCGGGCCGCGTGCAGTTCAACCGCAAGGGACCGATGCAGAAAATGTTCGTCCACGTGCTGGCGGACTGAAGTTCCGCAGCAGGTACGGTTCCGGCTATCCGGACAGTGAAAGCCCCGGCCCAGTGCCGGGGCTTTTGTTTTTGGCCCTCGTTCGTCATAGGCTCACAGCATGAAATTCGTCGACGAAGCCCTTTTGAAGGTGCAGGCCGGTCACGGCGGCCGCGGCTGCCTGAGTTTCCGCCGCGAGAAGTTCATCCCCTTTGGTGGCCCGGATGGTGGCGACGGAGGTGTGGGCGGCAGCGTCTGGCTGCGCGCGAAGGAAGGCATCAACACGCTGGCCGACTTCCGCATCCAGCGCACTTTCAAGGCCAAGAATGGTGAGCCTGGTTCGGGCAACGACTGCTTCGGCCGCGGCGGTGAAGATCTCTACGTCGACGTGCCGGTGGGCACGACGATCAAGGACGTGGAAACAGACGAGGAATTGGGCGATCTCAAGACCGCCGGTGAAGTGCTACTTGTGGCCAAGGGCGGCAAGGGCGGTTGGGGAAATCTGCGCTTCAAGACCAGCACCAACCGCGCGCCGCGTCAGTTCGGCTCAGGCCTGCCCGGTGAAAAGCGCACGCTGGCCTTGGAACTGAAGGTCATTGCCGATGTGGGTCTGCTGGGTCTGCCGAATGCCGGCAAGAGCACGCTGATCAGTGTGCTGTCAGCTGCGCGGCCCAAGGTTGCGGACTATCCGTTCACCACGCTGTATCCCAATCTCGGCGTGGTCTATTGCGGTGAGCAGCGCAGCTTTGTCATGGCCGACATCCCCGGGCTGATCGAAGGTGCGGCGGACGGCGCGGGCCTGGGCATTCGCTTTCTCAAGCATCTGCAGCGCACGCGGGTGTTGCTGCATCTGGTCGACATCCTGCCGCCCGATCCGGAAGCTGATCCGGTGCGTGATGCCAAGGCCATCGTCGGCGAGTTGCGCAAGTTCAGCGCCTCGCTGGTGAAGAAGCCGCGCTGGCTGGTGCTCAACAAGCGCGATCTGGTGCCGGATGATGAGGCCGAGCGGATTGCACGCGCCATCGTCGCCGGGCTGCGCCATACCGGACCCTGTTTCCTGATTTCGGCGGCGGCGCAGCGTGGGACGCGCGAGCTGGCCGATGCCGTGATGAATTTCATTGACGGTCAGCCGGCGCCGGCTAATCCCTACTTCGTGGCGACGCGGCGCGCTGGTGCGAAGACCACAGGCGCGGCGAAGCCCAAAGCCAAGGCCAAGGCCAAGGCCAAGGCCAAGGCCAAAGCCAAGTCGGGCGGAAAGGCTCAGCCCCGCAAGCGGTCCGTCAGCGCTGGGGGGCGGTCATCGCAGCGTCGTCCGGCAGCCAAGAAGAAGTGAGCCCTTCTCACCCTCGATCCGATGCGTAACCAGAAAGTCAGGCAGAGGATCGCGGCGGGCAAGATGCGCCTGCGCATCCGTGACCTGCGAAACCTGGGTCCTCGTTCCGAGCAGTTGCTGGCCGAAATCGGCATCTACAGCGCGGCGCAGCTGCGCGAGCGTGGCGCGGTGCGCACCTATGTGCAGCTCAAGCGCGCCGGCGTGGCGCATTCACTCAACATGCTCTGGGCGTTAGCAGGTGCGATGGAGCCGTGGCCCGAAGGGCGGCACTGGCGCGAGGTGTCGCGAGGCGATACTCGGCTGTCGCTCCTGCTGGCGGTCGAGGATCTGGAGCAGACCCTTGCCTCAGCGGCACCAAGACAGCCGAATTGAATGCAGCGCGGGCCCGGAGGGGGCCCGCGCGGTAGGTCTGTTAGGCCAACGCCTTGACGCGCTTGGCGAGGCGGCTCTTGTGGCGAGCGGCCTGATTGCGGTGAATGATCTTCTTGTTCACCAGCGTGTCGATGAGCGGCACGGCGGCTTCATAGCTGGTCTTGGCTGCAGTCTTGTTGCCTGATTCGACAGCATCGCTGACCTTGCGGATGGCGCTGCGCATGCGCGAACGCAGGGCGACATTGCGCGCCCGGTGAACAACGGCCTGACGAGCCGCTTTTTCCGCTGACTTGGTGTTTGCCACGCCTGACTCCGCTCAACTCATTGAAAGGCCGCGTAGTTTGATGAGCGGGTGCACCCTTGTCAATCGGCCTCCGGTATAGTCGCCGGGATTCATGAGCCGCACACTGATCAGAGGCACCCGGATCACGGGTCTAAACACCCTGCTGTCGCGCATCACGGGCCTGGTGCGCGATCAGGCCATTGCCGCTGCCATCGGCCTCGGCGCGGCCTCCGATACCTTCTTTGTGGTCTACGCCATCCCCAATTTCCTCCGCCGGCTGTTCGCCGAGGGGGCGTTTTCCCAGTCTTTTGTGCCCGTCCTGTCCGAATACCGGGCCCGTCGTGAGCTGGCCGAGGTCCGGGGGCTGGTGGCCGACACGGCCGGTACCCTCGGTCTGGTACTGCTGGCGGTGACCGTAATCGGGGTACTGGCCGCCCCGGCGATCATTCTGGTCTATGCCGGCGGGTTCGCCGCCCAGGGCGGGGATCGCTTCGCGCTGGCCGTGGAGATGTTCCGCTGGGTGTTTCCCTACGTCCTGTTCATCTCGCTGACCTCGCTCTATGCCGGGGTGCTGAACAGTTACCAGCGCTTTGCGCTGCCGGCCTTCACCCAGGTCATCCAGAACGTGCTGCTCATCGGCGTTGCGGTGGGCGTGGCGGCGCACAGCAGCCGACCCGGTCCGGTGCTCGCCATCGGTGTGTTCATCTCGGGCGTGTTGCAGCTGCTCTCGCTCCTGCCATCGGTGGCGCGTCTGAAACTGTTTTCGTGGCCGCGCTGGCGGCCGCGGGCAGAGGGCGTCAAGCGGATTCTCAAGCTGATGGTGCCGGGCATCGTCGGTTCGTCGATGTCGCAGCTCTCGCTGCTGCTTAACTCCGCGATCTCCTCGTTCCTCGCAGTGGGCAGCATCAGCGCGCTGTATATCGCCGATCGACTGATGGAGTTCCCGCTGGGCGTGTTCAGCATTGCGCTGGGGACGGTGATCCTGCCCAGCCTGTCCGCTCAGCATGCGCGGCAGGACAGTCAGGAGTTCTCCGACACACTCGACTGGGCGTTGCGCCTGACGGTGTTGCTGGTGGCCCCGGCCATGATCGGCATGCTCTTCTTCTCCGGCCCGATGGTGGCGGCGGTATTCGGCTTCCGCAAAGTGGCGGCCGGCGGCATCGCGGGCATCCAGATGGCCAGCTATGCGCTGGTCGCGTATTCATGGGGCGTGATGACCTTCAGTCTCATCAAGGTGCTGGCGCCCGGCTACTACGCGCGTCAGGACACGAAGACGCCGGTGCGTGCGGCTCTCATCGCACTGGCAGTGAATGTGTCGATCAACGTCGGCATCGTGGTGCCGGCGGTGTGGTTCGGCTTTAAGTCTCCGTATCTGTTGCTGGCGACATCCACCTGCATTGCCTCGGCGGTCAACGCCTTCCTGCTGTGGCGCGGCTTGCAGCGCAGCGGCGTGTTGCGGCCAACGCAGGCCTGGGCACGCCTTCTGCCGCGCGTGGCGTTGGGCTGCGCGATGATGGCGTTGCTGCTGGGATGGCTGTCCGGTGATCTGCAGCAGTGGATGGCGCTGCCGTTGTGGCTGCGATTGTTACGCTGCTTCGGCGACATTCTTCTGGCCGCGCTGCTCTATTTTCTGGTGCTTTACGTCAGCGGATTGCGTCCGCGCGACATGCGGCATGGCGGCACGTCGTCGTGAGATTGCTGCGCGCCAGCTCGGCCCAGCCGGCTTTGGGTGCGGTGGCGGCCGGTGGCGGTTATGTCGCGACCATTGGTGGTTTTGACGGCATTCACATTGGTCATCAGCATCTGATTGCGCGTGCACGGGAGCAGGCCAGAGCGCTGCAGTGTGAGTCGATGCTGGTGAGCTTCGAACCGTTGCCGCTGGAATTTCTTCGCGCCGCTGATCCGCCGGCGCGCCTGACGAATTTTCGCGAGCGCTGGCGAGTGTTGCAGGCCACCGGTATTGATGTGCTGTGCCTGCTGCGCTTTGACGCCGCACTGCGCTCGCTCAGCGCGGCGCAATTTCTGACTCTGCTGCGCAACCTCGGTATCCGCCAGATGATCATCGGTCATGATTTCCGCTTCGGCCAACGCGCCGAGGGGGACGCCGAGTGGTCGCGCGCCCGGGCCGCGGAATTTGGCCTGAGCGTGGAGGTGGTCGAACCGGTCAAGGTCGGTGATCAGCGGGTCGGATCGCGGCTGGTGCGCGAGGCGCTCGCGGCCGGCGACATGGCGCAGGCGGCCCGATGGCTGGGACGCCCCTTTTCAATGCGCGGCCGGGTGCAGCGTGGGGCGCAGCTCGGTCGCCAGCTGGGCTTTCCGACCGTGAACATCGCGCCACGTCGACGCCGCTTGCCGCTTTCAGGTATTTTTGCAGTGCGTGTACAGACTGACAGCCTGCCGGCGCGCGGATGGCCTGGCGTGGCCAGTCTTGGCACTCGTCCAGTGGTCAACGGTGTTGAGCCGCTGCTGGAAGTGCACCTGTTCGACTACAGCGGTGATCTCTATGGTCATGAGCTGGAGGTGGAGTTCATTGCGCGACTGCGTGATGAACTGCACTTCGACTCTTTGGAGCCGATGATCGAGCAGATGCATCGTGATGCCGCGGATGCCCGCCGTGCGCTGGCCGGTGCCGTCTGAATGAACTGCGCTGATCTGCGAGCGCGTTGAACTGGATTGGATGGACAAGTGACCGATTACAAGCTGACCGTGAATCTTCCCCAGACGTCCTTCCCGATGAAGGCCGATCTGGCGCAGCGCGAACCGCAACAGCTCAGTCGCTGGGCGGAGCAAAACATTTACGCCCAGATTCGCGCCGCGTCGCGCGGTCGTCCGAAGTTCGTGCTGCATGACGGGCCGCCCTATGCGAACGGACCGATCCACATCGGTCACTCGGTCAACAAGATTCTCAAGGACGTCATCGTCAAGTCGCGCACGCTCGATGGCTTCGATGCGCCCTATACGCCGGGCTGGGATTGCCATGGACTGCCGATCGAGTTGGCGGTGGAGAAGAAGCACGGTAAGCCGGGCCAGAAGCTCGATGCCAAGGCCTTTCGTGCAGCCTGCCGCGCGTTTGCGATGGAGCAGGTCAACGGTCAGCGCGCGGACTTCGAGCGCTTGGGTGTGTTTGCCGACTGGCAGTTGCCGTATCTGACGATGGATCCGCGATTCGAGGCGCAACAGGTGCGTGCGCTCGGCAAGATCATTCGCAACGGGCATTTGTATCGCGGCCTGAAGCCGGTGCACTGGTGTCTCGATTGCCGCTCGGCGCTGGCTGAAGCGGAGGTCGAATACGAAGATCGCACGTCGACGGCCATCGACGTGGCCTTCAATGTCGTCGATGTGGCCGACTTCGCACAGCGCGTGGGTATTGCACCCGCCGCGCTGACCACTGCGCCCGGCGTGAAGGCCTCGCTGGTGATCTGGACCACCACGCCTTGGACGCTGCCGGCCAACGAGGCTGTGGCACTCAACCCTGAACTCGATTACATCGCGGTGGCGGTGAAGCAGCCAGAACACGCGGCAGAGAGCCCGGCAACGGCCGTGTTGGTGTTGGCCGCTGCACTGGCGCCGGCTTGCCTGCAACGCTACGGCCTAGGCGCAACGCATGAGCTCGCGCACTTCAAGGGCGCGGTGCTCGAAGGCCTGTCGCTGCAGCATCCTTGGCTGGCGAAGCAGGTGCCGGTGATCCTCGGTGACCACGTCACCATCGACGCCGGTACCGGCGCCGTACACACCGCGCCCGCGCACGGCCAGGAGGACTACATCGCCGGTCGGCGTTATGGTCTGCCCGTGATCAATCCGGTGCAGGGCGATGGACGCTTCGTACCTGGAACCGAGTTGGTTGCCGGCATGAAAGTCGCTGATGCCAATGCGGTGGTCATCGCGGCGCTGGCCGAGCGTGGCCATCTTCTGCACCAGGCGGCGCATCCGCACAGCTACCCGCACTGCTGGCGCCACAAGACGCCAGTCATTTTCCGTGCCACCTCGCAGTGGTTCATCAGCATGGAGGCGCAGGGCCTGCGTGCCAACGCATTGCGCGATATTCGCACCGTGAAGTGGACTCCGGAGTGGGGCGAGGCGCGTATCTACGGCATGATCGAGAAGCGACCGGACTGGTGTCTGTCGCGGCAGCGCACCTGGGGTGTGCCCATCACGCTGTTCACGCACAAGGTCTCCGGTGAATTGCATCCGCGAAGTGTGGAACTGATCGATCAAGTGGCTGCGGGGATCGAGAAGGAAGGGATCGAGTATTGGTTCTCGTTGGATGCCGCGCAGCTGCTCGGCGCCGAGGCTGACGACTACGACAAAGTCACGGACGTGATGGACGTGTGGGCCGACTCGGGTCTCTCGTTCGAATGCGTAGCGGCGCTGGCGCCCGACTTTGCAGCGCCGGTGGATCTATATCTTGAGGGCTCCGATCAGCATCGCGGCTGGTTCCACAGTTCGCTGCTGATGTCCGAGGCGCTGTATGGTCGTGCGCCTTACCGCGGCGTGCTGACGCACGGCTTCACGGTGGACGACAAGGGCCGCAAGATGTCCAAGTCGCTCGGCAACGTCATCGCGCCGCAGACCATCAACAAGACCCTGGGCGCTGACGTGCTGCGTCTGTGGGTGGCGGCTACCGACTACGCCAACGAAATGAGCGTCTCCGATGAGATCCTCAAGCGCGTCAGCGAGTCCTATCGCCGCATGCGCAACACGCTGCGCTTCCTGCTGGGCAATCTCAATGGCTTCGTGCCGGGCGATGCGCTGCCGGTGGAAGAAATGGTTGCGCTGGATCGCTGGGCTATTGCGCGTACCGCTGCGCTGCAGACTGAGATCATCGCCGCCTATCGCGATTACAACTTCCACAGCATCTACCAGAAGATCCACAACTTCTGCGTCGTGGATCTGGGCGGTCTGTATCTCGACGTGCTGAAAGATCGCCTTTACACCACGCCGGCGAACGGTCGTGCGCGACGCTCGGCGCAGACCGCGCTGTGGCATGTCGCCGAGGCAATGGTCCGCTGGCTGGCTCCGATTCTCTCGTTCACCGCCGAGGAGATCTGGCGCGCGCTGCCGGGCGAGCGTTCCGAGTCGGTGTTCCTCTCGGTCTGGCACACGCTGCCGGCGGTACGCAGTGACGACATGGACTGGGAGCGTGCTTTTGCGCTGCGCAGCGATGTCGCGCGAGAGCTTGAGCAGCTGCGCACGGCGGGCGCCATCGGTGCGCCGCTTGAGGCCGAGGTCGATGTGTTTTGCCGGAGCGAATACCACAGTGCCTTTGCAGGCTTTGGCGACGAGCTGCGCTTCCTGCTGATCACGTCGGCGGCGCGTGTGCATGTCGTGGACGCTGCGCCTGCAGACGCTGCGGTGGCGAGCAGCGTTGCCGCCGAGGGCGTCTGGATCCGTGTGCAGGCGGGTACGCATGCCAAGTGCGTGCGCTGCTGGCATCAGCGCGCCGATGTTGGCACTGATGCTGCGCATCCCGAGCTCTGTCATCGCTGCGCCGGCAACCTGCAGTTGCCCGGCGAACAGCGGCGCGTGTGCTGATGCCAGAGTCGATCCGCTTCCTCTCGGAAAAGATCGCCAGCCCATTGCGCTGGTTGTGGCTCAGTGGACTGCTCATTGTGCTCGATCAGTGGAGCAAGGCTGCGGTCACCGCCCGTTTCGAGATGTACAAGACCCTGCGTGTGCTGCCCGTGTTCAATCTCACCCTGGCGCATAACACTGGGGTGGCCTTCAGTGTCTTTGCGCATGGCTCGGGCTGGCAGCGTTGGGTCTTCAGTGCGCTGGCGCTGGTGGTGTCGGTGGTGCTGGTGGGTTGGCTGCGTGCCTTGCCGCGCCACGCGCACCTGACAGCCAGTGCGCTGTCGCTGATCATCGCAGGTGCGCTGGGCAACATGTTCGATCGACTGCGCTTCGGCTATGTGGTCGATTTTCTGCAGTGGCACTGGGCAGAGCATTACTTCCCGGCTTTCAATGTTGCGGACGCCGCGATCACGGTGGGCGCCGGCCTGCTGATCCTCGAGTCCGTTCTCTCATCGCGCGGTCATCGAGCGGGGGGCTGATCGTGCGCGTGTTGTTGGCCAATCCCCGAGGTTTCTGTGCCGGCGTTGATCGCGCCATCGAGATCGTCGAGCGTGCACTGTCGCTGTTCGGCGCACCGATCTACGTTCGTCATGAGGTGGTGCATAACCGCAATGTTGTGGAGCGGTTGCGCGGGCTGGGTGCGGTGTTCGTCCAGGAGTTGGACGAGGTGCCGGATGATGCCACCGTGATTTTCTCGGCGCATGGTGTCTCCGCAGCTGTGGAGGCCGAGGCAAATCGCCGCGGCTTGCAGGTATTCGATGCGACCTGTCCGCTGGTGACCAAGGTGCACATGGAAGTGGGGCGCTTTGCGCGTGAGGCGCGCGAAGTCATCCTCATCGGTCATGCCGGTCACCCGGAGGTGGAGGGCACCATGGGTCGTTTCGATACGCGCCATGGCGGCCGCATCCTGCTGGTCGAGAGTGTCGACGATGTGCTGCGGTTGCAGGTGCGTGATCCGGAGCGTCTGGCCTTCGTTACGCAGACCACGCTCTCGGTCGATGACACATCGGCGATTGTGACGGCCTTGCGGGAGCGGTTTCCCTCGCTGCAGTCACCTCGCAAGGAAGATATCTGCTACGCCACACAGAACCGTCAGGAAGCAGTGAAAGAGCTACTGCGTGACTGCGACGTGCTCGTGGTCGTGGGCTCCAAGGCCAGTTCTAATTCAAATCGACTGCGTGAACTGGCGGATCGTGTGGATGTGCCCGGCTATCTCGTTGATGGTGCGGATGACCTGCAACGTGAATGGTTTGACGGTCGGCGTGCGGTCGGTGTCACAGCGGGTGCATCAGCGCCGGAGTCGTTGGTGCAGCAGGTGCTGGCGCGGCTGCGTGAGTGGGGCGGCGAGGCTCCCGCGGAACTGCAGGGCCGCGAAGAGCATGTGGTATTCGCTCTGCCCAAGGCACTGCGTCAGGCCGTTACGCGTTGACGGTCGGCGGTTCAGTCCACGTCTTTACGCAGCCAAAATTCCGATTCGATGCTCAGCAAGGTGCCGGAGGCATCCTGTATAGCCCGCACACCGCGCTCGACGCGCGCCTGAGCGCTGCGTAGAGATCGACCCGTTGCAGCGATCGTAAAATGACGGGCGCGGCGCTGGCCGTCGCTGAGCTCAAAGAATCGGGCATCCTCGCCGCCGTCGCGCACCGTGAAATCGTAGTTGTCGTCGCTCATTCCTGGAATTGGGATGCGTGTGCGCGCATCCGGCAGTCTTGCGGCCGCAGTGCTCGCCAGTGCCGCCTGGGCCGCGGCAATGCCGGCCTCGGCGGCTGCGAACGCGCGCAGTCTGTAGAGCTCATTGCTGCTCATCATCAGTTCCAGGAGCGATGACTGCGTGGTCCCCAGTGCCAGCAGCGTCAGTGCGCCCAGCAGCACCAGCATCGCCGGTAATATGTTGCCGCGTTCGCGTTCGCGTTTATCGATGGAGGTGCTAGTCACGGCGTCGCGTTTCGCAGTGCGAAACGCCGGCTGATCAGCATGCGACGGAATGATTGCTCCGTTGCCTCCGGTATTGCGACAACGTTCGCATAGCGGTAGGGCTGTGTGTCTCGATAGCCCGGCTCGGCAGTCGTGGCGCGCACGCGCAGCCAGAGCTGCACCATGCGGATGCGTTCGGTGGCTGGTAGCGAGTCGGGTTCGTAGACGCCACTGTCCGTCACCCATTGCAGTTGCAGATCTTCGATACCCGGCATGACTTCCGTGTCAATGAAGGTCGGCCGGCCGGAGATGCGCGTGAGTGATTTGACGCGCAGTGCCGGCATGCCCGGCATACCGACCGAATCATTGGAGATGTAGTAACTGTTGACGAGCAGGTCATGCCACTCGACCCGATCGGCAGTCATCGTTGTGTCCGTGGGTGCAGTGCCATCGGCGAGTATCCAGCGACGCCGCTCATCGCTGCGATCCACCAGCAGCTGAAATCGACCGGGGTCGGGTGAGGCGCGCAATGTCGATGCGCGCCGCAGCGTGAGGGTGTCGGTGCCAGCACGCGCACCACAATTGGGTGCGCAGCCTGCGCTGCGGTTACGACCCAGTGCAAAGCGATTGTTGTCGGCCTGCAGCGGTGTTGCGAGATCGAGCACAAAATTCACGCCGCATTCGTGGGCAGCGGCTGGTGCTGCACTGAGTGCTGGGGCGGTCTGCGCCAACGCTGCCGATGCGATCGCGCCTTCACTGTTGCCGGACTGCAGCCAGCGGAAATCGCCACCGCGTGCCGTCAGTCCGTAGTAGCCCGCCATTTGAATGTCAGCTTCCAGCGTCGCCATCGCGAAGCGGGCTCGCTCGCGCATCTCGGCTTGGCTATCGCGCAGTTGCAGTGTGCGCGTCACGGTGCCAAGAACCCGGCCCAAGGCGACAATCAGCAGACTGCTGAGTAGTAACGTGACCAATACCTCCGGCACGGTGAAGCCGCGGCTCACGGAGGTTTAACGGGCGTATAGATGTAGGCTGGCAGCGAGACGCTCTCGCCGACGGCTGTACGCCACTCACTGATGCGCGCTGCGGGCGGTGAGCCGTTCCATGCGGCGATTAGTTCCAGTGCATCCGCCAGACGTCGAGTGGCAGCCTCGCGTGGTTGTGTCTGCGATTCCGTGGTCACCGCGAGTAACAGCAGACGCGCATTGCCGGCGATGCCGATGGTCAGCACCGTCAGTGCCACCAGTAGTTCCAGCAAGGTGGCGCCGCGCTCAGCCACCCGTGCAGTCCGGGATGCTGCCATCCGATAGACGCTGGCTCAGGCGGGGCCGGCCGGTCTGACTGACGATGACGACTCGTGGCGAAGCGAGATTGCGTCGGTCGCAGACGATGAAGCTGGCCGTGCTGGCGGCGCGCGCCGTGGGCCAATACGTGACCGCGGTGCGCGTGACGCGCAGCTCGATGGAGGGTGCGAGGGTGTGCGCCTGAAGCAGTTCGTCGGCCCAATCGAGCCGGGGAGGACTGCTGGGGGAGTTGTCGGCGAACAGTTGCCAGCCCGAGGGGGTGCCCACTGTCGTGCAGTGACCCGGTACATCCGTCTGGCACAGGACAACCGGCACGGCACGCGCTACGGCGGCGCTGCGCGCCTGATGCAGGGCCGCTATCAGGCCCGAGGCGCTGCGGGCCGCCGCCCACTGACGGGTGATGCGTTCGAAGCCCGGTGCCGCGGTGGCCGCCAATACGGCCACCAGGCCCAGCGCGATGGCGAGACTGAACAAACTGGCGCCGCGCTGCGTAGGCTGCATGAGCTCTCCCGTTGGGGAGGGTCAGCATGGCCTGCGGGCGGGGGGCAAACCACCTCTCAATCTGCCGCGTTCATGCCCAAAATCATGGAATCGCGGCCCTGACTTTGGCTAGAATGCGCGCCTTCGAGCGGGCCCTCCAGTTGCCGGAGTAGCTCAGTTGGTAGAGCGGCGCATTCGTAATGCGTAGGTCGTAGGTTCGATTCCTATCTCCGGCACCAATACGCCTTGTCAGACTACTCTCAGTCGGGCGTTTCCAGTTCCAGATACCCCCAATTCCTGCAGCGGTTCTCTGCATTCTGCGTGTGCCACCAGTCGCCAGAACCGGAGCTGAATGGCGCGAGTTCGCTTCCTTATTGCTCTCTGCTCTCTCGAGCCTGTTACAAACTTGTGCTCTCTAGCCTACGCACAACACCAATTCGATCAACGCCTTGTACGTGTGTCACAGAGGCGAGTTTTCCATCGTGATTGGATGGGCAAAGCATCACGGCAAACTGGCGGCGCCTCCCGCGCACGGCATCCAGTACGTCCCCTCGCGCTTGTTCGACGCCACTAGTGCCCGGTAGGCATGCAGCGGGCCCTCGTACTCCAGAATCCCTTTGTAGTGTTGCTTCGCCTTCCTTGACTGGGCCCGCGAGTTTGTATGGTAGGCCGCCTGCTAATGCGCTACCCTAATTCAGAGTGCTAAAACTTCGTAACCAACTCCTGAGCCGATTATCCCCGCGACTCCTAATCGCGGCGGTGCTGTGCGCATTGGTGTTGAACAGCGTCGCCTACCTGACGCACCGACACTATGAGTCGGTCTATCAAGGCAGCAATGGTCACACCGAACTGTGCGGCTACTGCGCCACCTTCGGCTCGCTGGGTGCGCCCCCCAAGCTTTCTGCCTCCACGCAGCGGTTGCTGGCACTAGTTCTGCTGACCACGACTTTCCTGCTCGCTGCCCCCGTAGTTCAGCGATTCATCACCTCCGCGCGACCCCGCGCTCCGCCTCGCTCCTGAATCCAACTCCCTAGACCGACCATTGCACGTGCCGCATTGAGGCGCGGGGAGCAAGCTGGTCGTTTGCCGTCGCGGTCAACGCCGCGCGCGGCTCATTGGATTCGATTGGAGCATTCAACGTGAACACATTGACTAGGCACGCCAGTCTGATGCTGGCTTCCACTTTCATGGCCGGTGCCGCGCTGGCGGACGACGTCGCAGCCGGCAATGCCGGTACCAGAACTCTTGATGAAATCGTCATCACGGCTCAGCATCTTAATGATCGCCGAGGAGGAATCGAGACCCAGACTGGCGCATCGACTTACTCGATCGACGAGGCGGCGATCTTGGCCACTCCGGGCGGGGACAACACTTTGCTCAACCAGGTGATCCTGCAGGCACCCTCTGTGGTGCAGGATTCCTTCGGTCAACTGCACGTGCGCGGTGATCACAACGACGTGCAGTACCGGCTCAACGGCGTCATCCTTCCTGAAGGCATCAGTGTCTTCGGCCAGTCGCTGAGTCCGCGATTGATCTCCTCGCTGAAGCTGGTAACGGGCGCGCTTCCAGCAGAATACGGCCTGCGCACCGCTGGCATCATCGACATGACGACCAAGAGCGGAGTGCTCGATACCGGCGGTTCGGTCTCACTCTATGGAGGCAGCCATGGGACGGTGCAGCCGAGCTTCAATTACGGCGGACGGAGCGGGAGCTTGAGCTATTTTGTTTCCGGCGACCTGCTGCGGAACGATCTCGGCATCGAGTCGCCGGATGGGCGCAGCAATCCACTGCACGACCACACGACCCAGCTCCATGGGTTCGGCTACTTCGAGGACATCCTCGATTCGGCTAATCGTCTTTCCCTGATCCTGGGCACTTCCAGCGGCAAGTTCCAGATCCCGAACCAGCAGGGACTGCAGCCCGGCCTCGGCCTGACCGTGAACGGCCAATCCGCTTACCCGAGTGAAAGCCTGGATGAGAATCAGCGCGAGCTGACGCACTACGCCATCGTCACCTGGCAGCACGCTCAGGGCCAACTGGACTGGCAAAGCTCGCTGACCACCAGGTACTCGAGCCTGTCATTCAAGCCAGATTCATTGGGCGATCTGCTCTACGACGGTATCGCCCAAGATGCCTTCAAGCGGGACGCGGCGCTTGGCTGGCAGACTGACATCTCGTACATGCTCACCGCCGGCCACACCCTGCGTGGGGGCTGGTACCTACAGCACGACAATACGACCAGCATTGCGAACTCGCAGGTGCTGCCGACTGATGCGGACGGCAACCCGCTCAGTGACCGACCGGTCTCCATCGCTGATAACGGCTCGCAGCAGCAGTGGATCCAGAGCGTCTACCTACAGGATGAGTGGCAGGCGGCTACGGCGCTGACGGTCAACTACGGACTGCGCTTTGATCATTACACTGGGTACTCGAGCGGAAGCCAGCTCAGTCCGCGACTGAACGCGGTGTGGAGGAGCGGTCCGGACACGACGCTGCATGCGGGCTACTCCCGCTATTTCACGCCTCCGCCGTTCGAGTTGGTGGGTACTGAGAGCGTAGCTAAGTTCACCGGCACCACGGCAGCGACGGAGGTGACGACCTCGTCCTCGCCGCTGGCAGAGAGGTCAGACTACTATGACCTGGGTCTGGAGCAGAAGGTCGGGGACCACCTGACTGTTGCGGTGGACGGGTACTATCGCAAGTCCGCGCATCTAATCGACGAAGGGCAGTTCGGGGCGCCCATTATTCTCACGCCATTCAACTATGCGCAGGGCGTCATCAAGGGTGCGGAGTTCAGCGTGAACTACGACCGGGAAGGATTCAGCACCTATGCCAACCTAGCCTTCTCGAGCGCGCGCGGCCAGCAGATCGAGTCATCCCAGTTCAATTTTGGTCAGGACGAGCTCGACTACATCGCTGCTCACTCTATCCACCTCGACCACGAACAGCGGGTCACGGCGTCTGCGGGCGCTTCCTGGCTGGTGGCCGGCTCGCGGCTGAGTGCGGATCTGCTGTTTGGCACCGGACTGCGTGCCGACCTGACACTGCCTGATGGAAGTGATGTGCCCAACGGCGATCATTTGCCAACGTACACACAGGTCAATGTCGGCGCGAGCCATGCATTTCAGCGTGAAGGCCCGGGTGCCCTGACGCTGCGCTTCGACGTCATCAATCTCTTCGACAAGGTCTACGAGATACGCGACGGCTCCGGAGTGGGCGTGGGGGCGCCGCAGTTCGGACCGCGGCGCGGTCTGTTTGTGGGCGCTTCTATGACGCTGTAGTAGCCAGAAACTACGCATCATTAGGAACCGATTAATGATCACGCACGGGGGCGATTGCCCAAAGTGAATTCTCACCCTGGGGCTGTGTCTGCCGTTCTTTGTGGCAGTTGCGATCCGACCCTTGGCGAGCAATTTCCCCCGTGTGTGCGAAGCTGCATTATCAAGACCCAATTCGGGCAACTGAAGAATTTGGCGGTCGTGATCTAGCTGTGCGTATCGCGTGCGCTGGTGCGAGCACGCCACGAGCACGACCGGAGTCTGTTGGCGGCGGACCAAGATCTTTGGCTGTACGGGCTAGTAAATCGCGCTCCCGAGACTCTGACGGTAAGCTCAGAAGCGAGTGCGGAAGGTCAATCGGAGCGTTCTGGGCTCACCGGGATGAACATGCAAATCGTTGACCGGGTCGGCTTCACTCGGCAGACGTGATTCGTAGTAGTACTCGATGTCATCGACCTTGCGATCCAGCAGATTGAAGACATCCAGCGTCAGTTCCGCCCGAGATCCCATCTTGCGTCCGATGCGCAAGTTGGTGGTCAGAGACGAACGAGACCGTACGCTATTGTCTTCGATCAGTGCGCCCGGACCCAGGTAGCGCCACTGGAGTGCCGCAGTCCATGCGCCGAGCTCCCGCAGCGTGAATCCCAGAGAAACCACCTGGTCTACGGAGTTGGGGATATGGTCGCCGACGGGGTCGTAGGTCGAGAAGCGTGCCCTCGTAAAGGCGATGTCGGCATCGATGAGCACCCAGCGGGCCGGGACATAATGGTTGTTGAGCTCGATGCCGCGCCGTGTACTCGGCCTGTTAGGCTCGGTGGTACCATCGTCTCCGACGTAGACGAGTTCCGAGTCAAAATCGAGGCGCCATAGCGCCATAGAGGTTTGCAGCCCCGGGATCCACTCACTACGCGCCCCGACCTCGTAGCCCCGCGAGGCAACCAAGCCCGGAATAGGATCGACCGCATCGCCAGTTTTGGGATCGACGTGCGCTGTCGTGCCGCGGGCATCATTGCTGTGGAAGCCGCGCCCTGCGTTGAAGAAGAATTCGGTCCTGTCCCACGGGCCTGCGATCAGGGAGAGCTTGGGTGAGTAGAGATGCGCGGACGCTGAGCCGAAATTGCGCTCATCCACCCGGCTATCAACTCCAAACTGCGCCACATCTGAGCGGATGCCGGCAATGCCACGGAGCCAAGGCGCGACTTGCAGCGTGGCCTGGCCGTAAAAGCCAGCGAGGGTCTCCTGGACCTGATCGTCGCGGGTCGTGCCGATGATCCGGCGCGCTTCGGTGTCGTACAGGCTGACATGGATGCGGTCGTGCCGCACCTGTAGCCCGATCTCGGTGCGAACCGGCAGGTTGCACAGCTTGAGGTCGGAGGCGTGGTTGACCGAGAGACCGTAGATCTGCCGGTGCTCCTGCTGCGAGAACTGATCTCCCGTCGTCGGGCGGTCGAGCGAGTAGGTGAAGTCGGAGAACAGCTTGAGGCGGTAGTCGATGGCGTAAGCGATTGCGCGAGTCGCGCTGTCCGCACCCTTCCGGTGCCACTCGCCGGAGAGACTGTAGCGGCCAGTCTCGCCGCCGTCGGTCAGATCCACGGCATCGAAGCGCCCGAAGGAACGACCCTGGAAGGTGCCATCATCGATGAGACGTTGCGGGATCTGGTCGGTCGAGTCCCAGTGGGCGCTGTATCCCATTAGGCTGGTGCTCCAGCCCTGCGCTAGGTCTCCGCCGCTCAGGGTCAGCAGCCCGTTCGACTTGTTCAGGCGCTCCGGTAGCGTCCACGGGCCGTCATTGTGCTGGAATTCGGCGCCTGCCAGTAACTGCAGGCCGTTGCCCAGTGCCGTGGAGCCTGCTGCGACGGCCCGCTGGAAGTTGTCTTCGCCCACGGTGGCGACGGCGAAGGGCGTGGCGACCGACGTTCGGTAGGCGATGTCGGCCGAGCCCGCGGAGCCAAAGTCGCCATTCTTTGCGAAGTAGGGACCTTTGCGGTAGTCGATATGATCGATGAGTTCCGGGATGAGAAAGTTCAGATCTGAATAACCCTGTCCATGCGCGTTGGTGGGCATGTTGACGGGCAGGTCATTAACGAACGTCGCAAAATCCGTACCGTGGTCAAGGTTGAAGCCTCGCAGGAAGTACTGGTTGGCCTTGCCATCACCGGAGTGCTGGGTGACGATCATGCCCGGCACGAACTCCAGTACCTCGCCGGGTCGCAGCGTAGGGCGCTCGTCGACTAGATCGGAGCTGATAGTGCCCTCCGAGGCCGCGTCAGAGGTGCCGATCCCGTTGTCATAGTGACGAGCCGTCACGATGACCTGTTCGAGTAATGCACCTTCATTAACGTCTTGCGCAACACTCTCGGCGCCAGTTGCCGCCGTTGCCCATGCAATGCCGAATGACAGGACGGCAGCTAGGAGAGATAGGGATGTCGCGAGCTTCGAAGTGCAACATCGGACTGGAGCTGTTGAGCTGCGCATATCACTGCTTCCCGGGCAACAGGTCTCACCAGAGAATAGTATGATGAGTCTTATAATCTTCATACAAGATTATAATCTTCATACAAGATTTGTTTGGGTAAAGTTTTGTCAGCGAATTCGTATCTCCAGAGTCAAGCGAACACACAGGTGCACGGCGGCAATGCCCTTGCCTACTTTTACAGACAAATGGGGAGCGATATGTCAGTGCTTGTGACGCAGCCGGCGCTTTCTGGCCTTCGCTGCCATCGAAGTTCGGGAGGCGTGTAGCGGAGCGTGTGGGCTTTCCCCGCTTGTTGCCAGTGAAACCACGTGAAGATGGCCGTGAGTGACACCTGGCTGTGTGATGACGGATTGCGCGAATGCCTGAAGTTCGTCCGCGTGCCCCCTTAGGATGATCGTCTCTACGCAGCGATCGTGGTCTAGGTGGGCGTGCATGGTCGAGACTGTCAGTTCATGATGATCATGCTGAAGCTCAGTCAGGCGAGAGGCGAGCTGACGCTGGTGATGGTTATACACATAGCTCAGGGTGGCAACGCAAATCGCCTCTGGCCGACTTTGAACCAGTGTTCCCATGAGGTCATTTCGCAGCAGGTCTCTGAATGCCTCCGAGCGGTTCGCATAGCCACGGGATCTGACCAGCGCCTCGAAGGCGTCTGCCAGATCATCGTCCAAAGACATCGTCAGGCGCTTCACTGTTAGCTAATCCTATGAGTGGCTGTAGTCACTTTACCGGCAGAACACACTATGAGCATAAAGACGAAGCGTCAATCCAGGCGTGACATCACCGAAAGGGTTGTGCGGTGCTTCGCCTTCCTTGATTGGGCAAAGCATCACGGCAAACCCGCGGCGCCTCCCGCGCACGGCATCCAGTACGTCCCCTCGCGCTTGTTCGACTCCACGAGTGCCCGGTAGGCATGCAGCGGGCCCTCGTACTCTGGACGCCCTTTGTGGCGTTGCTTCACCTTGAACAGGTCATTGGGTTTGCCGCTCGATAGCCCGGCGCGTCGCATCACCCGAATGCCCACCGTCTTCACGGCCTTGAACGTCCACAGGGCCTTGAAGACCGCCGCCTGACCGTCGGTGCATTCGATCGGTCCGTGAGGCCAGGAATCCAGCGTCACCCACTTGAAGTCGGCGGAGAACGGCCCGTGAACAGGAATCCTTGGATCGGCGTCGGTACTCGGCTCCGGCGCAAGGCCTGCTTTGAGGTGAACGATCCCACCGCCGTAGGACGTGAAGCGCTCCTCCAGAGGTAGCCACTCGATCCCGGTGGGAAACGGCACGCCACGCATCTGTGCCGCTCTGGGTGCGATCACCCGGATGCCAGCGCCTGGCACGCGGATACGATCAAAGATGGAAGGATCCGCCCACAAGCGCATCAGGCTCCGCGACAGGAGGACCGGCTCACGACGAGCATCACCTAGTCGCCACACACCATCGCTAAGGTCGGTGACGCCGTCTCGGCTCTCGATGTCTAGGGCCATGCGCAGTCGTGATCGCAGCCAGTTCTCATCGAGCATGATCGCGGCGCGATCCTCGGGGGCGAGCGGGATCGGGCCACAGTCCGGGCACTGGCAGTTCTGTCCTCCATTGCCGCCCCCGACGATCTGGCCGTTGTGCAACTGGCAGTACGGGCAGAGCGTGAAGGTGCGGTTCACAACGGTTGCTTTGATCGCGGGCGCGAGGGTGGCGCAGGCGCTTATTTCGGTCGGCGATAACGCCCCGCGAAATACCGGCGTCCCGCCCGCGAACAAGCGGCAGACCAAAGACCATGCCTCGTGCGACGACATCGATCAGTGCGCAAAAGCCAGTTGCAGATCCGAGGCGTCGCTTGAGGGCGATTCCTGCGCGATGAGCGTTTGCCCTTTCTGAAGAATGCCCAGTGATACCAGGTATCCCTCCAACTGTGCCTGCAGCGCCGCGTCGAACTTATGCAGGTTCAGCCGGCCCTTGCGCGTCACTTCAATGGTAACCACCTTCGCGCGCGTTTTGCCGGGTTGAGGCGCGTAGTGCAGGTTGATGTGGGCGGACGTGACGAGCCAGTTTTCGGCCAGCGGGCCGGGCAACTTTTCGTCCAGCAAATCAGTGACACATCGGTGCTCGCTCGAGGCCATCGCCGTGCACTCGATCTTCAGCTGATTGTCTGGGCTGAGCAGGCTGATCGACTTCACCTGTAGCACGCTAAACCCGTCCGCTATGGCCTGCTGGACCTCGAACCCGAATCGCAGCGCCGAGAGATCCAGCGTCGGCGGCAGCATACGGTGGGCATCGAGCGTCACGTGTAAAAGGTGCTTGGCAAAAGCCTTCAGCAGCATCTGGTGATACCGCGCTCCGCCCTTGACCAGCGAGCGGGTCACGCCCGTGAGGCAGGAGTACTCGACGACCGAGTGAATGTTGGGGTTGCCCACATGGCGCTTGAGTTCATCGCCTTCGAACTCCAGGCGCACCATCGGCAGATCCTTGACGTGCACGCTGAGCAGATACACGCCGGGACTGCGCTCGAACACATAGGCCTTGCTGCGATCACCGCACTGCATCTCACGCTGGTAGAAGGCCGAGACTTCCTTGCGCAGCGACGCCAGCGCGGCCTCCGAGGTGTCGGGCGCCTTCTTCACGCCGAGCTCATGCTGCTGGGCCTGTGCGACTTGCTGCTCGAAGTGATCAACATCGCCGGCACGCTCAAAGAGCTCCGGGTGTTTCACGTATAGCCAAAAGGAGCGGTGCATATCGCTCTGGCAGGTGGCCAGCCCCGTCAGGGCGGCGCCATGACTGGTGGCTACCTGGAACATCGCGTGCGTCCCTGCGCTGTCTCCAAGCTCGACGCTGGCGCGCAACTTGGCGGTCAGTGCATCGCGCACCGAGACGTCCGGCCAGGTGTGCACGGCCTCGATCAACGCCCGTGTGGTTTCAGGTTTGTCGCTCCACGCGAAATGCTCGGGCATCCTCAGGCCGTGGCCCGTTAGGAACTCACGCAGCGTGGCGTCCACCGGCAACTCGTGTAGCAACTCGATCCAGGTTTTTTTCATGTTGTTGGTCCTTTTCACGTGTGGGTCGGAGGCTAAACCCGGTTTCAGATCGGTCTAAAACCGCTGTCAGTCCTGTTCCCGCTTGGGTCGGAGACCGCAGAGAGAGGGGACGGTGGGTGCTGGCCGGCGACGATTTGGCTAAACAAATATCCCGTCTAAGTAAAGCCGCGGGATACAGAGGGATTGTGTCCCGCTGACTCCCTCGTGTCAAACCACGTACCACATATGGCGTATATCAGTATCCCGTGGCTATACTGTGCGGGTCGTAATCAGTGACTTACAGCGTAAAAGGAGCATTGCCATGGCTTCGGCATTCGGAGCACGCCTCCGGCGCTTCCGTGAGGCAAAGGATCTGACCCTCCAGCAGGTCGCCGATGCGGTTGGCTGTACCAAGGCCTACATCTGGGAGCTGGAAATGAAAGAGGGGCAGCGCCCCTCGGCGGAGCGGGTTCACGCCCTGGCCAAGGTGCTGGGGGTGACGATGGAGGATGTGATGGGTGAGCCCTTTGAGGAACTCCCCGAAGCCAGCCCGGAGGACGTACGCTTTTTCCGTGAGTACGCCGGCATGAACGAGGCGGAGAAGCAGCGCTACCGGCAGTTGCTTGAGATCGCGTTCCCGGAAAAAGGTAAGGCTGGAGACTAAGTCTTGAGCGCTGCGCAGGTCCTCACGGGCTCAATCGCTGCCAACACCGTGCACACGTGGCTGCGGGCGGCGCACCAGGGGGATGCGCCTCAAACGATCGATCTGAACATCGTTCGCCAGATGCTGCCCGGTACGCCCTTCGGCAAGGACGTGCGCGAGATCAAAGCACCGATGGCCCACGGCATCAGCAGTTGCGAGGGGATGCTGGTTCGCAACCCCAAAGATGCAGCCGAGTGGGCGATCTTTTACAACGGCAATTCGAGCCCCGAGCGTCAGCGCTTCACCATCGCGCATGAACTCGGTCATTTCATTCTGCATCGCAGTCAGCGGCCCAACTTCAACTGCGATAAGGAAAGCGTCTATTCCGGTGCGGATACGATCCGCGACATCGAGCGCCAGGCCGATGACTTTGCCAGTAACTTGTTGATGCCCGGAGATCTGCTGCGCCAAGGGATCGCTAATCGCCGGATTGATCTTCACGTACTCGGTGCCATAGCGCAGCGCTTCCAGGTGTCGTTTGAGGCGCTGTGCATTCGCTTCATCAAGTTCACACCGCAGCGGGCCATCCTGATGCACTGGGATAACGGCTTCCTAAAGTACGAGTGGCGCAGCAGCAGTGCTGTCAAAACGCGAGCGCGCATACGTCGCAGGAGCGATCCGGTTGAGCCTCCGCCCGGCACGCTCGCCGCCGATGCCGGGGTCGAGCAGGAGCGGGACGGTATCGAGATGTCGGCCGCGATCTGGTGCGCTGAGGAAGCGCCGCACATGAAGTTGCGCGAGTTCAAGCACAGCTACCGCGAACGGGTACTCAGTCTCCTGATTCTGGAATCGGCCGAGCCGCGCCCAGGGGACACGACTTGGCACGATGAGCCCGTCGAGGACAGCTACGATCATTTCATCGCCAACGGTCAGCATCCGGTACGGTGAAGCGATCGCGTGGGGTAACTCCACAACTTGCGCACAAACCCGTTACCACAAGGCTCGTCATTCCTAGCATGAGGCGCGTTTTCCAGATGGACCGCCTACCATGCAAAAAAACAAACCACCCTCATACGGTGGGCGTGACCGCCCGCGTGCTCCTAATCAAGAAATCGCCGATCTGCTTGCCGCAGCGCTATTACGCCTGCGGACCTTGCCGGAACCGATTGAGTCCGACGCTACAGGCGGGTTTTTACTTGCTATGGACCGCCACCAGAGCGTTCATGCGAACCCCCATGAAAACAAGGGAGTTCAGCCTTGAAAGCACACGCACCGCAGGAGCAGGCCGTCAGTGTGGCGGCCAGGGTTGCGCAAATTCCACACCTGTCTATGGACGGCCTCTGGGCGCTGTGGGACGAGCACTTTGACAAGCGCCCGAATCACCATCATCGGACCTGGCTCGAGTCGCGCCTAGCGTACAAGATTCAGGAGCACGCCTTCGGCGGCCTGAAGGGCGCCACTCGCCGCAAGCTCGAAGAGATTGGCGAGAGCGGACTGTTGCCCACACGCCTGCGTCGCGATGCGGACCGATTGCTCCCGGGTAGCGTGCTCACGCGAACCTTCGATGACATCGAACATCATGTCCTCGTCCGAGGCATGCGCGACTTCGAGTACAACGGAAAACGCTTCTCGAGCCTCACCGCCATCGCCAAGGCGATCAGCGGGAGCTCTTGTTCAGGGCCCCTGTTCTTTGGCCTCAAGACCAGGAAGAAGGCCCGATGAGGACCTCACGTACCACGCCGCCGGTGCTGACGCCGCGCAAGCGCTGTGCAATCTACACGCGCAAGTCCACCGACGAGGGACTTGATCAGGAGTACAACAGCCTGGAAGCCCAGCGCGATGCCGGGCTCGCCTTTATCGCTAGCCAGTGCTCGGAGGGCTGGGTCCCGGTCGCTGATGGCTACGACGATGGCGGCTACTCCGGCGGCAACGTCGAGCGCCCTGCGCTCAGGCGATTGTTGGAGGACATCGACGCCGGACGCATCGACATCGTGGTGGTCTACAAGATCGATCGACTGACTCGAAGCCTTGCCGACTTTGCAAAGCTGGTCGAAGTGTTTGATCGAAACAACGTGAGCTTCGTGTCGGTCACGCAGCAGTTCAACACCACCACCTCGATGGGGCGATTGACGCTGAACATCCTGCTCTCCTTCGCGCAGTTTGAGCGCGAGGTCACCGGCGAGCGCATCCGCGACAAGATCGCGGCGAGTAAGGCCAAGGGCATGTGGATGGGAGGCGTGCCACCGTTGGGCTATGACGTGATCGAGCGAAAGCTCGTGATCAACGACTTGGAGGCGGATCTCGTTCGAGACATCTTCAGGCGCTACGCCGAGTGTGGCTCGGCAGCGCAGCTGGTCAGGGAGCTTCATTATGAGGGGCGTACCACCAAGGCGTGGCAGACGCAGACCGGGAGGCTGCGGGAAGGACGCCCCATCGATCAGCAGTGCATCTTTGCGATGTTGCGCAACCGGATCTACCTGGGCGAGATTCAGCACAAGGGCAAGAGTTACCCCGGGCAGCACGAGGCCATCATCTCCGAGGAGCTGTGGGACATCGTTCATGCGTTCATTGAGCGGCGCAAGCAAGGGCCGCGCGAGGGGATGGTTCGTCATCCGGCGTTGCTCTCCGGGCTGCTCCATGCGCCCGACGGGCAGTTGATGATTCACTGCTCAACCCGAAAAAGAAGCGGGCGGATTTACCGCTACTACATTCCCTACCTAGAAAAGCGGCGCCACGCGGGCGCAACGCTCAGGCCTGAGGCCACCCGCATCGGACCGCTCCCGGCCGCCGAGCTTGAGGCCGCAGTGCTCGAGCAGATTCAGCAAACGCTTAGCGCGCCGGAGATGTTGATCGCCACGTGGCGCTCCTGTCAGCGGCACCCGCGTGGAGCCGCACTCGATGAGGCCCAGGTGGTGGTGGCCATGCAGCGCATTGGCGCGGTGTGGGAGCAGCTCTTTCCGCCCGAGCAGAGGCGTATCACGCAGTTGCTCATCGAGCGGATTCAGATGCACTCGCAGGGGCTCGATATTCGCTGGCGCGAAGATGGCTGGCTTGGGCTGGATGGAGATATCACCGGGCACCCGCTTGTGGCCGAGTCCGTCGGTGACGCAGAGGAGGTGCCGGCATGACAGAGCACGCCGACAAACTCCAAACGACGAAGCATCCGAGGCGGCGAAACATTCGCGTCGATGTCAGGCCCGATGCGCGCGACTACGTACTGGGTCAGCAGCGCGTGACCACAGTTCCGCTAACCATCTGGCGAAAGAGCAACCGGAAGATGCTGGTTCCGCCACCGGGTAGTGCCTCGGCGCTTGGGTTCGGCGGAGAGGATCTGGTCATGATCCGCACCCTTGGCAAAGCCTTCTACTGGCAGAAGCTTCTCGATCAGGGCAGGTACCCCACGTCGCGGGAAATGGCGCGTGCGCTAAAACTCGATCAGGGCTGGATGGCCGAGGTGCTGCGTATGACCGCACTGGCGCCCGACATCATCGAATCGATCCTCGAGGGCCGGCAGCCGCGGCACCTGAACCTTCAGACCCTGCGCGGTCGCCACAGTCAATTGCCGCGGGACTGGCACGAGCAGCGCGTCATGCTCGGGTACGCCGAATAACCGTACCCGTCTCCCCAGTGCGGGCGCGGGTCGCTCCGCAATGGCGAACCAGAAGTTTCTGCGTGGTTCGCCAATAACTGCGTCTCAGGTTCGCCACCCAAAAAGTCCAATGACACCTGTTCCTCAACAGTGTCATAGGAGACTTTCATGCCGACACCGGCAAGCAGCAGCACTCGATTGCGGCAAGATGCAATCGACAGTTTATCCCCCGGCGATCGTCGGGTCCTGAACGAGAACGAACTGGCGCAGCGCTGGGGCCTCAGCCCCAAGACCCTGCAGCGCTGGCGCAGTGAGGGGCGCGGTCCGCGCTACCTGAAGCTGTCCAAGCGCGTGAGTTATCCCCTTGAGTCGGTCGTCGACTTCGAGCGCTGTGCGCTTCACGAGTCCACGTCCGCTCGGGCGATGGCGTGAGGGGGGTGGCTATGAACGAACTCACCATCCTGCCCGACCGACTCACCGCGATGAGTGAAGCGGACCTCGCAGCACTTCCCGTCGAGCAGCTCTACGAGGTGCATCACAACCTCGCGCAGCTCATCGATTGGGTCAAGGCGGCGCAGACCAAGACCCATGCCGCTTTGCAGCGCCGCTACACCGAGCTCGAGCGCACGACGCGTGCACAGATTGGCAAAGACTTTGGCGTGGTGCATCTCCAGGACGGAGCGATTCGCGTCACGGTCGACACGCCCAAGCGTGTGTCCTGGGATCAGAAAAAGCTGGCCGCGATGGCCAAGCGTATTGCCGAGAGCGGGGATCGCGTCGAGGACTATCTCGATATTGATTTCAGCGTACCGGAGTCGCGCTACACCAACTGGCCCACGGCGCTGCGCGAGCAGTTTGCCTCGGCGCGGACCGTCAAACCCGGCAAGCGGGCGTACGAGCTCTCGCGTAACGCTGAAAGCGGGGTGGTGTGATGAGCCTACCCATCATTACCGCTGATCAGCGGCTGTGCGAGAAAAAGGGCGTGAAGCTGGTGCTGCTTGGCAAGAGTGGTATCGGCAAGACCACCCAGCTCAAAACGCTACCCGAGGCGAGCACACTGTTCGTCGATCTGGAGGCCGGTGACCTTGCGGTCAAGGACTGGCGGGGTGACTGCGTACGCCCGGCCACGTGGCCAGAGTTTCGCGATCTGGTGGTGTTTCTCGCCGGCCCCAATCCGGCGCTACCGCCCGAGGCACCGTACTCGCAGGCGCACTACCAGCACGTCTGCGAGCGCTACGGCGATCCGGCGCAACTGGCCAAGTACGACACCTACTTCGTTGACAGCATCACCGTGTTGGCCAGGCTGGCACTGATCTGGGCCAAGACGCAGCCGCAGGCGATATCCGAGCGCACTGGCAAACCGGACACGCGCGGCGCCTACGGGCTGCTCGGCACCGAGATGCTCGGGGCGCTCATGCACCTGCAGCACGCACGCGGCAAGCACGTGGTGTTCGTCTCGATCCTCGATGAGCGCATGGACGACTTCAACCGCAAGGTGTTCGTGCCGCAGATCGAGGGGGCCAAGACCTCGGCTGAACTGCCCGGCATCGTCGATGAGGTCGTGACGCTGGCCGAGATCAAGGCCGAGGACGGCTCGTCCTACCGAGCCTTCGTTACGCAAACCATGAACCCCTATGGCTTTCCGGCCAAGGACCGCTCCGGTCAGCTCGATCTGCTGGAACCCCCGGATCTGCGCGCTCTGATCGCCAAGTGCGCGGCCGCAACCCACACGCAAACACACAAGGAGTAACCCATGTCCAACTGGAATGATTTCAACGACGCCCAACAGCAACAGACCTTCGACCTGATCCCCAAGGGGACGGTGGCCAAGGTGCGCATGACCATCAAGCCCGGTGGTCACGACGACCCAGCCCAGGGTTGGAGCGGGGGGTATGCGACTCAGAGCTTTGAGACCGGCTCGGTTTTCCTGTCCTGTGAGTTTGTCGTGATTGAGGGCGAGTACGCGCGCCGCAAGATGTGGAGCAACGTCGGCTTGCACAGCGCCAAGGGTCCGGCTTGGGCAAACATGGGCCGCACTTTTGTGCGCGCTGCACTCAACAGCGCCCGTAACGTTCGCCCGCAGGACAACTCGCCGCAGGCGGCCGCTGCACGGCGCATCTCCGGCTTTAACGAGTTGGATGGGCTGGAGTTTGTGGCGCGCATCGATGTGGAGAAGGATGGCCGCGGCGAGTTGAGGAACGTGGTCAAGCTCGCCGTTGAGCCCGATCATCCCGACTACGCACGCGGCACTGGAGGCGCAAGCGGCGCGCCTGTGCGCCCCACGACGGCGTCGGTTGCCACGCCAGCCCCCATGGCCGCACCGGCTGCTGCTGCGCCCGCACAGCGCCCCGCCGTGCCCGGCAAACCGGCCTGGGCGCAGTGAGGGAGGTGCGTGAAATGTTGGGTCTGCAAACGACAGGCACGCGGCTACGGCCACGCGGACGTGCGCTCTGGGATCGGGCGCGCCGAGCGCTACCCCATGGACTGGGTGTTTTGTTCACGCCGCTGTCAGGACGCGTTTCACGCGCTCTACGGCGTCTGGGCTCGGGTGAAGGGCGGCATGCAGGACATGCGGGAGGTCAACATGATTGACTCCTCTGATGTCGAGCGCGCCTCGATGCGCAAGTGCCTCAAGCCCTTTGGCGAGGCAGCCACTGCGATTGGCTTCGACAAACCGCTGGCGCAGTACTCCGAGGCGGAGGCGCTGCAGGTCATCGATGCCATCGTCACGGGCTACACCGAGGCGATGATCGAGCACCACGAGGCGAGCAAGTTCCCGCCGGTGCGGGGCTTGGCGCCCACGTCCGATCCGATGCTCAACCCCTTCGCCGACTTGCAGGACGGGTTGGACTCGGATCAGCGCAAGGGGGCGAAGCGATGATCGACTTCAACTCCTCCTCGAGCATTCCCGCCCAACTCGCCTCGCTACTCGACGCCGGCCTGCAACGTGTGCGGGCAGCGCAAACGCCACGCGAGTACCTCGGTGCCTCGCGGCTCGGTGCCGCCTGTGAGCGCGCTCTGCAGTACGAGTTCGCTAGAGCGCCGGTCGATGCTGGGCGCGAGACCGAGGGGCGGATCCTGCGCATCTTTGAACGTGGTCATGTGATGGAGGACTGCATGGTCGCCTGGCTCCGTGCTGCGGGGTTTGACCTGCGCACCCGCAAAGCCAACGGCGAGCAGTTTGGTTTCTCGGCAATCGATGGGCGGCTTCAAGGTCACGTCGATGGCGTGATCGTCGGCGGTCCCGAGGGCTTTGCCTATCCCGCGCTCTGGGAGTGCAAGTGTCTGGGCTCCAAGTCCTGGCGGGACCTGGAGAGAAACAGGCTCGCGATATCCAAGCCCGTCTATCACGCGCAGGTCGTGCTCTATCAGGCCTATCTGCAGCTGCATGAGCACCCGGCGATCTTCACCGCGATCAATGCCGACACGATGGAGATTTACACCGAACTGGTGCCCTTTGATGCCGCGCTTGCACAGCGCATGTCCGACCGGGCCGTGAAGGTGATCGCCGCCACGGATGCGGGCGAGTTGCTGGCCCGCGCTTTCAACGATCCGACGCACTTCGAGTGTCGCATGTGCGCCTGGCAGGAGCGGTGCTGGAGGGTCACGCCATGACCGACGCTACGCCGCGACAGCTCCTCTTCGAGCGCTTGGTCGATGCGCAGGAGGCCGCGCACTGCCTGAACGTGCCGCTGTATCTGCTCACTCACCCGGAGGAGCGCCAGCGCCTCGGGGTCCCGCACTACCGAGTAGGCAAGCTCGTGCGCTTCAAGGTGCGAGAGCTCATGCGTTGGATCGAGTCGCAACAGAGGTTTCGACGCGAGGTCGCACAAGGGGGTAGGGATGCTTGATTTCAATGACGATGTTCAAGAGGCACCCATCGATCCGGTTGCGCAGCGCGATGCTGTGCGAGCCGATCTTCTGGCGCGCCTCGAGTCGGTCCTGTTTGCACTATTTCCGGCGGGCAAGAAACGTCGGAGCAAGTTCCTGATCGGCGATGTGCTGGGTAGTCCCGGCGATAGCCTCGAGGTGGTGCTCGAGGGCGAGAAAGTGGGACTGTGGACCGATCGGGCAACGGGCGAGGGGGGCGATATCTTCGCTCTGATCGCAGCGCACCTCGACGTGGATGTGCTTCACGACTTCCCGAAGGTGCTGCAGCACGCGGGCGAGTTGGCGGGGCGTGCTCCGGCCGCGCCGGTGCGCAAAGCGCGGAAGGGCGCAGCAGTCGATGAACTGGGTCCGGCCACCGCCAAGTGGGACTACCTCGATGCCACGGGGCAGTTGATTGCGGTGGTCTACCGCTACGACCCGCCGGGCCGAAGGAAGGAGTTTCGTCCGTGGGATGCCAAGCGCCGCAAGATGGCTCCGCCCGAGCCGCGGCCGCTGTTCAATCAGCCCGGAGTAGCGCTGGCCGAGACGGTTGTTTTGACCGAAGGGGAGAAGTGCGCGCAGGCGCTGATCGACGCGGGTGTCGTGGCCACCACTGCTATGCACGGCGCCAATGCGCCGGTGGACAAGACCGACTGGGCACCGCTGGCGGGCAAGGCGGTACTCATCTGGCCCGATCGTGACAAGCCGGGTTGGGAGTACGCGGCGCAGGCCGCTCAGGCCATCCTCGCCGCCGGTGCGCGGAGCTGTCACATCCTCTACCCACCCGAGGAGGTGGCCGAGGGCTGGGACGCGGCCGATGCCATCGCTGAGGGTTTCGATGTGGGCACGTTCCTCGCCCACGGCCCGCGGCTGCAGATCCATGACGTCACGGGCACGGATGAGCCCGTTGCCAGCACCGATGAGTCGGTGTGGGGCACTGAGGATGCGCTAGCGCTCGCCTTCACGCGCCGCTATCACCGCGACTGGCGCTACGTGGCCACGTGGGGCCGCTGGCTGGTCTGGGACGGCTCGCGCTGGCGCACCGAGGACACCCTCGGCGCAACTGATTTGATTCGCAGCGTCTGTCGTCACGCGGCCTTGAAGGCGAGCAACGCTAAGGTTGCAGCCAAGCTGGCCAGCGCGAGCACGGTGAGCGGTGTTGAACGACTGGCCCGCGCCGATCGACGCCATGCCGCTACCACCGAGGAGTGGGACGCCGATCCGTGGCTGCTGAACACGACCGGTGGCATCACTGACCTTCGCACCGGTCGCGAGCGGCCGCACGAGCGGGCGGATCGCATGACCAAGATCGCGACGGCCAGGCCCCGCGGCCAGTGTCCGACGTGGCTACAGTTCCTGCACGAGATCACCGCTGGCGATCAAGCGCTCCAGGACTATCTGAAGCGGATGGTGGGTTATGCCCTGACCGGTTCGACACAGGAGCACGCGGTGTTTTTTCTGTACGGCACCGGTGCCAACGGTAAGTCGGTGTTCGTGAACACGCTCGCCACGATCTTCGGTGACTACGCGAGCAACGCGCCGATGGACACGTTCATGGAGACGCGCACCGATCGGCATCCGACCGATATGGCCGGGCTCCGCGGCGCACGCTTTGTGTCGGCTATTGAGACCGAGCAGGGGCGTCGGTGGGCTGAGTCGAAGATCAAGAGCCTGACCGGCGGGGACAAGATCTCGGCGCGCTTCATGCGTCAGGACTTCTTCGAGTTCTTCCCGCAGTTCAAGTTGTTCGTGGCCGGCAACCACAAGCCGGCGATCCGCAACATCGATGAGGCGATGAAGCGGCGCCTGCACATGATTCCCTTCACGATCACCGTTCCGCCCCACAAGCGCGACAAACACCTGCAGCAAAAGCTCCTGGCCGAACGCGACGGCATCCTCGCTTGGGCCGTGCAGGGGTGCTTGGACTGGCAGGGCCTAGGAAAACTCGATCCACCGCAGCAGGTGGTGGATGCGACCGAGGAGTACTTCGAGGGCGAGGACGCGCTTGGACGCTGGCTCGATGAGCGCTGTGTTCGGGACTCGAATGCCAAGTCGCTGACGGCTGAACTGTTCTCCGACTGGAAGCAGTGGGCCGAGTCCGCCGGCGAGTTCATCGGCTCGCAGCGACGCTTTTCCGATCTGCTCATCACACGTGGCGTTGAAAAGTGGCGCAACAGCGGCGGCGTCCGTGGCTTTCAGGGGCTCGGTCTCAAGAACCCGCCGATATCCGCTTACACCCCTTATGCCGAGAACTGAGTGCATGAAAAACCGGTTGTCTGACGCAGCTGACGCGCTTTCACGTAACCCCCTATATACGCGTACGCGCGCGCGTCATGGAGAGTTACGACAAACAGTGTCGGCTGCGTCAGTGCCCGAGAACGAGAGGACTGGAGAGATGACCATCACGACGACGTTAGCCCTTGATCTGGGCACCACCACCGGCTGGGCGTTGCGCACACGCGATGGCGCCATCACCAGCGGCAGGGTGAACTTTCGGCCGCAGCGCTTCGAGGGCGGCGGGATGCGCTTTCTGCGCTTCAAGCGCTGGCTCACCGAGCTCAAGAGCCATGCCGATGGCATCGACGCGCTGCACTTCGAGGAGGTTCGTCGCCACGTCTCGACCGATGCGGCCCACGCCTACGGCGGCTTTCTGGCCACGCTCACCAGCTGGTGCGAGCACCACCAGATCCCGTATCAGGGGGTGCCGGTGGGGACGATCAAGAAACACGCGACCGGCAAGGGCAATGCGAGCAAGGAGGAGATGATCGCCGCGATGCGCGAGCGCGGTCACGCGCCGCTCGATGACAACGAGGCCGATGCGCTCGCCATCCTGCACTGGGCGCTTGCGTTGCACGCGGCGCAGGAGGCGTGAGATGCGGGCGCCGAAGTTCACGTATCGCTCCCCTCTGGGGCGGCTTCAAGCGGAGCGAGTCGATGTCGAGACCGTCAAGCAGCGCGGCTGGCGCGAGGAGCACATCCTTGTGGTGAGCGAGGCCGATGCGCGGCTGGACTTCCTCGAGCGCGAGGTGATCCGCCGTATCGGTGAGCGTCTCTATGGCGCGGGGGGTGTGACACGTGCCAAGAGCTGATCGAGCGTGGACCGTCGAGGAGGTGGCCAGTCGGTTCCATGAGGCGGCGGTGACAGCCAGGCGCTTGCCACCCGTTCGGGTGCAGGGCTACTTCAACAGCTGGCCCCCCATCGCGCGCCACAGCTGGGAGGTGCTGGGCGCGGAGGAGGTGATCTACCGGCCGCTCCCGCCCACGCCGCAGGCGATCGAGCGCATGCTCGAGGCGATGGGGTGGGTGCTCTGGCTCGAGCTCGAGCAGCGGCATCTGGTGTGGATGCGCGCCGATGGGTATCGGTGGCGCGAGATCACGCGCCGCTTTGGGTGCGATCGCACCACCGCGTGGCGACGCTGGCAGGGGGCGCTTGTTCGGGTGAGCGAGCGATTGAACCTGGCAATCAGTGCGGGTGTTTTGACGTGAGTTGGCGCGTGCGGTCGTGGGTGCAGGGCAGTGCGCGCGAGCGCGCGGTTTTTGGGCGTGCAACACATTTGCGTTTTTAGCGCTAGGATTTGGCTATCGTCGGGACAGAAGTTTGAGCAGCACGTCTGCAAGCGTTTTCACCCAGCCCGCCCGGTTTTTGCCCGGCGGGTTTTTTATGACTGGGACCTCCATGAACCCTCTGAAGCTCGAATACCGCACGCTCGATGTGCTCATCCCCTATGCGCGCAACGCCAAGCAGCACTCCGATGCGCAGGTGGCACAGATCGCCGCCAGCATCCGCGAGTTCGGCTGGGGCGCGCCGCTCCTGATCGATGGTCAGAACAACGTGATCGCCGGCCACGGTCGGCTCCTGGCTGCACGCAAGCTCGGCATGAGCGCAGTGCCGGTGGTGCCGCTCGAGCATCTGTCGGACACCCAGCGTCGCGCTCTGATCCTGGCCGACAACAAGATCGGCGAGAACGCCTCGTGGGAAAACGAATTGCTCGGCATTGAGTTGGCCGAACTGCAGGAGGCGGGGTTTGATCTCGGGCTGACCGGCTTTTCGCAAGAGGAGTGGGAGGCGCTGATCGCAGGCGGCGAGTCCGACAGGGCGGGACTGACCGACGATGATGCGGTGCCCGAGCTTACCGAGAACCCGATCTCCAAGCCCGGCGACATCTGGGTGCTGGGCGAGCACAAAGTTCTGTGCGGTGATGCTACGAAGAGCGATGACTATGGCGCGCTGCTCGGCGATGAGTGGGTCGATATGACCTTTACCGATCCGCCCTACAACGTGAACTATGCGAACACCGCCAAGGACAAGATGCGCGGCAAGAATCGCCCAATCATGAATGACAATCTCGGCGATGGCTTTGGCATCTTTCTCAAATCGGCCTGCGACAACATCCTGGCCCGAACCAAGGGCGCGGTGTACATCGCGATGAGCTCCTCGGAGCTCGATACGCTGCAGTCGGCGTTTCGGGCCGCCGGCGGTCGCTGGTCGACCTTCATCATCTGGGCGAAGAACACCTTCACCCTGGGGCGCGCCGATTATCAGCGGCAGTACGAGCCGATCCTCTACGGCTGGCGCGACGGTGCGGAGCACTTCTGGTGCGGTGCGCGTGACCAGGGCGATGTCTGGAACGTGAAGAAGCCGGCCAAGAACGATTTGCATCCGACCATGAAGCCGGTGGAACTGGTGGAGCGTGCGGTGCGCAACAGCAGCAAGACGCGCGACCTGGTGCTCGATCCCTTTGGTGGCTCAGGCTCCACGCTGATTGCTTGCGAGAAGGCGGGGCGGCGTGCGCGCCTGATCGAGATGGATCCGAAGTACGTCGATGTGATCGTGCGCCGTTGGCAGGAGTGGACCGGGAAAGAGGCCACGCGTGCCGATGGTGCGCGCTTCAGTGCTGCGGCCGAAGCAGTCAGTTAGCGGGCGATCTGGTACACCCGCTCGCCGCCGGCTTCCTTGCTCGAGGTGATCTCCAGTCCCAGCTTTTTCTTGAGCGCGCCGGCAAAGGTGCCGCGCACTGTGTGTGACTGCCAGCCGGTGGCTTCGCAGATTTGCGCGATGGTTGCGCCCTGTGGGCGCTTGAGCATGGCGATCACCTGAGCCTGCTTGCTGTTGTCACGGGTGCGAGGCTTTGGCTGTGCTGCTGCTTTGCGGGTCTTCGTGGTCTTCATTTCGGCACTCCCTTTGAGTGGTTGATGCTGTTGGCATGAACGCTCTGTTTCCGGTGGAAGCCAAGCGGAATGTCCGAATCATTTGGAAATACCGGCCAATGCCCCGCAGTGCACCAACACCCTGTCGATATCCGTGTTGCGCCGCGGTCATGGCGATGCCGGGGTACTGCGAGGCGCATCGGCCGCTGGTGCATCGCGATTACGGCCGCGCTCGGCGTGGGTTTGATGGTGAGGTGCGCTTCTACCAATCAAGCCCCTGGCGTGCGGTACGCGCGGCGTTCCTGAGAAGCCACCCACTGTGCGCCGCGTGCGCTGCGGTCGGGGGCTCAGTGGCAGCACGGGTCGTGGACCATGTGGTGCCGCTCAAGGACGGCGGAGCGCGCTTTGCGGCCAACAACCTGCAGGCGCTGTGTGTGTCGTGCCACAACCGCAAGAGCGCGACAGAGCGTGCCGCTAGGGGGTAGGGGGGTCTGAATCTCTCCCGATACCCTCAACAGATGCGTGCGCGTGCCCGAATTTTTGTGCGTGCAAATTGAAATCGTTTTTTTGGATATCCGCGATGCAAGGACTGCTGGAAGCCTATGGCCGGACGTAAGCCACTGCCCGTAGCGATCAAGAAGCTCAAGGGCACGCTGCAGCCTTGCCGCACCAACCCGCACGAGCCGCGCCCGCAAGGCGTGCTCAGCGAGGCGCCGGAGTACATGAGCGATGCGGCCAAGGAGATGTGGACCTATGCGGTGCAGAACGCACCGCCGGGACTGCTGTCGTCACTGGACGCCTCGGTGCTCGAGCGCTGGGCCAACTGTGCGGGGCTGTATCGGGAGGCGCTCTCCAAGATCAACCGCGCTGGGGTGGCTGGCATGATCGTCAAGACGCCCAGCGGCATCCTGCGACGCTCGCCGCTGATGGATGTGATCCGCGATCTAGCGCAGGAGATGAAGGGCTACGAGGCGGAGATGGGGTTCACCCCCGCATCGCGCTCCAAGGTGCGCGTGTCGCCGGAGTCTATCGACACGAATGATCCGTGGGCGGAGATCGCGGGGTGATGCCGTGCCCGGCTCGCTCAGTGGTTGTTGATCCAGTTCTCGACGTTGAGCCCAGCAAAGCATCGGAAATCGGCTTCGTTGTTGGTGACCAGTGTTACCTGCAACGACAGGGCGTGTGAGGCGATCAGTTTGTCCAACGCATCCTTGCTCCGCTCGCGGTTAGCGGCACGCAGCGAACCGTATGCCCTTGCGGCGCCGGCTTCGAAAGGAGCGACCGGGAGGTCCTCTAGCAGGCTCTCGAGCAGCAACTGATTGCGTGCCTGAGACTCCCGCGAGCAAGCCACCCCGAACTCCAGTTCGGCCAAAGTGATGGCTGAGATCACCACATCGCCGACGAAGCACTCAGCAAACCGCGCCCGCACCTGCGGGGGCTGATGTTTCATCAGGTAGATGCAGATGTTGGTATCCAGCATGTACTTCGGTTTCATAGGCTCTCGCGTTCGCCCTCAACGTTCAGGCCTCGACCCTCACTCATGAAGTCCGGGGAGAACTGCGCCAACTTGCCCAGCACGTCGCCCAGCCGGCGAGGGGCGGGTCGGATGCGCAACTCATCGCCCTGGCGCTCGATGACCAGTTCGATGTCCCAAGTGCTGTAAGCGAGTTCGGAAGGAATTCGCACGGCCTGAGAGTTGCCGTTTTTGAACAATTTGGTGTTGGCCATGGCTGACCCTCTTCATACCGGATGGATGTACGTGTACATCCTGGCCTAAGCCGCGGGATTTGTAAATACATGGATGTACGTCGCGGCCAGTATGCCGCAGTGGCCCAGCGCTATGCCGAGCAGGTGGTGGCCGGCGAGATCCTGGCCAGCCGCTGGGTCCAGCGGGCCTGCCAGCGGCAACTGAATGATCTGGCGCGGTTTAAGAGCAAAGGCAGCCCGTACCGATTCAACCCGAAGTTGACCGACCGGGACGGGCGTGGGTTTCATCCCGCTGACAACCTGTGCGCGTTCATCGAGCGACTACCCCATGTGAAGGGGCCTCTGGCGGGCGAGCCGATCAGGCTCGAGCCCTGGCAGGCCTTCATCCTAACCACCGTGTTCGGCTGGGTGCGCCATGACGGCAAGCGACGCTTCCGGCGCTCCTACATCGAGGTGCCACGTGGCAATGCGAAGTCCACCCTGTCCTCGGCCGTGGCCCTCTACATGCTGGCCGCAGACCGTGAAGGGGGTGCAGAGGTCTATTCCTTGGCCACGACCCGGGACCAGGCGCGCATCGTGTTTGGGGATGCGCAGACCATGGCCAGACGCAGTCCGGGCTTCCGCCGACGCTTTGCAGTCGAGGTGGGGGCGCACAACATGCACGTGTTGGCCACGGGCTCGAAGTTCGAAGCGCTCTCGGCGGAAGGCTCAACGCTGGATGGTCTAAACATCCACTTCGGCTGCGTGGACGAGCTGCACGCACACAAGACCCGCACCGTGTACGACGTGGTCGAGACCGGCACCGGCAAGCGTGACAACTCGCTGCTGTGGGTGATCACCACCGCGGGCAGCAATCGATCCGGCATCTGCTACGAGGTGCGCACGTTTGTGACCAAGCTGCTGGATGACGTGTTTGCGGATGACACGCAGTTTGGAATCATCTACGGCCTGGATGATGGCGATGACTGGAGCAACGAGTCGGCGCTGATCAAGGCCAATCCGAATTGGGGCATTTCGGTACGACCCGAGGTGCTACTGCCGCTCCAAGCCAAGGCGATGCAGTTACCCAGTGCGGTCAACAACTTCAAGACCAAGCACCTCAACGAATGGGTAAATGCTGATACCGCGTGGATGGACATGCGGGCTTGGGACGCTTGCGCCGATGCGACGCTCAACATGGATGCATTCGCGGGTCAACCGTGCTGGATTGGTCTGGATCTGGCGAGCAAGACGGATATCGCGGCGCTGGTGATGGTATTCCCGCACCCGCTAATCGGCGATGGCTACGTGGTCTTTGGCAAGTACTACCTGCCCGAGGAAACGGTCGGTGTCGCCGGCAACAGCCAATACGAGGGTTGGATGCGAACCGATCGCCTGACGGTGACGCCGGGCAACGTGATCGACTTTAGCTGGATCGAGGCGGATCTGCTGGAGATGGCCTCACGCTTTGAAGTGCAGGCCGTGGCCTTTGATCCGTTTCAGGCAACGCAGCTCTCGACGCGGATGCTGGCCGAAGGGCTGCCGATGATCGAGGTGCGACCAACGGTGCTGAATTTCAGCGAGCCGATGAAAACGATCGAAGCGCTGGTGCTGCAAAAGAAACTGACTCACGACGGTGACCCGGTGCTGACCTGGATGGCGAGCAACGTGGTTGCGCACCTGGACGTCAAGGACAACATCTATCCACGCAAGGAGCGGGCAGAGAACAAGATCGACGGCATCGTGGCACTGATCATGGCGCTCTCTCGGGCCATCAAGCCTGGAGAGAACGTGGTGCTGGGCGCCGATTACGAACTGATGCTGCTCTGAATCGATGGGACTGCTGAGCTTCTTTGATCGGTTTCGTGCATCCGCGGACGATCGCTCTCCGTGGGGAGACTTCTGGTTCGAGCCGGTGTCGACCCGCTCGGCCAGCGGGCTGCGGGTCTCGCCCGATGCGGCGCTGCGCTTATCGGCGGTGTACGCTTGCGTGCGACTGCTCTCCGAGACGATGGCCTCGCTGCCGATCGTGCTGTACCGAAACCGCACCGATGGCGGGAAGGAGCGGGTGACGGATCACTGGCTCTATCCTCTGCTGTGCCGTCGGCCTAATCGGTTCCAGAACCCGTTCGAGTGGCGCGAGATGCTCCAGGGTCACTTGGCTCTTCGCGGCAACGCCTACAACCAGATCATCACCAACCCGCGTGGCGAGATCGTCGAACTGCTGCCGATCCATCCCGATCGGGTGCGCATCGAGGTCTTGCGTACCGGTGAGTATCGATACCGCGTCAGAGACCGCTTTGGCGACGAGTTTGTTCTGCCGCGAGGCGAGGTCTGGCATCTGCGAGGGCTCTCATCGGATGGTCTGATGGGTATGAGCCCGATCGAACTGGCCCGCGAGAGTTTGGGAATGGCGCTCGCCGCCCAGGACTACGGCGCACGCTTCTTCGCCAACGATGCCAAGCCCACGGGTGGGTGGATCGAGTTCCCAGGCTCGTTCAAGGATCCGGAGGCGAAGCGGGTGTTTCGCGAGTCGTACCAAGCGGCGCAGTCGGGAACACAGCGCGGCAAGGTGCTGGTGCTGGAAAACGGCATGAAGTTCCACGAGGTTGGGGTCACGAACAGAGATGCCCAATTTCTGGAGTTGCGCAAGTTCCAGATCACCGACATCGCACGGCTCTTTCGGGTGCCGCCGCACATGATTGCGGACCTGGATCGGGCGACGTTTTCCAACATTGAGCAACAGAGCCTGGAGTTCGTCATGCACACCATGACGCCGTGGTCCGAGCGCTGGGAAGCCTCAATCGAGTCCGAGTTGCTGCTCGAGGGCGATGAGGTGGAGGTGGAGTTCGATTTCTCAAACCTGATGCGTGGCGATGCAGCCAGCCGCTCGGCGTACTACCAAAGCGGAATCCAGAACGGGTGGCTCACCCGCAATGAGGCGCGCATCGCTGAGAATCTGAATCCCATCGACGGGCTCGATGAACCGCTGCGGCCGCTGAATATGGTCGAGGAGAGCGATGCGGAGAATCCCGCCTCCGATACGGACACTGCAGCCGATCCTGAGCAGAGCAACGGCTCCGAATCCGCTGACGATGAGACGGCGGCGCGACTGCATGCGCTTATTGCATCGACAGCCGAGTCGCGAACCAGTGCGCTGCTGTTCTTGCGCTTTGATGCGAGTGCGCGTGGTCGGGCCGCCCTGAATGCGTTGGTTCGTGGTGATGTGCCAGATAGCAAGGCGATCGATATTGCCGCGCTACGCGCAGAAGCCAGTGAGGTGGCGGGGCGGGGCTCGAGAGAGAATTCGCCAACCGTGGATCCGACCGTCACTCCGGCACGCTACGCGCGCTGGCGCGCCTCATTAAAAGTGATGCCGGAAAGTCGAACTGTGACGCCTGAGCTTGAGGAGGCGATCAGGGCCCATTTCGCGCTCGCCGCGTCTGTCCTGGATCCGGGCGGCAAGGCGCCAGCGCCTCAGTTGATGTTCGTCGATCTCGATGCAGATGGCGATCCGGAGTGCCTGCTGCTGACTAGTACACCGCGCGGCGAGCCGCAACACCTACGCGATTTCGTTGTATTCCATCTTGTCGATGGCAAATGGTCGCGTTGGTCTTCAGGTGGTCTGCGTTGAGCAGTTCCTGCACGCGGCGCTGGGGCGCGACTCCGGGGCTGCTGCGCCGGGGCGTAGGTCTGAAAGAAAAAGGAAGAATTATGGAGGGTGGTCAGGAGAATTTTTGAGCCAAAGCGTCTTTTTGATAGCGTTTGGCGGGGCAATCGATTATTTCATTATCCACCAATTATTAGAACTCATGGGTGGAACGACATCATGCTGCGAACGCCAGCCGTTTTCCTCGCTTTGATTGTTGTCGGTGGTCAGGCCGCCGCACACCACGGCGTTGCCGGTACCTTTGACGAGTCCCGGACCATCAAGCTCGCCGGTGTGGTCAAACAGATGCATCTGGTCAACCCGCATTCGTGGGTGACGCTGGTGGTCAAGAACAAGTCGGGTGGCGAAGACGTTTGGGCCTGCGAAATGCGCGCAGGTGCGCTGCTTAAACGCTCCGGATGGACGGACGCGATGTTCACGCCCGGTACCCAGTTGTACATCGTCGCCGCGCCGCATCGCGATGATCCTCACAAGTGCTATGTCGAGACTGTGACCTTTCAGGACGGCCGCACCATTGAACGCTACGAGCAGTTGGCCAATGCGGACAAGGGCGAGGTCAAACGCGCGCTGCGCACCGCGGATGGCAAGCCCAATCTGGCCGGCGATTGGGGTGCGGTTCAAAAATTGAATGCTGTGAACAATGGCACCAACACGGCTGCTGTGATCGCAGCTGTGCAGGCAGGACGAACGCCACCCGCAGCAGCGAAGCTCTCGACCACGGATGTGGTCAGCTACGGCGATTTTTCAAAGGCGCCGGCTAATTTTGTTGTCGACAAACCGCATGAGGCACCAAACGCCACGGCATCACGGGCTGGCGGAATGGGGCCACCGGCCGCAGGCGGACCGAATACCCCCAACGGCCCACCTGCGCCCGGTGGTGCCCGGGGCGGTCAGTACCAGCAAACGGATGCAGGCCGGGCGGCCTCAGCCGCGGCAGGTGCAGCGCGGGCAACCTGCACGGCGACCAGCCTGTTCAGTGACTGGACCATGGACCAGCATGTGAACCGCATTCAGCAGACCAAGGATACGATCCGGCTGGATTACGGCTTCATGGATATATCGCGAACTATTCACCTGAACATGACGGCCCATCCGAAGGATCTCAAGCCCACTAAGTGGGGCCATTCCATCGGTTCCTGGGACGGTGACACGCTCGTCGTGGATACGGCGGGCTTTCTGGCCGGTCCGATCGCAAACGGTGTGATGCACAGCGATCGCTTCCATGTGGTGGAGCGCTTCACGATGAGTGCAGATGGAAAGCAGCTCACGCGTAGCTGGGTCGGAGAAGATCCGCTTTTCCTGAAGGAGTCGTTTCGCGGGCAGGATGTCGTAGAGATATCGCAGACACGGTACGAACCCTATAACTGCGAGGATCTGACCCAGGCGGCGGTCAAATGATGCGCTGAGATCCGACAAGAACAACGACGACGAACGAAAACTTAAGAATTAGAGAAGAGGGGATGTTTTCATGATCAATCAAGCCCGGGCGACAGTCTGTCTGTCCAGTGCACTTGTGCTTCTCGCCAGCGGCCGGCTGCTGGCGGCCGACTCACCGCTCGCCAGTGGCGAGGATCTGACCCTTGAGGAAGTGACTGTCACGGCCGAGCGCGTCGAGAAGGATCTGCAGAAGACGCCGCAATTCATCACCGTGAAATCCGGTGCTCAGCTCAAGGCCGAGGGCAAGACTCATGTCGAAGACATCCTGCAGGGGGTGGTGGGCCTGAATTTTGAGCCCAACTCAAACGGGCTCGACAACAACATCTTCATGCGAGGCGTCAGCAACGGTGCGGTCGGCGTGTCGATCGTTCTCGATGGCGTCGCTCAGACGGTCATACCGCAGTCGGTGGCCACCACCTTCCGCTTCACGTCTCTGGATATGGCGCAGGTTGCGGTCGCTCGCGGCGTGCAGAACGGCGCAGGGGTCAGTGCATTGTCGGGTACGGTCAGCCTCGTGACCAACAAGCCGGTGTTTGAACTACAGGCTCTCGGCTCCGTCACGACAGGGTCTTACAAGACTCAAAATACCGAAGGCACGCTGAATCTGCCCATCACAGGTCATCAGGCTGTTCGTCTGGCCTTTACCACTGAGCGTCATGACGCCTATGCATCCAGTGGACAGGGTGAGGTAGATAATCGCGCCATGCGCCTGCGTTATCGCTGGCAGCAGAGCGATTCGCTCGATATCAATGCGACCTATCAGGAATCTCGCACCAATGGCACGGCCATCACGGCCAACTCGACCCTGTTTACGGGACACTGGCAGACACTGCCGGGCGGCGGGAGCCTCAACTACACCAATCCCTATTCCGGTGCGGTCACAACTTGGGGACAGCAGATTCCGGGCCGACAGATCTATTCGACCGGTAATGTCCTGGCGGGATTCACGGCCGCCAATGCGGCGACCAACACCGTTGGTGTAGGCACGCTCGGCATCAATGCGACCAATGCTTCTCTGGCTACCAACAACCAGTACTATTATCCGGCGCCGCTCTGCAGTGCCAACAGTGCATTCACTGCCGCATCTACCGTCACCAGTTATGCCAGCCCGGCAGCGCTCCAGACCGCTCTGGCGGCCCTTGGACCGGCGTCAGTGCTGTATGGCTGCCCATTCAACATGATGGCCTTGCGTGATGGTGTGGACTGGAACCAGCGCAGCAACCCTTGGGATGATGGCTTCCGGCCGGGCCAGTTCTTTAACGCACCGTCGACGAACACTCGTCAGCAACAGGCCAATATCACCATTGATTGGACACTGGCGGCCGGTACGTTGCAGCTGCAGCCCTCCTATCTGTCGACGAAGAACTACACCATTCCGCCGGCGCGTGGCACTGGCTGGAATGAAGTCGCCAGCCCGCCTCAGACCGCATGGCGTGTGGACAGCTCCTTCACCTCGAAGATGCTTGGGGCATTCCAGTACATTGTCGGCTTCAACGGAACGCTGGTTCCGCAACTCGATGATGGTTATCCCTCAGGTCCTGGAAGCCGCAATGTCACGTCCGCTCTCCAGCCTTGGGTGACGGCCAATACGCTGCCCACTGCCACGAATGGCGTGACGCCCAATGGCGGCGCGGTTTCCCTCGTCAATCAGAATTGCTATTCGGTCCTGCCGTCGCTCAGTTCAGCGCTGGTGACGCAGGCTACCTCCAAGGGTGTCGTCAATAATTCGACCTGCTCCGCGAGTAACTACACGGCGGGCACCAGTCAGAGGACGTACTCGTTCACTACTGACTTGCGGTACACGATGTGGGACCGACTGCATCTGAACGGCACGGTTCGTCTCGACCAGACCTCTCAGCAGCTGCGGAACAATCCGTTTGCCTTCTTGGTGGACACGGATGGTCAGCGCTACGTCTACGTGCTTCCTAGCAGCACCCTTGCACCGGCTTCGGCGCTCAATCCGAACTCGCCTTATGCGATGCCTTATCGCATGAACATCAGCGCCAGAGACTTGCAGGCGCTGGCGGATGCCTATCCGGCGTTCAGCGGTACCAGCACGGGTAAATCTTTCACCCTCAATGCCCAATATGACGTGACTCCCAGCATCAGCACCTATGCACGTCTGGCCACGGGCACGACTGCCAGCATGCAGACTGATGCCGCCGGCAGAACGCAAACCTCTTTCAACGTCGACCTTCCTGACGCACAGGTTCCCTTGTTCAGTGGCAATGCCAGTGCTGCGGCCCTTACCCGCTCCGGGTTGCCCTATCAGGTCACTGTTACGGGAATTCCCGATGGCACCCGCTTCCTGCCGGGCGAGCAGACCCGTCAGATCAGCTACGGCCTCAAGTCACGCTGGTTCGACAATCGTGTGCAGGTCAACCTCGAGGGGTTCTACAACAAGTTCACGAATCGATCTCTGACGAACATTGTTGGCACCTTCCCGACCGACGTATTCAGTGCGGCGAATAACCCCACTGCGAATCAGATCTGTAATGCGGCCGGCACTGCGCCAACGACGGTCAATCCGTTTGTCATCGTGCTCGATCCCAATGGCACACCGACAAGTCGTGGCTCGAGCTGCTTCAATACCTTCCAGGGAGCGGGTGGCAGCCCCTACACCGGCATCCTGGTGAGCAAGGGTGTGGATGTTGACGTCTCCTGGGCCCCGACCAGCAATGATCGTCTGGATGTCACCGGTGAGTTGTTGAGCACTCAGTTTGCAGGCGGTGACAACTTGCCGAAGCTGGACTCCTCATTCCTCAAGCCCTATGTCGTCAGCGGCAGCAATGACGCTCTGCTCGACTACTACGCGGGTGTCTTTAATGACTATTTGAGTGGGGTTCGTGGTCTGCAATTGGCGAATGCGCCAAAGATGACGATCAACACTACGTACCAGCATCGGTTTCTGCTCGGTGGAACGGGTTCTCTGGTGCCGCGCATCCAGTACAACTACAGCTCTGCCAAGTACATCTCGAATGGTGGCGCTGGAGTCCCGGCGACGGATGCCAGCACCGTGCGCGAGAGCAACTGGGCCATCGATAATGGTCGCTCACTGCCTACGGTGGTTCCGAAGACCGGTATCTGGAATGTCTTCGTGACTTACCAGCCCGCGAATGCCAAGTGGTCCGTTAACGCCTACGTGAACAATGTCAGGAACACGGCCGTGCTGACGTCCGTCCAGACTGTGACTTCCTACTCCACGGGCAGCTTCCTCACGAATGATCTGCAGCGTGTTGTCACCGGAGGCAATGCCACACTGGCCGCACCGCGGGTCATCGGGCTGACACTCTCGGCCCAGCTATGAGCCGGATTTTGCCAGCGGGCGGCGTCGGTACGCACGTTCAAAGCATGAAGAGCGCCATGCTGCTGTGTGCGGCGCTCGCCTGCAGCCCGCTGTGGGCTCAGGCACCGGTATCGCCGCCGACATCGACATCGTCGGCGACTGCGAAATCGATCGTTGTCACGCTGTTGGGTACGGCCGGGCCCTCAATGAACATCGAGCGCCCGGAGAGCGGCACGCTCATTCAAGCCGGCACTGAGACGCTACTCATTGACTGTGGTCGCGGAGTGCCGGAGCAGTTGGTGAAGATCGGGGTGCGCGGCGTTTCCAAGGTCTTTCTCACCCATCTGCATTCGGATCATACGGAGGGTCTGCCCATCCTCTGGATGAGTGGCTGGAACGGCCGTGATGGCAGGCTTTCGGTGTGGGGCCCAGGCACCGGTCAGGACCAGCCCACCGGCACTGTGGGATTGACGCAGGCACTGGCGACCGCGTTCGCAACCAATACCCACATTCGCCGCGACATGGTGGAAAAGTGGCCGGGCGAGAAGATCATCATCGAGGGTCACGATATCGATGAGGGCGTGGTCTACGATCATAACGGCGTGAAGGTCACGGCGTTTCGTGTGGCCCATGAACCCGTCGCGCCCGCTTATGGTTATCGGGTCGATTACGCCGGTCATTCGGTGGTGGTGTCCGGGGATACGCGTCCGTCGGACAACCTAGTGAAATTTTCAAAAGGCGTCGATGTGCTGATCCATGAGGTATTCGGCGCCGGTGCTGCGGGTCGCGGTGGTGCGGCTCCGCTGCCGCCACCGCCGGGCGACGGTGCGACTGCGCAGCGCGGCGGTGCGCCGGCTGCCTATCACACCTCGCCGGAGGAAGCGGCCGGGGTATTCAAACGTGCCGCACCTCGTCTGGCGCTCTATTCACACATTGCGCCCAATCCCTTTGACCCCACGGAGCGCACGCGTGCAGCGGGGTATGACGGCCCGCTGCAGGTGGGCAAGGATTTGATGGTGATCACCATCGGAGAATCCATCGGAGTGAAGTGATCGCGCGCAATGCGGGTCGCTTCACTGGATCGTCCAACTGTCGGCGATCTCGCGGTTGACGTGCCCTGCGGTTTCGCAGCTCTGAGTGAAGCTGGGGTTGGTGCAGGTGGGCAGCCAGGACCGAACATACTCGGTGGTCACGCCGTTGGGCGTGACGGTCACGCGCAGGTGCCCACTGTTGTCACGAATCACGGTGCCGTATAGCCCCGGCGAAATGTAGCCGCCTTGCTTGGCGTTGCCGGCAGTGAATGAGCTGTTGGTGTCCTTGGCGCTGGGCTGGGGTACTTCCTGATAGATGATCCCGTCCAGCACTTGCTTGGCATACAAGTGGTCATGGCCGTGGAAGACGGCCGTGACACGTTTTTCAACGAGCAGTTGGTGGATCGGCTTTGCCCAACCGGTATGGTTGTTGGTTCCGTTGGTGAAGAATCCATCGGTGAGGTCGGAGTTCTTGCCGCCCCACTCAAAGTACTTGGCCGCTTCCGCGCCGCCGCGCATCAGTCCGCCCGGAGAGGTTGGGTCGGGGACGATGGCTTCCTTGCCCGAGGTCGGATTACCGCCCACGAGATTGTGCGTGAAAATGAATTTGTACTTGGCCGTCGTGGTGCTCAGCACATTGGTCAGCCAATCATACTGAGCCTTGCCCAGTGACATATTCCAGGCGGTGTTGGTCTCGTTGGTGGCTTTGGCCGAATTCCAGTACGGATCCAGCACCACGAACAGCGCATCGCCCCATTCCCACGAGTAATACGCTCCGCGCTGCTGGTTCAGAACCGGATCGATGCTGGTATCGCCCGAGTAGAAACCGCTGCCATTGGTGAGATCGCTCGCAAAGTAACTTCGGCGAGCTGAAGTCGCCCAGAGCGGCAGCGTATACGGCGGTGGCTTGGTGTTGTTCGGTGACTGGTTAGCGATGTATCCCGCCTCGCCCTCGTGATTGCCATTGACAAGGAACAGCGGGACTGAATTGGCAACCAGTCCGAGGTAGGGGAGCTCGTACTTGTAACGAGCGAGCACGTCGGCCTGATTGGTGGCGGGATTGAAAGGGCTGCTGGTGTTGATGGTATCCAGCGCGGTGACCCATTTCTCCGTCATGAATGTGTCGCCCAGATCAATCAGGAAGTCCGGGGCATCGGTCAGAATGTTGCGCAGTGTCTGACGGAAGAGATCCGGATCCGTGAGGAAATCCAGATGTGAATCGGCCTGGATGGCAAAGGTGAAGGTGGATCCCTTCGGTCTGGCGGTGCGGAAGCGGTACTCCGGCGACTGCGCCGCAACGTTTGTGCCGGACATCAGATTGACGCGATAGTAGTACTGGGTATTTGAGCTCAGGCCGCTCAGTGCGATGGTGAGTGCGGTATCGGCCACCAGCGTGCTGGCTGAAGACGTGCGTGTGTAGTTGCCCGAGCTGGTGCCGTAGCTGACTGTGACACTGCCGCCCTGAGTGGCGCTGTATACGTTCATGACGATGCTGCTGGCCGTAGGGCCACCGAGCACGATGTTGGGCGAGAAGGGGGCGCAGCTCACCTGAATATTGAGAATATTGTTGCTGCTGATCGTGCCGGTGGCGTTGCTCAGCGCGCAGACCAGATTGCTCGGGTCACTGACCTTGGTGACGGCATATGTTGCGCCGTTCGCCAGACGTGTCGTGAATGCGAACGACGTGGCGCCGCTGTTGATCGTGATGGTCTCGCTTCCATTCAGCGATAGCTGCAGTGAGCCGCTGGTCAGTCCCGAGATGGCGTTAGTTCCTGAGCCGCCAATGGTGTAGCCCGTTGCGCTGCTGCTGGATGAAGAGCTGCTGCCAGAACCCGTCGACACGGGTCCGCGAACCACCAGCACATATTCCAGTGAGGTTTTGGCAGTGTAGGAGACGAGCCCGTTATAGATGTCGTGCAGGTCCCAAGCGATAGTGCCGTCAGCACTCTGGGTTGTTGAAGACCAGAATGTTCCTACCGAGCCTGTGGAGCCGGGCGTCTTGGTGCTGTAGGAGGGCAGGTCAGAGAGATTGGTGAAAGCGCTTGTATTGAGAGTGGGGCCGAAGCGTTTGACATCGACGAGGGAAAAAAGCTCGCGGATGTTGGGCAGTCGCCAATCGGACTTGCCAGCAAAGCCACCCGAGGCATTCAGGGAGTTCACGTAGGCGAGGGCGCCTTCCCAGGTATAGCTGGCCGGTGACTTTGTCTTCTTCCAAACCAGACCCGTGTAGTTGTCCGTGGTTGTGCCATCGCCGTTATCGATGTATCGAAAAGCGGGCAGGGGTACGGGTGTCGTGATGTTCCTGACGCATCGCGCGTTGAAGAATGTTGGCTTGCCGCCTTTGCCCGTGTCTAGCAACTGATTCTGGAGATGATTGCCAATGCCGCCACCTGCATTGCTGGACCACTCGGTCGCATTCGCGCTGCTGGTATCGGAGGCGCCGCTGTCGCTGCTCCACCAATATGCGCCGGAGATGTAGGTCGCGTCTGTATAGGGCGGATTGGTTTGTACCAGCGGAGTCTTGTTCACCAAGAAGAGCGGGTGCAATGCGGGATGGCTGGTATCGAAATAATTGATGTTGAAGATCTCGTAGGCGGTCGGCAGTCGCCAGTCGCTGTAGCCGCCAATCCTTAATGCTGTGCAATACGCGGCTGCATTCTTGAAATCGATCTCGCCGCTGTCCAACTGCTGCCACATCAGCCCGGTTACGTTGTCGGTGATCGTGCCATTGCCGTTGTCCTTGTAGGACGGCGGGTTGATGGTGGTGTCCGAGTCCTCGCCGGGCGTGGAAGTGAAGTTGCCGGTCTGACCGGTGTCAGGCAGCTTCATGGGTAGCGCCTGACTGCTACTGGAAGTGCTGCTCGAGGTGCTGCTCGAACTGGCACTTGAACTGCTGCTGGAACTTGAGCTGGTACTGCTGGTCGAGCTCGAGCTCGAGCTCGAGCTCGAGCTAGTGCTACTGCTCGAGCTTGAGCTGACACTACTGCTGCTCGAGGTGCTGCTGCTTGAACTGCTGCTGGAGCTTGAGATCGAGCTGCTGGAGGAGCTCGAGACGCTTGATGTCGGCGTGCTACCACCGCCGCCTCCGCCGCAGGCCGAGAGGCCAACTAACCCGGTCAATATCAGCGTCAGACCGGCCTTGCTACGCACCATCATGACTCCCTCGTTCAAGCAAGTTGAGCGGCTGCAAATCCAAAACGGTTTGGGCGAATCTTAACGCTTGTACAACGCGGCCGGGCGTACAAGGTTTCCTGGGCTGCGGGGTTCAAGTCCCTCGAGTGGTCCATCGCTGATGCCCGCGGCGTCGAAGTTGGCTACTATTTAGTCACTCCATGCAGACCACCGATTCACAGGTGCCGAACGCTGCGCCCACGGCCGGGGAGCTGAATGCTCAGCTGAGGCTCTTTTCTGAGCATCTCTCCCGGGTTGTCGGAGGCCCGCCGATCCAGTTGCCGAGCTATCCGGTGGTCGCGCTACAGGCGCAGCGCATCCTGATGGATCCCAACGCCGGGCTCGAGCGACTGCTGGGCGTTATCTCCAGCGAGCCCGTGTTTGCAGCGAAAATCGTCTCGATGGCCAATTCAGCCGCGCTCAGTCGTCCCGGGCAGCGTGTTGCAAGTCTGAGAGCCGCTGTCAGCCGTCTGGGATTCGACGCCCTGCGCACAGCAGCCGTCAGCTTTGCGTTATCGCAGCTGCGCAATGCTGCGGCTTATCGCGGCATTGCCCAACCAGTGAAGGAGCTATGCGAAACCGGGGTCGAGGTGGGTGTGCTGGGTTTTGTGCTGGCGCGCCACACGCGCGCTGCGTTGCCCGATACGGCGCTCCTCGCTGGTCTCGTGTCAGGCATGGGAAAGCTCTACATACTGACCCGGGCGGAGGAATTTCCGGTGTTGTTAGCCAACTCCTGGACGCGCCGTGAACTCTTCCAGAGCTGGCATGCGCAGTTGGCCGGTCACGTGCTTGAGAACTGGCAAATGCCGCCGGAGATCATTGATGCCGTCGCGGGCATGGATCGTGCGGGCACCGAAACCAGAGAGGCCCCAAAGTTGGCTGATGTGCTGGCCTGCGCGCAGCTCATTCGCGAGATGCAGCAGCGGCCCGATGAGCTCGCCTTGGCGCTCATCGCCAGTCAGGCGGCCCAGCGCCTGTTGCTGACGCCGGAAGTCTGTGACGGTCTGCTGGAAGAGTCCTTATCTGAGCGCGCACAGCTGGCCAGCGCGCTCACCTATTGAGCTGGTTGCGGCCATCTCCGGTACCATCGCGCCAGTTTGATGCCTGAGGGTTCTCATTTGTCTCATCTGCGTCCTGCATCGCGCCGCGTGGCCCTGATCGTTGCCGCTGCATTTTTCATGCAGTTGCTCGATGGCGCGATCATGAATACTTCGCTGCCGCAGATGGCGGCATCCTTCGGCGTGCTGCCGCTTGATCTGAGTGTCGGCATCACGTTGTACATGCTGAGCGCGGCGGCCTTCGTGCCGATCAGTGGCTGGCTGGCTGACCGGATCGGGCCGCGTCGCGTTTTTCTTTGCGCAATCCTGGCGTTTACCGCCGCGTCACTGGCCTGCGGGCTGGCGCAGACACTGTTGCAGTTCGTGATCGCCCGCGCGCTGCAGGGCGTGGCCGGCGCCATGATGGTGCCGGTGGGGCGTCTGATTGTGCTGCGCGGGTCGGAGCGCAGTGAGCTGGTCTACGTCACGGCGCTGCTGACTTGGCCGGCGCTCTCAGCGCCCATCATCGGGCCGGCACTCGGTGGCTATCTCACGGCCTATCATTCATGGCGCTGGAATTTCTTCATCAACGTGCCGTTGGGGCTGCTCGGCCTGCTACTGGTGATGCGTTATGTACCGCTCAGCAAGGCTGAGCACCGACATCCGCTGGACTGGCGAGGGTTCATTCTCAGCGCGCTGGCCATGGTGCTGTTGCTCTATGGTCTGGAGCTGCTGTCACATCTGCACAGTGGCTGGCTCTGGCAGGACTGGGCGCAGCCGCTGGCGTTGATCGCCGCAGGTGCCATTGCGCTGGCATTGTCGATTCGTCACCTGCAGCGCAGTGAGCGTCCGCTCCTCGATCTGTCGGCGGCGAAAGTGCAGACCTTCCGTCTCGCGACACTCACAGCCGGTGTGGCTTACCGAATCGCCATACAGGCGACGCCGTTCCTACTGCCGCTGCTGTTCCAGTTGGGCTTTGGTCTCGACGCGTTGCAGGCCGGGAGTCTGTTGCTGCTGTACTTCGCGGGCAATATGGGCATGAAGCCCTTCACGACCGGCATTCTCCGTCGCTTCGGTTTCCGGCAGGTCATGATTTACAACGGCGTTCTTTTGGGGTTGTCGGTGATCGTGTGCAGTGCGCTCAGTGCGCACATTTCTCACTGGATTCTCGCGCCGGTTCTGGTGCTGGCAGGTGCGACGCGCTCCATGCACATGACGGCGATGAACACGCTGGCGTTCGCGGACATCACGCCGCAGCAGAAGAGCACCTCCTCGACTCTGGTGGCGGTCATTGATCAGTCAGCGGTGGTCATGGCCGTGGCGTTGAGCACACTGGTGCTGAACTTGGCGCTGATGAGCACGTCGGGGCCGCTCATCGGTGCGCGCGAACTGCAGATTGGTTTGGTCTGTGCGGGCCTGCTGGCCATGCTCGCGGCACCCGCCTATGCGCGGCTGCCGCGCAACGCTGGCGCCGAAGTCAGCGGACATCGGGGATAGTGGTGGAGCCCGCCGTTCAGACGCTGTGGTCCCAGGGCCTGCGGCTGAACTATGTTGACTGGGGTAATCCGGCGGCACCAACGCTGCTGCTCGTTCACGGCGGCGAAGACCATTGCCGCAGTTGGGATTGGATCGCGCAGCGCTTTCGTAGTGACTGGCATGTGGTGGCGCTGGACCTGCGCGGTCATGGCGACAGCGACTGGTCTAACAGTGGCGACTATTCCATCGCCGGTTATCTCTCCGATGTCGCGACGATGGTCGAACATCTGGGGCCGCTGACGCTGGTTGGTCATTCGCTGGGAGGCATTGTTGGTCTCCGTTACGCCGGCCTGTTTCCGGAGCAGGTGCGTAGTGTGGTGTCCATCGAGGGCGTCGGTCATTCCCCGCAGGTGCTGCAAAAGCGCCATGCGCTCAGCACTGCCGACGCGCTCCGTCACTGGCTGGCCGAGCGCAACCGTCTGGGGGCGCGCAATGAACGCACGCTGTCTTCGCTGCAGTTGGCGTGCGATCGCTTGCATGCTCGCAACCCATACCTCACCAAGGATCAGGCCTGGCATCTGACTCGTCACGCGGTGCGTATGCGGGCCGATGGCCGCCTGAGCTGGAAGTTCGATTATCGGGTGCGTGCCCGTGTGCCCTATGACCTGTCGCTGGAGGAGGTGACCAGCCTGTGGGCGCGGATTACCTGCCCGACGCTGCTGATCTGGGGTACGCGCTCGCCGCTGACCAATCCGGCGGAAGACGGTCGGTTGAGTCATTTTCGCCATGCGCGTATCGAGTCTGTGGAGGGGGCCGGGCATTGGGTGCAGCATGAGCGCCTGGATACGGTGTCAGGCCTGCTGGCGGCGCATCTGGCGCTCTGACGGAGGCTTCCGTCCCGTAGTGACACACCGATGACATTCGGCCTGGGGGCCGCCGCTAGGCTTCCGGCCGTGTCACTGCGCCAGCTCCATATCCTGCATTCCAATGAGGCCCTGCCGACCCTGCCCGATGCCTTCGCGGCGGTAGCGCAGAGCGGTGAGGCATTGGTGCTCCATACCTGTCAGCGCATCGTGGTGCTGGGTTGTCTGGCCGAGACCGTGCAGTCATTGCGCGCGCAGCTTCCGGCCGAGGTGCATTGCGAGCTGCACGAGGGCGCCGCCGCTTATGAGTTGCTGCTGCGCCTCGCCTGTGGACTGGAGAGTCGGCTGGCCGGCGAGACCGAAGTCTTCGGTCAGTTCAAACAGTGCTGGCTGGATTTCTCTGCGAGCCGCTCAGAGCTGGCGAGCCATGTCTCGGGTCTGATGCAGACGCTGTTTCGCGATGTCAAAGAGATTCGCTCCCGCTATCTAACGGGAACAGGTAGCGCTTCATACGGTTCACTGGTGCGCCGCGTGCTCGCGGCTCCGACAAGTCTTGCAGCGATGGACTCTGACACCGCGCCGGTGCTGCTGGTTGGTGCGGGACAACTGGCCCAGTCCGTTGCGCCGTGGCTGAAGGGCTCAGAACTTTGGCTCTGGAACCGCAGTGCTGAACGTGCGGAGGCACTGGCTACTGAACTGCGCCGTCGTGATGGGCAGCGAGTGGTACGCGTGCTGCCATCCACGTTCGAGGCGGAACTGGCCGCTTGGCGTTCAGCCCGCGACGTGGTTGTCTGTGTCCCGCCGGACCGCACGCGCGATCCGGATCGTGTGGCGGCGTGGAGTCATCCGCGCGGCGAGCGTGGCCAACTGGTTCATCTGGGCTTCAGTGATCTTCCGGCGAACGATCAGGACTCGGCTGCCTGGCGTGCGGTGGATCCTCTGCTGCATCTGGGGCATCTGTTCGAGATGCTGCGCGCGAGCAATGAACAGCGTGCGGCGCAGCTCGATCAGGCGCGCCGCGCCTGTGCCGACAAGGCGTTGCAGGCACTGGCCCCGCGGCCGGCGGTTATCGCTGGCATGAGCGGCCGCAGCGCCGGCTCGCGTTCGCATTCCTGACACGATGGCCTCTCGCCTGTTAAGGCTGGGAACGCGGCGCTCGGCGCTGGCGCGTGCTCAAAGCGCTCAAGTTGCAAGACGCCTCGAACAGTTGCATCCCGGTCTGACCGTCGAGCTGGTGGGTATCGACACCCGCGGCGATCGCATTCTCGACAAACCCTTATCCAAGATCGAGGGCAAGGAATTCTTCACCGCTGAGATCGACGCGGCGCTGCTGCGCAATGAGGTCGATTTCACGGTGCATTCGTATAAGGATCTGAGTCTCGATCGTCCGCCTGAACTGGTGCAAGCGGCCATTCCGCGGCGCGAGAATCCACGCGACATCGTGCTGTTCGCAGCCGATGTGCCCGAGCGTTTGCGTGCGGGCGAGGTGCTGCGCATCGGCACATCGTCACCGCGCCGTGCTGCTTTCCTGCCTGAGTTCCTGCGGCGCGCGTTGCCCGGTGGCGGGGCGCGCGTTGAACTGGCTGAGCTGCGTGGCAACGTCGACAGTCGGCTGCGCCGCCTTCGCGAGCCGCGCGGTTCAGAGCGTCAGCTGGATGGCGTGGTGCTGGCTCTGGCCGGCCTGTCGCGATTGTGGCTGGATGAAGCCAGCGGTCGCGCACTGCTGACTGAATTGCTGGCGGGCTTGCCGCGTATGGTGGTGCCGCTCACAGCCTGTCCCGCCGCACCGGCGCAGGGTGCGCTGGGAATCGAATGCCGCGCCAATGATGCTGAAGTACGCGCCTTGCTCGCAGCGCTGGATGATGCGCCGACCCGGCGTGCCGTAGCCGCTGAGCGCATGATGTTGGCGGCGCGTGGCGGCGGCTGTCATCAGCAGTTTGGTGCCACCCAGCTGCATGTGCCTGGCTTGGGCGATTTGCTGCGCTGGCGCGAAGCCGGCGCTGGCGAGGCCTCGCAGCTGACATGGGCGCCCGAGTCGCCACTGCCCCTCGTGGGCGTGGTGCGAGCCGCCTGGGATGGTAGTGAAGCAGCGGCCCCGGTGCCGCAGCCGCTGGCGGATGCGCCGCGGCGCACGGCCGCTGCGCTGGCCGAGGCGCGCGCAGCCTTCATCACGCATCGGCATGCGCTACCGGCCTACGACTCCGCGCTGGATGCCGTTGCTGTCAACCGCTGTGCGCACCTGTGGGTGCCCGGTACGCGGACCTGGTTTGAGCTGGCGCGTCGCGGTGTCTGGATCGAAGGCTGTGCCGAGGGACTGGGTTTCGATACTCTGGGGGACACGTTAGCGGTACCCTTGCTGCAGCTGCCGTCGCTGTCGGAGTGGCTGGTGCTGACTCATGAAGCGGCTGTTGCGGGTTGGAGCGGCTGCCGCGCACTGGCTACCTACCGGAGCGATGGCGGGGAAGAGGGGCCCACCGCAGAGGTCTCGCATGTCTTTTGGCACAGCGCGGCGCAGTTCGCGCGCTGGCAGGCCGTGACCGGCACGGATGTGCAGCATGCCTGTGCCGCTGGTCGCACAGCGGAGCGGCTGCGTGCGGCGGGCGTCGCGCGATTGACGGTGTTTCCATCGGTGAACGAATGGCGGCAATGGCTTAGACAGTGAACGTACGAAGCGGTCAGGGAAGTCTGAGCGTGTTGCCTGAACGGCGTGCGCGCTGGATCGCCGTCATCGTGGCGTTATGGCTGGTTCTGTTGCTGGCGCTGGCGGCCTGGTGGTCGACGCTGGTCTACCGTCAGGCCCAGCGCATTGCCGAACTCGAATCTTTGGTGGGACAGAGTGCGGGTATCACGGATGCGCAGTGGGACCGCACCCGTTTGATGTTGGTGGGCGAGGGCTCGCTCTTCATGGCGATGCTGCTCGCGCTGTCCGCTGCACTGGCGTGGTTGTATTGGCGCGAGAACCGCCGCGCGCGTGGCATGCAGGCTTTCTTTGCCAGCGTCACGCATGAATTGCGCACTCCGCTAACAAGTATCCGTTTGCAGGCCGAGGCCATCGCAGAGGGCGATCAGCGCGCCGAGCTGGCGCGTCGCCTGCTCGAGGATTCCCATCGTCTGGAATCGCAGATCGACCGGACGCTGGAACTGGCGCGCATCGAAGGGGGCGGCCCGCTGGCTGAACAGGCCATCCCGCTGCGCGGCTGGCTGGAGCATTGCGTCGCCCGCTGTATTGAGGCCCATGGTGATGCACTGCAGGTACAGATCGACGTGGCGCCACATCTCCCAGCGATTCTGGCTGATGCCGGCGCGGTGCAGATGATCCTGCGCAATCTGCTGGAGAACACGGTGCGACATGGCGGCGTCCGCCCGGCTACGGTGCATATCGTCGCGCGAGCCGGTGAGGGCGGCGTAGTCATCGAGTACCGCGACGACGGGCGCGGTGTGCAGGGCGATATGCGCGAACTCGGAACATTGTTCGGTCGCGGTGGCGACTCGCGTGGTACCGGCGTCGGCTTGTATCTGGTGCGTGCACTGATGCGCCGCATGGGCGGCCGTGTACGTTTTCTCAGTGGCGGCGCGTCCGGTGGCTTTCAGGTGCTGCTGCAGTTCGCGGTGGCGGCTGAGTAGTTGCGCATGACGGGTGCGCGCATTCTGGTGGTCGAAGATGAGCGCAATGTCGCCGAGACGTTGATCGAGCGCTTGCGCGCCGCTGGCTACGAGGTGCAGCACGCCCCCACGGCTGCAGTGGCACGCGAATTGGCTGCCGTACAGCCCTTTCACCTGATGCTGGTGGATGTCGGTCTTCCCGACGGCAACGGCTTTGAGCTCGCGCCCCAGCTGCGCGCGTTGCTGCCGCGTGCCGCGCTGCTATTCCTGACCGCGCACGGCAACCCGGAGGATCGCGTCCGTGGGCTGGAACTGGGTGCCGATGATTATCTGACCAAGCCTTTTCATTTCCGCGAGCTGTTGCTGCGTCTGCAGAACTGTCTCAAGCGGGCCGCGGAGCTTGCCGACGTGCCCGGCGAGATGCGCGGCGTGCAGCGCATCGGTCGCGCGCGCGTCGACTTCGAGCGCTACGCCGCCGAGGTGGACGGCCGCTGGCAGCCCCTGACGCACAAGGAGTGCGCGGTGCTGCGGCTTCTGGCCAGCCGCGCCGGCAAGGCGGTGAGCCGTGACGAGATTCTGGACCGTGCCTGGTCGGCGGATGAATTTCCGACCTCGCGCACCGTAGACAATTTCATCGTGCGGCTGCGCAAGCTGGTCGAGCCGGACGCGAATGAGCCGCAGGTGATTCGCAGCATCCGCGGTGTGGGCTATCTGCTGACGGAAACAAATCGTGAATGAAACTCTGCTGATGGCAGCGCTCGCGCGCCGCAATACCTCGCGTCCGCCAGTCTGGTTCATGCGCCAGGCGGGTCGCTATCACGCGCACTATCAGGCACTGCGCGCGCGACACGATTTCATCGACCTGTGCAAAAAGCCTGCGCTGGCTTGCGAAGTGACGATGGGGCCCATTGAGGATTTTGGCTTCGATGCCGCGATTCTCTTCTCGGATCTGCTCTTTCCGCTCGAAGCCATGGGTATGGGGCTGCGCTATGCGCCCGGCCCGCTACTCGACTGGCATCTGCGTGCGCATGACGACTTGCAGCGGCTGCAGGGCGGTGAGGCCCGCGCCGCGCACATGGACTTCCAGGCCGAAGCGATTCGCCTATTGAAGACGCGGCTGCCCACAGATCGTGCGCTGATCGGTTTCGTCGGTGGTCCCTTCACGCTGTTTGCCTACGCCGCTGCCGGTTCCCATCAGGGCTTCGCCAAGGATGCGGTGATGGTGCCGGGCTTGTATGAGGGCTTTTGTGAGCAACTCCTGCCGCTGCTGGCTGCCAACATGGCATTGCAGGCCGAAGCGGGTGCCGACTGCGTCGCGCTGTTCGACACGGCGGCCGGCGTTTTATCGCCCGCGCAGTTTGCGGCGCAGATCGTCGGCCCGTTGCGCGAGGTCATCCGCCTGTTTCGCGCGCGTTGTCCGAAGACACCGTTGATTTATTACTCGCGCGACACCGGACCGCAACACTGGCAGGCGCTGCGCGGACTGGACATTCAATGTCTGGGTGTGGACTGGCGTCATGATTTGGCGGCCACGCTGACCGAGCAGACGCCGCACTGGGCCGTGCAGGGCAACATCGATCCCGAATGGCTGCACCTGCCGTCTGCCGAACTGGAGACGCGAGTGCGTGCCGTGTTTGAGCGAGTACGTGCTTTGCCGGCGGCGGTGCGCGCGGCGTGGGTGTGCGGACTGGGTCACGGCGTTTTGCAGCACACGCCCGAAGACAATGTGCGACTGGTTCTGCGCGTGCAGCGCGAAATCTTTGGTTGATCGACGCCTCGCTGCCGGTGGGCGGCGCGGGCGCTGCCGGCGCTAAAAGGGCTTCACTACCGCCAGAATCAGGATCGGCACCACGATCAGCAATGCGAACTCGTTCAGGAAGCGCAGCGCGATGGCGCCGGGCAGGTCATCACCGCGTCGCATCCGTGTCAGCAGTGTGTGGCAGTAGAACTGGTAGCCGATCAGCGCCGCCACGAACAGCAACTTGACCCGCAGCCAGCCAGCGCCGAGATAGGCATCGGCGAACAGCTTCCACAGCAGCGTGCCGAGCGATAAGGCCAGCACCGCCATGACGGTCATGAAGCCGTGCAGCCGACCCGCCATGGTGACCAGTCGACGCACGTCCTCTCCGGCGGCGCGCCCCTCCACGTAGTGGACGAAGATCCGCGGCAGATAGAACACGCCCGCCAGCCAGGCAATTACGAACAGTAGATGGAAGCACTTTAGCCAAAGCATGCGATACCTTAACGCAGGCCACACGCCCTCGCTACACTGCTCGCATGACGCGGATTGCCGGATGGTTGCGCATTCCAGCGGCGCTGTCCTGGCGCGCGCTGTACAGGTTGGCGGCGGTCATCGCTTGGCTGCTGCGCCGGGTGGTGCGATTCCGCGTGACCGTGGTGCGGGCCAACCTCAAGCGCTGTTTCCCGGAGATGGATGCGGCCACGCGTGAGCGGGTGATTGTCCGTCATTACCGGGAAATGACCGGCGCCGTGCTTGAGATGTTCAAGCTGGCCACGCTGACGGAGCAGGAACTGCGCGAGCGCGTGGTCTTGATCAATCCGGAAGTGCTGCACGCCGAATTGCAGGCGGGGCGTCATGCCATGGTGCTCAGTGCGCATCAGGGCAACTGGGAGTGGCTGCTGCAGCGTATCGCACTGGAATATCGGCCCTTCATCTGCGCCTACAAGCCGCCGCGCAGCGCGCGCTTCGAGCGCGACCTGCTGGCGCTCCGCTCGCGCTTCGGTGCGCAGATGGTGCCGGCAAAAGGTTTGCTGCGCGCCTTGCTGCGCACCCGCGGTCCGCATGTCGCAGGCCTCGCGGCGGATCAGATGCCGCGCTCCAGTCCCTCGCGTGTATGGCTGCCGTTCCTTGGACAGCGCACGGCCTTTTATCCCGGTCCGGCCGAGATTGCCGCACGTTATGGTTACGGGGCCTGGTTCCTCGCTATCCAGCGTGTGAGCGACGGACACTACGAAGTGGAATTTCAGCCCATCGCGGCGTTCAGCGAGAAGCTCGATCCCACCGAGTTCACGCGTCGCTATGCGGCGCGCGTCGAGGCGCAACTTCAGCGCGCGCCGTCCGACTGGGCTTGGGGGCATCGGCGCTGGAAGTTGGAGTCGCCTGAGGGGCAGCCGATGGACGAGGCGCTCTAGACTTCCACTGTTGCCGTGCCCAGCCCGGCGAATTCCACCGTCACCCGCGAACCTGGCGGCACCCAGCGACAACCGGCGAAGCTGCCGGTAGTCACCACCTGGCCGGCACGCAGTACGATGCCACGCTGCGAGAGATGGTTCGCCAGCCAGACCAGCGGGATCAGCGGATCGTGCAAGGCATGACCACCGAGGCCAGTGTGCACACGTTCGCCGTTGACACTGACCTGCAACGGTAGCGTCCCGAAATCCAGGCTCTGCCATCCGATCATCGGCGCGGCGAGCACCAGTCCCTCGTTCATCAAGTTGTCCGCCAGTCGGTCGAGCAGGGGCGCTGAGTCGAAGTCCGCCAAGCGGCAATCGCACAGTTCGATCGCGGCGTGTGCACTGGCCACCGCCTGCAGCACCTCGTCGCGCGAATGACTTCGGCCGGCGGGCAAATCCTGGCCCAAGGTGAATGCGACTTCCGGTTCGATGCCGATGCGCTGCGAGCTCACAGTACGCAATGCCGATGACGCCAGTGGCGCACCAGCGCGCAGCAGATTGGCCGACGGGATGGGTGCTGACCAGCCAGCGGTGGTGTCGGGTAGCGTTGCTTTCCACCCGCCCACCTCAGCGCCGAGTTGCTCAAGCACCTGCATCTGGATGCGGTAGGCGTCGGCTTCGGTTTGCGGCGCTAGTGCCGTCGGCAATGCGGCGGGCCGTGGCTGCGCGCCTTTGCGCAAACCAACAAGGAATTCTGCGATCTGGTTCATGGTTTTGATAATAGCCGAGTATTTACCTGTTAAAGCAATTGGTTACCTTGTAATCCTTCGAGTGAATGGTAGAAGGTGAGTCGCTGGAGAACCGGATGAATACTTCCCCGCCATCGGGCGCGCCGCCGCTCACCGCCACCGACGTACTGACCTCTGGTTTTTGGTCGGGTGCCCCGTCGCGCCCCGTGCCCGGCCTTGATGTGGCCTGCACCAAGATCGCGGTCGACTTCCAGAATCTCACCCGCGAAAGCGCTGACCGCTATCTGCAGAGTGGACTTGAGATGCTGTGTCAGGCCGTCTCGGCCGATGCGGCCTTCGTGCTGATGCTTGATCCGGGCGGCACGCAGTTTGAGACCGTGACCACTGCCGGCAGTCAGTTTGCTCAATGCCGACCCGGCGGTCTCAAGGGCGAGTCGCTCGCACGCCTGCCGTGGCTGGCTTCCCGCGCGGAACACCTGCGGCTCAGCGAATTTCGTGACACCGCCCAACCGCGCTCCGGGCAGCAGCAGGATGGCAGTCTGCTCGCCTCACTGGGTGTGGCCTCAGGCCTGTTCGTCAGCATGCACATCCGTGGTCGTCATGCCGGCTACATCGCGCTGGCCTTTGGTTTGCCGCGCGCCGAGTTCGACGTCAATCTGCAACTGCTGATAAAGCTCATCGGCAGCAGTCTGGCCACGGGGCTGGAGCGGGTGCGCTTGAACCTCGATTTCCAGAAGATCGATGAGCGACAACGCCTCAGCGAACGGCTGGCCAACGACGGTCTGTGGGATTTCGATGTGCATGGTGGCAACGCTTATTTCTCGCCGCGCTGGCGCGCCATGCTCGGGTACGAGCCGGAGGATGTGGGTCCGGCATTCGAATGGAAGAATCTGATCCATCCCGAGGACATCGTGCGCGTTCAGATCGGCATCCGCGAGCATGTCGCGGGCAAGTCGCCGTTCTTCGAGAGCACGCATCGCATGCGGCATCGTGATGGCCAGTGGCGCTGGGTGCGATGTCGGGCTCAGGCAGTCACCGATGATTACGGACGGCTCTTGCGGCTGATCGGCACGGAGGCCGACATCACTGATCAGCGGCAGTACGAGGAGATGTTGTTTCGCGAGAAGGAGAGTGCGCACATCACGCTGCAGTCCATCGGCGATGGTGTCGTAACCACCAACGCTCTGTCCATCATCGAGTACATCAACCCGGTGGCTGAACAGCTGACGGGCTGGCGCATGGAGGATGCCATTGGCCGTCCCGTCGAGGATGTGATCCGTGTTTTCCACGAAGAGACCTGCGAACCGGTGGAAAACCCGCTGAGCTATACCGTGCGCCGTGGTCGCCTCAGTAAGTCGGTGCGCCCCTCGCTCCTGATCGCCCGCGATGGCAATGAGCTGTATGTCGACAGTACGGCTGCGCCGATCAAGGACGATGCCGGCAAGGTCATCGGCGGCGTACTCGTGTTCCACGATGTCAGCGAAGCGCGCGAGCTCAACCGCAAGATCAGCTTCCACGCCAGTCACGATCAGCTCACCGGTCTGGTCAACCGCGGCGAATTCGAAAACCGCATCGAACGTGCGCTCAAGAGCGTGCAGGCCCGTGAGACCGCGTATGCGCTCTGCTATCTGGATGTTGATCAGTTCAAGATCATCAATGACAGCTGCGGCCACGGTGCCGGCGATGTGCTGCTCGGCCAGATGGGCGCACTGCTCAAGGCCAAGGTGCGCTGGCGCGATACGCTGGCGCGCCTCGGCGGTGACGAGTTCGGTGTGCTCTTCGAGAGCGCCTCGCTGGATGAGGCAATGCGCATGGCTGAAGTTCTGCGTGAGGCGGTCAGCAGTTTCCGTTTCACTTGGGAAGAGCGCGTGTTCAGGCTCAGTGCGAGCATCGGCGTCGTGCCGCTCCGCGCCGAGAATGCCGATGCGGCTTCAGTGATCTCGGCCGCTGAGAGCGCCTGTTCCGCCGCCAAGGAGCAGGGGCGCGATCGAGTCCACAGCTTTGCCGAGAATGACGTGGAGCTGATGCGTCGGCGCCGCGAGATGCAGTGGGCAGCGCGTATCAATGCGGCTCTCGAGGATGGCCGCTTTGAGCTCTATCGCATGGCAATCGCACCGCTCCAAAAGCCCGATGCGGGCGAACATTACGAGTTGCTGCTGCGCATGCGCGACGAAAGCGGCAAGATCATCGCGCCCGATAACTTCCTCGGCGCGGCTGAGCGATACAACCTGATGCCCAGTATCGATCGCTGGGTCATCGAGAGCGCGTTCCGCTGGCTGGTCTCGGAAGCGGATGAGCGGCAGCGTCTGTCCATGTGCGCGATCAATCTCTCCGGGCAAAGTCTCAGCGACGACAAGTTTCTGCCCTATGTGATCGAGCAGTTCCGTCGCAGCGGCATTGAAGCTGGGAAAATCTGTTTCGAGATCACCGAGACCGCAGCAGTGGCCAGCTTCTCGCAGGCCAACCGCTTCATTCAGGCGCTGAAGGAGTTGGGCTGCAAGTTCTCGCTCGATGACTTCGGTACCGGTCTGTCATCGTTCGGATACCTCAAGCATCTGCCGGTGGATTACTTGAAGATCGACGGCAGCTTCGTGCGTGAAATGTTGCGTGATCCGATTGATCGCGAGATGGTGCGCTCGATCAACGAGATCGGGCATCTGACCGGCAAGCTGACCATTGCCGAGTTCGTCGAGAATTCCGAGATCCTCGCGATGCTCAAGAGTATCGGCGTCGATTACGCGCAGGGCTACGGGATCTCGATGCCGCAGCGGGTGTTGCGGGCCATCAGCGCCTGAGTCGCGCCCGGCCTTGGTTGGCGGCGGCCACAGCGCGGCAGCGCGCTAGGTTGCGGCTGTCAGCGCGGGCAGGGCATAGGGCAGTGGCAGTTCGTCCACGGAACGCGTTTCCAGCGGCGCCACCGCTAGGATCTCGCAGCCCGACGTGCCGACGGCGCTGCGCACCACGCGCACGGCGATGCCGTCGCGGGTGGTCCAGTGGCTGCCCGGTTCCGGCGCGGTCTCCGTGCTGCAGGCGAAACGGCGCATGCGGCGCTTCACCTGACCGCGATAGTGCGCCCGCGCAATGATTTCCTGGCCGGTGTAGCAGCCCTTGTTCCAGGCGATGGCTCCGATGCAGTCCAGGTTGAGCATCTGCGCGACGAATTCCCCGGCGGTCGCGGGGTAAATCTCGGGCAGTCCGGCCGCAACCTCTAATGCCTGCCACGCCGACAGATCGAGGATGGGTCCGGCCGCCGCATCGGCGGGTGCGGACGCGGGACGTAGCCGGTGCATCACGGCCCCGGTCGCAGTCTGCTCGCCCCAGACCTGCCACTCCGCCGTTGCATCGCTGATCTGCACCTTGGCGCGCAGCACGTAGCGGCGCAGGTGCGCGGCCACCTCCGCCAGTCGCTCGCGGGGCAGGGTGGCCAGCACGCCCTCGGCGCGCTCGTCCTCAGGCCAGAGGCGCAGCAGCGCCAGGACGCGGCCCTGCGGGTTGTGCAATCCGGCCGCCAGCGGAAGGCCTGCCTGCAGCTGCGCGAGGTCGTTCGACACCTGGCCCTGCAGAAAGGCGCGCGCATCCGGCCCGTGCAAGCGCAGTGCCCCGTAATCGTGCAACAGGCATTGGCCAGCCATCTCCGTCCTTCAGGCATTTACCGCGGGGCGGAAATTCTGGCACACTCCGCCCCCATGCCGGAGCCTGAGCAGTCCCACTCGACGCCCGCGGCCGTCGCGCCCCAAATCGCCGACGCCCAGCGCGACCCGACCGCCCAGCCACCGGCGTCGCCGCCTCCAGTGCGAGAGATCGGCGGGCCGACAGGCCCGGAACCCACCCGCTTCGGCGACTGGGAAAAGGCCGGCCGTTGCATTGATTTTTGATTAATCGGTACCTACCGCACACGCACCAACAGGAAAACTGACCATGCCAGCCCGGCCGCTATCGCCGCATTTGTCCGTCTACCGTTTTGCCTACACGATGGCGCTGTCCATCACCCACCGCTTCACCGGCATGGCTCTGGCCCTCGGTCTGCTGGTGCTGACCGCCTGGCTGCTTGCGGCCAGCAACGGCGCCGCGAGCTACGCGGTGGCCGTCGGCGTGTTCTCGCATTGGATCTTCCGCGTGCTGCTGATCGGCTGGCTGACCGCCTTCCTGTATCACTTCGCGGCGGGCATCCGTCACCTGGTGTTCGACGCCGGCTTCGGCTTGGAAAAGGCTCAGGCGCGCCGCAGCGCCACGCTGGTCATTCTCGCCGTGCTGGTCGCGCTCGCGGCCTGCCTGTATGTGATCTTCTGCCCGGTTGGAGGTGCAGCATGAGCCTGCGTACACCGATGAGCCGTGTGCTCGGCAGTGGTCCCGCTCGCGGCGGGGCGGTGCATCACTGGTGGGTGCAGCGTTTGACCTCCATCGCGCTGGTGCCGCTGACGCTCTGGCTCCTGCTCTCGCTGCTGTCTCTGTCGCTGGCCGATCATGCGGCGGTCACCCATTGGATCGGGAGCAATCTGAATCCCCTGTGGCTGACGCTGACTGTGGCTGTGATGGCCTGGCACTCGGTGCTCGGCGTGCAAGTGGTCATCGAAGACTACGTGCATGGCGCTGCGGCCAAGACCTTCGCCCTGTTCCTCAATCAATTCGTCCACTGGCTGAGCGCGGCGGTGGCCGTGTATGCCGTGCTTCACATCGCCTTCCGCGGCGCCTGAGGTCCTGAATCCATGTCCGCTTACGAATTTGTCGACCATACCTATGACGTCGTGATTGTCGGGGCCGGCGGTGCCGGTCTGCGCGCCACGCTCGGTCTCGCCGAAGCCGGTCTGTCCACGGCTTGCATCACCAAGGTTTTCCCGACGCGCAGCCACACGGTGGCGGCGCAGGGTGGTATCTCCGCCGCGCTGGGCAACATGGGCGCTGACGATTGGCGCTGGCACATGTACGACACCGTCAAGGGTTCGGACTGGCTGGGCGATCAGGACGCCATCGAGTTCATGTGCAAGCAGGCGCCAGCCGCGGTCATCGAACTTGAGCATTACGGCGTGCCGTTCTCGCGCACCGAAGACGGCAAGATCTATCAGCGTCCGTTCGGTGGTATGACCACCGAGTTCGGCAAGGGCATTGCGCAGCGCACGGCGGCCGCGGCCGATCGTACCGGCCATGCCATGCTGCATACGCTGTATCAGCAGTCGCTGAAGAACGAAGCCGAATTCTTCATCGAATATTTCGCTGTCGATCTGATCATGGACAACGGCGAGTGCCGTGGTGTGGTTGCCATCGACATGGCCGACGGCAAGATCCATCGCTTCCGCGCACAGCAGACCATCATCGCCACCGGCGGTTATGGTCGCGCCTGGTTCTCGTGCACGTCGGCCCATACCTGCACCGGCGACGGTGGTGGCATGGTGCTGCGCGCCGGTCTGCCGCTGCAGGACATGGAGTTCGTGCAGTTCCACCCCACCGGCATCTACGGTTCGGGCTGTCTGATCACCGAGGGTTCACGCGGTGAGGGCGGCTATCTGACCAACTCCGCCGGCGAGCGCTTCATGGAGCGCTATGCGCCGAACGCCAAGGATCTGGCCTCGCGCGACGTGGTCAGCCGTGCCATGACCATCGAGATCCGTGAGGGTCGCGGTGTCGGCGCGAACAAGGATCACATCCACCTGCACCTCGAGCATCTGGGGCCTGCGGTTATCAAGGAGCGCCTGCCTGGCATCGCCGAGACGGCGCGCATCTTCGCCGCGGTGGACGTCAACAAGGAACCGATCCCCGTGCTGCCGACCGTGCACTACAACATGGGCGGCATCCCCTGCAATTATCACGGCGAAGTGGTCACCTCGAAGAATGGCCAGGTCGATGTGGTGGTGCCGGGCCTGATGGCCGTGGGCGAAGCCGCCTGCGTGTCGGTCCACGGTGCTAATCGTCTGGGCTCCAATTCGCTGCTGGATCTGGTGGTCTTCGGTCGCGAGGCGGCGCGTCATTGCGCCAGCATCGTCAAGGCCGGCGCTGCACAGAAGGCGTTGCCGAAGGATGGCGCGGATCTGGCGCTCTCGCGCATCGACCGCCTGCGCAATGCCAACGGTTCGCGGCCCACCGCCGAGATCCGCCTGGAAATGCAGAAAATCATGCAGAGCGATGCGGCGGTGTTCCGCACCGGCGCCACACTGCGCGAAGGCTGCGAGAGGCTCGCCAAGACCTACGCCAGCTTCGCTGACGTGCGCGTGTCCGATCGCGGCATGGTCTGGAATACGGACTTGGTCGAGACGCTGGAGCTGGAGAACCTGCTGTCGCAGGCATCGGCAACCATCAACTCGGCGGCCAACCGTGAGGAGAGTCGCGGTGCGCATGCACGCGAGGACTTCCCGAACCGCAACGACGACAAGTGGATGAAGCACACGCTCTGCTGGGTCGAGGGCGCCGGCCAGCAGCGCATCGATTACCGCCCGGTGCATCTGAACACGCTCACGGATGACGTGGCCGTGGTTGCACCCAAAGCCAGAACTTACTGAGGCATCGCTACCGTGGTTGAATTCGCACTTCCGAAGAACTCGCGCATCGACAAGAGCGCTGGCAAGACCCATGCGGCCCAGGCGGGCGCCAAGCGCGTACGCCGCTTCCGTATCTACCGCTTCGATCCGTCCACGGGTGAAAACCCGCGTGTGGACACGTTCGAGCTGGACATGGACCGCTGTGGCCCGATGGTTCTGGACGCACTGCTGAAGATCAAGAACGAGGTCGACTCCAGTTTGTCGCTCCGTCGTTCTTGCCGCGAAGGCATCTGCGGCTCCTGCGCCATGAACATCAACGGCCAGAACACGCTGGCCTGCACGCGCAGCTGCGAAGAGCTGGGCTCGGGCGACATCAGCATCTATCCGCTGCCGCATCAGCCGGTGGTCAAGGATCTGGTCACCGACCTGACCAACTTCTACGCACAGTACGCGGCCATCAAGCCGTGGCTGCAGTCGCGCACTCCGGCGCCGCCAGATCGCGAACGTCTGCAGTCCAAGGAAGACCAGGAAAAGATCGACCGTCCGTCGGCCTGCATCCTGTGCGCCTGCTGCTCCACCTCCTGCCCGAGCTACTGGTGGAACAGCGAGCGCTATCTGGGGCCCGCAGCGCTCCTAGCGGCCTATCGCTGGATCGTCGACTCGCGCGACGAGTCCACTGGCGAGCGCCTCGATGCACTGGAAGATCCGTTCCGTCTGTACCGCTGCCACACCATCATGAACTGCGCTGAGGCCTGCCCGAAGGACCTCAATCCGGCCAAGGCCATTGCCGAGATCAAGCAGATGATGGCGGAGCGGCAGCACTGAGTGTCGGTCGCGCCACGTGAATGACGGTCAGCTGCGCTGGCGCTGCCGGCGCGGCATGAAAGAACTGGACGTGCTGTTGGGCCGCTGGATCACTCAGCGGCATCACGGCGCGTCCAGTGATCAACGTGCCGCCTTCGAGCGATTTCTCGACTTGCCCGATCCGGACATGGCCCGTTATCTGCTGGGGCGTGAACAGCCTCCCGCCGAACACAGCGCCGTCCTTCAGGAACTACTCGACCTCGCCAAGCCCGCCACGGCGGGCGTCGCACCGCGGCCAGCGTCCGACCCTCAGCGTTGAATTCTGCGCCTCGCGGCGTCTTCTCTACCTTTGGCATGGCTGGTGCGGTCTCTTGGCCGTCGCGCTTCTCGCCGGGCTGGGATGGCCGGGGTGGGGGCGGATCTTGGCTGCAGCGGCCCTGCAATACCTCTGGCGGCGGGGCCGTGACTGGCTGACCTACCCAGGCCGCGGGGCGACCCGGCGTCTCATCTGGGATCGCAACGGTATCTGGTGGCTGCAGGACCCCGGTCGCGCCGCACTGGCGCTGCGCCTGACTGCGCCACCTCATCAGCTGGGACCGCTGCTCTGGTTTCCGTTCCGCAGCGCGGCCGGTCGGGAATTAACGCTGATCGATGCATCGTTTGCGGAACCTGTGGGCCTTTGCCGACTCAAAAGGGCATTGAAGGTGGATTCCATTGGCCTGGACAGTGAGGAAACCAATGCCTGACGGACTGGCTGTTAGACTGCCTGGTGCGGCTCGGGTTTCGGGGGTGACGGGTGGTCACGCAATCGTCGGTGCGACAGCAGGGCTGGCGAGTGCGCCTGCCACGGATGGGCACATGAGTGTCGACGCCGGTGATCTGGCGCTGGTGCGGCGCGTGCAGGCCGGGGATCGCGGCGCTTACGACCTGCTGGTGCTGAAGTACCAGCACAAGGTCGTCAAACTGGTGATGCGCTACTCGCGCGATCCAGCCGATGCCGAGGATATTGCTCAGGAGGCCTTCATCAAGGCTTACCGTGCACTGCCAAATTTCCGCGGCGACAGTGCCTTCTACACTTGGCTTTACCGGATTGCGATCAACACTGCGAAGAATGCACTCGTCGCGCGTGGTCGCGGCCCGATCGCGCTGAATCTCGATGCTCAGGATGGTGACGAGGGCGCAGCGCTGCTGGAGCGGTTGCGCGATCCGGATACCCCGGAGGGACTGGCCCTCACCGAAGAAATCCGCGAGACCGTCAACCGTGCCATCGATGCGTTGCCAGAGGATTTGCGCACGGCCATTGTGCTGCGCGAGCTGGAAGGACTGAGTTACGAGGAGATTGCAGCGGCGATGGAGTGTCCCATCGGCACGGTGCGCTCGCGCATTTTCCGTGCCCGTGAGGCCATTGATCGGCGTCTGGGTGCGGTGTTCGAGGGTGGCCTCGGGCGCTCGGCGGAGAACAGTTGAAGTGAGCGGCATGGACAGAGATGGCATGGACGGAGATCGGGTAGTGAGTCACGACGGAACCGAACGGATGGATGAACGGCTCGAGGAAAGCGCGAGCCAGCTCTCGGCGATGTTCGATGGCGAACTGAGCGCGGCCGAGTGCGAACTGCTGTCGCGACGTTTGGCCCGCGATGAAGCGCTGCGCGCACGTTGGGCGCGTTATGCGCTGGTCGGTGCCGCGATGCGCTCGGAGCCGATTGCCACGGCGAGCGGCGGTTTTGCGCGGCGCGTGGGTGCGGCGATTGATCGCGATGTCAGTGGCGCGAATGAGGCTGCGCCAAAGAGTTTTCGTTGGCTGCGCACGCTGGCGCTTGGCGGCACGCTGGCTGCCGGAGTTGCGGCCATGTCGGTATTCCTGCTGCGTAACCAGATCTTGGCGCAGGAGGAGACGCTATCCGCCGCAGCGCCCACTGAGCAGCCTGTCGATGTCGTGGCGACGGTAGCCGCCGCCGGCAGCACAGACCTTTTGCTGAGCAGCAACGATGAGCCAGCCAGTTACGGTGAGCCAGCCAGTTATGTGGTGCCGCGCGGTGTGAGCGGTGGTTCGAGTCCGGTGCCCGTGTCCTTGGCGAACTATATGGTCGCCCACAGCGAGTACTCCTCGCCGCTGGCGCGGCGCGGGTTGCTGTCAGTGCTCGTCGGCCGTGTTGGGGGACAGATCGTTGATGCACCGCCTGCGGCCGTCATCATCGACGAAGGTGCCGACGCGGCGCATTGAACGGTGAAATCCAGATGAGTGAGCGGCGGCAAGCAGATTGGCAGCGGGTATGGGCAGGAGGCTTGGCTTGCGCGCTGCTGTTCATCGCCACTGCAGCCCAAGCCGCACCCAGCGCCGCCGACTGGTTGGCCAGCATGGAGCAGGCGCTCCGTACGCGTCACTACAGCGGCGTGTTCGTGCATGAGCTGCGTGGCCAAAGCGAGCGGCTGCAGATCGTGCACCGTGCCGGCGCGACCAGTGAGGAGCGGATCCTGTCGCTGGATGGCACCGGACGCGAGTTCATCCGGCGCGGCGGTGAGCTGACCTGCTACCTGCCCGATCAGCGGCTGGTGGTGGTTGAGCCGGCACACGACAACGGTGTACTGCTCGCCGGGCTGCCACGCCTTGATGTGGCCTCCTCTGGACAGTACATCCTGCGCGAACTGCCGCCGACGATTGTCCGCGGGCGGGAAGTGCGCGTGCTTGAGGTCGAGCCGCGCGATCAGTTTCGCTACGGCTATCGGCTCTGGCTGGATGCGCGCAGTGCGATGCCGCTGAAGACCCAGCTGCGGACCTCAGCCGGTACGGTGCTGGAACAGACGGTCTTCACCGAGCTGCGTCTGCTCAAGCAGGTTGCCGACAGTGATCTGGCACCGCGCACTGCGGCCAGCGGTTTTCTTTGGGCGCGCAATGTGGAGGCGGGTGCCACACCACAGGGTGATGAGGATCGTGAGTCCGATTTCTGGCGGCTGACGGAGCTGCCACTAGGATTTCGCATGACGCTGCGCGCGCGGCAGGTCATGCCGGGGCGCGCTGCACCGGTGACGCAGTGGGTCTTTAGCGACGGAATGGCCACGGTGTCGGTCTTCGTCGAACGCGGTGCGGACGCACTGCCGTCTGAGGTTCGTCCCGGCCATGAAGGCGCGCGCACTCCCGCCACGGCTGGCGTGACCCAGCTGGGTTCCTCCTCGGCCTATTCCACTACCGTCCGCGGTTACCGGGTGACGGCCATCGGCGAAGTGCCTCCAGATACCGTGCGTGCCATTGCCGGCTCGCTGGCCGTACCTGCGCGTACCGCACCTGCTGCCGTGCCCGGTGCCGGGCGATCGAGCGCAGCGGGGCTCCTGCCCCGTGTCGGTGGCGCCCGTCGCTAGGGGCGGTCTCAGGCGCACAGATGGAATCCTCCCGTCACTGGTCCGGACTCACCCTCATCGGTCGTGAAGAGTGTGGCCTGTGCGATGAAATGCACGCCCAACTCGAGCAGCTACGTGGCCGGCAGTCGCTCCCGCCGTTACGTGTGGTCGATGTGGACGCCGACCCCGAGCTGGTGCGCCGCTATGGACTGCATGTGCCGATACTGCTGCTCGATGGCATCGAGGTTTCTCGGCACCGCCTGGATGAGGCCGAACTCTGGCGACTTCTCCGGCCGCGCTGAACGGCGGCCTTCCCGGCGGCATGCCGATCCGGTTCGACGCGGTGCTTAGGCTATAATCCGCGCGCCCCGGCGCCCGGGGAGCCTTCCGGGTGCCCGGTCCAGTGTCCATGCAACGCATACGCAATTTTTCGATCATCGCCCACGTCGATCACGGCAAATCCACGCTGGCTGACCGGCTCATCCAGCTGTGCGGCGGGTTGGCCGATCGCGAGATGCAGTCCCAGGTCCTGGACTCGATGGAGCTGGAGCGTGAGCGCGGGATCACGATCAAGGCGCAGAGCGTCACCCTGTTCTACAACGCAAAGGATGGTCAGCGTTACCAGCTGAACCTGATCGATACGCCGGGCCACGTGGACTTTTCCTACGAAGTGTCGCGCAGTCTGGCGGCCTGCGATGGTGCGCTGCTCGTGGTGGATGCCTCCCAAGGTGTGGAGGCGCAGAGTGTCGCCAACTGCTACACCGCCACCGAGCTCGGCCTTGAGGTGCTGCCGGTCATCAACAAGATTGACCTGCCTTCGGCCGATCCGGCCAAGGTGATCACCGAGATCGAGGAGATCATCGGCATTCCCGCTCAGGACGCCGTGCGTGTCAGCGCCAAGACGGGCGAGGGCGTGCCGGATTTGCTGGAAGCCATCGTACATCGCATACCGGCGCCGAAAGGGGATACCGAAGCACCGCTGCAGGCGCTGATTGTCGACTCATGGTTCGACAACTACCTCGGCGTGGTGTCGCTGGTACGCGTGGTCAACGGCGCCATGAAGCCGGGCGACAAAATCCGTGTGATGTCCACGGGCCGTGCGCATGAGATCGATCGCATCGGTCGCTTCACGCCCAAGCCAGTTTCGCTGCCGAGTTTGTCGGCGGGCGAGGTGGGCTTCATGGTCGCCGGCATCAAGGAAATCAACGGTGCGCCAGTGGGCGATACCATTACGCTCGACGCCCGTCCGGCCGATGCGCCGCTGCCGGGATTCAAGCAGGTGCAGCCTCGAGTGTTTGCCGGCGTGTTCCCGGTCAACTCCGAAGACTATGAAGACTTTCGCGACGCGCTGGCCAAACTCAAGCTCAATGATTCCGCGCTTCACTACGAGCCGGAAGTGTCAGCGGCGCTGGGCTTTGGTTTCCGCATCGGCTTCCTTGGCCTGCTGCACATGGACGTGGTGCAGGAGCGCCTGGAGCGTGAATACGAACTGACGCTGATCACCAGCGCACCGACAGTGGTTTACGAGGTGCTGCAGACCGACGGCAAGGTGCTGGAGATCGACAGTCCTTCCAAACTGCCGACGCCAGACAAGATTGCCGAGATTCGCGAGCCCATCATCACGGCCAATATTCTGGTGCCGCCGGATTATGTGGGTGGCGTGCTCGGACTGTGCAGTGAGAAGCGTGGCGTGCAGAAGAAGATGCAGTACCTCGGCACGCAGGTATCGCTGCAGTATCAGTTGCCATTGGCTGAGGTGGTGCTCGATTTCTTCGACCGGCTGAAATCCACCAGCCGTGGCTATGCCTCATTCGACTACGAATTCAGCCATTTCCAGAACGCGCCGCTGGTCAAGCTCGACATCCTGATCAATGGCGACAAGGTCGATGCGCTCTCCATCATCTCGCACCGCGACAGCGCCTATCAGCGTGGTCGCGAACTGGTCGATAAGATGCATGAGTTGATTCCGCGCCAGATGTTTGAGGTGGCGGTGCAAGCAGCAATCGGCGCGCACATCATCGCGCGTGCCACGGTCAAGGCGTTGCGCAAGAACGTGCTCGCGAAGTGCTACGGCGGTGACATCACCCGTAAGCGCAAGTTGCTCGAGAAGCAGAAAGAGGGCAAGAAGCGCATGAAACAGGTCGGCTCGGTGGAAATTCCCCAGGAAGCCTTCCTGGCGGTACTGAAAGTGGGGCGGAAGTAATGTTTCAGCAAATCCTGCAGTGGCTGACGTGGGTGGCGTTCGTGGCAGTGCCGATTGCTGTCGTCGACGACTGGTTCCTGCGTCCGCGGCGGCGTATCGCGGCACTGCCGGCGGTGGCTCAGGATCCGGCATGGCTCCGAGCGATGTATGCCGCGCTGCCGGTGACCATCATTGGCGCCATCCTTCACATGCTGCAGTCTGAGCGCTTGGACTTCAGTCTGGTGCTGGTGCTGGTCATCACGGTTGCCGGCGTGGTTTGGGTGGCCGATTGGCTGGTGGGCGCACCGCTGCGCGCTCGCGCCGCGCAGGCGCGCGGCGTCGGGATCAATGCCATCGAGTTGCCGACCACAGTCGACTACGCGCACAGTTTCCTGCCGGTGTTCCTGCTGGTGCTGGTGATCCGCTCATTCATCTTCGAGCCCTTCCGCATCCCGTCGGACTCCATGATGCCGACGCTGCAAGACGGTGACTTCATCGCGGTGAACAAGTTCGCTTATGGATTGCGACTGCCCGTGGTCAATACCATCATCGTGCCGGTGGGTACGCCGCAGCGAGGCGATGTGGTGGTCTTCCGCTATCCGCCGGACCCTTCGCAGAACTACATCAAACGACTGGTGGGCCTGCCGGGCGATCGGGTGGCAGTGAAGGATGATCAGCTGATTATCAATGGCACGCCGGTGCCGCTGCAGTCTGAGGGCCGTTACAACGACGGCTGCTACCAGGACATGCGTCTAGCCACCGAGCAGCTGGGCGAGCATCGGCATCGCACGCTGGCCTGCCTGACGCCGGGCGGTTTGGCCGCAGCACCCGTTGCCTCCTGCAATCGTCAGATCGGTCGCAGCTACCAGTGTGATGAGCCCAATGATCCACTGTTGGGTGACAGCAATGATTTCGCGGAAGTCATTGTGCCGGCCGGTCACTACCTGATGATCGGTGACAATCGTGACAACAGCGCCGATGGTCGTATCTGGGGCTTTGTGCCGGATGCGAATATCATCGGCCGGGCGGCGCGGATCTGGTTCAACTGGGATCTGGGTCGCAGCGGAGGTCCGCAATGGAGTCGCGTTGGTCGCGCCATTGAGTGACGGAGGAAGCATGCGCGAGTCGCACCGCAGCGTGTGGTTTGGGCTGGCCGGCAGTGATGGCGTCGCCGGTCGAATGCAGGTGACACGGCAATAAACGTCACCCCGGAAATGTCTGTGGCCTGTGTCGCGTGGCTGCAGCGCGAGTTGCGCTATCAGCCGAAGGATGCAGCGCTTTTCCTGCGCGCGCTGACGCATCGCAGTGCCGCTTCGGCCAACAACGAGCGTCTGGAATTTCTGGGTGATGCAGTGCTGAGCCTGGTGGTTGCCGAGGAGCTGTACCAACGTTTTCCGAAGGCTGATGAAGGTGCGCTCAGCCGGTTGCGTGCCAGCGTAGTCAAGGGCGAGTCCCTGGCGCGGGTGGCCGCAGGTCTGCATATCGGCGATGTGATGGCGCTTGGGCCCGGTGAGTTGAAAAGCGGCGGTTTCCGGCGCGAATCCATCCTTGCCGATGCCTTCGAGGCCGTGTGCGGCGCGCTGTATCTGGATGCGGGTCTGGAGGCGGCGCGACCGCTTCTTTTGCAGTGGTTGCAGCCGCTGCTCGATGCACCGGAACTGGCCGAGGCGACCAAGGATGCGAAAACGCGGCTGCAGGAGTGGCTGCAGGGGCGCGGACTGGCACTGCCGCGGTATACCCTTGAGCGCGTCACAGGTGAGGCGCACGAACAATATTTCACGATCCGCTGCGAATTGGACGTGCCGGCTGTTGTCGGTACGGGCGAGGGCAGCAGTCGGCGCCGCGCTGAGCAGCGGGCCGCACAAAAGGTACTAGAACAGGTGATGCAGTGAGCGAATTTCACAGTGGTGCAGTGGCCTTGGTTGGTCGTCCCAACGTCGGCAAATCCACGCTGCTCAATGCATTGCTGGGTCAGAAACTGTCGATCGTGACACCGCGCCCGCAGACGACGCGGCATCGTGTGCTGGGTCTGGGCAACTATCCGCAGGGCCAGATCGCCTATGTCGATACGCCGGGTCTGCACCTCGGGCAGAAGCGAGCGCTGAACCGCGCGATGAACCGCACGGCAGCCAGTGCCATGGCGGATGCCGATCTGGTCGCGATGGTCGTTGAGGCGCTGGTGTGGACTGAAGAGGACCAGATGGTGCTCGAACGAGTCCGCGACAGCGGTCTGCCGGCGGTATGCATCATCAACAAGGTGGACAAGGCTCGGCCCCGCGAGCGGCTGTTGCCGTTTCTTGCGCACCTGTCGGGTCTGCATCAGTTCCTCGAGCTCGTGCCGGTGTCGGCACTCAAGGGTGATCAGCTTGAGCCGCTGGTGCGAGCACTGCTCAATCACCTGCCGGCTGGCGAGGCGATGTATCCACCGGAGATGGTCACCGACAAGGGCGAACGCTTCCGGATTGCAGAGATCATTCGCGAGAAGCTGACGCTCGAACTGGTGGAAGAGCTGCCCTACGGCATCGCGGTGGAAGTGGAATCCATCGAAGCGATGCCGGACGATCGCACCGAGATACACGCGGTCATCTACGTGGATCGCGAAGGCCAGAAGCCCATCGTGATCGGCGCCGGCGGCGAGCGACTCAAGCGAGTGGGCCGCGCTGCACGCAACGAACTCAATGCGCTGTTCGGCAAACGTTATCACCTCAACCTGTGGGTCAAGGTGCGCGAGAACTGGGCGGATGATGCCCGCGCACTGGCGCAGCTGGGGCTGGAATGAATGCGGGCGCGCAGCGTGTTTCGCTGACGCCCGGTTATGTTCTGCACCGGCGGCCGTTTCGCGACACCAGTCTTATCGTCGAGGTCTTTGCGCGCGATCACGGTCGCCTGACCAGCTTCGCGCGTGGGGCGCGGGGTGGGAAGCCCGGTAGCACCGGTCGATTCGCCGGACTGCAATCCTTCCAGCGTTTGCTGCTGTCCTGGCAGGGCCGCGGTGAGGCGCCGTCGCTGACGGGTGCTGAGAACGATGGTCCGCCGCTATTTCTGCCGGCCTCGCAGTGGATCAGCGGCTGCTATCTGAACGAGTTGCTCCTCAAGCTCACCGCACTGCACGACCCTCAGCCGGAGCTTTTCTCGCTGTACGAAACCACACTGCTGCAGCTGGCCTCGGGCGCTGCAGCGGAGCCGGTGCTGCGCGTGTTCGAGAAGCGGCTGCTGGAATTGCTGGGCTTTGGTCTGGAGCTGGATGTAGAGGCCGAGACGGGTGAGCCCGTTGCCGCGGATGTGCGCTACCGTTTTGCCCCGGGCGAGGGACTGTATCGCATGAATGCGCCTTCACAGGCCGCGACATTTGCGGGCTCCATGCTGCTCGCGCTGGCCGCTGGTGAGCCGTTGCAGGATGCGCAGTCGCTACTGGAAGCGCGAGCGCTGATGCGTCTGGCCATTGATCATTGTCTCGAGGGTCGCGAGCTGCGCTCGCGTACCGTCGCACGTTCGATGGCACGGATCGGGCAGGCAAAAAATATCGGAGAGGAGTTGCAGGGATGAGCCCCCGGATCGAACTCGGCGTGAACATCGACCATGTCGCAACGCTGCGCCAGCAGCGGCATACCGTCTATCCGGATCCGGTGCGCGCGGCGCTGATCGCGGAACAGGCCGGGGCCGACAACATCACGCTACATCTGCGCGAGGACCGGCGGCACATTCAGGAAAGCGATGTGCGGGCGCTGGCCGGGCAGCTAAAAACGCGCATGAATCTTGAGATGGCAGCCAGCGAAGAGCTGATCGCACTGGCCTGCGAACTGCGGCCGGCCGACTGCTGCTTGGTGCCTGAGCGTCGTGCCGAGTTGACCACCGAGGGTGGGCTGGATGTGATTTCAGTCGCGGCGTCTCTGCGTGGGCAGTGCGCACGACTCCGCTCGGCGGGAGTGCGTGTGGCGTTGTTCATCGCGGCCGACTTCGCGCAAATCGACGCGGCTGCCGACTGCGGTGCGCAGGTCATAGAGCTGCACACGGGCACGTATGCGGATACGGACGGTGCCGAGCAGCAGGCTGAACTCCGGCGGCTTCAGGCAGCGGCACGTCATGCGCAGCTGCGGGGTCTGGAGGTGCATGCCGGTCATGGGCTGCATTACCGCAACGTTCAGCCGGTGGCGGCAATTGCCGAGATCGTGGAATTGAACATCGGTCACGCCATCATCGCGCAGGCCATATTTGATGGTCTTCCCGCTGCCGTCATCGAAATGAAGCGTCTGATGTTGGAGGCACGCGCATGATCTTTGGTATCGGCGTGGACGTACTGAAAGCCAAGCGTATGGCACAGATGTACAAGCGCTTCGGTGATCGCACGGCCGAACGTATGCTGATGCCAGCGGAGATGGTTCAGTACCGGCGCACCAAGCGGCCCGAACGCTTTCTTGGACTGCGCTTCGCGGCCAAGGAGGCCATCGTCAAGGCTCTGGGTACCGGCTTTGCCCACGGCGTGTGGTTGCGCGATGTGGGTGTTGTGCAGAACGCATGGGGCCGACCCGAGGTGGTTTATTCGGCGCGGGGCGATGCCCTGCGTCGCAAGATGGGCGTGGGCGAAGGACATGTGACACTGACCGACGAGGATGGGCTGATCGTCGCCGTGGCAGTGCTGTTGCAGGCGAGCAAGTCTGCGCCCAAGTCGGCGGCCGGTGCCAGAAAGAAACCGGCGACGAAGACGGTTCGTAAAGTAGTGGCCAAGCGGCAGCGTCCGGTGAGGCACGCCGGGAGCAAGCGATAATGGTGCTGGTATTCGACATCGAGACGATTCCGGATGTGGCGCTCGGCCGCCGTGCTCTCGGCTTGCACGACCTGTCGGATGAGCAGGTGGCCAAGGCCATGTTCACCCAGGCGCGGGCGCAGACCGGATCGGATTTTCTGCCCTACGAGCAGCATCAGGTGGTCGCGATTTCCTGCGTGATGCGCAGCGGTGATCAGCTCAAGGTCTGGAGTCTCGGAGACGAGCAGTCGGACGAAAAAGATCTGCTGCAGCGCTTCTTCGACGGCATTGAGCGTTACTCGCCCGAACTTGTGTCCTGGAACGGCGCCGGCTTCGATCTGCCGGTGCTGCACTATCGTGCGCTGCGCGCTGGGATTCAGGCGCCGCGTTACTGGGAGGTGGGCGACGAGGATCGTGAGTTCCGCTACAACAACTACCTCAGCCGTTATCACTGGCGTCACATGGATCTCATGGACATCCTTTCCGGATTCCAAGGGCGGGCGCGCGCGTCGCTGGAAGACATGGCGGCGTTGCTGGAACTGCCGGGTAAGCTGGGTTTCTCCGGCGATCAGGTGTGGGATGCGGTTCGGCGCGGCGAACTGACTGCGGTGCGCAACTACTGCGAGACTGACGTGCTGAACACCTACCTGATCTACCTCCGCTTCCAGTTCCTGCGCGGCCGGCTCGATGCCTCTGCGCTGGCCAGCGAGCAGCAGCGCGTGCGTGACATGCTGCAAGCCTCGGGCGCGGCGCATCATCTGGAATTCCTGCGCGCCTTCACCACGCACCCGACAGGCACGGCAGCACAGTGAGCAGGCAGCTTCCCGCGACGCCGGAAACCGGCGTCGTCGACGCATTGACCCATGACGGCGAGGGTGTGGTTCACGCCGGCAAGGCCGCATTCATCCCTGGCGCGCTGCCGGGCGAGACAGTGGTTTATCTGCGGCGCAAGCGCTTCCGCAGCCACGACGAGGCGGAGTTGCGCGAAGTCCTTCAGGCCTCGCCGCTGCGGGTCACGCCGCATTGCCCGCATTTCGCTCAGTGCGGAGGTTGCGCGCTGCAGCACCTCAGTGCGGCCAGTCAGGTCGAGGTCAAGTTCCAGCAGCTGCGCGACAATCTCCAGCGTCTCGGTCACGTCGAGCCGGAGCGGTGGCTGCAGCCGATCACGGATGTGGTGTGGAACTACCGTCGGCGTGCGCGGCTTGGTGCTCGCTATGTCCACAAGCGCGAGCGTTCGCTGGTGGGCTTCCGCGAGCGGCAGGGCAGCTTCATCGCCGCCATCGACGCCTGTGAGGTGCTGGCCGAGCCGGCCAATCGACTGATCGCACCGCTGTCCGAGCTGTTTACATCACTGTCGATCCGCGAGCGTCTGCCGCAGGTTGAACTGGCGGTGGGCGAGAATGCGACGGCGCTGGTGTTGCGTGTACTCTCGCCGCCGTCACCTCAGGATCTCGACGCGCTGCGTGCTTTCGAGCTGCAGCATGGCGTCAGTCTGTTCCTGCAAAGCGGTGGTTTGAACACGGTGCAGCCGCTCACGCCGCCGGCGCCGGCATTGGCCTATACGCTGCCAGAGTTCGACGTGCGTCTCGAATTTTTGCCTACGGATTTTGTGCAGGTGAATGCGGCCATCAACCGCCAGCTCGTCGGGCGCGTCATCGAACTGTTGGAGCTTGAACCGAAGTCGCGGGTGCTCGACTTGTTCTGCGGTCTGGGCAATTTCTCGCTGCCGCTGGCCCGGCGGGCGGGTGCCGTCGTGGCCGTTGAAGGCGATGCCGGTCTGGTCGAGCGGGCTAAGGCCAATGCGCATCGCAATGGCCTGCCCAACGTCGACTTCCACGTCGCTGATCTGTTTGCCGCCACCGCGCTTGAGGCGAAGTGGTGGCAGGGTGATTTCAGCCATGTGGTGCTCGATCCGCCACGCGCTGGCGCACGCGAATTGCTGCCGCGAGTGGCGCAGCTCCGGCCGAAGCGTCTGGCCTATGTCTCGTGTCACCCGGCGACCCTGGCCCGCGATCTTGGTCTGCTGGTGCACGAGCACGGCTTCCGGCTGCTGGCGGCGGGGGTTGCGGACATGTTCCCTCATACCGCTCACATTGAGTCCATCGCGCTGCTGGAGCCGGGCTGAGCGCAATTCCCGGCGATGTCGCCTGCATTCAATGAGAACTGTGGCGGTGATTGTGAATCCGATCCGGTGCACAATCGGACTCACGCATGACACTCGACGATCCGCATCCCGCTTTGGCATTCACCGCCACCTGGCCGGACGGCCTTGGCGTGCGCGCCGTTTCCTGCGGTGACATCGCGCGGTCTGCTACACGCGGAGTTTTAACATGATCGGTTGGAGTGCCGATTTCATTCGTCGCGTACTCGACAAGGCGCCAGAGGGTGTCGTGGTCTGCGAGGCCCGCGGTGGTGAGCAGCCTGTGGTGTACGTCAACGATTACTTCCAGCAGCTCACTGGCTACACCGCAGCGGAGTTGCTGGGAACCGACCTGCGTCGCTTGCAGGGCGGTGATCGCGATCAGCCGGGACGTGAGCGGTTGCGTCGTGCCATGCAGGCCGGGACCGCAGGACGCGCGCTGCTGCGCAATTACCGCAAGGATGGTCGGCTGTTCCTGAACGATGTGCTGATCGAGCCGGTACACGATGACGGCGGTCGACTCACGCATTTCGTCGGCTTCCATCGTGAGTTCGCCATTCAGAATCCGCGCGCTACACCGCAGGGCGTACCTGCGCCTGCGCCTGCGCCCGCGGCTGCGCCTGCGGCTGCACCCTGGCAGCGCGAGGATGCATTGACCGGACTTCTCGCGCGTGAACATTTCATGGAATTACTGCGACTGCAGTGGGCGCTGGGACAGCGTGAACTGCGCGCAGTGACGCTGCTGATGTTCGATATCAAGGGACTGGGGCAATACAACCGGAGTGCCGGACAAAGCGGTGGTGATGCCGCGATTCGGCGCATCGCGGGCCTGCTGACCAGTGCCTTCCGCCGCGGTGCGGATGTCATCGGGCGCTGGGAAGGTGGCACCTTCTGTGTGCTGGCCCAGAGCGCCGAGATGGCCCCGACCGTTGCCCATGCGCGCGCCGTGGTGCAGCGTGTGATTGACCTGCAGATCGATTTCCCGCTCTCTCCGCGTGGCGAAGTGCTTACCCTGAGCGGCGGCGCAGCGCGCCTGATGCCGGGTGATGGCGTCACCGTCGATACGCTGCTGATGCTGGCGCAGCGTGCGCTGGATGCTGCGCGTGCCGAGCCAGAGAGCCGGGTGATGGTCGCCTCGGCAGAGTCGTGCGGCCAGTCGTCGGTATCGCTAGACTAGATTCAACGTGCACCGACTCTTCTCCATCCGTCTCAAAACCGGGACCCTTTTCGTCACGGGGCTGCTGGCATTTTTCGTCGCGCCTGCTCGGGCCGCGCTGCCACCGAATGCTGCGACCGCAGTGATCGCAGCCTGTGGTGTGGCCGCTACGGAAGGGGTGAGCATCGAGCCCCGTGGCCATGATCAGGTGCAGGTGACGTGCTCAAGCGTCGAGCGTGTTGCTAACCATGCTGTGCGCGTACGGAGCGATTGCCGTCGCGTGCGCGGCGGATGGGAGTGTCGAGCGCGCAGCAAACACATGCAGCTCGAACTCAACGGCCGTACAGTGGCAGTGGAGTTTCCAGAGCCGATGAACACCTGGTCTGCTTATCAGATGGTGCAGGCGATCGGGCCGATGACTGTGCCCAAGGCGCTACCTAGGCCAAAAGATCCGCGTGACCGTCAGGATCGCTGCGTGCTGGAAGGCGATGACCGCGATCCAAGGGTGGCGCGCATGACATTGCGCTGCGCGATCTGGATGGTCGAGTTCGTGAAGCTGTGTGTCGAGCCAGGCAACTGCCGCTACGAGCCTGCAATCCGGCGCGGCACCGATGCGCCGGGTGTCAGCGGGACTGAGTCACCTGAACGACGACGCCGAAGGCCGGATGGTCCAGATAATGCCTCTCATTGAGGCGCACCTTGCGTAGTTCGCTGAGCGTATAGACCGGTGCGTTGCCAAGCTGCAGCCAGGCACCGAAATGCAGCAGATCGCCGCGTTCCAGATAAAGCGTGCCACGCAGGTTAGGAACCTCAATACCCAGATCGGTCAGCGGCAGTCCGACATGTCGGCCCCATGCGGTGGCGGTCTGCAACCAACCCTTGTGGACCAGCACCTGCACCGAGCCACTCTTGCGCATCGTCTGCGCGAGCGCACTCATCTGCAGTTCGTTGTCCTCCAGCGGTCGTACAACCGTCGGTGGTCCGCTGCCAACATCACGCTTGTCACCGAAGCCGCGGCCCTCGGGCTGGGCGGTGAAATCCTCGCTACCGCCGGGAGCCTGCGATTGGCGAAAGATGATCACTTCAACGCGGTAGAGATTACGCGCATTCAGTGCCGTTGCAGCCGAGCCGGCGGCTGGAGTCTCCGGGGTGGCGGGCGCATCAGCAGCCTGCAGCACCAGCGGTGCCAGTAGGGTCAGCAGCGTCAATGAGCGGCGCGTGATCATTTGCGCAGTTTATCAGGACGGCGTTGCCCGGGCGTTACGGGTGGCGTCGGGGTATCCGGCTGCCTGAGACGTTCCAGCAGTTGCTGCGCGAAGGTAAAGCGCTCGGCCGGCGTCTCGATGTCGTGGTTCACACGCAGTTTGAGTGAGCCTTCCAGCCGGTAGGTGTGCGGCTCGCGCTGGATCAGTCGCAGGACAGTGGTCGGCTCAACACGGTTCTGTGCCTCGAAAAGGATGCTCCCGCCTTCGGGGCCAAGCTCCAGACGGCGCACCCCGAGTGCGCGTGCGCTCAGACGCAGGTGTGCCAGCTGCAGCAGGTGATTGCCCGGTTCCGGCAGCGGGCCGAAGCGGTCTACCAGCTCGGTGGCCAGGTCGTGCAACTGACTCACATCGGCAGCGACGATGCGCTGGTACAGCGCCAGGCGCAGATGCATGTCGGGCACATAGTCCGGCGGGAGTAGGGCCGGGACATGCAACTCCACCTCGCTGACCGCCGCCAACGGGATCTCGGCCGCAGCGGCCCCACCATCGGCGCGTAGTCGATGTACGCAACGCTCCAGCATGTCGAGATACATCGCCAGTCCAACTTCGGCGAGTTCGCCGCTCTGGCGCTCGCCGAGGAACTCACCGGCGCCGCGGATTTCCAGATCATGCGTCGCGAGCATGAAGCCGGCGCCGAGCTCCTCCATCGACTCGATGGCCTCAAGGCGCTTGGCGGCATCCGCGGTGAGCGACTTGCGGTTAGGAACCAGCAGATAGGCATAGGCGCGATGATGTGAGCGGCCAACGCGGCCGCGCAGCTGGTGCAGTTGCGCGAGGCCAAGGCGGTCGGCGCGGTCGATGATGATGGTGTTGGCGGTGGGTACGTCGATACCGCTCTCGATGATCGTGGTGCACACCAGCGTGTTGAATCGCCGGTGACTGAAGTCCACCATCAGCTGTTCGAGTTCGCGCTCACGCATCTGGCCGTGACCGACGCGCACTTCGGCCTCGGGCACCAGGCGCTGGAATTCGGCCGCAACCTTCTCGATATCCTGCACCTCGTTGTGCATCAGATAGATCTGGCCACCGCGGCGCAGTTCGCGCAGTGCTGCCTCGCGCAGCGTGGGACCGTGCCATTCAGTCACAAAGGTTTTGATGGCGGTGCGGGCCACCGGCGGTGTGCTGATCAGCGACAGTTCGCGTAGACCCCCGAGCGCCATATTCAGGGTGCGCGGGATCGGTGTGGCCGTCAGCGTCAGTACATGCACCTCAGCGCGCAGTGTCTTGAGCTGCTCTTTATCGCGCACACCGAAGCGATGTTCTTCGTCGACAATCACCAGTCCAAGTCGTTTGAAGCGCGGGTGGGCGTGCAGCAGCCGATGAGTGGCTACAACAATGTCCACTGAACCGTTTTCCAGTCCTTCCAGTACCGCATTCGATTCCTTGCTGGAACGAAAGCGTGACAGCGCTTCGATCCGCACCGGCCAGTCGGCAAATCGATCGCGAAAACTCTGCGCGTGCTGTTCGGCCAGCAGCGTCGTGGGCACCAGCACTGCCACTTGATGACCGGCCGCCGTGGCAACGAAGGCGGCGCGCATCGCCACTTCGGTCTTGCCGAATCCGACATCGCCGCAGACGATGCGATCCATCGGCGTTTCCTTGCCAAGGTCCGCCACCACCTGAGCAATCGCTTCGGCCTGGTCCGGTGTCTCTTCGAAGCGGAAGGCGTTGGCGAAGCTCTGATATTCGAGCTCGCCCGTCACCAGCGGGGCAGTGCGTCGCGCCTGACGGCGGGCGTGCAGATCCAGTAGCTCGGCCGCCACGTCGCGCACCGCTTCGGCCGCGCGCGCCTTGGCCTTGCTCCATTGGTCCGTGCCCAGCTTGTGCAGCGGTGCAGTCTCGGGCGCGCCGCCGGTGTAGCGACCCACCAGATGCAGGGCGTGTACCGGTACGTAGATGCGATCACCGCCGCGGTATTCGATCTGCAGGAATTCGCCGGTATCGCCGCCCACGTTCATGACTTGCAGTCCGAGGTAGCGGCCGACGCCATAGACCTCGTGCACCACCGGTGCGCCGATCTCCAGATTCTGCAGATCGCGCAGGATTGCAGCCGGGTCAGCCTGTACGCGGCGACGGCGTCGCGCCTGCTGAACGCGCGCGCCGAACAGTTGCGCCTCGCCCAGTACTAGGAGCGGTGGATCGTCCAGCGCCACGCCGGCCAGATCCTCGGCCACCGTGATCGCCAGTCGTGCACTGCCGTCGCGGAATGTGGCCCAGTCCGCCACGGGCCGTGGTGGCTTGCCGTGCGCACTGAGCATCTGCGCAATCACTTCGCGGCGCCCGGCCGAGTCAGCAGCGATCAGGACCCGTGCGGCGTGGCCGGAGAGATAGTCCAAGAGCGGTGCCAGCGGTTGGGCCGCGCGCGCATCGAGGTGAAAATCCCGCGGCTTGTGGCTGCCGGCATCATAGTCGCCGGCCTCAGTGCTACCCGGCACGGCGCGAAACGGCTGCAGCTGCACACGGGCGTGAGCGGCGTAACTGTGCTGAATCTGTTGCGGCTCAATGAAGGCCTCAGCGGGTGGCAGTAGCGGGCGCTCAATGTCGTGGGCGCGATCTTCGAAGCGCACGCCGATTGAGTCCCACGCAGACTGCAGCGCCGTGGGCAGGTCCGCCGTGGTGGCCATGACCGCATCAGCCGGCAGATAGTCGAACAGGCTGGCTGTCTGATCGAAGAATAGCGGCAGGTAGAACTCGATGCCCGGCGGTGCCAGTCCCTCGGTGACGCCGCGGTACACCGGCATGCGTGTCAGATCACCTTGGAAGCGCGCGCGGAAGCGCTGGCGGAAGTCGCGCACGGCATTGGCGTCGAGCGGGAATTCACGTGCTGGCAGCAGACGGAATTCTTCGATCACCTCCAGCGAGCGCTGCGTCTCGGCATCAAAGCAGCGGATGCTGTCGATGCAATCATCGAACAGATCGACGCGTAGCGGCGTCTGCGCGCCCATGGGCCAGACATCGAACAGCGAGCCGCGCAGGGCATATTCACCGGGAGCGGAAACCTGTCCGACACTGGCATAGCCGCCACTGGACAGTCGCAACCGCAGCGGATCGACGGCGAGTTGGGCGCCGCGACGGAGCTCGAAGGTGCGAGCACCCACATAGTCCACCGGCGGCAGGCGCGAGAGCAGCCCCTCAACGGTCAGCAGCAACACGCCATGCTTCAGGTCGGGCAATCGCGCCAGCGTGCTCAGCCGTCCCGAGACAATATCCGGATGCGGCGAGAACACGTCGTAGGGCAGTACCTCCCAGTCGGGCAGCGTGAGAATCTCGAACGCGTCAGCGGCGAAGAAGCGCAGTTCGCTCGCCATGCGTTCCAGTTCGCGCGCATCCGCCGCGACATACACCCAGGCGCGCTGATCGGCGGCTACGGCCTCGCTGAGGGACAGCGCACCCGCACTGCCATGCAATCCATGCCAATGACAAAGGGAGGGCGCCCCGGCTGGCAGCGATAGCCCCGGTAGAACTTTCATGCGCGCATTGTAGCCTGCGATCGCGCCATTCATGCGCCGCGCGGGCCCGCCAACATGACCCGGGGGTCGGGGCTCTCGGTGCGGGGTTGGCCGCCGCGGGGGCGGGGCCCATTGATCTCGGCAATCACCTTTGTCCGCGCTGTGGTCTAATTCCGCTCCATATGTTCCGGCCGCTCTCGCTGTTCATTGGCCTGCGCTATGCGCGTGCCCGCAATCACAAGTTTTTCGTGTCCTTCATCACGTGGGTGGCACTGGCGGGCATTGCGCTGGGCGTGGCGGCACTGATCGTCGTGCTGTCGGTGATGAACGGCTTTGGTGGCGAACTGCGCAACCGCTTGCTGTCGCTGACTGCGCATGCGCGGGTCGAATGGTCGGCCGCGGCGCTGGCGGGAATGCCGGCCGATGAGGCGGCGAGCCGCAGTGCGGAGCTTGCCACCCGGCTGCGTGCCATCCCGGGCGTCGCCGGCGTGGCACCGGTGCTGGAGTTGACGGCACTCGGTGTGCATCAACCGGACATGGTGCCGCTGCAGTTGCGGGGCATCGACCCTGGAGCCGAAGCGCAGGTGACATCGATTGCGGCGCTGCTTAAACAGGGTTCGCTGGCCGATCTGGTGCCGGGAAGCAATCATGTGATTCTCGGCATCGCGCTCGCGCAGCAGCTGGGCGTGCAAAGCGGTGAGCGTGTGATGCTGCTGGTACCGGTGGCACAGCCCGGTGCGCCGCCCAGTCCGCGGCTGCGTGAGTTCACCGTAGTCGGCGTTATCGAGGCCGGGCTCAGCGATCACGACAGCACATTGGCACTGGCTCATCTGGACGATGTGGCCGCGTTGCTGCCGCCAACGGCGCGCTACAGCACGCTGCGACTGCGCTTCAATGACGCGCTGGCAGCGCCAGCGCTCATGCCGGCTGTGCGAGCGGCGGCGCGTGCTGCCACTGGCCAGAGCGCTGGTGCCGACGTCCTCGTGCGTGACTGGACCGAAGACCATGCCAGCTATTTCCGCGCCCTGCGTGTGGAGAAGACCATGATGGCCGTGCTGCTGCTGCTGATCGTCGGCGTCGCAGCCTTCAATATCGTGGCGATGCTGGTGATGGTGGTGAACGAGAAGCGCACCGATATCGCCATCCTGCGTACGCTCGGCGCATCGCCGGGAACAATTTTGCGCGCCTTCATCGCGCAGGGTCTGGTGATTGGCTGGCTGGGTGTGGGTGTGGGCGTTGCGCTCGGTGTGCTGGTGGCGCGTAATGTGGCCCGCATCATGCCCGTGTTGGAGCGCGCTCTGGGCTTCCGTTTCCTGGATCCGGACACTTACTACATCACCACCGTGCCCTCGATCCTCGAGCGTAGCGACGTGATCTGGATCGCCTCACTGGCGCTGGCGATGACGCTGGCCGCAACGATTTATCCGGCACTGCGCGCTGCCGCCACCGCACCGGCCGAGGCGTTGCGCTACGAATGAGCCATTGGCTTCGCAATCGTTACGAGTGGCTGCTGGGCACGCGTTACCTGCGTTCGCGGCAACAGGAGGGTTTCCTGTCGCTGATTTCGCTGGTTTCGATGGCTGGTCTGGCCGTGGGCGTCGCGGTGCTGATCGTGGTGCTTTCGGTGATGAACGGCTTTGAACGCGAGTTGCGCACGCGCATCCTCGCCGTGACCTCGCATGCGACGCTAATGGGTCTGAATGGTCAGTTGAACGACTGGCACGAGGCACAGCAGGCCGCGCAAGCGCTGCCCGGTGTACTCGCAGCCGTGCCCTTCGTCGAACAGCAGGCCATGTTGAGCCATGAGTCCAAGATCGTCGCGAGCCAGATCCGCGGCATCCTGCCGGAAGAAGAGCAGCGCGCCGTCGGACTGGTGCAGCAGCTCTCGCCCGATGTACTGCAACAGCTTCAGCCCGGCGGATTCAGTGTGGTGCTTGGGGACGTGCTGGCGCAGCAGCTGGGCCTGCGCGTCGGCGATCGCGTAGTGATGATGGCTGCGGAGGGCAGTGTGACGCCCGCCGGGCTCATGCCGCGCATGCGCCGACTGACACTCGTTGGCACCTTCCACAGTGGCATGTACGAATACGACAGCGCACTGGCACTGATGCACATCGACGATGTCCGGCTGATCTATCGCCTCGGCGATGGCGTCACCGGGCTGCGGCTGGCACTGGCCGATCCGTTACGTGCCCCTGCAGTGGTCCGCGAGCTGGCGCTCAAGCGCGGCGGCGGCTTTTATGTGAGCGACTGGACTCGTGTGCACGCGGGTTTCTTCCAGTCGATACAGATGACCAAATCACTCCTGTTCGTCGTGCTCTCCAGTCTCGTTGCCGTGGCAGCGTTCAACATCGTGGCCGCGCTGGTGCTGGTAGTGAAGGACAAACGCCGTGACATCGCACTGCTGCGCACGCTTGGCGCCGGACCGCGCAATGTGTTGCTGGCCTTCCTGATTCAGGGTTCGTTGATCGGCCTGATCGGCACCTTCAGTGGTGCGGCACTTGGCTGGCTGATCGCCAGTCACCTGAGCACTCTGGTCAGAGTCGTGGAGCAACTGGCCCATACGCAGTTCATGGATGCGCGGATCTATTTCATGAGTGATCTACCGACCTGGGTGCAGTGGGGCGACGTACTGCGCGTCACGGGCATTGCTTTCCTGTTGTGCACACTCGCCACCATTTATCCCGCTTGGCGTGCGGCGCAGATGGCGCCATCGGAGGGACTGCGTCATGAATGAAACGAACATCGCGGTATTGGAGGCGCGCGATGTGTCGCGCTCCTTCCAGCAGGGCGCGACGCGACTGGATGTGCTGCGCGGCTTGCAGCTGCGCGTGGCACCGGCCGAGCGTCTGGCCATCATCGGTGCTTCGGGCTCCGGCAAGACCACATTGCTGCAGATCCTCGGCGGACTGGATCGCCCGGACATCGGACAGGTATACATCGAAGGTCGTGACATCCATCAGCTCAGCGAAAGCGAGCGCGGGTTGCTGCGCAACCGGACCATGGGCTTTGTCTACCAGTTTCATCATCTGCTGCCGGAGTTCACGGCGCTGGAGAATGTCGCGATGCCGCTGCTGGTGGCCCGCTGCCCAGTGCGTGAAGCACGCGAACGTGCGGCAGCCATGCTGGAGCGCGTCGGACTGGCCGCGCGACTTGAGCATCGGCCGCATCAGCTGTCCGGTGGTGAGCGCCAGCGCGCGGCGGTGGCGCGTGCATTGGTCACCGCGCCACGCCTGGTGTTAGCTGACGAGCCGACCGGCAATCTGGATGGTCGCAATGCCGAACAAGTGTTCGCGCTGCTGCTGCAACTGAATCGCGAGCTGGGTACCAGTCTGGTGGTGGTCACGCACGATGTTCGACTGGCAGCACGCATGGACCGCGTGCTCGAGCTGGTCGACGGAAATCTACAGATTCCCGCCGGTTAATCGGCTCGCGCGCCTGGCTTGGCGCAGCCGATATTGACGCACGACGGCCAAGCGCCACAGCCAGTTCACCAGCAGCCGGCTGAGCACGCTGCCGATCACGGCCAGAATCAGGCAGCCAAGCAGAAAGGCCTTCCAGCGAGGGCCCAGTCCGCTTTCCAGCCATCGCCAGCTCATCTCGAACTGGAAGTGTCGTGAGGGCTCCCGCAACACCCATGCGCCGGTGCGGAACGCCGCGTAATACAGCGGCACCACCGACAGGGGGTTGAGCAACATCGTGCTGGCCACGGTCACCGGCAGGTTGAGTCGCCAGATGATTGCTACCACCACTGCAGTCACCGTATGCACCGGCAGGGGCACGAAGGCGATGGCGACGCCGGCTGCTACGCCGCTGGCCACGGCGCGTCGATTCAGCGCCCACAGATGGCTCTCGGCAATGCGATGGCCCCAGATGCGCAGATACCAGCGGTCACGCCTGCTGTGCATCCAATCGGCAGCTTTTCTGGCGAGCTCGCGGGGCATGGGTGGCGCACTCTAGCAGCAAGTGGCCGTCGCTGGCAGACGGTGGACTGGAATTGGGGCGTGTGGCTGCGGCCCTGCTTGCCGGCACCGTTTTGGCCCTGTTCATCGAGGCCGCCGGCCTGCTGGACGCGATCCTGCTCCCGGCCGGCTTGCTGGCCCAGCGATGGGCGCTGGCGGGCTTTCTGGTCATCCTGATCGCGTGGGGCATACCTCGACCGATCCGCTTGCCGCTGGCTGGCTTTTTGGTCGGACTGTGGATGGCGCTGTCACCGCTGGCCGAGTACCACCGACACCTGTTGAGTGAGACCCACGCCGCAGCAGATCGGTGGTTGGTCGCGGCACGCGTGCTCTCCATCCCGGAACGCAGTGGTGCTGATATGAGCTTCATTGCCGAGCTCGTGCCGGCACGGCCGCCCGTTGTCAATGCGAGCGCTGCACCCGCGGAGCCTTCGTGGCCACTGCGGGTGCGGTTGCAGTGGCGGCGGGCGCCTAGGGTCTTGGTGGGCGAGATCTGGCAGTTGCCCGTCACCCTCAGTCCGCTGAGCAGCCCTCGCAATCCGGGGCAGGGCTGGTTCGATCGCCAGTCGTTACGCGCCGGTCTGCATGCCAGCGGTACGGTGCTCGACTCGCGTCTGATCACGCGCTTGAATTCTGCACCGCTCTCCATCGACGCGGTCCGTTCCTGGTTCGCAACGCGCATCCATGCCGCCATACCCGAGCGTGACAGCGCCGCATTGCTGGTGGCACTGGCGGTCGGCGATACGCAATACGTGTCACGTGAACAGTGGCGTGTGTTCAATGCCACAGGCATCACACACCTGATTGCCATCTCCGGTCTGCATGTCACGCTATTCAGCCTGCTGACGGCGGCGCTGGCTCGCCGTGTCTGGGCTGGCCTGCCAAGGTTGTGGCCACGCGTGCGACGCGAACACTGCGCGGCACTCACCGGTGTGATGGCCGCCTGGGGCTATGCGCTGCTGTCGGGATTTTCAGTGCCCGCCCAACGCACGCTGATCATGCTGGCCACCTGGCATGGGCTGCGCTGTCTGGCCCGTCCCGCTGCCGCCGCTCCGGCGCTGGCTGTCGCGGTCATTGTCGTGCTGCTGCTTGATCCGCTGGCACCACTGGGCGCCGGCTTCTGGTTGTCATTCTCGGCCGTCGCAGTGCTGATACACGCCTTGCCGATCGCTGCCGCGCCTCAAGGCAGGAATCTCATGCAGCGCGCTGTGCATGCCGCCAAGGAACTCTGGCGCACGCAGTGGCGTGTGGCGCTCGGACTGCTGCCGGTGACGCTGGCCGTGTTCGGCAGCGCCTCAGTAGCGGGGCTGTACGTGAACCTTCTGGCCATACCGCTGTTCAGCTTCGCGCTGGTACCGCTGATCCTGTGCAGTCTGCCGCTGTTGCCTCTTTGGGCTTCAGCTGCGCATGGGTTATTGCAGGCTGCGGCCCATATCGCCACCTTGATGATGCCCTGGCTGACGCGCGCCGCTGATTGGGATCATGCGCTGTGGCGTATGCAGGCCCCGCCCTGGGCGGTGCTGTTGGCGGTGCCGGCCGTGTGGCTGCTACTACTGCCGGGACGATGGTTCGTGCGCAGCAGCGCCTGTTGCGCTTTATTGCCACTGCTGTGGCCGCAGTCCACTTCGCCTGCGTCCGGCGAGTTCATCGCCACCGTGCTCGATACCGGCATCAGTCAGTCCATCATCGTGCGCACTGCTCACCATGCGCTGCTCTACGACAACGGTGAGCACTGGGGCAGTGACGGGATGCTCACTCGCAATGTGTTATTGCCCGCCTTGCGCGACATGCGGCTGCGCGAACTCGATCGTGTCGTGATGCCGCGCTTGGACAACGATCGCGCTGCCGGGCTGGCTGCACTGGCCTCCGAGAATGCAGTCACTCGTTGGCAGGCGAGTGGTGCGGTGCTGGATTTGCCACCTGAATTCGCGCCCTGTCTGGCTGGCGAGCGCTGGCTGTGGGATGGCGTGCAGTTCGAGAGCCTGTTGGATGACGAGTGCGTGATTCGTATCAGCGTTCCGCGCAAAGATCAGTCAGCCGGCGGCGCTACGATGCTTCTGGCCCCCGAGATTGATCGCGCCGCGCAGCAGCGCCTTCTGGACAACGGTCCGGTGCACAGTGATGTGTTGCTGGTGCCGCGCCATGCTGCCGCTATTGCCCATCTGCCTGCGTTCCGCGCGGCCACTGGTGCGCGCTGGGCCGTAGTGGCGCAGTCGCGTCGCGGTGCCAGCACGGCCGCCGTGCAGCGCACGCTGACGGCCTGGCAGCAGGGTGGGGCGCAGCTGTGGATCACGGGCGTCTCCGGTGCCGTCGAGATCCACGGCCGGGGCGGACAGATCGACCTGCGGCCGGCCGGGCGCTGACAAAGGCGGTTATCCGGGACGCTGTTTGGGTATCATCCCGGGCTGGCATCGGGAGTGGTTGCAGCAGCAATGTGGGAGATAGTGCGCGCCGGCGGGCCCATGATGTGGCCCATCATCGCCTGCTCGGTGGTTGCCGCCGCCATCATCTTGGAACGTCTCTGGACGCTGCAGAAAAAGCGCGTCCTGCCGCCGGATCTAACCCGTAAAGCCTCCGCGCTGCTGGAGGCCGGCCAGGTCAGCGACAAGGTGGTGCAGGCGCTGGCGCGCAATTCGCCGCTCGGCGGTGTGCTGGCCGCTTTGCTTGAATCGCGCCATCTGCCCCATGCGGCCATGGTTGAACGGGTCCAGGACACGGGGCGTCATGTGGCCTTTGAACTCGAGCGCTACCTCAATACCTTGGGCACCATCGCAGGTGTCTCGCCGCTCTTGGGTCTGCTGGGCACGGTGTCGGGCATCATCAAGTCATTCAATGCCATCACTGCAGGCGGCCTCGGTGACCCGCAGGTGTTGTCCGGCGGCATCGCCGAAGCGCTGATCTGTACTGCCGCCGGTCTCAGCGTCGCAATCCCCTCCCTGATCGCCTTCCGTTATCTCCGGGGACGGGTGGAGCGACTGATCATCGACATCGAAAAAGAAGTGATGCGCTTGTCCGACACCGTCGGCAGCTTGGCATCTGCGGGCAAATCATGAACCTGCGGCCACGACGCAGCGAAGATCCCGAGATCAACCTGATTTCGCTGATCGATATCCTGCTCGTGCTGGTTTTGTTTTTCCTGCTCTCGACCACCTTTGCCGTCGATGGTCGTCTGCGCATCAAGCTGCCGCAGGCCAGCTCGGTGCCGCTGCAGCGCACCGGCAACGAACCGCTCATCATCACGGTCACGGCTGCGGGCACCTACCTCGTCAACGGGCGCGAGCTGGTGAATGCCAGCGCTGACACGCTGCGTGCCGCCATTCTCAAGCTCGCCGGTGAGCGGCGTGATCTGAGTACCAGCATCCGCGCCGACGGCCATGCCACGCACCAGACCGTGGTCACCGCGATGGATGTGCTCTCGCAGCTGGGTTTCACGCAGCTGAACATTGTCACCACCACGCGCGATGCGGACACCGGCAGGTCCTGACTCAGCCATGAGCACTGATTCCAAGCGCAACACGGTTGCTGATCCACGCTACGCACCCGGTACGGTGTATCGGCGCCTGCTGAGCTATGTCTGGCCGCACTGGCGCATGTATGCGTTTGGCGTCGTGGGCATGCTGCTGTACTCGGGCAGCCAGTTCTACACCGTGAGGCTTGTGCAGCTGCTAGCTGAAAGACTCTCGGTGGGTGATCACCACATCCTCAAATGGCTGCCGTTGATGATGATGGGCTTGTTCGTGCTGCGTGGTCTCGGCGACTTCATGGCCAACTACTTCCCGGGCTGGGTGGGGCGACAGGTCATCAAATCGCTCCGCACCGAACTGTTCGCCAAGTACATGACTCTGCCGACCGGTTACTACGACCGCGAGTCCTCCGGCCAAATGCTCACGCGACTGACCTACACCATCGAACTGCTGGCCGAGTCCGTCACCAACTCCGTCACGGTGCTGTTCCGCGATTCAATCACGGTGGCCGGACTGATCGGTTACCTGTTCTACCTTGACTGGAAACTGACCTGCGCCTCATTAATGGTTGCGCCGCTCATCGCTGCCATGGTCCGCGGCGTCAACCAGCGTCTGCGCCGCTACAGCGCTCGCATCATGCAATCGGTCAGTGACGTCACGCGGGTTGCCAAGGAAGCGCTGGATGCACACCGGGTGGTGAAGGTCTTCAATGCGCAGCGCCATCTGGCTGCCACGCTGGAGGCGGCCAACGAGCGCAACCGCCACAGCAACATGCGGCTCGTGTCGGTGCGTTCCAGCAGCAATCCCATCGTGCAAATGATCTCCGTATTGGGACTGGCGACGATGTTGTACATCGCCTGGCTCCGCATCGAAGTCGGCAGCATGGAGGTCAAGAGTCTCGCCACCTATCTGGCCGCGCTCATGCTGATTCCTGAAGCGCTCAAGCGCCTGATGAGTGTCGTCGGCCCGCTGCAGCAGGGCATCGCTGCCGGTGCCGATGTCTTCACTGCGCTCGACACGCCCGCCGAACCCGCCGGCGGCGAACGCGTCATGGTGCGTGCCCGCGGCGAGGTCGAGTTCCGCGGTCTGAGTTTCGCCTATGCGTCGGACCGGCCCGCGGTTCTCGACAATATCAACCTGCGCGTGCCGGCCGGCTCCACCGTGGCCATCGTCGGGCGCTCGGGCAGCGGCAAGAGCACGCTGGTGTCGCTGCTACCGCGCTTCTATGACCCTTCGGCCGGCCAAATTCTGCTCGATGGCATCGACATCCGCGATCTGTCGCTGCATGACCTGCGCGCTCAGATGAGCATGGTCAGTCAGGAGATCGTGGTCTTCGACGACACCATCCGTAACAACATCCTCTTCGGTGCCCAGGGTGTCAGCGACGCCGACGTGGAGGCTGCGGCATTCGCAGCCCATGTGAGTGAATTCGTCGCAGACATGCCGCTGAAGCTCGATACGCCCACCGGTGATCGCGGTATGCAGCTCTCTGGCGGGCAGCGCCAGCGCATCGCGATCGCTCGCGCCCTGTTGCGCAACACGCCGCTGCTGATCCTCGACGAAGCCACTTCCTCGCTGGATACTGCGGCCGAACGTCATATTCAATCCGCGCTTGAGGAACTGGTGAAGAACCGCACGACGTTCATCATCGCGCATCGTCTCTCGACCATTGAGCACGCCGACCTGATCGTCGTCATGCAGGAAGGGCGCATCGTCGAGACGGGTACACACACCGAACTGCTGGCCCGCGCGGGTGCCTACGCCACGCTGCACCGTCTGCAGTTCAACGTCTGATCGCACGACGGCCGGCAGCGCATGGAAGCCTGGCTGAATTCCATCTGGTACGGACCACGCAAGGCGCCATGGCTGCTGAGGCCACTGGCGTGGCTGTTCGCGGCGCTGGTTGCGCTGCGACGCCTCGCCTATGCGCGAGGCTGGTTTCGCTCCACGCGATTACCGCTCCCGGTCATCGTGGTCGGTAACCTCACCGTCGGCGGCACCGGCAAGACGCCGCTGACGCTGTGGTTGGTCGAACAGTTGCAGCAGCGCGGTCTGCGACCCGCTGTAGTAATGCGTGGCTATGGCGGCTCCTGCGCCCGCAGCGGCCGGACAACGCGTGTGACCGCCACGCATTCCGCGGCAGAAGTGGGTGACGAAGCATTGCTGATCGCGCAGCGATCGGGCTGCATCGTGGTGGTCGCGCGAGATCGTGTGGCCGCTGCGCGTCACGCCATCGATGAAGGCGCGCAGCTCATCATTGCGGACGACGGCTTGCAGCACCTGCGGTTGCGGCGTGATCTGGAGATCATCGTCGTGGACGGCGTGCGCCGCTTTGGCAATGGCTGGATGCTGCCCGCCGGTCCGCTGCGCGAGCCACTGCAGCGGCTCGGCGGTAACGCAATCGTGGTGCAGAACGGTGGCGAGACGCCGGTATGCGCCGGCGCTTTGCGTATGCAGGTGACCGGCAACAGTTTGCGGCGTGTGGATGGTCAGGGCAGTCCCGAGCCCTTGAGCGCATGGCGTCATCGGTCGGTGCATGCGCTGGCCGCAATCGGCAATCCCGATCGCTTCTTCGCGCTGCTCGAGTCGGCTGGCCTGCAGCTCGACCGCCATGTCCTGCCTGACCATCACGCACTGACGCCGCAGGTGCTGCAGCGACACCAGGGTCATCCGCTGCTGATGACTGAGAAGGATGCAGTAAAATGCCGCGGCTTTGCTCAACCTGAACACTGGTATCTACCGGTTCAGGCCATATTTTCGGACACCGACACGCACCGCCTGCTGGGGAGAATCATGATGGAAGCACGTCTGCTGGATCTGCTGGTATGTCCCCTGTGCAAGGGCCCGCTGGTCTTCGACAAGTCATCGCAGGAACTGGTGTGCCGTGCCGAGCGGCTGGCCTATCCGGTGCGCGACGGCATCCCCGTGATGCTCGAAGAAGAGGCGCGTCAGCTCCCCGCCGACGATCCGCGCCTGGCGCGTTGAGCAGCTCCGGCACGCACGCTCGACGGCCAGCCATCATGAGCACTGCCTTCAAGATCGTCATTCCGGCCCGCTACGCATCTACACGTCTGCCCGGCAAGCCGCTGATCGAACTCGCTGGCCGACCGATGATCCAGTGGGTCTACGAGCGGGCCTGCTACGCCGGCGCAGCGCACGTGGTGGTCGCAACCGATGACGAACGCATTGCCAGCGTCGCGCGCGGCTTCGGTGCCGATGTGTCCATGACCGATGCCAGCCATGTCTCCGGATCGGATCGCATCGCAGAGGTGGCTCGCACGCGTGGCTGGGGCGCGCAGGACATTGTGGTCAATGTGCAGGGCGACGAGCCGATGCTGCCCGCCGTGTTGATCGCACAGGCCGCCGCTCTGCTGGCCACTTGGCCACAAGCGGACATCGCCACTCTGGCCACGCCGATCACCAGCCTGAAAGCATTCATGGATCCGAATGTGGTGAAGGTGGTGACTGATCGCACGCAGCGTGCGTTGTACTTCAGTCGTGCGCCCATCCCCTGGCAGCGCGATGGTGCTCCCGCGGGAATCAGCAGTCAGCAGAGCTTTGCTGATGCGCGCCGGCACATCGGTTTGTACGCCTACCGCGTCGCATCGCTGCTGCGGCTCTCATCGTTGGCGCCCACGCCTCACGAACAAGCCGAAAAGCTCGAGCAACTCCGGGCGCTGGAGAACGGCATGGACATCCGGGTCGCGGACGCGGCTGAACCGCCGGGCCCGGACGTCAATACCGCCGACGATCTGCAGCGCGTGCAGTCACTGCTGCGCTGAGCTGCAGATCGCTGACGTTTCGCTTACTCGTCGCGGCGCTGGCCGTCGCTGCGCCAAACCGTCGGCGAGGGTGAGGAAGACCACACCACCTGCTTGGGTTCAGCCGGTGCCGCTGCGGGCGTCGGTGAAGCGACGGGTGCCACTGCGGGTGCCGGCGAGGGCGCCGGTGCCGGTACAGGTGCTGGTGCAGGCGCCGGCGCCGGTGCCGGAGCACTGGCTGGCTCGGACGACCACGACGACACTTCCGGTGCGCGCGGTGCTGCGGTTTCCGTAGCGCCACCAGTCCAGCTCATTGGGCTGCGCGGCAGCGGCGGTGCATCCAGATGCGTCTCCGGAGCCCGCGACACCTCACCCGATGAGCTGAAGCCCACATCGCCACCCGCCGGAGCACTGCTCTGGCCAGCGGATGCATCGCCACCTTCCGTGGCGCCGGTCAGCTCACGCTGAGCGCGATTGGCTCCACCGCGGCGGCGACGACCGCCGCGACGCGAACGGCGTCCAGTGCGCTCGCCTTCCTCGCGCGGCGGTGCGCCTTCCGCACCGTTGGTCGGCAAGGCTGCGCCGCGATTCTCAGTGTCTGCTGCTGCGTTCTCGCGGCTGCTTTCACGCGGGGGTGCTTCACGACGTGATTCCTGACGCGGCTGCTGTTCACGCCGCGCGTTGCCGGAGCGCTCACCGCGCTTCTCGCCGTCCTCACGGTCACGGCCCTGACGCGAACGATCGCCGCGCTCCTGCCGCTCACCGTGCTCGCCACGGCCACCACGCTCACCACGTTCGCCGCGCTCATGGCGACGCGAGTCACCGTGTCCATCACGACGTCCGCCGCTGCGATGCTCTGAACGACGCTCGCCGCGGCCTTCGCCGCCGCCGCGCTGTCCGCGCTTGCGAGCCGTGCCATCGTTGGCGGCCTCGGCGACCACGCCGGTGCCAAACAGATAACGCCAGGCGCGCACCAGTATCCCGGTCTGCGACTGAGCGTCGGTACCCGCCGCAGCCCGTGAAGGCGCGGCGATGATCGGAGCGGGCGGGGGCACGATCGGCTGCACTGCCGGTGCCTCGGTCGGTGGCTTCTTCTCGCCGACGCTGGTCGGATCCGCCACCACCGGCGGCTGCGGAATCTGGAAGCTCAGCTGATTGTTCTCGGGCAGACCCGCCTCGTCATCACGGACCCGGCGGATCGAATATTCCGGGGTCTGGATGTGCGGGTTCGGCACGATGATGACTTCGGTGTGTGTCCGCGCGCCCAGCTCGTTGAGCCAGTCGCGCTTCTCGTTGATGAGGTAGGTGGCCACATCCACCGGCACCTGCACCACCACGCGGGAGGTGCGATCCTTGCGCGCATCCTCACCGATCAGGCGCAGGATCGACAGCGCCAGCGATTCCACGCTGCGGATGCTGCCGATGCCCGAGCAGCGCGGGCAGACCAGATGACTGGAGTCGCCGAGGCTGGGGCGCAGACGCTGCCGCGACATCTCCAGCAGCCCGAAGCGCGACAGCCGGCCGATCTGGATGCGTGCCTTGTCAGCGCGCATCGCATCGCGCAGCCGATCCTCGACGGCGCGCTGGTTCTTGCCGTCTTCCATGTCGATGAAGTCGATGACGATCAGGCCGCCGATGTCGCGGATGCGCAGCTGTCGCGCAATCTCGTCAGCCGCCTCGAGGTTGGTGTTGGTCGCCGTCGCCTCGATATCGCTCCCGCGCGTGGCGCGCGCCGAGTTGATGTCGATGGAGACCAGAGCCTCGGTGTAGTCGATGACCAGCGAGCCACCCGAGGGCAGCTGCACCTTGTGTGCATAGGCCGACTCGATCTGGTTCTCGATCTGATAGCGCGTGAACAGCGGAATGTCGTCGGTGTAGACCTTCAGCTTGCGCAGCATGTCCGCGGGCATCGAGCGCTGCATGTATTCGGCGGCCTTCTTGAAGGCCACCTCGTCGTCCACCAGGATCTCGCCGATGTCGTCGCTGAAGTAGTCGCGGAGCGAGCGGGTGACGGCATCGCCTTCCTGCCAGACCAGGAACGGGGCCGGACGATCCTTGACCGCCAGCTCAATGGCATCCCACTGGCTCTTGAGGTTATCCAGATCCCACTGCAGCTCTTCGGCGCTGCGTCCCACGCCGGCCGTACGCACGATGGCGCCCATGCCTTCGGGCACCTTCAGCTGGTTCATGGCGTCCCGCAGTGCGTCGCGCTCCTCGCCCTCGACACGGCGGGACACGCCGCCCGCGCGCGGGTTGTTCGGCATCAGCACCAGGTACCGGCCGGCCAGGCTGATGAAGGTGGTCAGCGCTGCACCCTTGTTGCCGCGCTCCTCCTTCTCGACCTGAACCAGCAGTTCCTGACCCTCGGTGAGCAGGTCACGGATGCCGCGATTGCTGCCGCTGCCGGGGCGGAAATATTCCTTGGAGATTTCCTTCAGCGGCAGGAAGCCGTGGCGCTGCGCGCCGTAATCAACGAAGCAGGCTTCGAGCGACTGTTCGACGCGCGAGATGCGCGCCTTGTAGATGTTGGACTTCTTCTGTTCCCGCGAGGGGATTTCGATGCTGAGGTCGAATAGTTTCTGACCATCAACCAGAGCGACACGCAACTCTTCCTGCTGAGTTGCATTGACAAGCATTCTTTTCATTGGACCCTACCGATTGGGCAAGCAGGGCCGACGACGGGTCGGGAATCCCAGAGATTATTGGGCGGCGCGGAAGCAAGTGCTTTGATAGCATCACTTTTTGCATTGTCGCCGCGCGCTTTGCAGTTGCTCACAACAGCGAAGGCGGGCGCGCCGGAATCCTTGAGGGTCCACTGACCGGGTGCGTCCTGATGGCTCTGGTCTTATTTCTGGAGCCAGGTAGAGGACGCGACAGACAGGTCGGCCGACTCTTGCGCGATGGTCTCGTCACCGAGAACCAACTAACATGCGGCGTTCTGCCGCGATCTTGTGCCCGCCTTGAGCTGCGAGCGCCTTGGCGCCGGCCTAGGTCGGGACTTCCGGATTATAGGGTTTGACATACGTTAATTCAATGGTTTACCCACCTCACACACCCCCAGAGCCAGCAAACAGGTCCCAGGCACAGCAGATTCCGGTCAGCGATGAGCAGGCTGGGCAGCGCCTAGACCGGGTCCTGAGCGCCCTGCTGCCCGAGGTCCCGCGGACCCGGATCTTCCGCCTGATCCGCAAGGGCGAGGTCCGTGTGAACGGCAAGCGTTCCAGCCCCGAACACCGCGTTCAGGCCGGGGATATGGTTCGCGTGCCACCCGTGCGCCTAGAGGCCACGGAGGCCGGTACCACCACCGGTGCCGAGGGCGAGGTGCGGGCGTCCGGTCCGCGTGTGCCGCGCGCCCTGATCGAGCAGTTGGAGAGCGCCATCCTCTACGAGGACGACCGCCTGCTGGTGCTGAACAAGCCTTCCGGCGTGGCCGTACACGGGGGCAGCGGCCTGAGCTTCGGCGTGATCGAGGCCCTGCGTGCGAGCCGTCCCGGCGAGACGCTGGAGCTGGCACACCGCCTAGATCGCGATACCAGCGGCTGCCTGCTGGTGGCCCGCAAAGCCTCGGCCTTGCGCGAACTGCATGCGCTGCTGCGCGAGAATCAGGTGCACAAGCAGTATCTGGTGCTGGTGTGCGGTCGCTGGGAGCTGGGCCACAAACATGTGCGGGCGGCGTTGCGCACGGATACGCGCGTGGGCGGTGAGCGCACCGTGCGTGTCGATGCGCAGGGCAAAGAGGCCCACACCGAGTTTCGCCTGGTGCAGCAGTTCGGCGCGCGTGCCTCACTGCTTGAGGCCACGCTGCACAGCGGGCGCACGCATCAGATCCGCGTACACGCCGCCTATTGCGGCCACCCCGTGGCTGGCGACGAAAAGTACGGCGACGATGCCGCCAACCAGGAATTCAAGACGCTGGGTCTGCGGCGGCTGTTCCTGCATGCCCACAGCTGCTCATTCGATTGGCCTCGGGGTGGCGGGCATAGCTTCAGCGCGCCGCTCCCAGACGATCTGCGTGCGGTGCTCGATGCCTTCGCCGCCAGTCGGCCGGTCAGGGCAGGGCATAGCCCATCACGCGCAGGCTCGAAGCCAGGCGGATCAGCGGCAGGCCGACGAGGCCGGTCGGATCGTCGCTGAGCACCGCCTCGAACAGGGCGCTGCCCAACGCCTCCGAACGAAAGCTCCCGGCGCAGTCCAGCGGCGCGTCCGCTGCGACATAGCGTTCAATTTCGCCGCTCGAAAGCGTCCGGAAGCGCACTTCCGTCAGATGGGTGAAACAGTCTTGTCGCGCGCTATTCCGGTGCACCACGGCGACCGCTGAATGGAAAACCGCCGACCGACCGGACAGACGGTGCAGCTGCGCCACGGCCGTGGCTGCGGTGCCTGGCTTGTCCAGCACCACGCCCTCACACAGCGCAACCTGATCACTCCCGATCACCACGGCCCCGGGGTACTGCGCCGAAACGGCCTCCGCCTTGGCCAGGGCCAGTCGCGCCGCCCGCTCAGCGGCCGCCTCGCCGCTGCGATGGGCCTCGTCCACCTGTGGGGCAATGGCGCGGAAGGGCAGCCGCAGGCGCTCCAGCAGCTGGCGCCGATAAGGGGAGGTTGAGGCGAGGATCAGCTCCGGCAACGGGTTCAAGACGTCTCCAGCTCAAAAAAACAAAGGGTTACGGCCACAGTGCTTTTGACTTGGGGCCGGCTGGTACCTATCATACGCGGCCCATGCCCGGCGGCTGGTCAAAGCAGCAAGATGTCAACCGACTGGCGGATGCGCAGACGGAGTTGGAGTATTCCATCCCCGTCAGCGATTTGCCCGGTCTGGCTGACAAAGTGTCCGCGGATAGCGGACCGCTGCAGGCACGCCTGAGTTTCGGGCGCGAGCAGGGAATGCCGGTCGTGGACATCGCGGTCGGCGGTGCGGTGTGGTTGCAGTGCCAGCGTTGTATGCGCCGCTACGAGCAGCCGCTGGATCTGCACTCGCGGGCAGCGCTGCTGCAGAGCGAGGAGGATGCCGATCGCGCCCCGGCGAGCCTGGAGACAGTCCTGGCGCCGGAAGGTCGAGTCAGCGCTGCGGCGCTGGTGAATGAAGAGGTGTTGCTGGCCATTCCATTGGCTCCGCGACACCTGGATGAATCGCAGTGTGCCACTGAGGTGGTCGCTGTCACCGTTGCCCCGCCCGCGGAGGTAACGGAGGAGGCTGACACGCGTCGGCCGTTTGCAGATTTGCAGGCATTGCTCAAAAAAGGCCGTGCCTGATTAGGTATTGATCAACAGGAGTCAGGAACATGCCCGTACAAAAGAGCCGCAAGACCCCGTCCAAGCGTGGCATGCACCGCTCACACGACCGGCTGAGCGGGCCGGCGCTGTCCATCGATTCGCAGAGCGGTGAAACGCATCTGCGTCATTGCATCACCCCGGACGGCTTCTATCGCGGCAAGCGCGTGATCGAGAAGGCCGCCACCGACAAGCAGGACTGACGGTCCTGCCGATGTACTCGCGGATCGCTGGAACCGGCAGCTACCTGCCGGCCGCGGTTGTCAGCAATGCTGATCTGGAACAGCGCATGGAGACCACTGACGAGTGGATCCGTGAACGCACCGGCATTCAGCGGCGGCATCGTGCGGCACCCGGCGAAACCACTGTCGACATGGCTGAGCATGCGGCCCGCGCCGCTTTGCTGGCCGCAGGTCGTGACGCGCGCGACGTTGATCTGATCATCGTTGCCACCTGCACGCCCGACCTGGTGTTTCCGAACCCCGGCGTGATGCTGCAAAAGCGACTCGGTTGCGTCGGTGGTCCGGCCTTCAGTGTCGAGGCCGCCTGCAGCGGCTTCATCTATGCCATGTCGCTGGCCGACAAGTTCATCCGCGCCGGCGAATCCAAGTGTGCGCTGGTGGTGGGATCCGAGACGCTCTCGCGCATCACCAATCACGACGATCGAGGCACGGCCATCCTCTTCGGTGACGGTGCCGGCGCCGTGTTGCTCGAAGCCCATGCGGAGCAGGGGATCATTTCGACCCACCTGCGTGCCGACGGCAACTATCAGGATCTGCTGTACTGCTCAGGTGGCATCTCCCGCGGACATGCGCCGGGCGGTGATCACATCGTCATGGCCGGCTCTGAGGTGTTCAAGATGGCCGTCACGATGCTCGGACGCATCGTCGATGAAACACTCGCGGCCAATGGTCTGCCCAAGTCGGCGGTGGACTGGCTGGTGCCGCATCAGGCCAACATCCGCATCATTCAGGCCACGGCGAAAAAGCTCGACATGCCGATGGAGCGGGTGATCGTCACGGTGCAGGAGCATGGCAACACTTCCACCGCATCGGTGCCGCTGGCGCTGGATGCCGGTGTGCGAGACGGGCGCATCAAGCGCGGTGAACTGCTGCTTCTGGAAGCCTTCGGTGGTGGTTTCACCTGGGGCTCGGCACTGGTCCGTTACTGATCGTTTATCGATCCGTCTTCATGCTGCCTTACTGACCACTGAGGTCAGGCAGCAACTTCCCAGGATTCATGATGCCGCGCGGATCAATCGCCGCCTTGAGCTGTGCCATGAGGGCCAGCTTCACTGGTGAGGCGCGGCGCTGCAGTTCAATCAGCTTGGATTGACCAATACCGTGCTCGGCACTGATGCTGCCCCGGAACTGCATCACCAGATCGTGGATGAATGACTGCACCGCGCTCTCGCGTGCCTTGAATGTCGCCATATCCGCGCCGGGGCGCGCACTCAGGTTGCAATGTAGATTGCCATCGCCGGCATGTCCGTAGCAGATCAGCACGGACTCCGGGGCCGACTGCAAGACCCAATCCGATACACGCTGCATGAAGGATGGAATGGCATCCAGCGGCACAGAGACATCGTGCTTGAAGCTCGGTCCGTGGCGGCGCTGCGCCTCCGGAATACTCTCGCGCATTTGCCACAGCGCCATCCGCTCCGCCTCGGAGCGTGCCAGCACCGCATCGAGGATGTCCGCCTGCGCATTGGGCGCCAGCAGCGCTGCCTGTAGCAGTTCGTCGAGCGGTTCGATGGCGGCCGAGGTCAGTTCGCACAACACCAGACATGGCGGCGTCGGCGTGAAGGGCATGCGCACTTCGGGCACCTGTGTTCGCACCAGTTCGACAGCGTCGTGCGGCATGAGCTCGAATGAGGTCAGTCGCTCTCCGACATGCTCGCGCAGCACCGACAGCAGCCGTATGGCCGCCGCGGGCGTTTCAATGGCCAGCAGTGCCGTGGCGCTGCTGCGCTGTGCGGGCCACAGCTTCAGCGTGGCAGCTGTGATGATGCCCAAAGTGCCTTCTGATCCGATCAGCAGGGACTTCAGGTCGTAGCCGGTGTTGTCCTTGCGCAGGCCCGTGAGGCCGTCCAGCACACTGCCATCGGGCAGCACTGCTTCGATGCCCAGCGTCAGTTCGCGCATCATCCCGAAGCGCAGCACATTCAGACCGCCGGCATTGGTCGCCAGATTGCCGCCGATCTGGCAGCTCTGCTGAGAGCCCAGACTCAACGGGAAGAAGCGTTGCGCGGCTTCAGCCGCATCCTGCACGGCCTGCAGCGTACAGCCGGCCTCCGCTGTGAGGCTGAAGTTGGCTGCATCGACTGCGCGGATCCGATTCATGCGCCGCAGTGAAACCAAGACCTGCGTGCCACTGCCATCGGGCGTGGCACCGCCGTTGTAGCTGGTGTTGCCGCCTTGTGGGACCACGCCGATGCGTCGCTCAAAGCAGAAGCGCAGCAGCGTTGAAACCTGCGCGGTGTCACGCGGCAGGAGCAGTGCCAGGGCGCGACCCTGATAGCGGCGACGGTAGTCGCGCAGCTCTGGGGCATCGTCGGCCAGCGGTGCACGCACACAATCTTCGCCCAGTGCTGCGCGCAGCGCAGCGAGGAGCATGGACGGATCGTGTTTCAGCGTCATTCAGCGACCGGCGCCGGCCATGCCGCGATGATGTGGTTTGGTGAGCAGCATCTGTACGTCACCCAGGTGACGTTCCTCGAAGCCCGCCTCGCAGTAGCTGAGATAGAACTCCCACAGCCGGATGAAGTCGTCGGCAAAACCCAGTCGCCGGACCTCATCGAGTTGTGCATGGAAATTCTTGCGCCACAGCGCCAGCGTACGCGCGTAATGCGGCCCGATGTCCTCGAGATCAAAAATCTTCAGATCGGTGACCCGCCGCAGCGAGTCGGCAATCGCATTGATCGACGGAATGAAGCTGCCGGGGAAAATGAAGCGCTGGATGAAATCCACCTGACGCAGTGCTCGCTCGTACATTTGATCCTGCAGGGTGATGGCCTGCAGCAGCATGGCGCCCTGATCCTTGAGTAGCGAGGCGCACTTCTGCAGATAGGTGTCCAGAAAATTGGCGCCCACGGCTTCGATCATCTCGATCGAGACCAGCTTGTCGTACTGGCCCTTGAGGTCGCGATAATCCTCCAGCAGCACCTCAATGCGATGCGTCAGTCCCAGCTCGGCGATGCGCTGCACGGCATAGCGATGTTGCTCGCGCGAGATGGTTGTCGTTGTGACGCGGCAGCCGTAATGCTCGGCGGCGTGGATGGCCAGTCCGCCCCAGCCCGTGCCGATCTCCAGCAGATGATCATCGGGCCGCAGTTCCAGCTTGCGGCAGACAGCGTCAAACTTGGCGCGTGAGGCATCGCCGAGTGTTGCGTCAGGCCGCGTGAAGATGCCGCTGGAGTAGGCCATGGTCTCATCAAGCATCAGCCGGTAGAACTCGTTGCCGAGATCGTAGTGGGCGGAGATGTTGCGCTCGCTCCCGCGACGCGTGTTGCTCTGCAGCCAGTGCACAACACGCAAAAGTGGTTGGGCCAAGCGCGCCAAGCCACTGTCCAGACCCTCTAGCGTGGCGCGGTTGCGCAGCACGATGCGCACCAGCTGGGTCAGGTCATCGCATTGCCAGTCGCCCTGGATGTACGACTCGCCCACACCCACGGTGCCACTGAATGCCGTCAGTGCATAGAAGCGGTGATGCAGGACGGTGAGTGTGACCGCAAGCGGAAAGGCCGCATCTCGGCGACCGAAGCGCAGGACCTCATCGCCATCAATGATGGTGAGTTCGCCCACCTGAATCTTGGCCAGTGTTGCCAGCAGGACGCGGCGACCCAGACCGGCCAACAGGCCTGGCCCGGTGACGCGCTGCGGGTCTCCGGCTGCAGGAATAATGGTGTTTTTCATCGGCGCCCCATCGGCGGCTATTCTGCCTGTGGCCAGCTTGCGCGCCAATGGTGGCAAGCACTCCAGCGTCTGAATACTGGAGTGGATTCGGGAATCAGTCCCGGTCGAATCGGCGGCGCGGATTCTCGCGCACCGCCAGAGGCACGGGCTTGAGATCCCAGACCAGTCCGAACCAGCTCAGAACCTTCAGAATGTAGAAGGTGATGTCGTACTCGTACCAGTAAAAGCCCTGACGGGTCGAGTTCGGATAGTAGTGATGGTTGTTATGCCAGCCTTCGCCCAGCGTCAGAATGGCCAGCAGCCAGTTATTGCGGCTGGTGTCAGTGGTGCGATAGCGCTGCCGGCCGAATACATGCGAGAGCGAGTTGATGGTGTAGGTCGCGTGCCAGCACACCACCGTGGAAATGAAAAAACCCCACACCAGCATCTGTCCGCCGCTGGTGCCCAGCTCCGGATGATGCTGCTGCAGCACGGATCCAAGGCCGAACATCAGCGCGCCGAGAGCCACCGGGACCAACAGGTCGAAGCGATCCAGAAAGCGCAGTTCCGGAAACCGCAAAAGATCCTTGATCAGGCGCTGATCGGACACGAAGCCCTTGCTGGTCAGGAACCAACCGAAATGCGAGTACCAGAAGCCGCGCTGCAAGGGTGAGTGCGTGTCGGTGGGCTGATCCGAATGCGCGTGATGATGACGGTGGTGCGCCGCCCACCACAGTGGACCGCGCTGCACCGCTGCGGCACCGAGTACCCCGAACAGGAACTGGCCGACACGCGAAGTCTTGAAGCTGCGGTGCGAGAAGTAACGGTGGTAGAAGCCGGTGATGGCGAACATGCGCACCAGGTAGGCAATCAGCGCCACCAGCAGTGCCACTGGGCTGACCCCGGTCCAGAAGGCAGCCAGACAGGCCAGATGCACCAGCACGAAGGGCACGATACGCGTCCAGTCGACGCGATCCTCGGCCACAGCTGCGTTCTCATTCTGCGAGTTGTCGAACCAGCGGAACAGGTGGTGCAACACGGCGCCGAGGCGCTGCCCCAAACCAAGACCTTGCTTCATGGTGTCAGTTACCGGCGCGCAGTGCGGCAATGCGTTCGTCGAGCGGCGGGTGGCTCATGAACAGTCGGCTGATGCCACCGCCGCCGGAGATGCCGAAGGCGGCCATCTTGTCCGGCAGGGGCTCGCTCTGCGCGGACTTGAGGCGTTCGAGCGCGGCGATCATGGCATTGCGGCCAGCGAGGCGGGCGCCGCCAGCGTCCGCGCGGAACTCACGCTGCCGCGAGAACCACATCACGATCATGCTGGCCAGGAAGCCCAGGACCACCTGCGCCACCATGACGGTGACGAAGTAGCCGATGCCGCCGCCACGGCGCTCGCCGTCACGCGATGAGAGGGCAGAATCGACGATGCTGCCGATGACGCGCGACAGGAAGAAGACGAAGGTGTTCACCACGCCTTGAATCAACGTCAGCGTGACCATATCGCCGTTGGCGATGTGCGAGACCTCGTGACCGAGCACCGCCTCGACTTCCTGACGGCTCATGTTCTGCAGCAGTCCCGTGCTGACCGCCACCAGCGCGGCATCGCGCCGTGCGCCAGTCGCGAAGGCATTGGGGGTGGGCGAGTCAAAGATGCCCACTTCCGGCATGCCGATGCCGGCCTGCTGCGACAGCGTACGCACCGTGGAAACCAGCCACTGCTCTTCGGCATTGGCTGGCTGCTCGATGACCTGCACGCCCATCATCTGCTTGGCCATCCACTTGGACATGGCCAGCGAGATCAGCGCGCCGCCGAAGCCAAAGAAAGCCGCCATGACCAGCAGCCCCCCGTAGCTGGAGCCGTGGGCTGCGAGCCAGCGATCCAGCCCCGTGATGCGTAGCACCACGGAGAGCACCAGCATGACCGCCAAGTTGGTCAGTACAAACAGAAATATGCGTTTCATGATGCCCTGAATGGTAGCGGTAAAGCCGATTTCAAGCTTGGATTAATATCCTTAAAAATCAGAGACTTGAAAGGATTTGAACTCAGTAGTTCTCATCCTCTTCCTCGTCGTCCCCGTCCTCATCGTCATCCTCGTCGTCATCGAAATCGTCGTCATCGTCCCAGTCGTCGTCCTCATCGTCCTCGTCGTCCTCGTCCTCGTCCTCGTCCTCATCCTCGTCGTCGTCCGCGAGGTCATCGCCCGACCAGCCCTCAGGCTGATCGATTCTTTCGAGGTCGAACTCGGCCCAGGTGTCCATGTCCAGTTCCTCGGTGTCGCCATCGAGGTATTCGACTTCGACCAGCAGCGCGTCTTCGTCGACAGAGATGACGCGGAACTGCTCATCCTCTTCGACGTTCTCGTACCACTGACCGACAACGGGTTCGAAATCTCGCGACACGGTGGAATCCTCTACGCCACGAAGGATGCGGCTATGGCTCCAAGTGTAGGGGCCGCCGCCCGGTGAGGCAATTGGTCAGTCATGCGCTCGCACCAGTACACTAGCGGGCATGGTGGACAGGCAACATCCCCTCGCGGCCGCACGCCGCGTGGTGGTCAAAGTAGGTTCGGCGCTGCTGGTGGACGGCGCGTCCGGGCGGCTCAATCGCGCGTGGCTGGAGACGCTGTGCTCAGACCTGCTGCGACTGAAGCGGCGCGGTCAGCAGGTGATCCTGGTCTCCTCCGGTGCCATCGCGCTGGGGCGCCGGCATCTGGGCCTCCCGCCCGGACCACTGCAACTGGAGCAGAGCCAGGCGGCCGCTGCCGTGGGCCAGATCCGCCTCGCGCATGCCTATAAGGAATTGCTGGAGCCGGCGGATGTCACCGTGGCGCAGGTGCTGCTGACGCTTGAGGACAGCGAACAGCGGGAGCGCTATCTCAATGCGCGCGCCACGCTGGAGACGCTGCTGTCACTGAATGCCATTCCGGTCATCAACGAGAATGACACGGTGGCCACGGCTGAAATTCGTTACGGCGACAACGACCGCCTCGCGGCTCGCGTAGCGCAGATGGCCAGTGCCGACTGCCTCGTGCTGCTCTCGGATGTGGACGGGTTGTACACCGGCGATCCTAATCGCGATCCGGCGGCGCAGTTCATCCCGACTGTCGAACGCATCACCCCCGAGATCGAGGGGATGGCTGGTGGGTCGGCCTCCGCGGTTGGCAGCGGTGGCATGGCAACGAAGATCGCCGCGGCGCGGATTGCCGTGGGCGCGGGCTGCCATATGTGCATCGCTGCCGGCCATCACCTTCATCCGCTCAAGCGATTGGAAGGCAAGAAGGTGCGCTGCACCTGGTTTCGGCCGCTGTCCACGCCGGTCGCTGCGCGCAAGCAATGGATCGCGGGCACGCTGCGCCCGGCCGGTGCCGTGCAGATCGATGCCGGTGCGCTGCGTGCGCTCCGCGAGGGTCGCAGCCTGTTGCCGGCTGGCGTCACGCACACTCAGGGGCAGTTCGCTGCCGGCGACACCGTCAGTGTGCTGGGCAGTGATGGCGCGGAAGTGGCGCGTGGCATCGCGGGCTACTCGGATGCCGATACCCGTCGCATCATGGGACACAAGAGCGCAGAGATCGAAGCCGTGCTCGGCTTCCGCGCTCGTGCCGAATTCATTCATCGTGACGATCTGGTGATTCTGTGAACGCAAATCCGCAAGCTGTTGTCGACATCAAAGCCCTGATGCGGAACCTGGGTGAGGCGGCTGTGGCCGCTGGTCCGCAACTGGCCCTGGCCGATAGCGCGCGCAAGAATCAGGCGCTGGCTGCGATGGCGGCGGCCATCCGCGCGCGTGCCGCGGAAATCATTGCGGCCAATGAACAAGACGTACGAGCCGCCACCGAGGCGCAACTCGGTGCGGCCATGATCGATCGTCTGAAGCTGGACGAGAAACGCGTCGAGGCGATGGCGCGCGGCGTCGAAGAAATCATTGCAATGCCCGATCCCATCGGTACCGTGGCTGCAGAGTGGACGCGGCCGAACGGGTTGCGTATCCAGCGTGTGCGTGTGCCGCTGGGCGTGATTGGCATCATCTACGAGAGTCGGCCGAATGTGACCGCGGATGCTGGCGCGCTTTGCCTCAAGTCCGGCAATCCCGTCATTCTGCGCGGCGGCTCAGAGAGTGCCCGATCAAATGCCGTAATTCACGCTTGTCTGGTGGAGGGTCTGACCGCCGCAGGGTTGCCTCCGGCCTGCATTCAGCGAGTGCCAGTGACGGATCGTGCTGCAGTGGGTGAGATGCTGTCCGGCATGACCGATTACATCGATGTGCTGGTGCCGCGCGGTGGCAAGAGCCTGGTGGCGCGTGTGCAGGCCGAAGCGCGGGTGCCGGTGATCGGGCATCTGGAGGGCAACTGCCATGTCTACGTGGATCGCGAAGCGGACATAGAGATGGCGCGCAAGGTGGTGCTCAACGCCAAGATGCGGCGCACGGGCATCTGTGGTGCCGCTGAAACCCTGCTTGTCGATTCTGCCTGCGCAGCGACGCATCTGCCGCTGATCATCGCGGATCTGTTCGCGGCGCGTTGCGAGGTGCGCGGCGATGCGGCGGTCTGTGCGCTCGATGCGCGGGTGAAGCCGGCGAACGAGCAGGATTGGTACACCGAATATCTGGACGCCATCATCGCGGTGCGCGTGGTGGAGGGTGTGGATGCGGCGATCGAGCACATCGCGCGCTATGGCTCATCGCACACGGATTCCATCGTCACGGGAAATCCGGCCACGGCCGAGCGTTTTCTCACGCGCGTCGATTCGGCCATTGTTCTGCACAACGCCTCCACGCAGTTTGCCGACGGCGGCGAATTCGGCATGGGCGCCGAGATTGGCATTTCCACCGATCGCTTCCACGCCCGCGGACCCGTGGGTGTGGAGCAGCTCACCAGCTATAAATACGTGGTGCGGGGAAGCGGGCAAACGCGCAGCTGAGTCGCTGCGCGCTGCCCGATTCTGTCAGCCAACCAAATAAGACATCGTATTCATCGGCCCTGTTTATGCAGGGCGCGGTGATAAAGCTTCATCGTCGGAATTTCCGGTTTGAAGGCCTGATGGCAGCTCTCGCAGATGTCGATGAGCTTGTTGCCGGCGGCTTGGAACCCCTTGGCATCCTTTTTCTCTGTCAGGGCTAGCATGTCCATGCCCACCGCAGACAGTGAATCGGCGAAGGCCCGGTACTGCGGGTTCGCGGCCCACTCAGCATCCTTCGGGCCCGTGCCGGGCAGTTGGATCACCTTGCCCAGAATCACCATCTGATACGCATGGAACTGGACCTCGGCCCAGTCCGCGTCGGACCTCGGTATTTTGCCGCTGCCGTACATGGCATTGCCGACGCCGAACAGCGGATCGGAGGCATGATCGATGGCGCCAACCATGACCGCGTTCAAACTAACGGGCAACGACAGCGGCGGTGTGGCTGCTGCGGAACTGCTCGCAGCCGTAGCGGCCGGCGTGGCTGTATCTGCGTTGGTCTGGGTGGGTGGCGACGTGGGATTTGTGCAGCCAACCATGAACAGCGCTGCGGCGGCCGTTGCAGCGATTCCGTTAAGTACTGAGACGACTGGCTTGGGCATGGAGCACTCCCTGAAACCTGATCGACGTGTAGGGCGATTATCGGGCGGCGTAAAACCGCGTCGACTGTGGATGTCCGGGGTCGTATCGCGATGAGTACGGATACGACTTCCTGATACTCTAGGGATCCCTGATGTCAGACACGAAAAGCCCATGCGCAATTCGATGACCCTCAGACCCCGTTCCGCGCTGCTGTGCGCGCTGCTGGTCGCGCTGAGCTGTCCGCTGCGCGCCGCGACACCGGCGAGCGAGGGTGCAACGGCTCAGAGTGTGGCGGTGACGGCTCCAGTGCCCACCCAGCTGGTGCGCCGACTGGTCGCCACCGGTTCCATTCAGGCATGGCAAGAAGTGATCATCGCGCCTGAGGTGGGCGGCTATCAGGTGGCCACGATGCGGGTTGAGATTGGCGACCGCGTCAAAAAGGGCCAGGAACTGGCCACGCTGTCGGCGGGCATTCTCGAATCGCAGGTGGCTATTGCACGCGCTGGTGTTAAGCAATCCGAGGCGGCGCTAACCCATTCGCGTGCCGCCCTCGGCCGCGGCGAGGCCATGTTCGCCAGCGGCAACTTTGCCCGCGCCGACCTCGATAATTTGCGTACCAATGCCATCTCCGCTGAGGCTGCACTGGCCACGGCGCAAGCCAATCTCGATGCCGCCGAACTGCGCCTGCGTTATACGCATGTGTTGGCGCCGGATGATGGTGTGATCACAGCGCGCAGCGCTGTTGTGGGGCAGGTGGTGCAGGCGGGCACGGAGATGCTGCGTCTCCTGCGTCAGGAGCGCGTTGAATGGCGCGCCGAAGTGCCCGAGGCCGATATGCGCAGTGTCCGCGCCGGGCAGAGCGTCAGCATTCAGACCTCCGAGGGTACGGCACTCTCCGGCAAGGTTCGCAGCGTCGCGCCCACAGTGCAGACCGGTAATCGCACCGGCATCGTTTATGTCGACGTGGCTGCGCGCGGTGTGGCGCGCCCCGGCATGTTTGCCCGCGGCGAAATCGAAACCGGCAAGGTCAAAGCCTTGATGGTGCCCTTGTCAGCGGTGCTGGTACAGGATGGCTACAGCTATGTGTTTCTGGTGAACGGGAACACCACCGTGCAGCGGCGTCGTGTCGAGACCGGAACCGTACAGGGCGGACAAATTGAGATCACTTCCGGGCTGACCGCAAAGGATCAGTTGGTGAGCAGCGGCGTGGCCTTCCTGAGTGACGGGCAGCGCGTGTCCGTCAAGCCAGCGCCCTGAGTCTGAAGCCATGAACTTCGTCACCTGGGCCATCCGCAATCCGGTGCCGGTGCTGATGCTGTTCGTCGTGCTGACGGTGGGCGGCCTGTTCTCATTCCGCTCCTTGGATATCCAGGACCGGCCCGACATCGCGTTTCCGTATATCTCGGTATCGATGAGCTATGCCGGCGCGCCGCCGGATCAATTGGAAACCGAGATCACGCGCAAGATCGAAGATGCGCTGGCCAATGTCGCAGGTGTCACGCACATCACCTCAAGCGTCTCGATGGGAAGTTCAAACACCATCATCGAGTTTGAGTTCGGTACGGATCTTTCTCAGGCCACGGACGATGTGCGTGACGCGATCACCCGCATCCGCTCCAATCTCCCGGCTGATGCGCTCGAACCGGTGATCTCGCGTGCCACGACGGCAGGCGGTGCCATCCTCACTTACGCCGTGAGCTCCGAGGATCCGATCAGCGACGAGGAGCTTTCCTGGTTTGTTGATCAGTCGGTGTTGCGGCCCATTGCGGCGCTGCCCGGAGTGGGGCGCGTGTCGCGCATCGGCGGTGTGGAGCGCGAGATCCGCGTCAGTCTGGATCCGGATCGAATGTCGGCGCTGGGTGCCACGGCCACAGATGTGTCGCGTCAACTGCGCCGCATTCAGGCTGATTTGCCTGCGGGCACCGCACGGGTCGGTGGACTGGAGCAAAACGTCCGCGCAATCGGCACGCTCAGCGGGGCCAGTGAACTCGAGGCACTGCCCATCGTGCTCAGCGACGGGCGCTCGATCCAGCTGCGTGCCATCGCCAAAGTCACCGACCAGAGCGCTGAGCGCCGCGAACTGGCGCTACTGGATGGCAAGCCCGTGGTGGCCTTTGGTGTCACGCGTGCCTGGGGCGCAGGCGTCGCCGCGGTGGCGGAAAACACCGAGAAAACCGTTGCCGAGCTGCGGAAGCAATATCCGCGCATGCGTTTCACGGTCATCGATGACAGTGAAGTGCGCAATGTGCGCGAGTCCTACACCAGTTCGATGGAGATGCTGGTCGAAGGCGCGCTGCTCGCCATCCTGGTGGTGTGGATATTCCTGCGCGACTGGCGGGCAACGCTGATCTCAGCCTCCGCACTGCCGCTGGCCATCATCCCGACATTCCTCGGCATGGCACTGCTGGGCTATACGCTGAATCTCCTGACGCTGCTGGCGCTGACGCTGGTGGTGGGCATGCTGGTCGATGACGCCATCGTTGAGGTTGAGAACATCGTGCGTCATCTGCGGCAGGGCAAGCCGCCGCTGTCTGCGGCGACGGACGCCGCCATCGAGATTGGTCTGGCCGTCATCGCTACCTCGCTGACGCTCTGCGCGGTGTACGTGCCGGTGGCATTCATGGGTGGTGTGGCCGGAGAGTTTTTCCGACCGTTTGCTTTCACCGCAGCGCTCGCTGTGCTCTGTTCATTGCTGGTGGCGCGTCTGCTTACGCCAACGATGGCGGCTTATTGGATGAAGCCGCACCACGGAGAGGAAAAGCCGCCGCGCGGACTGGCGACTTACCTGCGCATCATCGGTTGGTGCTTGAATCATCGGCGCATCACGTTACTGACCGCCACGGTGCTGTTTATCGGATCCATGGCGCTGGGTCGCTTCGTGCCGCAGGGCTTCGCGCCGGGCGGGGACTTCGGTGCGGCGGAGTTGGTGTTGCAGTTGCCCCCCGGTGCCACGCTGCAGCAGTCGCTGGATGTCACGCATCAGGCGCTGGAGAGGTTGGCCGACAATCCCGGCATCCAGCGTACCTTTGCCGTGATCGGCAATGGCTCAACGGTGAACAGCACTTCGCTGGCCCTGATCTGGGTGCCGCGCGAGAAGCGTCGTGACACTGTGCAAGTCTTGCAGCGGCGTGCCGTGCAGGCCGTATCGGAAATCCCCGGAGTACGCGTTCAAACTCGCAGCCGCGGCAGCGTGGTGCAGTTCAATCTGGTTGGCGATGACACGGTCACCTTAAATGCTGCGGCGGCCCGCGTCAGTGATGAGATGCGCGCGACGCCGGGCTTCAGTGCTGCGCAGTCCGGAGCCAGTCTGCTGCAGCCGGAGATCGAGATTCGGCCGCGCCCGGAACGTGCTGCCGAGTTGGGTGTAACCACCGAAGCGATCTCCACAGCCATCCGTTTTGCGACCAGCGGCGACGTGGAACTGGGCTTGCCGAAATTGAACCTTCCGAGTCGCCAGGTGCCGATCCGTGTGCGTCTCGACGATGCCGCGCGTGCTGATATCGACCATCTGCGGCTGCTGCCCGTGCCGGGTCGAGGAGGCGCCGTACCGCTGGCCAATGTGGCTGATATCCGCATGGGAACGGCACCGGCCACCATCAGTCGCTACGACCGGATGCGTCGCGTCAGCATCACCGCGGATTTGGATGGTATTGCACTCGGCGAGGCGCTCAAGCGCGTTGAGGCACTGCCATCCATGAAGAGTCTGCCGACTGGGGTGCATCGCGTTAACACCGGCGAATCGCAGTTCTTTACGCAGCTCATCGCCAGTTTCGTGCTGGCCATGTTTATTGGTGTGTTGTGCGTGTATGCGTTGCTGGTGCTGCTGTTCCACGACTTCATCCAGCCGATCACCATCCTCAGTGCGCTGCCGCCGTCGGTGGGCGGTGCGTTCGTGGCGCTGCTGCTGTTCAAATACGAGCTGTCGATTTCCTCGCTGATCGGCATGCTGACGCTCATGGGTATCGTCACCAAGAACTCCATTCTCTTGGTGGAATACGCGGTCATGGCGCGGCGCGATCACGGTATGGAGCGTCATGCAGCGCTGATCGATGCCTGTGCCAAACGTGCGCGGCCGATCATCATGACGACCATCGCCATGGGTGCGGGCATGCTGCCCATTGCGCTGGGGCTTTCCGGTGATCCCAGCTTCCGTGCGCCGATGGGTGTGGCAGTGATCGGTGGCCTGCTGGCCTCCACGGTGCTGAGTCTGCTGGTCGTACCGGTGGCCTACACCCTCATGGATGATCTGCAATCCTGGCTGAAGAAGCGCTTCAGCTTTGGTCGCGGCAAGTCGGCCAGCGCCGACTGATCAGCCTTTGTGATGCGCGGAGTGCGACTCGTGCGCGGAGTGCGGCTCGTGCGCTGAGTGCGAGTGTGTTGCGTGCTGTGCGCCATCCGCGGCGCAGCGCTCGCAGTTGACCCAGCCGGAGTCACCGTTGACGTAGTGTTCTTTCTTCCAGATCGGCACGCGATGCTTCACGGCATCGATCACATAGCGGCAGGCGCGGAAGGCCTCGTCACGATGCGGTGCGCTGACGCCCACCCAAACGGCCAGCTCGCCGATGGCCAGTTCGCCCACCCGATGCACACAGAGCACATGCGTGACGCCAAAGCGCTCGCAGGCCTCAGCGGCAATGCGTTCGCCCTCGCGCTGTGCCAACGGTGCATACACTTCGTATTCGAGCCGGCGCACTTCGAGCCCTTCATTATGGTTTCGCACCCAACCCTCAAAGGCGACAAAGCCGCCACAGGTCGGATCGAACAGCTCGGCGCGCAATGCGGCGGTGTCGACTGGCACCGCACTGATGCGGAAGCGGCTCATCCGCCGGCCACCGGCGGCAGGAACACCACTGTATCGCCAGCAGCTAAGGGCTGGTTCCATTCGGCGAAGTCTTCATTGATGGCCACACGCAGTTGCTCGGCGCGCAGCTGCAAGCCGCGCAGAGCGCGCAACTCATCGAAGAGGGCGCGCGGAGTGTTCGCCTGTGTGGTGAGGGTTTCCTCGCTGCGCCCAGCCTGATCGCGCAGGGCAGCAAAGTACTGCACTCGCAGCGTGATCGGCTCGCTCGCCTGGGCTTGCGGCGCCGTGCCGGATGCAGTGCCACCCGTCACAGCGGACAGTGCCTCGAGGTATTCGGCCGAGGTGTTGATGTTGTCCAGTGCGCGCGGGTTGTGCAGGTCCAGTAGCAATATGTCGTGGCTCATCATGAACGAGCGCGGACAGCGGTTGTCTGCGGCAATCCAGGCGTCAACGGCGGCGCGACTGTGCGGCTCCCAGATCGCGCACAGCGGCTCTGGTTTGCCGTCGAAGCGGCTGCGGAATGCGGTGGCCAGGCGCTGCGGATCGCGTGCCGCGATCAGCTGTTGCAATGTGGCGGCGTCGAGAAAGGGCAGGTCAATGGCGAGTACCAGCCAAGCTGCCTGCGGATGACCATGGAGCGCAGCATGAATCCCGCCGATCGGGCCGATATCCGTGATTCGGTCGGCAATCTGCGCATGACCGGCGCGCAACGGGTCCTGCTGCTGGTCTGATCGTACCGACACGAACAGCTGCGACACCATGGGTTGCAACAGCGTCATGGCGCGCTGCAGTTGCGTCCGGCCTTCATATTCCAGCGCGGCCTTGTCACGCTGCATGCGGCGGCTATGGCCGCCGGTCAGCAACAGGCCGAACAGCGGCGCACTCATGAGCGACTCCGGCGCCGGGTGGTTGGCCCAACATCCCGTTTACCACCGCGCTTGCTGACCAGTTTCACCTGCACGATGCGAATGTTGTGCGAGAGCGCCTTGCACATGTCGTAAATGGTGAGCGCTGCAACACTGGCTCCCGTCAGCGCCTCCATCTCCACGCCAGTCTTGTGCGTGGTGCTGACCTGGCAGCGTACGCGTAGTCGATTGCGCGGGAGTGCATCGATCTGCACCTGCGCATGTTCGATGGGTAGCGGGTGACAGAAGGGAATCATGCTGGCGGTGTTCTTGACCGCCATCACTCCCGCAATGATCGCGGTATCGAAAATCGGACCCTTGCGAGTGCGATGACCCGAGCGGCGCAGGGCCGCGGCCACATCCGCTGGCAAGGCGATTAGCGCCTCCGCTTCGGCGGAGCGCGCAGTGGCTGTTTTGTCGCTGACATCCACCATGGTTGGTCGGCGTGCGGCATCCAGATGGGTGAGGCCGGCATTACGGGCAGCGCGGACCATGGCATCAGCCTCCGATGTGATTCATTTCGACGCGCTGACCATGCCGGTCGGCATGGCCACGCTGCTCGCTGTAACGATCCTGCCGCGCCGTCCAACAATCGCGCAGCAGCGCGAGCAGTTCGTCATCGCTAGCCCCCGCACGCAGCGGGGCGCGCAGATCAAGACCCGAGGTGGCAAACAGACAGGTGTACAGCACGCCGTCCGAGGACAGCCGGGCGCGCGAGCAATCACCACAGAATGGCTGCGTGATCGATGAGATGAAACCCAGTTCGCCGGCACCGTCTTCATAGACATAGCGTGAGGCCACTTCGCCGCGGTATTGCGCATCAGTCGCTCGCAGCGGCCAGCGCGCCGCAATGCGAGCAATCAGTTCGCGCGATGGAACAACCTGATCAGCGTGCCAGTCATTGCGACTGCCGACGTCCATGTATTCGATGAAGCGCACGATATGCCCGCTGCCGCGGAAGTGTTCGGCCAGGTCCAGCGCGGCGTGATCGTTGACACCCCGCTGCACGACCACATTGATCTTGATGGGCGTCAGGCCCGCGCGTGTTGCGGCGTCGATGCCGGCCAGCACTTCGGTGGGCGATCCCAGATCGCCGGCCATCCGCGCGAATATGGCCGGATCTAAACTATCGAGGCTGACGGTGATGCGATGCAGCCCTGCCGCGCGCAGCGCCACTGCATGCTGGGCCAGCAGCACGCCGTTGGTGGTCAGTGCAATGTCCTCGATTCCGGGCAGGGTGCTCAGATCGCCGATCAAATCGGTCAGTCCGGCGCGCAGCAGCGGCTCGCCGCCGGTGATGCGCAATTTGCGCGCACCGAGCTGCACGAACAGACGAGTGAGCCGCACAATTTCCTCAAAGCTCAACCGTTCGGCCGATTTCAGAAAGCGGTAATGCTCGTGGTACCGCTCGCGCGGCATGCAGTACGGGCAGCGGAAATTGCAGCGGTCCGTGACCGAGATGCGCAGGTCATGCAGTGGACGACCGAGCGCATCACGCACGCGTGAGTTGCGCAGGGCGGCGGCGGGATGCAGCGGGACCACGTCCATGCCGCTACATTACCAGAGCATGGCCCGCAGGACGTTGGCCTACCAGCGGTGCAGGCGTGTGACAAATCCCTTATTGAATTGCGCGGGACCTGGCGGCAGTTCAACGAACCCCTGCGTCTGCGCCAGTGTGCTGAAGTCACCCGAGCCATTGGGCGGGGCCGGCACCGCCCAGACGCGCCCCCAATCATCGGCCTGTAGTGTCACGGGCAGAAAGCCGGTCAGCGACGGCGTCCAGTTGACGTTCTCCGCCAGCGCCAGTCGTTCAGGCGCAGCCGGCTGGCACCCCATGGCCACATACAGCGCCGGCAGCACATAACGCGTCAGGCAGACCAGCGTGGATACGGGATTGCCCGGCAGCGCGAACACCGCGGTGCCATTGGGTGCGATACCAAACCACATCGGTTTCCCAGGTCGCTGTGCAATGCCGTGGAACACACATTCCACGCCCAGCTCGGCCAACACTTTTGGGAGCAGATCGAAGCGACCCATGGAAACGCCGCCCGAGAGCACCAGCGCTTCATGCGTGCGCAGATGAAAATCCAGACGCTCGCGAAGTTGAGCGGCATCGTCCGGCAGATGATCGTCGGCCACACGACGGAAGCCATGCTCGCGCAACGCCGAAGCCACTGCATAGGCATTGGAGCGGCGGATCTGATGCGGCGCGATGGGCGCACCGGGTTCGATCAGTTCATTGCCGGTGGAGATCACAACCACCGCCGGTTGCGCACTGACGCGCAGCCGGGCCATGCCGGCGGAAGCCGCCACAGCAATTTCCGGAGCGTGCAGACGAATGCCGGCTGAGAGCAGCAGCGCACCCTGCGCCCGGTCGCTGCCGCGGCGATGCACATTGCTGCCCGACTGCGGCTTGGCCTCCGCGGTGAGCCGCGCGATTCCGGCATGCACCTCGATTTGCTCCACCGGCACCACCGCATCGCAGCCTTCGGGCAACACCGCGCCGGTCATGATCTCGATGCAGTGAGCATCCGAGTCCAGCGTCAGAGGCGGTTCGCCGGCGGCCTGCGTGGCCTGCATCTCGAAGCTGCGGCGACCACGCTGTACGGCCGCGGCCGACAAGGCGATGCCGTCCATCGACACGCGATCGAAGGGCGGCTGATCACGCTCTGCATAGACATTCTCGCGCAGCACCGCACCGGCACATTGCGCCAACGGGAGCGACTCAATCGGCAGGCAGATCAGCCGTTCACAAATCAGCTTTTCGGCGGCGGCGGGAGTGAGCATGGTTCGATGCTAACCAAAACACCCCACGCCGGGCATCATAAATCGTACTTAATGCCAAAGCGCAGCGTGCGCGGCTCAGAGGGGCGCGAGAGGCGTCCGTTCACCTCTAGCCCCGCGGGATCCACGCCATCCACATGGCTGGGGTAGTAGTACTCAATGTCTCGGGCATCGCGATTGAACACATTCAGCAGCTCGCCATAGAGCATCACGCGCTGCGTCTTCCAAGCCGCGCGCAGATTGACCAAAGACTCCGCACCCGAGCGCTGCGAATTATCCGGCAGCAGAGGGTAGGGGCCCAGATAACGTAGTCGCGCACTCACTTCCCACGGCCCCTTGATGGCCGAGAACCCCACTTCGCCAGCCTGCTCAACGCTGCCCTGGATGAAGCGGCCCACAAAGCCGTTATCTTCCTGCGGGTCATCAAAGCGCGAGTGACTGCCTGTGAACACAGCGTCCACGGCCAGCCAGTCGATGGGGCGCCAGAAGCCCACCAGCTCGTAGCCGTGCCGCTTGCCCGCGCCCTTGGGCTCCACCGCATTGGAGTCGCCAACGAACACCAGTTCGCTGCCCAGGTTCAGCCACCAGTACGCGGCCGTCAGACGTAGCGCACCCACTTCATAGCGCGCACCGGCCTCATAGCCCGTGCCCTGCGAGAGCGCGGGCACCGGATCGGTCTTGCTGACCACACCGCGCCCATCATTGGAGTGAAAGCCGCGGCCCCAGTTACCGTAGAACTCGAGTCGGTCACCCACGGCATACGCCACACCCAGCTTGGGCGAGATCTGCGTCGCATCCGCGCTGCCGGCATTGCTCGAGCCGGTTCGCGCCACCACATCGTAGCGGTAGTAATCAGCGCGCAGGCCGCCCGTCACGCGCAGCGCCTTCAGCGGCGTCCACGTCGCTTCACTGTAGCCAGCCAGCGATCCCTCACGGACGCTGTTGTTGCTGATGTTGTCGGCGTACACGCCGTTTTCCGTGTGATCGACACCCACACTGGCAATGTCGTCATAGCGAAGATCCGAGCCCACCGAGACCCGGAACTGATCCGTACGCAGCACCGTGCGCGTGGCCCGTCCACCCAAGGTGGTGCGACGGTCAAACTGCCGGATCTGATAGTCGTAGGTCGGGTCTGAAATCATGTTCCAGTGGTAGTACTGGCCGTAGCCATCCAGCTCCCAGTCATCAGCGATGAGCTGCGAGCCTAGGATCCAGCGGTCGGTGTGACCGGTGGCGGTGGGATCGAGCGAACAGAACTCATTCGGACACACCTTTGTGCCATAGGCACGCTCGGGCGCCTGCTCGGTCGGATGCCAGTCCGCCAGATAGCCCGACAGCGTGAGATTGAGCGTCCCCCGCGAAGTCGGCGCCGAGTACTTGGCCCAGCCCGAGTAATGCTGCAGGCCTTCCGCCAATTGCCACGGCCCGTCATAGGTCTTCCACTGACCCAGATAGGTCAGCTGCCCCGAGCCCACGCCATTGCTGCCGCCGCCCGCAAGCCGCCGCCAGCCGTACTGGCCACCTTCCGCAGCCACAAACGGCCGCTTCAGCGAGTCGATTGTGGTGATGTAGGAAGCACCCGCCAGCGAGAAGTCACCCACATCAGCCCGATACGGACCCTTGCGGTAATCGATGCGTTCCACCGCTTCCGGAATCAAGCCGTTCACATCCAGATAACCCTGGCCATGCCCATGCGTGCGCAGGTTCCAAGGCACCCCGTCCACATAGGTGGAGAAGTCCGTGCCGTGGTCCAGATTAAAGCCGCGCAGGAAATACTGATTCGCCTTGCCACTGCCCGAATGCTGGGCGGCAATCAGGCCCGGCACCGCCTCCAGCAGCTCGGCCACACGCAGCATCGGCCGGACCGACAAATCCGCGCCACCGACTGCACCCTCGCTGGCCGCAGCCGCCAGGCCGATCTGCTGCTCACCACGCGCAAAGACAATGACCTCCTGCAGCTCCTCGGACTCATCGGCCGCATGGAGCGGCGCGGACAGGAGCAGGGCAGTGGAGGTGGCCAGCAGCGCGCGGCCGAGAATGATTCGCATCCGTCAATTCCTTGTGGATCGTCGCGACGAGTGGGTTACTCCACCTAGTATGCCCGGAAATCCGGGCCAGGACTTAACCCGGCAAGACTGGTGCCCGCGACGGCGGCGTGCCACCATGCGCGCCACGCGCCCGTAGCTCAGTTGGATAGAGTACTTGGCTTCGAACCAAGTGGTCGGGAGTTCGAATCTCTCCGGGCGCGCCATTTGTGAACAGAACCACGAACTCGGGCGCTGGGGTCAACAACAGCCTCCGCCAAGTCTGTTTTGTCCCCGATTACTCGGATCCGCTCATCTCCGACCTCGATGCAAGAGATGACGGCGCGCAGGTACGCCTTGCGGGCCTGAATATCTCCGGTGTCGAGCTTCTCTCTCATCAAATCCGTGAAAGCAGCAATCCGCCCAGGGGTGATTACCGGTACTTGGTCGGCGCTTGTTGTGATCCGGTCCAGAGCTGCTTGAGCGATGTCTCGTTCCGTCTTGAGTGATTCGATACGTGTCTTGAGCTCTGCATCCAAATCAATGACCCCGTCCTCAATTGCGCGGTACAAGCGGGTCAGCTTGTCCTTGATCATCGCAATCTGGTCTAGGAGTGTTTGTTGGCGTCGAGTCACTTCCTCGGAACGGGTGTGTTGACGCCGAACCAGAGCGTCCAGAATCGCTGACATCCGTTCCGGCACCAAGAGTTGGTCCTTAATGTTCTGAACGATGAGTTGATCAAGCTTCTCCATCGGTACGTGGCGACCCGGGCAAGTGGTCTCGCCTTGCCGATGGGCACCGCCGCAGCTGTAGTAGGTGTAGGAGCGGTGACGTTTGCGCGTGCCCGTGCGCGTCATCCCGGCGCCGCAAGTTGCGCACACGGCCAGCCCTGTGAGTAGGATTGGTCCGTTTACGATGCGCGACGGTGTTACGCGCGGATTGTTGTTCTTCAGTTTGGTTTGAACGCGCTCGAACAGATTCATCGGCAGGATCGCGGGAATGTTGATTTCCACAATGCTGCTGGGATCATGGGGCTGGCCGGTTTTTGAGTTACGGATCCCGTACGGCCACTTGCCGGTAGCGTAGAAGCGGTGCGTGAGAATCCTGTACAGCGGACCGACCCCAAACGGCCGGCCGCGGCGAGTCCGGTAACCATGTTTGTTCAGCCATTTGGCTGACTCTTTGACGCCGAGTGGTGGGAGTGAGTCAATGCCATCAGCGTGGAGTGTAAAAATCAGTCGCACCAGTTCTGCTTCGACAGGATCAACAGCCACTCGCTTCTTAATCTTCGATCCGCGCCGCTCGGCCTCAACAACCCGATACCCGAGAGGAGGTGTGGCTCCATTCCAAAACCCCTGCTTGGCCGACTCGCGCATCGCGCGCAGGACGTTCTTGCCGTTTTCCCGAGACGTGTATTCGTCGAAGATGCCGATGATTTGGCGCATCAGCGCCTGAGACGGATCGTCCCCTGTTGGCTGGGTCACAGAGATCACCTCGACGCCTGACTTGCGCAGCCTGCGTATCGTCAGCTCCATCTCCGCGCCATTCCGGTAGAAGCGCGAGAAGGCGTGAACGCAGATCACGTCGAACTGCCGATCTGGGCTGTGGGCGTCTTCGAGCATGCGCTGGAATACCGGCCTGCGATCATCTGTGGCCGAGGCCCCCGGTTCCACGTATTCCTCGGTCACGGTCCAGCCCTGCGTCTCACAGAAGCGGCGTGTGAGGTCGCGCTGTGAGGGGATGGAAACATCGCCGGCTGCCTGTCGACCCGTACTGACGCGTAAGTAGAGGGCAGCGCGGCGTCGTGCGCCGGGTGGAGTAAGCGGGGCGTGCTTCTTCATGATGAGGTCCTCATGGACAGACGGTGCGCGGAGGAGTTGAGCGGGGCGTCGCCGACAGAGGCGGTCTGCTCAGGGTCAGTTGTGCGGCGTTAGGAAAGGCGCCAGTGATGCGCCTAGCAACTGTTCGATGGCGCCGAGTTCGGCTTCTGTGATCGGCGCATTGGAGGACGTTGCCCATTCGATGGGCTGTGAGATCTCCGTCTGTCCGGGGCGCTTGCGGCGCACCAACGGACAGCGCGGTGCGGGGTTGCTGAGTGCAACCTCGCTGATTCGCGCTGATCTGTTCCGCTGATGCTTTCGCATGTGCGCAGAGTGCCCAGCGCCAGCCAAGGTAGATAGGGCAAATCCGTCCCATAACCAAATGGAATTGAGCTGCGGTTTTGTTTAACTGCTTCACGGTGCTATGAGTGCTTCTGGCCGATACCTGCTCGCTTAAGAGTTCTGTATCGCCGAGCAACATTTCGGGCGATCGCAGGCTTTGCGCCATGCATGCTCAGTCCGCACATCTTTATGATGATTTCTCCCAAATCGAGAAATCGCTTAGGCGCATGTGATGACAAGACTATTCCGAATATCTCTTCCGAATTGTTGGCCAATTCAGTGATGAGGAGATCGCGCACCGCTTGTTGCGGGCGCCCGCCGCGGTTCTCTCGGCGCTCGATCTCTAGAAAATCCGTGAGCGGTTTGCGCAAGGTCCGAATGAAGTGCTGGATCAGTTGTGGTCCATGCGTAAGGCCAAGAGTCCTTTTTTTGTAGTCAGGCAGGCCCGCTGCCGGGCGCTTCTTTGTGCGTCGGCCATATAGCTGCTTTTTGCCTAAAAAACTGCTCAAAGCCTCATCAGAGAACAAGAGGCCAATATTCCAGAGACATTCCGTGGGGAACGCGTCCGCCAAAATTCCAGAGTGTGTTGAGGTGAAGGATTCAATCTTAGCCAACGCTTTCTCGAACTCCTTCATGCGGCGCACGATGGTGTTCCGATCCGGACGCGATGCGCGTGTCTGGTTATAGCGAATGATTTGTTCGCGCACATCCAGCAAGACTTGCTGGAGCATCCTCGCCGCTCTTGGAGTGAGGGAGGCATATTCGATCAGGGCTTCCCATTTTTCCTCTGATGGAATTGTTATCACTGGAAGTGAAGACGAGGTTTGCTTCGGGCGCATCATTTCCTCCTTTTTGCATCAGCTACGACACGTACAAACTCGGCATGGCTGATAGTAGCCTGAGCGTGCAGATAGTGTCGTTCAGTGGTGCTGAATGTTCTGTGTCCAAGGAGTGGTGCCGCAACCCTCACGCGTGCGGGGTCTGCAATGGCCAGCGTTGTGGCTGCGGCGTCACGGAACAGGTGTGGGTTGATCGCCTCGCCGAAAGCCTCGCGCGTGCAGGCGCGTATCCGGTCATAGATCGCCATCTGTGTCATCGGAGATCCGTCCTTTGAGGCCCACAAAGCGGACTCCAACGGCTTGGTCCAACGCCCGGTCCGAGCTCTCAGCAGTTCGCGATAGTGCGATACATACCGATCCAGTCGTTCGGTCAGCGCAGCCGGCACCGGAGCCTCATAGGCCGCATGCGTCTTCGTCTCCTCGGGCGATAGCCAGACCAGCCAATGGCTGGCTTGGCGGCGCAGCGATATACCGAGACGAAGCTCCGCGAGATTCCGTCGCCGTAACGGTACGAGGGCGAGAAACGCGATGATCAAACCATCCCGGTACGTCATTGCGGCTCTAAGCTCCTCGAGGGCTTCTGCCTGATCCATGAGAGTCATGCCGAGGGCTAGGAGCTCATTCGAGTGGCGCAGGTGCCGCTTACTCCGAGCTGGAACGTGGCGCGCTCGGACCTTGGAGGCGATGCGGTGAATGATGCTCCAGCGTCGCCCCGGAGCCATGATGTGCGCTACTTCACCCAATTCCTGCAGCCGGGCGAGGATCGTCTGGGTGCTGTTGCCAAGGCTTGCGAGGTGGGTGGCGTAGGCGCGTACCCGCTCAGCTGTGATCCGTTCTTCAGGAGGCAGGCACAAGGCCGCTGCGTCGTGGCGCCCCAGATAAGTGATCCAGCGGCCATACCCCTTGGCCGCCTTGGTGTTGGATATCACCGTGTGGTTGGCCCGTGCGCCACCCTCATCGAGGACATCTGCCGGCTCAAGGGCCTTGAGCCACCGCACACGGTCACTTGCCGGCCACTGCTCAACGGGCAGGCATCTGCGCTCAGGCGCTTTACCCCGGCCGTACTGACCACCGCTCATGGACGCGACCAGTCCCCGCCGCGTCGAGCGCGGCGCGAGGGTTTAGGTGTTTGCTTCACACGCGCGCTGACAACGGATGCAAAGTGGGCCGTGGCAGTACGCGTCTCGGCACCGGTGTAAATGGAGGTGGTGGTCTGCATCGATCGATGCCCGAGTACTTGCCGCACGACTTCGTATTCGCCAGGTCGGCGGTCGAGGAAAATCTTGGCGCCCGCATGCCGAAAGAGATGAGCATGCATTCTCAGCCCGAGATAGCGGTGTATGACCTTGCCCATCTGTGAGCCCAGGAGGCTCGAGGACTTGGTACGGCCGGCCTCGCCGGGAAAGAGCGCATTCGTGGGGCTGTTCAGTAGCGTCGGTCGATGCTCGCGGATATACCAAGCCAGAATGGTTCGCGTGTGATCCGGGATCTGCGCTTCGATGGGCTGTCCGTTCTTGGTCTCCTCCTCATTGAAAACCAAGTAGACCGTGCCGCTTCGCTCGATCAGATGTTTGTCCAGCTCGATGCTAGCCAGATTACTAATACGGAGCGGAATAGCCTGCTGTATCGCAATCGCAGCGGCAGCCTGCGCGAGCAGCGCCTTGGGTTTTGCGGCACGTGCGCTCTGCTGCAGTTCCGCTCGGATGCGCTCTGGCAGACTCAGGAACGCCTCCACGGTCTGCGGGTCATTGAAGGGGCGCAGGCGTTCGCGGTTGCGCGGCGTCAGGCCGCGTTTGTTGCTAAGCAGTTTGCTCGTGAGCTTCTTCAGGGTCAGGACTGAGGCGTCGTCGAGCTCAAGATACTTATCGGCAACATATTTGAGGAACGCTGCCATGTAGCCGATGCTCGGTACGGGCTTGCGCTCATGCCTGTCTAATAGGAAGTTCAAGATCGTGAAAACGTTCTCGGCCGTCACTACATCGCGTAACGATCGAAGGGACTCAATCGGATGCCCGCTGTGCACCAGAGCGGATGCGGCCACGCGCAACTGATATTCGCGCGTCTTGAGTGTGCTCACCCGAGCCGGTCGGCTCGGGCTGTGCTCTGAGAGATCAAAACCTCCTCGCCAGTCGAGGAAGGCGTCCACGTTCGCTTTGAGCTCGGGCAGGAAGCTGGACCAGGGCAGGGCATAGGTATCCCGGCGCGACTCGCGTGTAATCTCGATAGCAGGCCAGCCGGGTATCTCGCGTACACAGGCATTCCAAGCCCACGTTAGACCGTCCCAAGCCTTCTCCGGATGGGCCCTAAGGCGGTCATTCAGCAGCGCATCACGATAGCTTTCCAAGTGGGCGAGGGTCACTGACGCGGGGTCCAGCTTCAGGCTGCTCAGATATCGCACGAGAGCTCTCAGGCGGGTGGATCGATTGCGATCGAGTCCAGTCAGCAGCGTTTCCCACGCCTCCGATATTGGGGCCCTGTTGCGGCCGGGCTGGATGGGCCGAACCTGTCCCAGTGCGCGGCCGAACAGGGAGCGGATGTTCGCCCAGCGGCCAGCCGAGACCCCGGCCGCACCGGGGGAGAGTTCCTGCAGACGCTTGCGCAATCGCTGAACGTCGACCGGTATGGCCTCAGGCGGTGCCCCGAGCAGGCGGCTGACGGTCCGGACCGCGGAGACCTGATCTCGACGCTGCCCATCGGTGAGATTGGCCTGTAAAACAGCCGAAATCACATCCGCGAGCGTCTGTCGTGATGGGGCGATTGTGTGCATTGTGGTCTCGTTAAGACTCGGGTGTACAAATCCTAGGAAACGTTAATACCACAAAAAAAGGACTAACGCCGTTACCACATACAGGTATTAACGAAAAGCTCATTTGGTGCTCTCCCTGGCTTTTTCAGAGATAAAAGCCTCTAGGTCCGCTCTGCGGACTCGAACTGATCGCCCGACGTTGAATGAGCGGATCTGCCGCGCCGTGACCAAGCGCCGGATCGTTTTGAGCGAGACGCGTAAGCAGGCGGCGGTTTCTGAAAGCGTAAGGATCTCTGGTGCTGCTACGATTGGCTTGCTGAGTAGCCCGGATTCGGTAGTGGTCAGAGGGGGTCTATTGCCCGGTTCGTCTGTCGCTGCCGCCCAAGATGGGATGAGAGCGCACTCCACCGCTTCAGCGGCGCATTTGGGCTCTCGATGACGGCGAATGTTCATGCGCCGATTCTGAATCTGCCGGGTAAACGGGCGCCACGTAAAACCGACCCGAAACCTCTAGGGAAATTGAAGAGGTTTTGTGAGATTCATGCCGGCTGGAGTAGAATCCTAAAAACACTGAGAGTTCGAAACTCTATCGATCCGCCAGAACAAGTCCTGCAAACTCGCTCAGTTGGGTTGTCAGGCGCTCAGAGCCCCGCACCATGCGGGGCTTTTTGCTATGGGCTCCTGACTGACCCCGTAGCCACCCACCCCCGTAAACCGTCTCAAACCCCGTTTCGTCTCAGAACCTCCTGACTTTTTCGCCGTGGTACGGCAGGAGGGGTGTGACAAAAAATCGGCGTTTCGGTGCCGTACCGTTTGAACAAGTCCAAGGTGAACCGTTCCCTCCCGTGCTAGTCATCGCCTGCAACGTCGGGTTTGGGAACCTCCGGTGCCTCGGGTAAAAGATCGAGAAGCTCCAGGAGCGCCTGTACGTCGAAGTCGATCGAAGTGTCGCCTTGCTCGATCCACCAGCCAGCCCCCATGCCGCCAAAACTGCCCCAGTACGTCTCCTGCCATTCGTAGACTTTGGCGTCGCCAACCCAGAGTTCACTGTACTGGACCACTTCGGTGTAGGAATTTGGGTCAGTGATGAATTCAGGTTCATCGGGGTTCGTCACAACCTTTAGTTCAATTCCCTGTTCCCGTAGCTGCTGGATTCTTTCGGGCAATTGATCGTCCAACTCGCTGTCGGCTAGATCGCAAAGTTCTTTGAAGATCTCAGAGGGATTTAAGTTGCTCATAGGTCTAACTAGACTATTTACGCCCCATCACTCGACTGGAAAGCATCTGGCCAACCGCCATGCTGCTCGATCACCTTGTCGATCTCTGCCATGAGCCGGATCGTCTCGGACAGGGCGACGATGACTTTCTGGTAGTGGGTGATGTCTTTCTTCGAGAGCATGCGGCCTTTGCGGTCCTTGATCCATTTCTCGCAGACCTGGTAGCTGCCAACGTGAAAGTTCCATACCTCTTCGCACACACCCTGGAAGCCAGTGGTCTGAGCCTTGTCAAGCCAGACGGTGTCTCGCGACCACGAGACCTTTTCCACTACTGGGTCCCGTCCGCCAATAAACTCAGTTATTTGATGCTCCAGCCTAGGTGATTCCAGTAGATGTAGGGAGATAAGCTCACTGCCGAGCCTAGCAAGCGGTCGGAACAGTGCCAAATTACCGGTCAAAGGCAGACGCGGAAAGTCTGACTTAAGCAAACTCGCGTAGCGAGCGCGATAGTTCTGAGAATAGAGAATGGAGTAGACATAATCGAAGACTTCACTAGAGTTTAACGGTTCTATTCCAAGCCGCTCGGCAAACACTTTCAAAAAGCCAGGCGTGTAGTTACTTTGAATTTCGGCATCGGCGAATAGTTCGCTGTCTCGTCTTCCAGCGCCGTCGCTTTTAAGGTACAGAGGAAAAGCACTGGTGCTTTCTCGGCTCTTGTTCGAAACGGAACAACAGTCGGAAGGAATCCGGGTTACGAAGGCATGTGCGAACCCCTCAGTTATTTGCTGCTGTGAAACCAGCAGCGCCAAATTTCTCTGACCATCAAGATGCTGCATCGTCGGACGCGCGGTGTATCGAACTATGTCATCAGAATATATGATAGTACGAGTATCGAACGGCCTGCAGAGAGCGGGTACTATTGGACTCTCAGTCTTGGAATCGCGTAGCTTTTGCCGTGCTGGTTTGAGCTGCCAAAGCGGGGTATCTTTGAGCTCGTATGCTTCGCGTAGTTGGCTTTCTGGCACCTCAAAATCAATGAACTCTTCCAATCGACTCCGCATTTCCTGCGCGGTAAAAGCATATGCAAACTTGTCCTTGTGCGTCTTGATGCCGCTTGAGAACTTTATGACGGAATCGCGCAATGAGGGCCATGACAAGTATTCCGCCCCCATCTTGTTTTCAACTGGGGCCAAGAGGTAAAAAGGCGATGCTGGAGAGAGTGCTGTCCAAGTTGTCGTGCCGAATGAATGCTTGGCTAAGAAGTCATACTTCGCGCTGCGCTGCCCGATACTTTCAGATCGATCGATTCGTGAGATAGTTTTGGAGCCAGCGTTGTTCCGCATCAAAGAGATGCAGACACCTTGCTGAATATCGAACACATTTTCATCCCGACTCCCGTGCTCATCGACTTCGGACTTTTTTTGACTGCCGTGTAAGTCAAAAATGCTTATGGCGGGAAACGACACAACGAGGTGTTGGCGCATTCCACGAAAGCTTCTGCTGTCTAAAAAGGAATTGTTCGAGATGTAGCCAACTATTCCTCTACCAGCTGTGAGAATTCCACACTCTGCTAATCGGATGAACTTGATGTAATCGTCCTGAAGATTTTTCTCGAACTGAAGTGCATTTCGCTCTTTTATTCTCTCGCCATCTACAAACTTGTAGTCTTTAATCAACTTCCTAGCTGTCTCGTTCAAGTTTGCCGATTGAATGCTGTAGGGCGGGTTGCCGATGATGACGGTGAAACGTTTGTGGCGTTTGATTTCGTTCACGGCGGCAGCTTCGTGGGCGAGGGCGTCGAAGCCGATGAGGGGGAGCTGTTTCACCCACGGCTCGAGCGCATTGGTTAGGTATATGCGGGCGCGTTCCTCGGTGTCAAAGCGGTAGCCGGTCTCGGCAAGCTTGAGCCCGATCTTCATATGGGCGATGGCGTAGGGGGCCATCATCAGCTCGAAGGCGTGGAGGCGCGGGAGGAGGTGCTGCGGCACGTAGTCGTTCCACGCGGCGCGCTGCTGGGCTTCGGTGAGGCGCTGCTGCTTCCACTTCGCCGCGAGGGTGCGGTGGATCACGTCGATGGCTTCGACGAGGAAGGTGGCTGTGCCAGTGGCAGGGTCGAGAATCTGGACGAAGGGCTCGTCCGGGGAGATCGTCCGCGTCTCATTGGGATCATCCGTGTGAGGCGGAAGTTTCAGACCGGGGTGTTTTTTAAGCATCTCACCCCAAGTGGTGGTGTCAGCGAGACCGTCCTCCAGCCCGAACTCGGTCTGCAGTAGTTCATGCACGCTGCGCACTATGTAAGAAACGACCGGCTGCGGCGTGTAAAAAACACCGCGGTCCTTGCGGATGCGCTTGTCGTAGGCCTGCAGGAATCCTTCAAAGAAGTGGACGACCGGATCTTCTTGGCGATTGCGGTCGCCAAAGTCGCGCAGGACCGCCTCCATCTTGGCTTCGTCGAGAAGCTCCACGACATCTGACACGCCGAGTTCGTCGAAGTCGATACCTGCTCCATCTACTTTTCCTTGCCGCCCCCCTACCTTGAGGAAGGTCTGCATCAGCTCCCTAAGGAAGGGACTGGTCCGCATGTGGGCCGCAAAGTCGTCCGCCGTCTTTTTGGTCGGGTCCGCGATGCGTGATGACAGAAGGCCGTAAGAGATTGTCTGCGCGTACATGTCCGCGAAGCCCTCAGCATCCAGGTCATGGATCAGGGACTCCTGGAAAGCTTTCATCAACTTGGTCAAGGGGCCACGGGAAGACTCGATAGAAATCGCAGCACGGATGCGGTCGCGAATCGCGCAGGCAAGCTCGGCCAGTCGGATGGAGAGCCGCTCTGCCGTGGTGATGACCTCGCGATGGCCCAGCGTGAACGCACTGCGCCAGCGGCGGCGCCATTCGTCGACGTTGTTGTCATCTTGTGGCCAGGCGAGGTTTTCCGTTAGTTCGCGGGCCACCGCGTCCAGGTGCAGGGGAGTGTCCTGATGGTCCCAACCCAGGACCTTCAAAGTGGGCAAGTCCTGCCGACTGGCGGGCCTTGCGAAGTGCGCAAAGCTTATCTGGCGAGAGCCACCTAGACCATAGTTAGATACGAAGAGCAGATCATCGGCCTCCCAGCCTGCACGATCCGCAATATTGGCCGACGCGCGTTTTTTGATTGCTACTTGGCTAAGAACACGTCGCAATGCCACCACAGGAAGGCTTTTGGGCTCGAACTTGACGAAGAAGATGCCCCAAGGTTGCCGTGCAGAGAGTGGACGAAGGCGCTTTATTTCCTGGATCTTTGCAGCGTTCTCAGGGTTGATGCCAAGCTCCTCCGCTGTGTAATCGAAGGTCAGTTCTTCAAAGTCATCGCCGTCTATTGGCCAGCCCATGTGATCGCGTAGATAGCGCACAAGCTGATCAAAGCGCTGGATGCGTGCGAGCTCGGCTCGGTGATCAATTGCCATTGCTTCAACCCTCGTTTAGTTCCATCCAGCACTTGAGCACGGGTTTGACGCCGACGGGTGCATCGACACGCTTGAGATAACTGCTCTTGATGTGCTTCTCAATCTTGTTTCGGACATCCATAAGAGTCTGGGCAGGCGTCTTGCATAAGCGAGGTGTTTCCACCGCGCTGCGGATGCTGACTACGATATCCCCGGCCTCCTCGCGGATGGCATCTCGGCCCAGGTCGTAGAGGTACCATCGGGTGGTGCCAGCGGCCTCAGTGAATTCGCCAGCTTCCTTATCCAGGGCCGGCAGGGCGTAGCAGAAGAAGACGCCCACGGTGCCGCGGGCCACCTTCTTTCGCCCACTGAAGAGCGAGCCGGGCAGCGCATTCAGGCGCGCTTCCAGCGATGGGTCGGCCTGCAGGAGGTCTTGGTACTCCAGGTGCATGTCCTCCACGGCCGTACGGGTGCCTTCGTAGGCGTGGTTGAACTCCTTGAGCGCCTCGAAGTTGTCCTCCGGCGTCAGGAGCTTCTTGCCCTCGATACCCAGGGTCTTGGAAATCAGCAGCGTCTTCTGCGTGACCTTGCTATAAAGCGTGAGGATGGCGTTTAGCTCGTCGGGGGGCAGGAAGTTCCAAAAGATCACCTTGCCACGTGAGGGAGCCATCTCTGGGTGATCGGCTACGAGCCGTTTCTCGACCTCAGGGTTCATCCGGCGGTCCACCCGGCCGATACGCTGCATGAGCCGAACTGGATTCCAGTGGATGTCGTAGTTGATCATCCTGCAGGCGTCCTGGAGGTTGAGTCCTTCGGACAGGACGTCGGTGGAGATCAGCACGCGAATCTCCTGCCTGCCTTTCGCAATCAACTCTGCCGAAGTCGTGCCGTTGTAGTAGGGCGCGAAGCGCTTGATGACGTCTGCGCGATTTCCCTTGGTAGCACTGTCCACCTCGCCCACGCCTTGAATGCCTGCCTTGTCGAGCTCCCGCTTCAGATAGCGGGCCGTGTCGGCAAACTCGGTGAACACCAGCACCTTCTCGTTGACGAGATCCTTCGTGCCAAGAAGCCGGATGAGCTTCTGAAGTTTGTCGTCATGCTTGGGCTGGAACTTCTGGGCTTCCTCAATGAAATGGATCAGTTGGTCGAGATCGCGGTAGGTTTCCGTCAGCATCGCCGCAATGTCGTACTCCTTTGAGTCCAGGCGCACGACGGCGTCTAGCAACTCCAGGGGGACGATGTCCTCATCTTCGGCGTCCTCCCCTTCATCTCCCCACAGCTCACGCTGATGCTTCACCGCATATCCCAGCGCTGCGGCGTTATGGAGCTTCCACTGCTCCAGCTTCTTCTTCTGCGCTGCGGTTTCGCTGTGAATCTCGATGAAAGCCAGCAGCTTCTGGAGCAATCGCTCGCATGACACCTCGAAGGCTGCCACCGAGCTCTCGAAGCGTTTGAGGAAATTGGTGCGGATCAGGCCTACGACCTGCTTTTGCTGGTTCTGTTCGAAAGGGTTGATCGACGCGTCGGTTCCCTTATACCAGGCCAAGGGGTAGTACATCGGCAGAGCAAACAGAGGGTTAATTCGCTTAAACGCGTTCTCGAACATATCGAGCAACCGACCATAGGTCTTTTTGATGGAGTACTCAGCAACTTGCGGAGCCTTGCGGTCCGGAAAAGCAGCGGCCTTGCCCGTCTCCCGAATCTGGCTCTCTCGAGCATATGCGCGGCTACGCTGCACTACTAAGTGCTGAAAGATGGTGTCCTTGGCTAAGAGCTCTTCCGCCTCTTCCATGTGCTCCGAAACATCGGTGATGTCGTGCGCGACGCGCTTACGCAGATCCCTCTCCATCTGGGCAAAATGCGCCACCAGGTTGTTGACGCCCAGGGTCCGAGCAAAGAATGCGGGGTCTTTGCGTGTGAACAATTCGGCCAAATGCCGAAAGTCAGTGATCCGGTTATTGATAGGGGTAGCAGTTAGAAGGAATACCGTCTTTCCTCTAAGCTCACCATTGAGAAGTTCGAAAAGGCGGTAGTAGCGAGAAGGCTCGATGTCCTGTCCGTCGCCGGCGCGGCCTGGGTTCCGGAAGTGGTGAGCCTCGTCAATCACAATTGCATCAGCTAGCTCTGATAAACGTCGGAATCGGTCTGGGAACTCGCCCTTTCGACCTAAGTCGGTATGTGCGAACACTGCCAAATTGCTAAAGTCAGAGCCACCACCGATGTGCGGCAACCACTCCTTGAGGTGTGGTTCCCAAACGCCTTCCTTAGCGGCCTTAGGGGCGAACAAGACCACCCTCTTGTTCTCGTGCAAAACCAGCCGCTCAATGAGCATCAGGCCAACAAAGGTCTTGCCTAAGCCTACGCCATCACAGAGAAAGGCTCCGCCATGCTGACGAGCTATCTTCATCAAGGCCCAATAGGCCTCCTTTTGGTAGCGGTCGATTCTCGGGAACATCTTCGACCGCGTTTCGTCCCATTCGCTTGCGGTGAGCTCGTGACCGCGGAAGAACTCTTGCAAGGCTTTGGCATAAACGTCGAAAGGCGTGTACTCGCGAACATGCCGCTCGACCACGTCAATCACCGCGTCGGTGATCTCTGAGGCTTCGTTCCAGTGAATCTCGAACCACTCCTGCAGCTGGGCGACCTCGCGCGCGCTCTGGATCTGTACGTTGAGTTCTATATTTTGGGTGAGCCCAGGCCCTGTGAAATTACTCGAACCAACTAAGGCCTGTGCCCCGACCACCTCTAAGCGAGCATGAGTGATGTAAGCCTTGGCGTGGAATTTACTTTTGTCATACACGCGGCATTCGATCTTTTTACTCCGCAGTGCCTCAAGGATGGCAGGTACTCTCTCGAGAAAAGGTTCCGGCGTTTTTTGCTGCTCAATGCTTTGATCGAGTACTTGCGATACATCGCTCCTTACCGAATCAAGGAGAGCTTTTCGGGTTCGACCTGTCATTTCGCTTCCCATGAGGATGCGAATCTTGTCGAGCTGCTGCCACTTTCCGTCTAGAGCAAGTAACGCCCCAATTTCAAAAAATCCCGTAGCTATGTCAAAGGATTTTGCGATAGTGCACCACTCTTCTAAATAGCGCAGCCCAGTCCATCCTGACACACTGTTGTCAACGATAAATAGCTCGCGGCCTTGTCGGTCTGTATTCATTTTTTGATTGATCCGTTTTGTTATCCAGCCGTATGCAAGCTCTTGGATGGCTTAGAAGCTTCTATTGCCGACTGCTGTTTGATCCACCCGTCAATGTCCAGCTTAGAGAACCGCCAACTCCCGCCCACCTTGAAGGCGGGGATCTGCTTGGCTCCCGCCAGCCGGTAGATCGTTCGCTCGGTGACCTTGAGGTAGTCGGCGACTTCTCCGATGGTTTCTGCCACAAAAGAGGAGCACAATAACGAATAAGGTAGACCTGTCATTTTGAGGGCCGAGTCTTCTGGATTTTCTGGTTTGACAGGATCACCTGATGAGCCTCTCCCCGGCTAAAACGATGTTCGGCGAGGTCGGCCACGGGGTTGCGGCTTTTTGGGCGGCATTTTCATGGGTTCAATCTTAACTCGAGAAAGTAGGGTGCGTCTTGGACGGTCGGCGGATAGTGGCTCCGGTTAATGCGGGGCGTGACAACGTCGCCTAAGCGTTAGGCGCCCCGAGCACGGGGCTGTCTGACCGGAAGACCGAGGTGGACCGGCAGGAGCCCACGCCGAACCAGCCCAACCGTGGCAAGGCCTAGCGCGGGGTGTTGTGGATGGTTTTTTCGGTCCACTGGCCGATCTGATCCTTAACTAGGGGGTGCAAGCAGTTAGGGAGCAGGAGCAAGCGGTCGAAAGGCTCTTCGGGTGCGACATCCACGGCGGCCTCGTGCTCGGCCGCGCCTTGGAAGACTGCGAATTGAGGGGCGAGGATGTCGCTGAAAACTGGGACGCGACGCTCGGCTGTACCCAATATAGCCGATAGGAGTTTGAGATCGCAATCAGGCAGGCTGGAGACATTGCTGACCCATGTAGTTTGGAGTGTTAGATGAGCAAATCAAAGATGCAGCGAATCGAGCTTGGTACTTTTTATGACGTTGATCTGTATTGCCCGTTTTGTGGGCAAAGGGTCGTAAGCAACGGGGCGGATGGGTCAGAGCCCGGGTGGACACCTTGTCCCCACACAGTTTTTACGGCGAGTGACGAGGGGTTCGATTATCGCTCCAACGAATTCAATGCATTCTTTGGCCTGAGTGATGACGACGACGTTGATGTTGAGGAGCTGGGCTTCGATCATATTGATGCCATGACTGACGCCTTTGAAGCGGTAGACGGGGTCAAATTCGCTCAGTACGTACCTGCCCCCGGTGGTTTAGGTGGTTACGTCGGATTTGCCCCTAAATATGATGAATAGGTGCCGTCGGGCTGTAGACCCGCGTCGCAACCGCCGCAGTCGGTAGGGTGCCGTGCATTTATCGGCGTGCGGCTTTTCGCGTGCTGGCTAATAGAAGAATGGCAAGAGATGAAGCGACTGGTATGAGTTGGTAGGTTCGGGTCGGGTCGTCAGCACGGTGTTTGGCTAAATTGGAGCCGAGATCTGGTGAGAATATGTGGCAAATGATTCCACACGATTTTGATGTTCAGCTAATCGGCGAAGTTGGCAATAAAAGACTATTTGCTGCACGCAGAGATCTGATCTGGCATTTCGTACGTTCGGCGCCGAACCGTTCATCGCAGCCAGAAGAAGGGCTATTCAACTGGAGCATAGTTCAGTCCCATGTGCCTCGCTATTTGGTTGCCGAGTCGGTTAGGGGGCTGAAAAGTTTTAATGCTCTCAGTCGCGAGCGGTTCTCAGAAGATGACCGTGTGGTGACCGAAGAGAGCTCGCTTTTAGGCATCTATTCACGCGGTCCTGGTAGCTACGATATCCAACTCTTGGAGACCGCAAAGGGATGGCCGAACGAGGTTGTTGACCTTGTTGACCAGGACATCTTAGCGCTGGAGAAATGTAACGCTGAGATTGTTGAACAGGATGAGCTGTTTTGTTTGCCTGATGTGTTCACCCCGGGTGGGAATGCAATCAGTTGCGATTCCAGAGAGCTTGTCGAAGCAATCGCTTTCGAGCGCCAAATCGGGCGAGACCTAAAGCCGGATCGGATTAGTGTATTTGCAGCCTATTGCGTATGGCGCGACCTAATCATCAAAGAGGGTTTACCGCGGACGTTCTATGAGCAATTGATTGCAAATCAGTTTATGTACGATGCCCGGGAGTTTCGTGAGTCACCGTTTCTCGATCTGGTAATGGAAGTTCAGTCGCTGATGTTCACCACGCCGATTTGGGGCCTAGTAAATAATGAATTGGTTTCCATTTCGGAGGGTGATGCTGTTGAGGTTCTGATGGAGGCAATGGGGAAGCTCAGCGGAATACAGCTCACGCAGTTCTGTCTTATGGACCAACTCCATAGCGCCGGGCTTTTCCTCCCGATCGCACAGGTTATAGGTGCTAATTCATGGGAGCAATACGCGACCTGGAAGACGCAGGGATTCCACCCTGACTCAGAGGAAGAGCAGCAGACACGGGAGGAGGTCGCGTTAATCAAGATGGTGGGCGACCTGACGCGCCTCGGGGTCAACGTCTAAGGGGCGTTGTTTAGTTGATAGATTTAGGGGGGAGCAAACGGACGCCGGTTGCCACGAAGTAATTAGGCGTGAGTCGGTGTGCCTCAAAGCATAACCAAATCGGAGGTCGCGGAATGAGTACGCCCTGCTCAATTCAGATGTATGCAAAGCCGATCGAGTCTTCACTTGTGGAAATGGTCGGTGCCGATTTGGATATTCTGTATGCCTTAGTAATTGTCAACCCGTTCCGTCCTACGCTGACGTTTGTTGCAACAGTCGGCAATTCGAAAACGCAGTCGATGCTTCCACTGATGAAGGTAATGCTCAACCCCTTTAGCCAGTCGGTTGAGCAGGTCGGCAGCTTTACTGTTGGCGATACCTGGGTTCCCCAACGAGACCTCGAGCCGCTCATTGCTCTTGACTACGGGAGCTGTCCAACCTTGGTCTTGGTTAGCAAGAAAATTCAAGAGGACTCAAGGCATCAAGTCGTAAAGAAAATCTTTACTCGCTTTGCAGGTGATGTTGCGCGAATCGCTACAAGTGTCCAAAAGCATCTCGGCGATCCTTGGAGTCGAGTATCAGAGTCTATCGCTGGGTTCGCTGGAAGTAATGGATTCGACGATGCGGATTCTGCGGCGGCGTACCTGACAGATGTTGTCACATCGGAGTTGCACGTAAAACCCGAACTGCAGGCTTTTGTTAGTGCCTGGAGGGGGTCAATAGAAGAGACCGGAATTAGTGGAAGGATGGAAGGCAAAGTCCTGAATGTTGATGACATGAAGCGCTTTGTTTTTGAAAACATCGTTCCGTCAGTTTGGCTACCTGAGTTCAGTGACAAGCCAGCGAGAGAGTCGGAAGTCAGGAGGTCAGACCGGCTGAAGATCGAATCACTCGAAGATGTTGAAAGAATCTTGGCTTCCACTGAATGGAAGAGCTTTAACGAACAACAGCTACTCGATCTGCTGAGGGCTCTTTTCTACTGCTACGGAATACAAGGGGACACATCGTATGTCTCTAAGATCTCGGAGGTATACCAGCACACTGTTTCGGAAGGAATGGACCCCGAAACCCGTATGCTCCTCGAGAGCGAAATGGTTGACATAGTTGAGGCAGGCAAGGTCCATCCTGTGGTCTTTTTGCCGTTTCTCGTGCTTGACGAAGATGTGGCAATCACGACGAAGGCGGCTATCGACTTCGTGTCGTCCTCAGACTATGTCAATGGTGAGCTGTACGCATTCAGCGAGCTCAGGCATTTATTCTCCCGCTCTACACTTGCTGATCGGGCGGCGGTGTTCGGAGCGCTCGTTGCGATGGGCGATGAGGAGGTGATCGCTTTTGTGGAGGAACTAAGGCCGCAGATGACTGCGGAAGAGGTTAGGCGGGCAGCCCGAGTGCATACCCAGTTCCCGCAACATCGTGCCATTCAGTACTGGTTGGCTTGGGCTAAGTTATTAGTGCATAGTCCTGACGATGAAGACCAGCGAAACCTTGGCTCCTGTGCCTCGGCGCTAATCCTCGTTCTGGAGCACGATATCGCTGGCCGCGTTTTTTCCGGCAAGCGGAACTTTCCCTGCCACACATCGCCTAATGCCATCACCATTGAGCGCGAATGGTCGATTGATGAGTACGCGGAAGTTCTTGCGCCAGACCTCTATGCACTTGAAGCGGCTGAATCTGCACCGCGCATATTCTCTAGCGTGTTGCGCAGGTGGGGGCTTAAGCCACAGACGGAGCTGATCGAGCAGTTCATACCCGATGGTGAGATGCGTCAATTACCTGAAAAGTCACTTCGTGACTTGGCACCTCGCTCTCCGGAGCCTGGAGCTGGGGGTCCATCGCGCCTGTTTGAAGGAAGATCTTAGGCGATCGCTCAGAATTGTGATGTGACTCTGGCGATCGGGAGTTCCGATGATAGAAAAAGAAAATATGTTTGAAGACTTACGTAGCGATGCGGTTGGGCGCGCAATAAATGCTCTCCGTGGACGAACGAAATGGGATGCGAAAAAATATGAAATGCGCGACCGATTGTTTGACGAGCTGAAGCATCAGAAGTACATCAAAACTGCTGGGACGAGGGCACAACTCTGCATGTCGGGAGGTATTGGGTTCTCATATTTATATCTTGTCCCCAAAAAGAAAAAAGGCCGGTTTAAAGAGTTCTCTGGAAAAATAATCAGATTGGTCTACTACGCCAGCGCAAAAAACTATCTTGAAATTAGATTTGGTGTAGTAGAGGAAAGTCAAATGGGGCGGGGGTTTTCTACGTTGGGAGACGGCGATCCACGCTCCTATTTCAATGAGGTTTACGGAGAGGCGGGATACTTACTTGCGCCAGAGTCGAGGGAACGCGAGGTGATTCATGGTTGAATCAGATCTCGTTGGACTGCCAGTCGTGATCGGGCATCGGTATCAATAATGTCCGTGACCTAGTAGTCTCTGATTGGGAGTTGGAGTGAATCATGCCTCAACCAATAAAAGTGATCGACCTCTTTGCTGGGCCGGGTGGGTTGGGGGAAGGCTTCTCAAGACTCGCTAACTCGAGCGGCAGCAGCCCTTTTGAGATCGCAGTCTCTGCGGAAATGGATAAAGCAGCCCACGCTACCCTCTCATTGCGGGCTCTGCAGCGGCTTGTTGGCCGAGGTGGCGTTAGTGCTGATATCGCCAAAATTGAGTCTGTGACGGCCAGCCTTGCAGAAACCGGCAAGTTGGGCGTCGGCCAGCTGGCGGCACAGCATGGTCTCACTGCAGCTTGGGCAGATGTTTCGCGTGAAGCCCTAAACATTGAGTTGGGCACCAAAGGTGGTGATGCTGGGCTGGCTGAGGCGCTTGATCAGCGTCTTTCCGAAAATGATCCTATCGTGCTAATTGGCGGTCCGCCTTGCCAAGCCTACTCGCTCGTTGGTCGTGTCCGTAATCGTGGCAAAGGACATTACGAGCCGGAGGCGGACAAGAGGCATTTCCTATATCGACAATATCTAAAGGTGCTATCTCAGCGGCGGCCGGCCATTTTCATAATGGAAAACGTTAAGGGGATCCTCTCATCCCGAGTTGGCGGTGCGGCGATCTTCCCCCGAATACTTGCTGACCTAGCCGACCCTGACCGGGCGCTTGGGGCTAGGCGCGCTGGGGTCCGCTATCGAATGGTGCCCTTGGTCAAGTGCCCCGTTGATGAGGATCTTTTTGAACCAAAGCGCGCATCTCCAGTTAGCTTCGTTGTTCGCGGAGAGCAGTATGGATTGCCCCAATCGCGACACAGGGTCATTGTTATGGGGGTTAGGGAGGATGTCCTAGTAGGGCCTGATTGTGTGCTAAAGCCGATGCCAGGCTTGGCGCCCCGAGTCGCATCTGATGTTCTTTCTGATCTACCACCACTGAGATCCGGCCTCAACATGGCGATCGATGGAGAGGCGCAATGGTACCGGAGCGTAGAAGACATTAAGAACACGCTCGTGAAGGTGACCAACAACACCGACCACGAGCTGAGTACATATTTGCGGTCGCTTGAATTTCGGCGCGGGTTGCGTAGATCTGGTGACCGTTACTGCCCGGGTCGCGCGTCAAGTTTCGTAACGGCGTGGTACCGGGCCCGCAATGCGTCCGGCATTGTACGCAATCATGAGACACGGACCCACATGGTGGCTGATCTGGGCAGGTATTTGTTTTGCGCCGCATTTGCTCAGGTACACGGCTGGTCGCCAACAAGTGATTCATTTCCCATGGCATTGGCACCGGAACATGCAAATTGGAGGAGCGGGCATTTTGCGGATCGTTTCCGCGTATTAATGCCGGACCGCCCTTCTGGGACGGTGACTAGCCATTTGGGGAAGGACGGCCACCAGTTTATCCATTGGGAAGCCAGCCAATGTCGCAGCCTCTCCGTACGTGAAGCGGCGCGTCTCCAAACGTTCCCGGATGACTATTTCTTTGCTGGACCTAGGACATCACAGTTTTCCCAAGTGGGGAATGCAGTGCCTCCGCTCTTAGCCTTGCAAATAGCCAAAGTGGTCTCGCAGCTGCTCCGCGTATAGCAATGTAGTGTATTGGGCATAATTATTGCAAAATGTGGTAAAAAATTATCCCCATGCGAGTTTCGCAGGTCGGGTGTCTAGGGGTCGCATTGTGTGGAACTTTCGGAAGAAGTCGGCAGGTGAAAAAATAAGAAATCCTATCCAAGGCGAATTCTTTTCGACTGACGCTATCGCCGGGCCTGCACAGGCGTTAGTAAGGGAGAGCTTTCAGAATTCCTTGGATGCGCGGGTCGGAAACGAGCCAGTTCGCATGCGCCTCTACTTGGCACTAGGGCGTGCAGCCTTGGCACCTGAAACGGTTCAGCCCTTTTTCGATGCGGCGTTTCCGCACTATGAGGCATCGGGTAACGGTCTCCGCGATGCGCCGTCGGCCGAAGAATCCTGTGAATACTTGGTTGTCGAAGACTTTGGTACCACAGGTCTGATTGGCGATCCCGAAGAGGCGGACCCGCCGGCATCGGGAGGCAAAAAGAATGCCTTCTATCTGTTCTTTAGAGCGGAGGGGCTTTCTGGTAAATCCGGCATCAGTTTGGGGCGTTGGGGGGTAGGTAAATTCGTCTTTCCTCGATCAAGCAGGGCTAGCACCCATTTTGGCTTGACAGTCAGGCATGACGACGGCCGGAGGTTGCTTTGCGGAGCCATAACGTTAAAGGCCCACCGCATCAATGGGATGGAGGATGTTTACACGCCTGATGGTATGTTTGGTCTCATCGGGGATGACGGGCTCGTCTTGCCGGTTGAGGCTGCATCCATGCTCGATTCCTTCTCGTCGATTTTCAGTATCTCCCGCAAGAATGAGCCTGGTCTTTCGGTGGTAATCCCTTGGGTGGACCGGGACATCACCTTCGAGTCCCTGTTGGCTGCAGTTGTAAATGATTACTTCTATCCAATTCTTCATGACCAACTCGTCGTTGAGCTGGTCAGCGGTGATGAGCGTGTGTCAATTGATCGCACTACGCTGGACAGCGTGCTCGGACAATGGAAGATGGAGCTGGGCGAAAAGCCGATCGGCGTTGTCGAGTTGGCGCGGTTTGCAGCCAACTATCCTGTTGAAAAGCGTTTGGAACTCAAAGAGCACCCGATTAATCAATCCCCAAAATGGGTGGATGACCTTCTATCAAGTCAGCAGATTGACCAAATCAGATCTTTGCTTGCCGCGGGAAACACCGTCGCACTGCGTGTTCCGGTACATGTTCGTCCAAAGGGTTCGGCGCCCAGTAGGTCGCATTTTGATGTTTTCCTAAAGGCTGACAAGGCGGCAGATGGCCGGCCATTGTTTGTTCGCGAAGGCATCACCATTTCAGATTTGAAGACAAAACGAGCGAGAGAGATCCGGTCGCTCGTTGTGGTTGAAGAGGAAAAGCTAGCCGCCTTGTTGGGGGATTCTGAGAATCCTGCCCACACCCAGTGGCAAAAGGACAGCTCCAACTTCAAAGGAAAATACACCTTCGGACCGGGTGTTATTGATTTTGTTACTCAGTCAGTAGGTGAGATCATCGCGATCGTCCATCGAAAATCGACGGAGCAAGACACGTCGCTGACATTGGATGTTTTTTCACTGGCCAGACCGGAAGAGCCGTCGCCGGAGCCGCCGGCATCGGCGCCACAAGTGAAGACTTCTGGCAAGCCGCCAATTCCGTCTCTTCCGCCGTCGCCAACATTTGTGATCCAGCGGGTCCCCGGGGGATTTGATGTCCGTCCTCTTCATCATCGGGTATACCCGCTGACAGCCCAAATACAGTGTGCTTACAACACGAGCTCTGGAAACCCACTAAAAAAGTGGCATCGAGCAGATTTTCAGCTTACAGACCAAGCGATTTCCGTAAAGACCAACGATTGTGGCCGAGTGAGTGCAATCAAAGGTAACGAGATCACGGTAGAGATCGGGGGGGCGGATTTCAGCTTAAAAGTGTCGGGGTTTGACACCAACCGCGATGTGTTTGTGAGAGTCGTTGTGATGGAGGCTCGCGATGACGATAGCGAAGCTTAATTACACTGGCCGCCAGAAGATTCGAAAAGATGACATTCGCATATCGATGCAACGGGAGCAGGACGGGGTAGAGCGCTTTTCGGTCAATCTAGAATTGGCGCGCTATAAATTCCCGGGTAACGCTCGAGTCACCATTGAAGCGTATCGCCAAACGGCGGTAATGCGGTTTGACTTTGGGTCGGTTGCTTACCTAAAGCCTCAGGGCTCCTGCCGTCTGACGGAGTTTGATAGCTCGGATGCTGTCCTGTTCCGTTTGCATGTAACCGCTAGTTCCGGGCGAAATGGCCTGTTGTTGGGTCGTGCAGAACAGATTAGGCCAACAGATCCCGATGATCTTATCAATCATCGCATTCCGCTTTTGCCAGTGCAGCCGGCGGATCTTGGCGACGGCGAGGTATGGCGAGTGGATTTCGGCAGTCAGGTAATCTTATTGGTAAACAGGAACTTGCCGGATTGGCGTCAAACTGTTTCTTCTGGAGCATTTAAAGCGTTCGTTTACCCGGCGGTCGTTCGGCAAGTGCTCACAAAGATTGTTGTTATCGAAGATTATGTTGACTGTGATGACCCGGATGACTGGCGGAGTAACTGGCTGTTGTTTGCTTACAGTTTTCCAGGTGTGACCTCCCCGGTGCCAAAAGATCACGCTGACCGCGAGGAGTGGGTCGACGAGGTTGCCGCGTCATTGGCTAACTCACAATCCTTAAGACAAGTCTACGAGGCAGATTCTGATGATTGAGGCCGGCTTGCTTCTTTCACGCTTGAACTCTGAGGGTATTGCGGTGTTCGAGCGCTTCATTCTTTCGCACGGTGGAGCCTCGGATCCGTTGCCATTTCCGACAGAGCTGTTGTCAGGTGCTGCTTACTCAAAACCCGTGTCACCGACAGTCGTTATCTCTGACAGGAGGTTTGCTAGCCGCCTCGAGCTTGCCAAGTACCTGTATTCAGCCTTTGAGACTGCTCATTTCCGTGCAGAACGCGGTGATTCTGGATTGTGGACTTGGCTAGCCTGTGCGTTTTACATGAACTTCCTTAGAGATTCGAAGGATAGAAAGCCGGGTGCCGTTGCGCGTTGGGTCTACAAAGCATCTGATTTTCAGCGGTACTATCGTCACCTTGTGGCAGGTCCATTCTTTGCCTATCAAGCGCACCGGGAAAACCCTGAACGGGCGTTGGCAATCTTGTGCCAACCGCCAGGAAAGCCCGGGGACATTGTGGAGCAGCTCGCTTCACGCCAAGAATACGTGACAAACCCCGCGGTCATGGCCGCTGCAACTCGAGCGCTCGTTGACCCCGGGAAACCAGCTAAGCCGAAGCGGGGCGCTGGGGGAAAATCAGCGGGCAGCGCTCGCCGATTTGTCACAGTTATTGAGCAGTTTCGCCAAACATGGGATGTCACCACATTGTCCCCTGATGACCTGCGAACTTTACTTCCAGCTGAATTTGGCGGGCTGAGCGGAGCGGCGCATTCAAGCGCTGAAATGCGCAATGAATGAGTGGGTGCAGGTTCAGTCGCTGCTTGGGCAGGTCTTGGTCAGCTTTCTTGGCGACGTCCTTCCGGGCCTTGGTGGCGCGAGGTGGTGGCACAATCATGTGCTGATGCAGCTGACACCTGTTCAGCAACAGATGGTTAATCAGTTGCCTGAGGGGCAATTGCGCCGATTGGATATGGCCGCATTGCTTCGCGTGACATCTCGTAATTGGTCCGAAATCGCTTTCACTAGGAAGATGTCGCGAGAGGCCAAGCACCTGATCGGTGAGCTGCAAGATGCTAGGAACCGGTACGCCCATGCCTCCGTTGATGGAGTTGCGCTTGACGACCGGATTCGAGATGTGGATACCGCCGTCCGTTTGATGGTGCTCTTGGGGGCTGATCAAGCAACGCTGTGGCCTGTTAAGCAGATACTTGAGGGCATGCGCGATGACGCGGACGGTGGCGATTGTCCACGGAGTCACGACGCACAGTCTGTTGAGCACGCTACTGGGGCTGTAACTCCTAGTGACGAACCTGAAGCTCAGACTGCGGCGGAAATACCCGCCGGATGGCTGCTTGGGGCAACAGCTGATGGTCACCGCGTTTCGACATTGCTGGCGGGGCGAAGTTACATAGGCATTGACTTTGGTACGTCGACTACCGTAGTCAGTGCCCTTCGAATCGGTGCGAAGGGTGGCGTAGAAGTCGAACCATTGTCGATCGCACAGCCTGGTGAATACGGCGAGTCAATTCGGACGCCACTCGTAAACACGGTTCTCGCTTGGACTGGAGAGCGTCTCATTTTTGGTGCTGATGCCTACAGAATGAGGCAATTTCTGTTCGAAGGTAAGGACGTGTTCTCGTCATTCAAGATGCGACTTGGTGTCGATATTGGGCCTGTTTATCCAGCTACATCGTTGCGCCGTGGCTCGTCACCGACTCCGATAGAGACGGCCCAAGATGCTGCTTATTGTTTCTTTTCCTGTCTTCGGCCGGTCATTGATCAGGCACTCGCCGAAGGACGGCTTGCAAGCGAATTATGCTTGGCGGTGAGTGTTCCAGCCTCTTTTGAAGCGAACCAGCGTCGTGATCTTTCAGATGCTCTGAATGGTCTTGGGCTTTCCGAAAAAAACGTATGCATGATTGACGAACCCAATGCTGCTTTCTTTTCATATCTACACCAGACGGCCTTAACTTCTGATTCGACGGCGTTATTCGACCGGTTGCGCCGTGAGCCAACAAACGTTTTGGTCTATGACTTTGGTGCGGGTACGTGTGACATTTCGATACTGGAGGTTGGTCTCGAGGGTGGCACCCTGCGATCCCGCAACCGAGCCATCTCGCGGTTTACTGCCCTAGGTGGTGATGATATTGATCGAGCGATAGCTAGAGATATTCTCCTGCCGCAGCTGTTGCAGTCAGCGCCTGGCTATGAGCCTACCCAGCGGGAAATTGATGAGCGATTGGTTCCGTGGCTGCAGCCCACTGCGGAAAGGCTGAAGATATCGGCGCTCAAATGGGCCTCCGCCCGAAACCTCAGCTCGCTGAATGACTACGACGGTGATTCACCGGTCTTTATCGAGAATCCAGTTCGGAAGTTCATATTTGGTGAACATGAGCTGTCGATCGAAGAGCCATCAGCGACGCTAAGTGCGCTGGCAGGTGCGTTAGAACCTTTCTTAGGCGTTTTTGACTCTGAGCAATCGAGCTACCACGTATTTGCGCCGGTTCAAGACGCTGTTCAGAAGTGCGGCATTGATGTTACAGAACTGTACGCTGTGCTGTTCATTGGGGGTAGTTGTGGAAACCTGCTAGTTCAGCATGCAGTGATGCGCATGTTGCCAAAGTCAGTGGTGCCGATTATCCCTAGGGACTTGCAAACGCATGTGTCAATTGGCGCCGCTTTGCACTCGTTCGCATATCACGGCCTGTCCTTGGATTTGGTTCAGCCAATTACTGCCGAGCCAATAATGGTTGTCACTAAAGGAGCGGGGTTGGAGACTTTGATTCCGGCAGGAAGCCCAGTCCCGACAGTCAAAGAGTTTGAGAGAAGCCTTGTCATTGATCGGCATGGTCAGCAAGTCGTAGAGGTGCCGATTTGCGTGAGTAACGAGTCGAAGCTTCTCGGAATGCTTCGGATTGAGGCTGGGGGATCGAGCGGCTTTCGCCAAGGGACTAAAGTCCTTCTACATGCGTCACTCACGCATGACAAGCTCCTAATTCTCACTGCATCTGCTGATGGTGTGCGTGTCAGCGTAACCTTGACAAAACCATTAACAAACTCGGAGACGACAACCTCCGATGCGTTGCTGCTAGATGCGAAGCAGCGCTACAACATGGAGCTGCTCCAAACTCGAGGAAAGCCCTCGATTGCCGTCGTCTTGCAACTGGCAGCGGTCGCAGCGGAGGCGCGCGCTTATGAACTTGCTGCTGATATGTATATGCTCGCCCAGCGCCTCGATCCATCCATATCAAAGGAAACCCATATCTGTCATGCGTTTTCAATGGCGGGTCGCAGTAGGCAGGCCTCTGAATGGGCGCGCAAGGCGTACCAGCGAAGCCCAGATGCGGTGGCCGCCTACAACATGTCATGTTTTTCTGATGAAGGCGAGCGGGAGAAATACTTGATCGAGTCGATAGCTAAGGAGAATCCGCCGGCTCGCGCTTTCTTGGAGCTCGGAAAAATATATAAGAATAACGGCAATTCCTCCGGCGTCGTATTAATTGAGAAGTGTGTTCGGCGCCTTGAGGATAAGTTGGGCAGCGGCGATATCAGCGAGAATGAGTGTCGTCTTTTAGAAGAGGCGGCGTCCGTCATTAGGAAAGACGCTGTCGCGGCGCGGGCACGCGTTCGACGTGAGAATCGAGTGGGTCTGCGTCTGCCATACTCTGAGGATAATCTCGCAGCATCTGTTTCAAACGGAGCTGTCCTAGGAGAGCTTGCATGACATGGCGTGTTCCGGAAAATCGACTGAGTGTTCGTCAGCGTGCAGTGTTGACGGCGGTGTGCAGAGATATCGGGAAAGCACGTTATTGGATTCAGGGCTGCGCTGGGTCTGGTAAAACGTTGCTTCTAATACATGCCATCGAACAGGTGGCTATTCGTAACCCGAAAGCGTCCATTTGCTTTGTAACATTTACGCACTCCCTTAAAGATCTTGTGCGTAGTGGGTTGAGCCAAGAACTTGGAGCGCGTGTCAAGGTTGTCACGCACACGCAATTTAAAAGCGATAAAAAAAAATTCGACTATGTCTTCGTCGATGAGGTTCAAGATATCAGCAAGACAGACCTGCGAGCAATTGCATCCTACGCAGGGTCATTGCAGCTAGCGGGTGATCCGGACCAGAGCATCTACAAGGGGCGGGCTACTGAGAGCGATATCAATAGCCTTTTGGAGCCCAGAACAGAAAGATTGTTAGAGGTGTTCCGCCTCTCAAAGCTTATTAAAGATATTGCTCTTTCCATCCTGCCGCGGTCATTGCTTGTGGAGGGGCAAGCAAAGAGTTCTGATGCTAACGTTCAAATCAGACTTTTACGTTTCAACGACCAGGATGCGGAGGCGGCATGGGTATTCGAGGAGGCGCGCGGGAACGCAAAGGGTGGCTATAACGCGTCAGCTATTTTATTCTCGACACATAAGTCATTGATGGAGTTCAGTAAGAGAGTTGCTAAACATCTGCGACTCCCTGAGCCCCCGGCGCCTGAAATGAGTAGAAACTTTGAGGCTGAATTGGCAGCGAAATCTACCACCCCGAATCCTGATTACCGTGAATACAACAAGCATTGGGAAGCGCGACGGGTGCCGCTTGCATATTTTGGGAACGGCAACGGAAACCTAGCGGATTCGGAGGCCAAACCAATGGTTTACCTCATGACCTACCATAGCTCGAAGGGGCTCGATTTCAAGTCTGTCTTTTTGCCAAGTGTGAATGCCGACATGTATTGCGGTGCCAGCAAGAAAGAGTTGGCCGAGGATCCTAGTATAGAAAATAGGCTAATGTTTGTAGCTGTGACTAGGAGCCGGGAGAACCTGTACGTGTCTTTTACGACCGAGCAACTGCACCGGACGCTTCGTAACCTTCCAAAGGAAATGGTCGTAGAGGCTTCGCCTAAGCTCAGGAAGTTATCAGCCGAGCAGGGTCTGTTCTAATGCGACCGCAAACCTTCATAGCGGTTCTGTATACGGAGTGGTTGGCTTGGCTTGAGTTTCGTGAACTCCGATGCCTTGTTTCGCGGATTCGGCAGGTTGACCAATCCGATGTTAAGGCCTTCTCCCGCGTTATTGCTACGATGCCATTTGCGGCGCCTGGCGAGGACGATTCCGCTATCGTCGCGCGTCTCTCCGATAGGCTACTGGTACCGGGCCTAGGCCGCGTGGCCAGTTTCGAAACGTCCGAACTGGTTAGGGTGCCACTTGAAATGGTGGAGTCATTCCATGCTGTCACTGAAAGGGGCGGACGACTTCTCCAAATTGATGCCGAACGGCGCTCCTGTGAGTTGCATCCGCCTATTAACGAAAGTGCATGGAATGATTGGGTGGAGTTGGAGCAGGAGAGGCTTGCGCATCGGCGCGGAATGGCTTTTCTTCGGTTCCTCAGTCTGGATCGCGACTTTGACGTTTTGGCTGGAGAGTCGACTCTGCCGCGCGAAAGTTCTTTGACTCAAGAACTTCGCAGACGGAACGAAGACAGTTGTAGCCTTGGGTGGGCTGAAGCGTTCGCTTACTGTCGTGGTCGGCTATCTGAGAGCGACCATAGCGTTCTGTTGAGTCCGGAGTTAGTTCGAGTCGTGCAAATTCGATTGGAGCGTACAGAGCTCGCCGATGAGTCGTTCGCCTCCTCAGATGGTATTGCTGCGGTTAACTATATTGAGGCCCTGATGGGCGCAAAGGGGTACGCAGCAGTCCCGCTTATTGCTGTTGCTGCTCTTCACCACTTTGCTTATTACCTACGCAAGGACAAACCGGTGACCGAGGCTTTGTTGGCCTCGATTGGGGAGGCTGTAGAGATTGTTCGCAGGCGGTACTCGGCAAAAACAGCTGCGGAACTTGCCTACCGTATCGGTAGAGACTTTCCTGAAGCGCACTCCGCATCGCTGGAGGTCTGTTCTGATCCCGCCCGATTTCCTGCGATGTCGGCCCGCCCATTGCCGTTCGAGCCGAGTTGCCTGCTGATGGTTAAAGGTGGCGTCGATGTGATGCTGCCGAAGGCGGCTGATGATGGTGCGGAACTGCGGAGCTTGGGTCAGGCGCCAATTGGCCCGCCGGAGGCAAGGGCCGAAAGCTACTGCAATGAAGAATCGCGTGCAGCAGAGGGCGATGGGCCAACACTTGATCCTAGGCTGCCAGTGGGCGACCAAGGGATTCAAAACGCGCCTGAGCAGGCGCATGCCGCACTCCCAAGCTCTCCGAGAGGCGACCGAAAACGGCCGCGCAATCCGCGCAGAGCTCCTGGCGCAGATGCGGCAGGGTCTGTCAACATTGATCCAAGCGCAGCGGAACAAGCTCCGCTTGGTGATTTGGAGGCTATAGGGCTTCCCAACGTTGCTGGTGATCTTCAAAAAATCGACCCATAGGCTGCTGAATTTGACGTCAACACTAGGGACCCCTTTTTGTTAAATATTGCTATGAGGCGTAGAGAGTGAGTGTCAGCACTCGTAGATTTGGAGTCTTACCTCTGCAGTCTCCTAGAGATTGTTGCGGGGGATGTCTCTATCATCGTGTGAGCTACCTTTAGTTGCTGAGCGCGCCGCCCGAGCGTTGCACTAGCCGGCGATTATTTATGTCGATAAAAGAAGGGAAATCCACGCCTGCACTGCGCATCAGTCACCTCGCCTACGGTCGCGAGAAGCGTGGCAATCGCGTCGTATATTTGCTCGAGCCAAAGTCGCATGCCGGTGGGAAAGGTGTCGCAGAGGCAGTCGTTCTCTATCGTTGGCGACGCCGGATCTATCCTAACCACAGATTCAGTGGTGCCCGATTGGGGCCGAATCTCTGGCGCGCCGTGGGGGAGGTTTTCGGGCCCGATGTCTCAAGATGGTGGCGGCTTTCGGAAGAGGAAGTAGCGCGTCGCGTTGAGGCCGGTCGTGCGGGTCTAGGGGTTATGGGCAAGTCATTGCCGGGCTCGGGTGTGTTGTGGGCGCTCTTCCAAGTTTGTGGCCCGGAGCGCTTGAAGAGAATTCTTGTCCGTCATGGAGAGTTGCAACGTGCTGGGCGTTACGGCACTCCGGATCTCTTCCTGTATGCTATCGACCAAGGCTCCAACCGCCCGGTCCTCGCGCGCTTCGTCGAAGTCAAGAAGCCGGAAGAGCCGTCGAGCAAGGACCAGATCGAGGAAATTGCCTTCCTCAAGTCCATCGGCCTGCAGGCCCGGGTTCTGCGGTTGCTGGAGCGCGATGGGTGACCAAGCAGCGTATGGCATCTGGAGCCTCTGGTGGAGATCTAAACGCGCATACGCTGTCCTGAATAGATACGTCGAAATATAGGGGACGTATTTACTACCACTGGTAGTTAATTGCGCCGGGATCGAACGTCCCCGTAATGCAGATGTTTATATCAACCGGCGCTGTAGACCCCATGTCACCAACTCCGCGAGGCTGTCCGAGCATATTTTCTGCGCGATGTCGTGCTCAATTAGGAGGTCGGTGAACATTCGGATCACGTCAGTGGTTCGGATGCGCTCAGCGACGTCAGGTCTGAAGCCAAAAACGCCACCCCATTCATTAGCCGAGCCTAATTCAGCGCCGTCGACTGCTCAATCTTCGTGAGCAAGGGGCTTGGCGTATCGCCCATGGTGGCTCGCTCGTTGTAGAGAGGGCGGAAGTCTCGGGCGAGCTGCTCGGCGTACCGGAAGGCCTCGGGCACGAGACGGTCGCGCAGTTCATCGCGTGTCGCTTCCGCTAACTTCTTGTTGGTCCCCTCGGGCAGCAGCGCGACGGCGAGATTGGCATACATCGCGGCCATGACTTCGGCATCAACATTGTCGGTCGACTTGCTCAAAAGGGTGGCGAGGCTCAGGTAAGCGGTGGGCTCGCCACGCTCTGCGGCGCGGGTGTACCAATACACGGCAAGCAGCTCGTCCTGCGGAAGGCCCAGGCCCTCTTCGAACATGTCGCCGAAGTTGTTTTGCGATCCGGCATACCCAAGGTGGGCATTCTCGCGATAGAGCTTCGCGGCTTCTTCGAAGTTCTTCTCCAGACCATGGACGAACTCCAGAGCGCGGTTGTGTCGCTCCGAGATCTCCGCGCGACTGATGCGCCGACAGCGACTGATCGCCAGTTTGGTCATGTCAGCGTGATTGATGTACCGGCTGAGGTGCCGCTGCATCTTCTCGGTGGGCATGCCGTCGTAGACGTAGACCTCTGCCTCAAGCGTCAGATATGGGCCGTAGTCGCCGGCGCCCCGATACAACTTGGAAAAGGGGTAAACGGCATTGAACCAATTGCACAGGGAATCCAGCTCGGGCTCGTTTTGATCCACGAGGCGGAACCACGTGCATTGGAAACGGATGAACTCGATGGGTTCCTCGGCCGTGGCCAGCGGCTTGGCGGCTGCGGAGTAGCAGGTGACCAGGAACTCATCGCCGCTGGTCGCGCTCTCAACGTACGCGTGCTCTTCGCCGAGGACTACGCGTCCCTTGTAGCCCAGGCCGTGGAGCATCTCGGCAATGTCGGCGATCAGGAAGGGCGCGGACTCTTTCATGCTAAGGGCTCCCAATTGGGCGGAGAGGAGGCAAGTGTCGGGCAGCGCTGTATCAATTCTTGAGCCGGAGGGTCGTGGCGGCCTATCGTTCTGCGGCGGTCATGCAAAGCCTTCAGCTCTTCTGACCACCGCTGACATCAACCACCGGATAGGTCGCTGCCCCCCAGTCCTGCGCTGGATGGTCCAGCAGGATCTCGATCACCACCGGCACGAGCTTGGCCAGGAAGCTGGCGCAATCGCGCACCTGCGTGCGGTTCACACGACTGTTCCAGGTGGCCCCGCCGTGGATCAGCTGATTACGCAGCACATAGAGCCGGGCGAGTACGACGCCCAGCACCACCAGCGTGTCACCGCTGGCCAGAGCGCGCTCCGCCGCACGGCGTGATGTCTTGAAGCGGGCTTCCCATTCGTCGGCGCTGATCTGGCCACCCAGATGCCGCCAGTAGTCGGCGAACACGTAGGGGTTGGTCAGTAGCACTCGCACGCTCCCGGAGAATTCCGTCCACACCAGCTTGCCGATACGGCCTTGCGTATCGAGCTGCAGCAGGTTGCGCAGGAACTTCTGAAAGCTGCGCTTCTCGGTCATGTCCGGATCGTGGATCTCGGTGGCATACGCCGCGTTGAACGCGATCCACAGAAACACGAACCGCGCGTCGGGGTCGGTGTTCTCGCGCTCAGCGCGATCGAGCCAGCTCAGCGCCCGGTGCACGCGCAGTGCCACGCTCTCTGAATGCGTTGCACGCTCTGCCCGCTGACGGGCCTTGAGGTCCTTGTGGCTTGGCACGATCTCTCCGCTGCATCGGCACTGGGCCTAAATTAGCGGCAAGGAGGAGTGCGGGACAAGCTATCGGGCGCTGACCAGCAGAGGGTTGGTCTTAACGTCGAATACCGTAATTAAGGTATTCGGTGGCCCGCCCACCGCAGCCTCAGCGGGGTGCAGGGCCACCTCGCGCACATCGAAGCTGCGGGCGTTGAGGCCGCGCAGGTGCTGCGTGAGTCGCTGCGCCTTATCACGATCGAAGTACAGACCCGCCAGCCGGTGCCAGGGGGAACTGCCGTTATAGACCACATGGAAAGCGCCCCAGACCTTGTGCGTGGCGGGCTGCTGACTGATCCCTTCGGGCAGGATGAAATACGGCTGTTCACTCAGTTCCACCTGAAAATCCGGACGTTCGGCCGGCGGCAGGTCGGGGTAGAGGCAGTGCATGGGTAGCCGGGCACTGAGCCTGGAAAGATGCCCGGCATTCGGGGTCTCCGATGCGGGGCAGGTGTATCCCAGCGGATTCTTGAAGTCCCGATGGTTGCTGCTGGAGGCCGTTTTATAGGCTGTCTGGCCGCAGTAGGGGCACCAGCAGACACGGCGCTGGTAGAGGTCCCAGGGTTGGAGAAACGCCGCGCGCCGGTTGGCCAGCATGGGGTAGGGGCCGAGCCGTTCCTCGACTGCCGAGAGCCAAACCTTCAATGCGTCATCCGGCTTCTCGCTGTCACGCCGCCACAGCACGCCGAGCTGCTTCATGCAGTGGGCGAAGACGGGGCCGTGCTTCTCGCCCGGCGCCAGCGCGTGGGCCAGTTCGTGCAGGAGCACGAGCAGCACCTCTTGCGTCGTCGTCAGTAACTCGCTGACATAGATGCGATGCACGCCCGGTAAGCGTTGGTTCAACATCCAATAGCCCTGATAGTCGTGATAACCCAGTGGCATGGCTGGATGCAGCCGAACCGTTGGTACCGTGAGACCATGCGTTGCCGCCCATGCCGTTGCCTCCTCAAGTGCGGCGGCCAGCCAAGCCTCACGTTGCGACCAGGCGTAAATGTCTTCGTGCGGATGAATCATGGGCATGTGCGCCAGCATCGCATCGAGGTGGATCATTGGATGATCCGCAGCTCTTGCTTCATGTTGGGCAACGACGAATGTGTGTGCGAGTGAGGCTCAGCCGATGACCACAACCGGAAAAAAGTCCGTCGCCTGCGCCCTGTGCGGCGAGGTGTCTGAGTTCAGTGTGTTACGCAGCTTCGGTCTTTATGGCGAATTCGATCTCGATGGTCGACCGCCCTCACTATTGCGCCACACGATGCGCTTGTGGCTGCAGGAGTGCGCGGGATGCGGCTATGTCAGCAAGTCGATCGATGAGCTGCTGCCCAATGCCGCGGCGATCGTCCGCTCGCCGGAGTATGTGTCGCTGAGAACGATGGTCGACCAGCCGTCGGGTGTTCTGCGCTTTCTACGTCATGCATTGCTCTGGGCTCACGAACCCGCGGAAGCTGGGCAGGCCCTGCTGCATGCGGCCTGGATTTACGACGACATGGGCCGCGATGATCTGGCCTTGGCGTGCCGCGAGGAGTGCGCCCAGAAATGGTCCGCGCTCCCGTGGGCCTCGGACTCAGCGACCATGCGTCTGCGCCGACAACAGGTCGACGTTCTGCGCCGCGCACGTCGCTTCCAGGCGGCGCGATCGCTGATCGAGCGAATCCGCGCCGCCGATGCCCCGACCGGGAAGTCTCTGAAGATTCTGAGTTTTCAGGAGCGGCTGTGCGAGCGCCAGGATGCCGCGGGGTTTACCGAGGAGGACGCCTTGGCGGGGGTGGCGCGTCCGGTTTGATCGGAAGCTGCTGCCGTGGATACGTATCCATTTGCCACCTTTTCGGCCAGCCACTGCGTGCCAAGTTGGGCTTCTACAGACGCGCGATCTCGCTGCCTTTCCGCGGCTTCGGTTGAGTCGTATGCCTTAATGGCCCAGCTTTTTGCACAGTTGAATTCACGGAAGTCATTAAACCATGTCACCTTGAGAGGCTTCTGGCGATTGCCGGCCATCCAGCCCACGATCTCAGCGAGTTCTTCAGTCGTGGGAATCCTGAACGTATCGAACAAAGGGTCGTAATCACTATCCTGCTTCGGGGCATTGAGCGCCGCATATAGGAGGTCGGTGGGCTGATCGGTCAGCCAGCGAATGCTCACTGTCAGGTCGCTGTAGTCGCGAACGTCCAAAACAAAGAGTTGATTGTCCAGCATGGACAATATCGCCACATGATGTCGCCAGCAGCCACTAGAGATCCAGTGCGTGGCCTCCGGGCCACATTTGAGGTCCAGTTTCTCGATCAGGGGTTCGAGCACGAATTCATTCTGAATCGCCAGCAGCCTTCCCTCGTCGAACAGGTAGTCATCCATTTGCGTGGTCACTTCAGGTGCTCCTTGTGTGGGGCCGAGATTTTTCAGAAAGCGATGACAGGCAGGTTTAGCTGGTTGTATTCACGCGGGTTCGGATGTCAATACCGAAGTGAGTTGCGGCTCAAAAAATGAGCCGCCGGTTTGATGAAAGGCGTGCTGCGGGTCGAAATTTGATCCGCCGTGTGGGCAGTCTGGGGCGATGTCTACCTCAATCAGCAAAAAGATCGCCTGTGCAGTGTGCCAGCGAGCCACCATCGTGCCGCTGGCGATACCGCCCGATAACTCGGGCAGCGTCGACTTAGATCTGCGTCCAGCGTCGAGTTACCGCAACACAATGCATCTTTGGCTTCAGGAATGTCCTGTATGCCGGTATGTGCATTCTTCATTGGATGTCTTGTTGGCGGGAGCCGCAGACATTGTCTATACGGCTGAGTACCGTCTGATGACTGCACGCGAGACCCAGTTGGGCCTAGCGGGTCGATTCATGCGTCATGCGTACTTGCTGCGCGATCAGCCGTTTGAGGCCGGATGGGCGATGCTGCGTGCGGCCTGGGTTGGTGATGATTTAGGGCGGGACGATCTCGCCAGGTACTGTCGGAGAGTCTGCGATAACCATTGGGTGGGTTTGCCTTATGGGGATGACGAGCAATCTATGCTTCTGCGCGCCGTATCAGTCGATGTGCTGCGACGAGCGCGGTGCTTCTTCGAGGCGGGCCGGCTCGCCGAGGAACTTCTCGCCATGCAGACCGTAACGCCGGTGCTGCAGCGTATCCTGAATTTCCAGCGCCAGCTGATTTCAGACTTCAACTTCGCTGCATTCACTTGGGACGCGGCCCTGGCCGCATTCCCGGGGTACACTGAAGTCCATGCCCCGCAGAAGAAACAAGCCTGATCCGAATACCCTGGTCTTCTCGCGCAGCGCCCTCGAGGAGTTCCACCGCTGTCCGCGCTGCTTCTACCTGCATCGACGCCGTGGGCTCAAGGCGCCGTCAATGATCCCGTTGACCCTTGCGGTGGCCACCGACGCGCTGCTCAAGAGCGACTTTGATGCGGTGCGAGCGAGTGGGGCGGTGCATCCCCTGTGGCTCCGCGAAGGCCTGACGATGCGTGCGTTCCCGCACCCGGACATCGATACATGGCGCAGCAACTTCAAGGGGCAGCGTGTGGTGGATCCCGCTACAGGGGCGACGATATACGGCGCTGTAGACGATATCTGGCAGCATCGCGATACCGGCCAGCTGCATATCGTGGACTACAAGTCGACCTCTAAGCAGGGGACTCCATCGCTGGAGGGTGGATTCGGCGACGGCTACAAGCGGCAGATGGAGATCTACCAATGGATTTTCCGCACGGCCGGTTTTGACGTGAGTCCCACCGGATATTTCCTCTACGTGAATGGCCGCAAGGACGGCGTGTTCTACGAGTCGGGCGAGGGCCGGATGCTCTTTGAAACCACGCTCATACCTTATGTGGGTGATGCGAGCTGGGTACCCGGAACCATCGAGGCTGCGGTAGCCTGCTACAAAGCCGAGGAGATCCCGGCATCCGGCGCCGCCTGTGACACCTGCCGTTATGTCACAGAGCGCGCGGGGCATTCGTTGAGCACCTGAGGAGGCGCGATAGGAATCCATGGCCCGCTTCGAGAAATTGCAGGAACTCTTCGCCATCTTTTGTCGCACCCGTGAGGTGCGTTCGCTGGTCTCGTTGTGCGAAGAAATGGACGCCTCTCAGGCCACGGTCAAGCGTCTGATCAGTTTCCTGCGCGAGCAGCGCGGGCTGGATATCAAATTTGATCGTGAACAGGGTGGCTACCGCCTTGAGCGTGGTCCGGCAGATCCCAATGCGGCCGTGCTGTTAGGTCTTTCCGGGCGCGAGATCGCCGCGCTCCTGGAAGCAGAAGCGCTACTGGAACAGATTCCGCCGGGCTTCATGCGGGATGAGACCGAGAAGGTGCGCGCCCGTCTCGGCCGTGTGCGCCAGCAGGCGCTGGGCAAAGGCGATATCAAAAATCGGGTGCGTCTGAAGATGACGCAGCTGCGCGCCACCAGTGCTGATGCCTTTGAGACGGTGCTGGCCGCGCTGCGCTCCCGCCGCCGGCTGGAGTTTGCCTACCGCAGCCGCAGTCGAGAAGAAGAGTTGACCCGAACCTGCTCGCCCTTGCGGCTGACCTTCTACCGCAGCAATTGGTATCTCGCCGCCTGGTGCCACCAGAACGAGGATCTGCGGATATTTTCTGTCGACCGGATTAAGAAGCCTCGCTGCATCCCCGTAAAGGTGTACGACCCGCCCGATGGTCACGTTGCGGCGGAGTTGGACAGCAGCTACGGCATCTTCATCGGCAAAGCCGACAAGGTGGCGGTGCTGCGTTTCAACGATCGTGCCGCGCGCTGGGTCGGTGAGGAGGAGTGGCATCCAGATGTTCAGAGCGAACCGCAAGCTGATGGCGGCGTGATTCTGCGCATTCCCTACCGGCATGACACTGAACTGGTCATGGACATCCTGCGCTACGGCCCCAATGTCGAAGTGCTTGGGCCGGTGTCGCTGCGCGAGTCAGTAGGTAAGGCTCTGGCGCAGGCGGCGAGGCTGTATGCGTCGAGTGGTTGAGAGGGCAGGTCGGTGAAGAGCGCCTAAATAGCTGACTTGCAGCAGCGGCTCAGAATCTGACCCTCGCGCCGCCTTATACTGCCGGCATGCTGCAATTTATCGTGATCTTACTGCTTGTCCTTCCGGTAGCCAGCGCATCCGCGGCCGAGAACACTTACAACCCCGGCTCGACGCTGGAGCGTTTCCGCACCCACCTAGTGCTGCATCCTGATGGCACGTATATCGAGACTCGCGAGCAGACGTGGCGTGTCGATACACGGCAGGGCGTGGAGCTGGCCAGTACCGATGCCGTCTACTACGTCAGCTCCATGGACAATGTTGAGCAGATCAAGGGTTGGTCGACGACGCCGGATGGCGTTCGTCATGACGTCGAGCCATCAATGATTCGCACTCAGGAAGAGTTGGCCAAAGAGGGCGATGCGGAGTTCAGTGATCTGAAGTCCAAGACCATCATTTACCCCTCGGTGCAGGTGGGCAGCCGGGTGAGTCATATGGTTCGAATCAACCATCACGAGACCATTTTCCCGGGCCACTTCGGCGCACAGTATTTCCCTACCGAGGCGTTCAAGGTCGAGGACTGGCAGCTCGATGTTGATGTGCCAACCGGCATGAAGTTCGCCCTTGAGGTGCATGCGATCGAGGGTGGGCTGATCGGCTCCAGCAAGGGGCTGGATCACTATCGTTTCCGTTACACCAACTCTGTGGCGCTGCAGTCTGAAGACGACACCGTCACCCAAGCCCGTAATCGTCCACACGTGGCGATGTCGACGTATGCCGACCCCGTGGCGGTCGGTCGTGCCTATCAGTCTGCATCGCGGCCAATGGCGGTGGTGACTCCTGCGATCCGCAAGCGTGCTCAGGAAGTTACTGCCGGGCTGGAATCCACGGCAGACAAGGCGAGGGCGCTGCAATACTGGGTCGCGCGCAACATCCGCTATGTATATGTCGGTCTTGGTGAATCACGGCTGGTCCCGCACAAGGCCGATTCAGTACTGAGCAAGCTGTATGGTGACTGCAAAGATCATTCGATCCTGCTCGAGGCGATGTTGTCAGCCGTTGGCATCGCCAGTAGCCACGCGCTGATCAATTTGGGGTCGTCTTACGAACTGTCATCCATCGGTGTCCTGGGGCCGATGAATCACGTCATGACCTACGTTCCGGAGCTGGACCTTTATCTGGATTCTACGGATGGCTTTGCATCCTTCGGGCAGTTGAGCAGGTCGACCATGGATAAGCCGACTGTACTCACGGCGCTTGGGAAGATCGGGCATACGCCGCGCATGTTGGCCGCGCAGCACGTTTCGTTGAGCGAGCAGGAAATCATGATCTCTTCGGATGGCCAGATGGTGGGGCAGGGCATGCGGCGCCTTTCCGGCCACTACGAATCCTACGGCCGATCAGAACGGTTCGATCTTCGTGGCGTGGATGAAGCTAAGTACATCAAGGAATGGCTGTCCGGATTCAGTGAGTCTGGAGTTGGGCATATGGACAGTCCGGACCCTGAGAAGCTTGGGGAGCCGTTCTGGGTGAAATCCGAATTCGCTCTTGAGCCACTGAGCAACTTCCCCGGCCCGGGTGCCTTGGCTGTGCCGGTTGGTCTCACATCGGGCACCTTGGCGATAATGGCATCCGATCAGCCTCCGACAGAGAGACGGAGAGAGTGGGCGTGCGTATCTCGAACCATGGAAGAGCGGTCCGTTCTGCATTTCCCGATCGGCACGGAAATTACCTTTGTGCCTCAGGGCGCCCTATTTGAAGAGCGCGGGTATCGCTATGAATCGCGCTACGAACGACAGGGGCTAGACGTGACTGTGACCCGCCGATTCGTGGAGCAGCATGAGGGTGGCGTCTGCGGCAAGGCCGACCATGAGGCGCGGCTTAGCTTTCATGCGGCCCTGCGGAAGGATTTACGGGGGCAGGTGATCTATCGGTAGTAGGAGCTTTGGGGGCTGAACGTCTGGTCTGAGTGCAGTGCGTTTCAGCGGAGTCATGTCGGCCAGTTCAAATCCCGTCGTGGGCTGCCGCGGCTCCAACGGTACGCCGACTCGATATACCTCCCGCCCTCGGGGGAAAGGTACTGTGGGTGCGGCCTGATCCCAACGCGCCCTAGATCAAGTCTGTCGGCATCCCAACAGCTTTGAATCGTGGCGTTGGTGCTTTTCTGCCCACCACTGTGATGTTGAATGGCCCGCGTGAGCTGGTAGAGCTGGTCGCCGCTCAGATTGAAATACCTGCCTTGAAGGCTACGGGCGTACTCCGCGCCACGTTCTCCGTGACCTGGGTCACCGAATTCATCCGCGCGCTGACTGTCGTGCAGGAATGCAAATAGTTCGACCACGAGCAGATCGGCTCCACGCCTGCGTGCGATCGTAAGGCCATGCTGACGAACTCGGCCCCAATGGTGTCCACCGTGGTGTCCGTTCCAGTCGAGACTGAATTGGGAACGGATTTCCAGCAGCAGGCCGCGACGATCAACTTCGAGTGACTGACTGAGGCTCATGCGGTGGGTGGTAAAAGCGATCCGCATACACTATCAGCGCGCTGGTAAATAAGTTGTACCTCATCTGGTTTACTACCACTGGTAGTAAATTGCGACGGCGTCACATTACTTAGGCCGCTGCGTGATGCGAGAAATAGTAGGCAGATCAATTACATAAGAGTTCGTGGCTGATGTTTTAGCGGCGCGCCAATTCCACGACCCCTTGAACTCGTTAGGGAACAAGGCTGGTCCTCAGGGCCAGACCTTCCGAAACTCGGTTTCTAAGAAACCCATAAAGGCTTTGACCTTTGCGCTAGGTAGTCGCCTAGACGTGTGAAGTGCCCAAACTTCGGATGGCTTTTCGTTGGCGGCGCCCCATGAGACCAGTCGCCCAGCCGCAAGGTCATTGGCAACGACAAGTTGCGGCAACCTGGCTGCACCAAGGCCCGTCAGGGCCGCGTCACGGACCATGGCGAGCAGGGGTAGCTGCAAAACTGTGCGGACAGGAATGGCCTTGCCAGCTTTTCCCCCGACGTGCCATGAGCCATCGCCAGAGGAGTTCCTGACGATCACTGGCAATCGTCTTGTCGACTTTGGTGAAAGTCGGGCGAACTGTCTTTTGAGTTCAGGCGTCGAGACGATCAGCACATGGTCACGTGCGAAGCAGCGGCCCACAAGATCGGAGCTGGGCTCGGGATTGATTCTAATGACCAGGTCGTAGCCCTCGCTGACCAAGTCCACATGGCGATCTTCAACGGTGATTGAAAGTTTGATGTCTGGGTATGCCAAGGTGAACTGAGCGGCCAGTCGCCCCAACATCATTTGTCCGATCAGGGTGGGGGCGTTGACGCGCAGCAAGCCACGAGGCTGTGTTCTTCCGTCTTTGAGCGTTTCCTCTGCTTCGGCAATCTCGCGCATCGGCACGCTGCTTCGCTCGAGTAACAAAGCGCCTTCTTCCGTCAGCCGAACGCTCTTTGCATCTCGCTCGAATAGGCGAACCCCCAAAGCTGTCTCAAGGGCCATCACCTTGCGCGACAAACTGGCCTTTGGCCGGCCACTGGCGCGACTGGCCTGCGCGAACCCTTGATGAGTCGCTACCAGCAAGAAATCAGATAGATCATCCAGTCTCACGATCGTTCCATATATGAGATGAGGAGTCTTAAAAATGAACGTCTCGTTTTGATTCTATATCCCTAACATAGGCACAAGCAAAACGACGCTTGTGGCCATAAAAGCCTAGCTGGGCAGCAAGAACCTGCATTTACGAAAGGGCATCGCAATGAAAAAGGACATGAACTCCAATGTGGTCGGCCGAGCCGCTGAAGTCGGCGCCTGGATTTTCGCGCTCTGGGGTGTTTTGCATGTGTGGGTGGGGGTGGAGGGTGTCCGCCAGTACATGACCGGTGGCGCATCAAGTCTGTGGAACATGTTGATTGGGGGACGCAGCGTCCCGAGATCCGCCTTTGTACACGCCACCGATCCGGGCACCTTGTTTGCACACGGTCAGTTGCTGCTTAATTTTTGCATCGACGTCGGCGGCTACGGCGTTTTGGGTTTCTTCGTCGCCTGGCTCATTCTCAAGCGGGATGCCTGGATCGGCTACCTGCTGGGTCTGGTCGTCATCGGCATTTGTGATCTGGCCTTTCTTTTCTCTTTAGTGGTCCCCGGCGTCATCGAACTCAACGCCGGAACGGTGGGCGGTCCGGTGCTGTGGTTCCTTGCCATACTCATCACGCCCTTTGGCTTGCCGAAGCTGAGCAGATCCGCGAGTAGCTGAGCATTGCGAACCGGAGGCGGCGACCTGCTATCGGCTTTCTAGCTTTTTCCCGATTCGCTTGATTTTGCCCGTTGCTCGCGCAGGCGAGCGGCGAGGCCGCCAGCGCGGGTGCTTCTCTGGTTGACCGCGTGTCGGACCACTTCGTCGGTTGCGCACACCGTGACGCTGCTGCGGGCCCGAGTGACTGCGGTGTACAGCAATTCACGGCCAATGACCCGGCTATTGGTCTGATTTGGCAGGATCACGATCACGTGATCGAACTCAGATCCTTGGGCTTTGTGCACGGTCATCGCAAAGGCAGTTTCATGAGCTGGCAGCTGCGCGGTCGGAATTCTGCGGTACTGGCCCGTCTCGGTCTCGAACCAGACATGGAGCTCACCGCTTTCATCGGGCAGCGTCAATCCGATGTCGCCGTTGTAGATCGACAGCTGCGGATCGTTGCGCGTGACCAGCACGGGCCGACCCGCGTACCAGGCTCCGATGGCACTGGCGCCGATCAGATTCCGTGCGTGCTTTTCCATTCGCGCGTTCAGTCCCGCAACGCCGCGTGCTCCCTCTCGCGTGGCCGCCAATACCCGGAAGCGTGCAAACGCATCGAAGGCGGACCGCATATTGCTGCGAGCAGCGAGCGCGGCCTCGAGATACGGATTTAGGTGCTCCAGGATCAGCTTGTAAGCCTCGGCGGGCAGATCGCGGCTGTCCGCGTCGATATGTCGCAGCACTTGGTTTGGTGCCGAAGCCAGCAGTGCCAGCGTGGTACCGATATCCGCCGTGCGGATAGCCGTGGCGAGCTTGCCAATCGGTGAGTCGCCCTCAAACCGCTTACTCTCGGTGAGGAACGCGACGCTGTCGGGCAGTAACTCGTCAGGGCGGGCTGCGGGTAACGATTCCGGCTCGACACCGCAGAGTGTTGCCAGGGTCTTTCTTGTTGACTCCGTGAGCCCCTGAGATTCACACAACTGCGCGAACACGGCGCCCGACTCGACCGCCTCCAGCTGATCGCGGTCGCCGAGCAGAATGAGTCGCGCGGTATCCGGAATGGCCTCGAAGAGGTGAGTTGCGAGCGCAAGGTCGAGCATTGATGCTTCATCGACGATCAGCACATCGACCGGCAGCCGTTGCTCTGCGTGATGCCTGAAGGCACCGCCCGGCAGAAATCCAAGCAGACGATGCACAGTGGTGGCGGTACGCGGTAGTCGATCCCGCAAGCTCGCGTCGATGCGCTGGATGCCCCGCTGCAGCGCCTCAGTCATGCGCGCCGCAGCTTTGCCGGTCGGTGCTGCAAGCCGGATGCGCAGCTGTGGGTGGGTGCGCAGGAGTGATGCGAGCAGGTGGGCGACTGAAGTGGTCTTTCCTGTGCCTGGTCCGCCACTGACAACCGTGAAGCGACGCATCAGCGCCAGACCAATAGCCAGTCGTTGACCAATGGTCAGCGTGCTCAATTCGCTGGCCAGTCGCCGGGTCTCATCAGGCGGCAGCGGCGCAGGCGGAACGCTTAGCGCGGCATTAAGCCGCTGTGCGAGGCGACGCTCGTAGTCGAAATAACGCGCCAGATACAGACGATCCTCCGCATCGAGAACCAGCGGCGCGGTGCGGGTGTCTTCGGGTGTGACGACGAGCCCTGAGCCCAGCAGTGCGTTGCGCTCTCGCGTGAGCTCCGATGGATCCTGGCGATCAAGTGCGCGGGCGAGCGGGATACAGACATCCCCATCATCAGTGGCGATCAGAGCCGCCTGCGCAGCCTTGGCGACGAGGCTGGCGGTTGCTTCGTCGGTGCCCATTTCCGTCGCCCAGGCACGCAGTCGTGCGGCGAGGGTGCCAGCCAGTGCCGCGATAGGCTGTCCCGAATCGCGTGGTTTCATGGCCGATCCCCGTTCATCAGGAGCTGTGACAGGGACTCGATGAGCTCGATCGGGGGCGTGGTGGCATACACACCCAGAGCCTGACCAGCGGATGTCAGCCAGTCCGGCCGAACACCGCGTACAAAGAGGTAGCGGGTGCCTCCCATGTGGCGAGCGTAATCATAATCCGGCAGATGCAACCGTAAGTGATGATGCAGCGCGACCGTATATAGGATGTGCTGCAGGTGGTATCCCTCAGTCTGCATGGTCAGTTCGAGCGCATCGGGCGCGTAATCGGCGGGTCGCTTACCCAGGAAGTTCGACTTCCAGTCCAGCAGGTAAAAGCGTCCCTCATGCTCGAAGACGAGATCGACGAAACCGCGCAGATAACCTGCCAGGGTGCGCGGCTCAAGATGTGGCATACGGTAGCCGTGTTGCTCAAGCAGCGAGGTCAGTTCGCGGCTCTTCAGGCGGGTGGCCGGCAACATGAATTCCCATTCCGTGAGTCGCTTGGTGAGCGGAATGGCTGACAGCGTGAAGCCGCCCGGCAGCGTGGTCTGCACTACATCGGCCAGCATGCGATGCATCATCTGCGTCAGCAGTGCTCGGTCGGGTTGATCGCTGCGGGTTGGCGGGTGCGCATCCAGAGCAAGGCTGATCGCATCAGCCCAACCCGCTTGCTGAGTAAAGTCGATACGCTCGAACAGGTCATGCACGCATTCTCCGGCCCGTGCACCGCGCGGGAACCAGAGCATATCGTCGCTTGCGATATCCGATCCGTCGGCCAGCGTATCCGCGGTCCCTGTATAGGTGTCTTTTTCCTTGGCGCTTGCGTCGAAGACGTGGCCGCGCAGAATTCCGCTAAAGCTCCCGAGCCGCCACTCGGGTGGGATTCGGGGAGCGGGTAGTGCGCTGACTGCGGTCGAATCCCGTACAGATGGCTGCAACGATTCAAGTGATGCCAGAGGTAGCGGTGTCAATGAAACGACATCGCTTTGGCGTTGCGCCCAGGCATCCCAGGTTTTCAGCGTTTCATTAGGATCATGGGTGTTCTTGAAAAATTCTTTGTCATTGGCAGACGGTTGATCCAGCACCAGCCAATTTAGGGGCGCGCAGGAACTCTCGGAGAGTGACGGCTTTCCAGAGGTCTTTGTCGAATAGGGCCCGGCCACCAGATAGAGGCGATGCACGGCCCGAGTGAGTGCGACATAGATGACGCGCAGCCTCTCGGCACGCTCCTCGGTTTGACGGAGTAACTTGAGATTTTTTTTCTCTTCCTGCTCGAGGTTGTCCCGGAAATCAATGCAAAGCCGAGAACCATTGTGGTACTCAACACCCTTGAGATTGCGGCCGCCCCCTTTATCTAGGCCTTCGAACAGATACGGGCAGAAGACGATTGGGTATTCAAGCCCCTTGGATTTGTGGATGGTCACTATCTGAACCAAATTGCGGTCTGACTCCAGGCGCAACTCGGCGGCATCGTCGCCCTGACCATCGGTACGTCGCTCCGCGAACCAGCGCATCAGCGCCTCGGGCGAGGGGTGATCGGAGGCTGCATCCTGCAGGCACTCCCCAAGCTGCAGCAGGTTGGTGAGACGGCGCTCTCCATCCGGCCGTTGCAGCAAGCGCTCGCCAATTCCCATTTTTGTGATGAGCTCACGCAGCATGACGCCGACACCCTGCTGGCGCCATCGATCGCGCGCTGCGCTCAGGCGCTCCACCCACTCGGCTTCATCTCGGCTGTCATCGTCCAGCGCCAGGATTTTACTGGCATCGAAGTCCAGCATCTCCGTTGCCAGTGCACTGCGGACCAATCCCGAGCGGCTGGGTTCAAGAATGGCCTCGAGCAGCCGGGCTAATTCATCGGCCTCGCGACTTTTGTAGACGACTTCTCTGGAGCGCTTAATGCTGCTGATTGATAGCGTGGCCAGCTCCGCTTGAATCTGCTTCGCCCGCGCATGGGTGGGCACCACCACAGCGATGTCACCCGCATTGAGTGCGCGCTCACCGATCCGAACCTTCCCAGCCGCAGCGCCTTGGAGTAACCGTGCGATCTCAGTAGCCGTCGCGCTGGTAGCCCGATTGCGGGCATCCGCCTTGTCGAGCGGTGATTCGCCTCCGGGCAGTGTCCAGACCGTGAGCGGCTGAGGTCCGCTGCACTCATCAACGAATGATTCACGCGGTTTATTGCCCAAGCGAAGTGACTGGTAGTTGAGGCCCGGCGTCAGAAACGTTGCGGTGTGCGCGCCAAAAATGGCGTTGAGGGCATGAATGAGGGGCTCGCTTGAGCGCTGATTGTCCGCCAGCGATGTGAGGGCCGTAGGGTCGCGAGCCAGCGCGGTCTCGCGCGCATCCAGATAGACGTTGAGGTCCGCGTTGCGGAAGCGGTAAATAGCCTGCTTCGGGTCGCCGACTAGGAAAAGGGTGGCGTCAGGGGCATCGTAGATCGTACGGAAGATGTCCCACTGCAGTGGATCGGTGTCCTGGAACTCGTCGACCAGAGCGGCCGGATAACGACTGCGCAGTTCCGCCGCTAGTGTGGGGCGCGCCGGGTCGGTCAGTTGGGCGCGTACTTCCGCCAGAAGATCCGAGTAGGAGACAACCCTTCGCTCGCGCTTCAGTTCGCGAAGCCTGGCAGGACCCTGCTCGAGTAGTTCCCGCAGGAGTTGCAGGCGCGCATAGTCGGCGTGGGCGCGGGCCTGGGGGAGACGGCTGAAAAGCAAATCGGCATTTTTAAAGAACGGATGATTAAGAGGCTCCGGTTTGTTCTTCGCCGATTTGTTATAGACGAGTTTTCCGCTGGTGAAGAGATGGAGCTTATCCAGCTTCTCTGGGATCGCGTAAAGCGAACCAGCGGCAGCAACCTGATTCCACTGATCGAAGGCTGTGGCGATCGTCTTTTCTTTGTAAACGTTAGCGGGTAGGTAAGGGAGAACGGCTTGGACGTCGCTCAGCAGCTGCGCTCGATCCGAGCGCCACAGTGTGGTCACCTTCTCGTAGAGGTCGGCGTCGGTCTCTGAATCCGCAGCTTGAGAATCAGTGATACCTGCGGGAGGGTCGGGCCAGATCAACTCCGCCAACGGCTTTTCCAGCCGCCGACCAAGTTCGCTATTCCAAACCGGCAAGGGATCCTTCGTCGCCAGCGAGTGTGCGAGGGCTGCCGTGAGCGGCTGCGAGGCCACTCGTTTGCGCCAGAAATCGAGGACTACTTCTTCGCGCAAATCATCGTCGCGGGTCAGTTGCTCCAGCGCCAGAGGCGTACCTGTGGCGAACGGTGCGTCATCCAATACACGCTTGCAGAAGCCGTGGATGGTATGGATCGCTGCTTCGTCAAATGCTCCGAGCGCGCGTTCGATGCGTGTCCTGATCACGGTATCGGTCAGCGCCGGATTCTCGCGCAGAGTTTCCAGCAGGTTTTTTACGAAGGGGTCTGGACTGTCTGCAGTCCGGCCATCCAGTCGCGCCAGGATCTCGGTGAGTCGTCCGCGAATGCGCTCGCGCAGCTCTGAGGTGGCGGCTTTCGTGAACGACACGACGAGGATGCGTTCGACGGGCAGGTCGCGTTCCAGTACCAGTCGCATGTACAGACCGGTGAGCGCCCAGGTTTTGCCGGTGCCCGCGGAGGCTTCGATCACGCGCATGCCGTGCAGCGGGCTGCGGTAGACGTCGAGTTCGACGGTCATAATGCCGCATCCTCGGTCAAATGCTGCAGCAATGGGCTGAACACGCGCTCGGAGAGTGCGATGAACTCCTCATCGATCGGATCGGTGCACTCGCGCAGTGCGAGCCGGATGGCAGCGTCGCTCCCTTCGTTCCAAGGCGCGTGGGTGGAGGGCGTAAAGTTTGCCTTTGCTTTGCTCAGATTGCGATCAGTTTGGAGAAAGACCAGCGAACTCTCAGGGAAGAAGTGCAGCGGCCCGGTGAGTCCTTGGCGATAGAGAGCGAACAGGTCGAGAAGAAGTGTTTGCGGTGACTCGGGCGAGCTCAAGGTGACCGTTTTATCGGCAGTCAGCCACACCGTAGGGCGCGGCTCATCGCTGGTTGAGGCCAGCAGCAGATGATGCAGCCACGCTTCGAGAAGGTGACTCGCCTTCAGTTTTCCGGGCTCGCATCGCACCAGACCCGTTGCGCGCAGATCAGAATAAGTGGCGCGAATCGACCAGCCTTCGCCCTCGAAGGAGAGGGGCAGTGTGCGGATCTCCGGCGCAAGGCAGTGCCCGGGCGCGCTCAGCGCCCAGCGTTGCGCAAAGCCCTCGAGTAGCGACAGCCGGGAATCGAGTGATGCGTCACCGATGGAGCCAGTTGGCAACTCGGTGCCGGCACGTGCGAGGCCGGACAAGCGCGATTTGTCCGTGAGTGCCAGTGCGGCCGGCAACAGACGTGCTGTCAGTCCGTGCCTATCAAGTCCGTTGAGCAGGCGCGGCTCGACAATCGAGAGCTCCGCAAGCGGCTTGGCCAGCGTGATGCGCAGACGTTTTTGCAGAAGGTGACGGCAGGGGTTTTTAAAGAAGTCGATGAGCTCGCTGAGCTCGACGTCACGATGCTCGTCATTGGGTGCTGGGAGTGGCGCGCTAAAGAGTGGTCGTGCCGGATACAGTTCACCGGCCTCCACGTCGTCCGCATCGTCTTGTTCATCTGACTCTTCCGCAGTCGTAGCCACGATCGGACGCAAATCAGCCGGATTCTCTCGTGCTGTCGAGATGGCCTGAGCATAGCCTTCGTGATGGCTGCGGCGTCGTGCATCGCCGGTATCGCTGAATGCCTCGATCGAGAAGGGCTGCAGCGGATGTTCAACGATCAGTCGTGCGCGCGCCGTAGCCAGTGACTTGGCGTCCGCCGGATCGGTGGCAATGGCCGGGATGAGTACATCGAGCAGTTCAGCCAGGAGTACCGAGGGCGGAAGTGATGCGTTGTCACGATCGCTTCGGCCGGTATAACTCAGATACAGCGATTGGCGCGCCGAGAGGATCGCATCGAGAAATACATTGCGCTCTTCCTCGCGACGCACCCGATCCCCCTGACGACGGTGGCGTGCCAGCAGGTCCACGTCGAGCGGGCGATCGGGCCGCGGGAAAGCGCCATCGTCGAGGCCCACGAGACAGACGACAGCAAACGGCAGCGCGCGCAGGCTGCTCATGGACGCGAAAGTCACTCCACCGCCGGGAACGCCGCCGGGCGCTGTTTCATCGAGTTGGTGCGCCAGCGCGCGACGGATGACAGCCAGCGGGAGCGGCGCGTTGAGGTGTGCCTGTTCAAGCGTGTCGGTGAGATCCGACACGGTATCCAGCAGGTCACGCAGCGCATCGAGCTGGATATCGGAGGGTTCGAGAAAACGGTCCGCCAGACGCTGCAGCCATTGTTTCCAGCCTGCAGCATCGCGTGGTGACGCGCATTCCGACACCACCTCAGTGAGCGCAGCGCACAGGTCAGCAAAACGCCCCAGCAAATCGGCATCAATATCGATCAGTCCGTTTGCCGGCAGCAGGCGGTCTAGGAAGGGCGTGTCCGGGTCGGCCGGCAACAGGTACGAGAGCAACAATCGATCGAGGCCTTCCTCAATCGTGTGATGCGGATCCTGCGGTAGATCGAAACGCTGCCGATGGTCGGCCGACAGACCCCAGCGGATTCCACATCGTGCAATCCAGTCACGCAGTTCCGCGCCATCGCTTTCGTCAAAGCCGAAGCGCCGTGCGATCACTGGCTGCTGGATGAGTGCCTCGAGATCAATGGCCGTAATGCGTGCATCGGCAAGCGCAAGCACGGCAAGGAAGGCACGTGTCACCGGCTCGACGACGCTCGGGGTGCGGCCCGTGATTGTGTACGGAATGTGCCGTGCTGCCGGCGCGCTTGAGAACACTGCTTCGATGAGCGGCGCTGCGGCATCAAGATCCGGCACCGCGACGACGATATCGCTAGGCTTCAATGATCCATTATCTGCAGAGGCGAAGAGACCGAGCAGGTGGTCCTGCAGAATCTCGAGTTGGCGCATCAGTGAATGGCCGACGTGCACTTCGATGCTGCGATCTTGTGCAGTCAGTGTCACGCTTCCCGGGACGAGTTCCTTAAGATCGAGCAGCGAGTCCTGCACGCGGGCCAGTAGCGTCGCGGTGCCATTCGCCGTGTATTCCTGCTCATCCACTGCGTCCGAATCCAGGCAGTCCATCAGCTCCCTGAAATAGGCGCGTGTCTGTCGGCCCCATCCGGCGAGCAGCCGATGACCCTCCTCATGCAGCTCATCACGACCCTGCGCCCTGAGTCTCTGCAGCTCGCGCCGGCTGACGATATCGGCCCAGTACTCACGACAGGGGTTGAGGATGTAGAGATGGACATCAATGTGCTCGCTCAGTGCGCGCAGCAATCCCAGATGCAAGGGCGCCATGGCCGGCAGTGCAAAGACGTGCACCTGCGCGGGTAGCAGCCCCGGCTTAACCGGCTCCGCCAATGCAAGTCGGAAGGCTGCTACGGGATCGCGGCCCGAAGCGCCCTGGCGCTGGCGTATGCGACGCCAAAGATCGGCTTGCCACGCAGCGTCGGCACCGTCAGCCGGTGAGTCCAAATCATCCGGCTGTTGGTTGCGCTCCCACGCCTGCAACCAGTCAGGTCGATACGTCACATAGGCTTCGAACAGCGTTCCCAGACGCAGTGCGAGTTCGTAGCGCATGACCGCATCGGCGCCCTCCAGATAGATGCGCAGGCGAGGGTGATTGGCCAGCAGATCTTCTTGCTCGAACACGGCGAGAACCTGCCACGCGAGCCGGAAAGCAGAAAACGGCGATTCCGCGGCTACACCAGGGACCACCTGTGCAATTTGTCGCCACAACCAGCGGGCGAGGAAGTCGAACTGCAGATTGGCACTGATGCCGGCGGTGGCCGCGCGGCGAATCGAAAGGTGGCGGCGCAGCGCCATGCTTGGAACGATGATTTCGTCGCGCGCGAAGACATCCGGCTGGCGTCGATCGAGTAGCTCGAAGAGGCGTCCGGTCAGGGTTTCAAGCCGATTCGAGAAATGCAGGGTCAGCATGGCGTTGCTCGCCAGTTTCACCGAAGTGACCGGCAGCGTCTATGTCCCCGATTCTTCACACCCGGCATACACCGGACGGGCTATTTACTGGCGGCTGAAGTGCCCGGTCGGGCGGCGGGTGAGGGCTGTGGCCCCAGTACGGAAAACGTCGCGCGTCCGCCAGCGGCCGCAAGACTGGTGGCGGGCTGGACGAATGTCATCAGCACCGAGCCGGCTTCCTTGGGCAGCACCAAATCGACATTGCGTACGCCGCTGACCGGTCGTGTGCCGAGGAAACGGAGTGTGACCAACTGCGCATGAGTCTGCGAATTGTCCGCGGTGGCGGAGGCGGATGCTGCCATGAAGCGGATGTCGCCCACTGAGGGAAAGCCGCTCAGCGTCAGCGGTATGGCCTTTCCGTCCAGCCGCAGGTGGCTGCCGGACTGCAGGAGACTGCGACTGCGCTGCACGGCCAGTGTCAGGGCAAATTCATCAAGTATGGCCAGACTCGTTGCATCCGCATGCTGCGGGTTGGCCGCGATCACCAGGCCGAGCAGGTCGATTTCCAGAGTGACTTCGACCCGCCCGTCCTGCAGCGCGATCTGCGCTGTATTGACGTCCAGTGTATGTGCCCAAGCCGTGCCACAGAGTGGCAGGCTTGCGCACAGAGCGACGATCCAAAGGAGTCGGCGCACGCCATTGGCTGGATGCGCCGTCACCCTCAGTTCTGCCCAGACAGGACCTTCGAGCTGGTCCTGAACGCCGGGACCGCTGCGATGTTGCCCTTCCATGCGCCCTGCAACAGTGTGCTGACCTTGGTGGGCGTTGCCGTGCCGCCGAGATAAGACGCACCGGCCACGCACTGTGAATCCAGCGCGCTGCAGATGGTTTTGCCGTTGGCGGTGTAGGTGTAGCTGAACGGCGTGGTGGGCATGTCCAAATCACGAGCGTGGTAGTGGTAGCCAATGCCGTCGTGGTTGTGACCACTGAAGGCATCCAGGCTCGTGCCGGCACCCAGCATCGAGGTGTCCTGCGGCCGATAACGGCCAAACACCGCGATGCCGTCGTATCCGAAGCCCACCAGCGGAGGATGCGTACGGCCAGCGTAATCAGCATCGCTGTACAGAGTCAGCTTATTGTCCTGACCCGGTACGAAGCCATCCGCATGGCAATGCGGTCCGCCGCCGCCCTGGCCCACGTGGCAACCGTAAGTGCTCAGCTCGGCCTTCCAGTTGGACGGATTGAGTGTGTTGTTGAGAATCGGGAAGAGCTGAGCGCCGTCAAACGAAATGCCGTTGTCGTTTGTGCTGGCCCAGTTGAAGGCATCTGCCTTGGAGGCGCTGCACTTCGTCGGCACGTCGGTGCAGAGGGTGGTTGCTAATCCCGGTGCGCCGGAGTAGTTCACCGTGGCCTGGTTGGTGAGGTTGACGTTGCCGTAGTTCCTCATCGGGATCTTGACCGTCTGCGAGCCAAGGTTGGTGAGACGGGTCATGCCAATGTTGGCGGTATTCGAGCCGGCCGCCGGAGGTACCGGGATGTCGTTCAGACCGTGCGGCCCGCCAGGCTGGCCGTAGGTGATGATGACCATCATTGGGGCCAGGCAGGTCGGATTGGCCGGATCGTACTCGTTCGTGAAATACACGAAGGGCACCAGCTTCTGGTTCGGCGTGCCATCGGCCACCGTGTCACTGACCAGCCTTCCCGACAGCAATGCGTCACGGAAGGAGGTGTAGACCTCGGGGCTATAGCGCAGTGCGGCTGTCGGTTCATCGCCCGCTTGCGTTCCTGTCGGGGCAGTGATGTTGCAACCCGTATTCGCTTCCACACTCTGCTTGATGCTCACGAGCTGTGCATCGGCAGCAGTCTTGGTCGACTGGTCGGCACCGGGTGCCGTCACCTGACTCTGGTACTTGGTGTAGACCTTGCTGGCGAAATTGCTCTCGGTGGCTGCAACGGCCGCGGATGTGGTTGAGCCGGTTCCACTGGTCGGAAAGGCCGCAGCAGGATTGGCCGTGGTGAACGCGGTGTTGGTCGGATTCAGGCTGCTGACCGGAACCGCATAGCCATCCGAAGAGCCGTAGAAGTACAGCGGCGTTGCAGATGTCGCGCTGGCCACCAGCGAGTAGACGCCATTTCTCACGTTCACGTAGTAGCCGCTCAAGGTGAAATTGGAGTCAACCTTGAAGCTGGCGTTGTAGCAGGGGTCCTTGGTGCAGGATGCCGATACGTCCTGCACGATGCTGCGGATATAGCGCTTGGCAGCCTGCAGCCGATGCGTGCTGGTGTCGTAGTTGAAGGACACGAAGCCATCCGCCGTTGTGATAGGCGTCATCGCCGTCGAGGTGGAGAAGGTCGTGCCGGACGGCGGCCCACTGATATTTCTCCTGAACTTCAGGATATTGCCGTTGGTCGTGTCGACGTCGATGGATTCATTGGGATGCAGATGTGAATCCAGCCGATAACCCTGAGCATTGGGCTTGTTGTCAGTGTAGTAAACGTCGGCATTCGTGCCGTCGTCTTTGACCGCCACGACCTGAATGAGCTTGCTCAGATAGGTCTTGTAGGTTGACGACAGCGGAATGGTGCCCGAAGTTACGGCGTAGCTGCCGTAGCTCCCGGAAGCATTGCCGCTGGCAGCGGTGGCGGTGAAATCATTGCCGATGGAGAGATAATTGGCTGAGTTCGCGACGGCGCTTGAGTCAGAGATCAGGTAGCGCGCGCGGTTGGTGAGGCTGCCGGAGACGATGCTCAGCGAGGGCGAGTAACTCCGGGCCATCTTGTCAGCGTAGGGCACCGGCGTGAAGTACTGGGAGCAGCTCGAGGCGTTGGCGCACAAGCCACCCACACTGGTGATGCTCGACAACCAGACCTGCGCATTGCAGTAGGTCGATGTGCCGGAAGAAGAGCTCACCCTAACGGCGGGGATGCTCAATTGGCCGGTGGCCGAGCTCAGAGTGTCAGCGGCCGTTGAGGTTGAGCTGCATGCCGAGCCTACCGAGATCACACCACCCAGTACGGCGGTCACATTGTGGTAGGTCTTTCCGGAGTAGGTGACCAGCGGCATGTTGAGCACGCCCTGAGTCGTGCTCCAAGTATCCAGCGCGTTGGCGGGGGCCGCCCAAGCTGCCAACAAAGCCACTACCCATCGGCCGTATTTAACAATATTCATCATTGGATCACTCTGCATCCAGCTGCCTGAAAGAGCGTGGATGTTACGCAATCAGACCGGGGGCCGCCAACGGTTCCCGGCCGGCGGCTGGGCGTTGGTGTGGCCGCCAGGCGCCGGGCCCGGGTTGCCAGACTGGGGTCTTTGGTTTGATAATAGTTCGTTAAGCCACCCATTTTTCTCTCAGGCCCCATTTCCGTCAGGAGATTTTCATGAGCATGCCCGATCGTGCCGCCCCCGCCGACGCTGAGATCCAGGACCTCGTAGCCAAGGCGCGCGTAGCCCAAGCCGTTTACGAAACCTTCTCGCAGGAGCAGGTCGACGCCATCGTTCACGACATCGGCAAGTATGTTTATGACAACGCCGAGGCGCTGGCGCGCATGGCCGTCGATGAGACGAGCATCGGCAATTTTGAGGACAAGGTCCTCAAGAAGAAGGGCAAGGCCCGCGTCATCTGGAACCATCTCAAGGGTAAGAAGTCGCGCAACATCATTGGCGAGGATCCGGAAAACAATCTGGTGTTCGTCGCCAAGCCGATGGGCGTGGTCGCTGCTGTATGCCCGGTCACCAATCCGGTTGCCACGCCGATGTGCAATGGCATGTTCGCCCTCAAGACCGGCAACGCCGTGATCTTTGCGCCGCATCCCAAGGCGCAGAAGTGCACCGAGCACCTGACGCAGGAATTCATGAAGATCGTCAAGAAGCATGGCGGTCCGGACAATCTCATCCAGACCGTGCGCAACGGTTCGGTTGAGAAGACGCAGGATCTGATGCGCTCAGTGGACGTTGTGGTGGCCACGGGTGGTGGCGCCATGGTCAAGTCCGCTTACTCCTCCGGCAAGCCGTCGTACGGCGTGGGTGCCGGCAACGTGCCCGTCATCATCGACCGTGGCGTCGACTACAAGGAAGCGGTGGACAAGATCGTCACCGGCGCGGCTTTCGACAACGGCATCATCTGCTCGCATGAGCAGTTCGTGCTGACTCCGGAAGAGTCCTACAAGGACATCATCAGCCTGTTCAAGGACACCGGCAAAGTCTGGTTCACGGACGATGAGAAGCTGGTGCAGAAGCTGCGCGAAGTGGTGTTTGTCGGTGGCTACCTGAACAAGGATGTGGTCGGCAAGTCGGCCCGTGAAATCGGTGCGCTGGCCGGCATCGACGTGCCGGCGAGCACGCGCATCATCCTGGTTCCGTCCAAGGGTTCGGGCACTGTCGACATCCTGGCCAAGGAAAAGCTCTGCCCAGTGGTTGCGATCCTTCCGTACAAGACCTTCCAGGATGCCGTGAACCACGCCAAGGCGAATCTGCTGGTCGAAGGCGCCGGTCACTCGGCCGCCGTGCATTCGAACAACGAGGACAACATCCGCCTGGCGGGTGTGCAGCTGCCCATCAGCCGTCTGGTCGTCAACCAGCCCAGCTCGCTGACCGCAGGTGGCTCGCTCACCAACGGCTTCGCGCCGACCACCACTCTGGGCTGCGGCTCGTGGGGCGGTAACTCGATCTCCGAAAACCTCGACTACAAGCACCTGATGAACGTGTCGCGCATCGGCAAGGTCATCACTCACAAGAAGGTGCCGACCGACGCCGAAATCTGGGGCTGATCGGTCCGACGCTGGGGGGCGGGGCTGTGGCCCCGCCCGTCCCAGATGACGCAGATGTCATAAATATCCCCGCGCCGCATTGAATGCTTTGCGGCTGGGGCCGAATTCATCGGTCCCGAAAAATGAATTGCGGGGGTTATTACGATGCTCAATTTTCTTCCATCGGATTCCGTGCGCCGGCTCGGACTGGCGGCCATCGCCGGTGCGCTGGCGGTCACTGCGCTGCCTGTTTGGGCGCAGAAGGTCGAGGGGGCTGGCACGATCACGCCGGCGGCTCGTTGCGCGTCGGTCAAGAAGTCGGTCGTTGATTCAGGCTTTGGCGACAAGGTCACTGTCACCTGCGACGACAAGTTCGCCCGTGTTGGCGGCGACACCTATCCGGATCATCCGCTGATGACCGGCATCACCGGCACCAACGATCAGGTGCCGATCCCGGCCCCGGGTTACACCTCGCCGGTGACGCTCTCGCCGAGTCGTAACAAGAGCCCCATCAGCATTGATGCGGCGCTGGGTATCGCCGTCAACGGCGTGCCAATTTATGACTACACCTCGCAGGGCACCAACGCGCTCGATCAGTACTACGAGAAGGGCGACACCTTCAAGACCGGCGAGCTCGACATCTGCGGCGGGCATTCAGGGCGCGGCGATGACTATCACTACCATGTATCGCCGAACTGCATGATCGAGAAGATGAAGAACAAAAGTGATCCGGCTGCGATCATCGGCTGGGCCTTCGACGGCTATCCGATCTATCGCGATACCAATCCGGATGGTTCGGCTATTGCCAAGGGCAAGCTCGACGTCTGCAACGGTCAGGCCGACAGCCTGTATGGCTGGCGCTATCACACCTCGGTGGGTCCGCCGTACATCATCCAGTGCCTGGACGGTAACTTCGACCTGAGCCTGGCCGCGCATGTCACGGGCATGACGGTGCAGGGCACCGGCGCGCGCAAGGTCACGGGCCGCAAGCCCAGTGGCGGCGTGCAGAACCTCAAGCTGGTGCAGGCCAGCGACGGTGTGCGCACGATGACCTACGACTGGCAGGGTAAGACCTATACCTTCAAGTACAAGCCGGCCAGTCAGGCCAACTGCTGGGACTTCACCGAGCAGTCGTTCACCACCAATGGCCAGGTGGTCACCAACACCTATTGCCGCAGCACCAACTTCCAGGGTCCGCCCCCCGGCTCTGATGGCATGGGCGGCGGCATGGGCGGCGGCGATGGCGGCCAAGGCGGTGCCCAGGGCGGCATGGGCGGCGGTCAGGGCGGAATGGGTGGCGGCGCGCCCTAAGCGGCGCCCAGTTCACTCACGTTAAAGCGGCACTGCCCCTCGGAGAAACGAGGGGCAGTGCTGATCTCAAAGCCAGTTGGCTTTGCGGAACCGATAAAACAGCACGCCGTCGATCAGGGCCATTCCGGCCAGCACAATTCCGTAGCCATAGCGCCACTTGAGTTCCGGCATGAAGTCGAAGTTCATGCCATAGATACCCACGATCAGTGTCGGTACCGCGAGCAGCGCGGCATAGGCGGCCAGCTGTTTCATGGTCTCGCTTTCCTGCAGCGTGATCATCGAGAGGTTCACCGAGATCGCGGTGTTGATGGTTTCGCGCATCGCATCGATGGTCAGATTCAGTCGCTGTAGATGATCGTAGATGTCGCGGAAGTATTCGCGCATGCCGGATAGTAGGGCGGGTGAGCGGGCGCCTGCGAGGTTGCCGCTGGCCTCTAGGAGCGGCGTTACGGCATGTTTCACCGTCATCAGTTGTTGCTTGAGCGAATACAGCGCTTCGATGTTGGCGCGGGCCGATCCGTCGGTTGCAAAGATGCGCTGCTCGACATCCTCCAGCCGGCTCTCGATGTGATCGAGCACTGGGAAGTAGCGATCGACGACCGCATCCATGAGCGCGTACAAAACATAGGCCGGGCCATGGCTCAGCAGCGGCGGCTCATGCTCGCAGCGCGCGCGTACGTCCTGAAAGCCTTTTTCCACACCGCTGCGCACTGACAGCACGTAGCCCGGACCGGCGAAAATATTCACCTCGCCGGTGCGCAGTTCGTCACCGTCGAGTTCCAGCATATGCAGGACGACGAAGAGCGAGTCACCGAACTCCTCGGTCTTGGGTCGCTGATGACCATGACAGGCATCCTCTACGGCCAGCGGATGCAGGCCGAACTGCTGCTGCATCTGCTGCAGCATCGGTACATCGGCATCGCGCAGAGCAACCCAGACGAAACGTCCTAGGCGATCCATGTACAGATGTATGTCTTCGGGCCGGATGCTATCGAGCCTCCGGCCATCCTGATACGCGACGCAGTTGATCAACATGGGCATCAGTCTAATGCCCGCTGGGAGTGCTCTCCAGCCCGAGCAGCCAGACGGTGGAGGGGAGCTGTAAGAGTGCCGGCCACATGGGCGGCCGTATGCGCGATCCTTGAGTGGGGTCGATCAGGGATGGGCTCATAATGCTCGCTGCCGTCGATATCGTGGGCCCGGCGGGTGAGGTGACGCATGAGCGCGAGCATGAGCAAGAGAACGTTGTGGCTGTCGCTGCTTCTGGCGCTGACGCCGCTGGCCCGGGTGTGGGCTGCCGGGGCGGGCGATGTGCTGCAGCGGGATGTGCCACGGCTGGTTACCCCTGCGGGGGCCGCGGCGAGCCTAGAGCCCTACCGCGGCCGGGTCGTGCTGCTGAACTTTTGGGCCACTTGGTGCGGACCCTGCCTTAAGGAGATGCCCGACCTGGACCGCTTGGATGCCAGCCTAGATCACCGTCAGGCCGCGGTGATCGGCATTGCGGCCGATGGGCCGGCCGAGGTTCGTGCCTTCCTCGGGAAGGTGAAAGTGCAGTACCCGCTACTGGTAGGCCAGCCGGATGCGGTATTCGCCTGGACTGCACAGTTGGGGAATCGCAGTCTTGGGCTGCCGTTCAGCGTGCTGGTCGACGGTCGGGGGCAGGTGCGCTGGACCCGATCCGGAGCGGTGACGCAGGCCGAACTTCGGGCGCAGTTGCAGAAACTGCTGCCGCCGCACTCATAACCGCGCGACCAAAACCATATGCACGCCCGGTGCTGCTGTAGGGTCCCTCAATCATTGATAATACGAACCATCTACCGCGTACCGGGCCGGAAGCATGGCTACCTACAATGTCGAGCACGTCACTCGCGTGCACCACTGGAACGAACGTCTGTTCAGCTTCACCACCACCCGTGATGCGGGGCTGCGCTTCGAGAATGGTCACTTCGTGATGGTGGGTCTGGAGATTGGTGGCAAGCGTGTTGCGCGGGCATACAGCATTGCCAGCGCCAATCACGAGGAGCAGCTCGAGTTCTACAGCATCAAGGTGCCGGACGGACGCTTCACGCCGCACCTGCAGCAGATCCGCGAGGGTGATCCGGTCCTGATCAGCGCCAAGCCCACAGGCACGCTGGTGATCCGCGATCTCAATCCCGGACGGCGGCTGTATCTGCTGGCCACCGGTACAGGCATTGCGCCCTTCGTCAGCATCATCCGCGATCCGGAAACTTACGAGCGCTTCGAGCAGGTGATCCTGATGCGCGGTGTGCGTCAGGTCGATGATCTGGCGTATGGAACCCGCGTGGTTCAAGAGCTCTACGAGCACGAGTTCCTCGGTGAGATGGCCCGTGCGCAGCTCGTTGACTACCCGGCGGTGACACGCGAACCGTTCCGCACGCAGGGGCGCATTCCCACGCTGCTGGACTCCGGGCAGGTGGCCCGCGACCTGGCGATACCGGAGCTCGATCCTGCAATCGACCGCGCCATGATCTGCGGCAGTCCGGAAATGCTGGCCGATACGCGCCGCATGCTGGACGCTCGCGGCTTCAAGGTGTCGCCCGGCGTCGGCGAGTTTGGCGATTACGTCTTCGAACGCGCCTTCGTCGATCAGTAACCGGCGGCGCTGCGCAGCCGGGGGTATCATCGCGCCATGCCCACCGATCCAAGCGACGCGCTCGCCGCTGCCGTAGACAGTCTCCACCTAGGCCGTAGTCAGCGGCACATCTTCCTCTGCATCAAGGGCAAGTGCGCCGATGCCGCTGCAGCTGAGGCGTCCTGGGAATTTCTCAAGCGCCGGCTGCGCGAACTGCGGCTGGCGGATCGGGACGGTGGGGTGCTGCGCACGCGGGCCGATTGTCTGCGTGTCTGCCTCGGTGGGCCGATTGCCGTGGTTTATCCGGAAGGGACCTGGTACCGGGACTGCAACCCGCAGAACCTGGAACGCATCATTCAGGAGCATCTGATCGGCGGCACGCCGGTGGCCGAACTGGTCCTGGCGAACGGGCCGCTGTGCGCCTGACTGGTGCGGGCGCTGCAAAGTCTGCATCGGGATAGGGCGAGCGAGCGCTGACGCGCGTCCAAGTCGCTGATTGCACTGATGGGCCAAATTGGCACGCGGGCTGCAATGCAGTGGCATCTTGCGCACCAATTTCTACAACGAGATGTACACGGCGGAGCAGTCGGTGCGCGCGCACTACGCTGCCTTTGCCGATTGGCTGCAGAGTCGGCCGGCCGGATGGCTTGAGCAGAAGCGCGGCGAAGCCGATGCGCTGTTTCACCGACTCGGCATCACCTTTGCGGTCTATGGTGAGGAGCAGGGCACCGAAAGGCTGATCCCGTTCGACATCGTGCCGCGCGTGTTGACGGCGGCGGAATGGGCCACGCTCGCTCAGGGTCTGGAGCAGCGGGTGCGGGCGTTGAATGCCTTCATCGGTGATGTCTACGGAGCGCAGCGCATCTTGGCCGAAGGCATCGTGCCGGCCGATGTGATTCTGACCAACGCGCAGTTTCGCCCCGAGATGCTGGGTGTGCGCGTCCCCGGCAATACCTATACGCATATCGCCGGTATCGACATCGTGCGTGCCGGTGCCGGCGAGTTCTACGTCCTCGAAGACAACCTGCGTGTGCCCTCAGGCGTGTCTTACATGCTCGAAGACCGGCGCATGATGATGCGGCTATTCCCGGATCTGTTTTCGATTTATTCGGTGGCTCCGGTGGAGCATTACCCCGAACTGCTGCTGGATAACCTGCGCAGCGTTGCTCCCGCTGGCATCAACGATCCCACGGTGGTGCTGCTGACGCCGGGTCGATTCAACAGCGCCTATTTCGAGCACGCGTTCCTGGCGCAGCAAATGGGCATCGAGCTGGTGGAAGGGCAGGACCTGTTTGTGCGCGACGACTATGTCTACATGCGCACCACCCGCGGCCCGCAGCGCGTGGATGTGATCTATCGACGCATCGACGATGATTTCCTGGATCCGCTGGCATTCCGCGCTGATTCAGCGCTGGGTGTACCCGGCCTACTGACCGCGTATCGGGCGGGTCACGTCAATATCACCAATGCCGTTGGTACCGGCATCGCCGATGACAAATCGATCTATCCCTATGTTCCGGAGATGATCGAGTTCTACCTCTCCGAGCGGCCGATTCTTAACAACGTGCCGACCTGGATCCTCCGCCGCGACGCCGATCGCGACTATGTGCTGGCGAATCTCAAGGATCTGGTCGTCAAGGAAGTGCACGGTGCCGGCGGTTACGGAATGCTCATCGGACCGGCGTCGAGCAAGGCGCAGATCGAAGAGTTTCGTGCGCGCATCATCGCGCATCCCGAGCGCTACATTGCACAGCCCACGCTGGCGCTGTCGGCCTGTCCAACTTTTGTTCAGCAGGGGCTCGCGCCGCGCCACATCGATCTGCGGCCCTTTGTGCTCTCAGGTCGCGAGGTGCGCATCGTGCCGGGCGGACTGACCCGCGTGGCGCTGCCGGAAGGATCCTTGGTGGTGAATTCCTCGCAGGGCGGGGGCACCAAGGACACATGGGTACTGGAGGCCTGAGCGCATCATGCTGAGTCGTACCGCCGATCACATCTATTGGTTGGGTCGCTATGTGGAGCGCGCCGAGACCCTTGCGCGTGCGCTGGACGTGCAATACCGCCTGTCGCTCCTGCCGCAGCCGGCGCAAGCGATTGCGGCCGGATGGATGGATACGCTGCACGAGCTTGGCCTCCTGCAGGAGTTTCGCGAGCGCTTCGGAGATGTGGATGCCGAGCGGCCGCGACAGTTTCTGGCCTTTGATCGCCAGAGTCCCGGCAGCATCTATGGCTGCCTGCGGATCGCACGCGAAAATGCGCGAGCTGTGCGTGGTGCGATCACCGCCGAGATGTGGGAGACGTTGAATGCGACGTGGCTGGAGCTGCGTTCATTGAGCATGAAGCGCCAGGAGCCGGATGCCTTCGCGTTGTTCATCGACTGGGTCAAGCATCGTTCGCAGCTGTTTCGTGGCGTGCTGATGAGCACCATGCTGCGGGACGAGGGTTACTCGTTCATGCGCATGGGAATGTCACTGGAGCGCGGTGATGGTACGGCTCGCATCCTCGGCGCACGTCTCGCCAGCGCCAGTGGCGGCGCGGCCACCGGCGGTTTTTACCAGTGGAGCGTGCTGTTGCGAGCGATGTCCGCCTTCGAGAACTATCGCAAGCTGTATCGTGATGCCGTGGTGCCCGAGCGTGTGGCGGAACTGCTGGTGCTCAGTGATTCCGATCCGCGATCGTTGCGCCGCTCTGTCGATGACTTGTATGCGAACCTGCAGGTCGTGGCCAACCAGCGCTCACGCGAAACGGAGCGCCGTGCCGGCGAATTCAACGCGCTGTTGCGATTCGGTCAGGCGGAATCCGTCGCCACGGGACGTCTGCGCGAATACTTGGACGATTGTGTCGAACGCCTGCGCAATATCGACCGGCGCATCAGCAGTGACTTTCTGGTCGCCGTGGAGACGGTCGCGTGAGATTGCAGATTCAGCATCGAACGACCTATCGCTATACCTCGCCGGCCAGCTACAGCATCCAGCTGCTGAAGCTGACGCCCAGGCGTGAGGGAACGCAGCGTGCCCTGTGGTGGCGACTGGGTACGCCGGGTCGCTGCGTAGAGCAGCTGGATGCCTTTGGTAATCAGTCGCACCTGCTGACTTTGGAAGGTGCGCATGACGAGGTCGTCCTCAGCGTTGACGGCGTGGTTGAAACCGATGACGCCTTCGATGGGCGCTTGCCGGTGGAGCAGGGGCTTTCACCGCTGGTATTCCTGACACCGACGCCGCTGACGGGCAGTAGCTCGGCCATCGAGGCGCTGGCCCGCCGGGTTTTTGATGGCGCAGCGGTGGACGAGACGGTCGCGCGGCGGCTGATGCAGTGTGTTACCGAGGCGGTGCGATTCAGTCCGGGCACTACTACGGTGACCGATTCCGCCATTGATGTGATCGCGCGTGGTCAGGGCGTATGCCAAGACCAGACGCATGTGGCCATCGCCGCCTGTCGTTCTGCTGGCGTTCCGGCGCGGTATGTCAGTGGGTATCTGCTGAGTGAGGATGCCAATCCCGCCATGCATGCGTGGATGGATCTCTGGTCGCAGGCCGAAGGTTGCTGGCTCAGCTGCGATGTGACGCAGCGTGCGCTGGCGGGCGCGTCGCTGGTGCGTTTGGCTGTGGGCCGTGATTATCTCGACGCCTGCCCTGTGCGGGGCATGCGCCGCGGCGGCGGCAGCGAGGAGCTCGAGGTGCGCGTTGCAGTGCATGAAGCCACTGACACTGCGGTAGAATCGATGCGTTCCAGACAGATTCAGGCCGGGCAGCAGTAGGTAATCATGACGTATTGCGTGGGTGTTCTGCTCGACACTGGCATGGTGTTCCTCTCCGATTCGCGCACCAATGCGGGCGTCGATCAGGTCAATATTTTCCGTAAGGCAACCGTTTTTGAGCGCGCCGGTGAGCGTGTGCTCGTCCTGCAGGTGGCCGGCAACCTGTCTGTGGCCCAATCGGTGATCAGCCTGCTGCACGATGCCATCGTTGCCAAGGAAGGTGCGCACCTTTTCAACTGTCACAACATGTATGAGGCGGCCTGTCTGGTGGGTGCTGCCGTACGTGCGGTGCAAGAACGCGACGGCGAGGCGCTCAAGAACTTCGGGGTGGAGTTCAATCCAGCCCTGATTCTCGGTGGCCAGATTGGCAGTGAGCCGCCGCGGCTGTTCAACGTCTATGCCGCCGGCAATTTCATCGAGGCCACGCGGGATACGACCTACTTCCAGATTGGCGAATCCAAGTATGGCAAGCCCATCATCGATCGTGTGGTGCGCCGATCCACCAGCATCGGCGAGGCGGTGAAGTGTCTGCTTGTATCGATGGATTCGACCATGCGTTCGAATCTGTCGGTCGGTCCGCCGCTGGATCTGATCATTGTGCGTCGTGACGAGCTGCGGGTTGCTCGTCATGCCAGCATCGAGTCTGAAAACGCCTATTTCCGCAGCATTACCAGCGGCTGGAGCGAAGCTCTCCGGCATGCGTTTGTGCAATTGCCTGATCATGACTGGCTGGGCGGGCGGTAGGGGCTCGCAGTTCCAGTCGCTTGCCCGCGGTCCGTCCGGTTAGTATCGGACCCATGAAAACCAGATCTTTGATTCGTTTCGCGGCGCTGTGGGTGCTGCTTGGAACGCTGCTCGTCTCCTCGCAGCGGGTTCGTTCGCCTGAGCACTTGGTGACCGCTGATGCCGGTTCCGCCACCGGCGCCAGTGCGGCATGGTCGGCACTGGTTACGAACTACGTCGAAGACACCTTCCGCGCCCAGCCTATGTTCGCGGTCCAGCAGGGACGTCATGAGTTCGACGGGCGAATGCCCGACCTCAGTGCTGCCGGTATCGCCTCCGAGATCCAGCGCCTGAAGCGCTCGCGCGGACAAATCCTTGCCTTTGCTGCGGCTCAGCTTCCGACCGAGCAGCGGTTTGAGCGCGAGTATTTACTGCATGAAATTGGAGCCGAACTATTCTGGCTGGAGCAGGCGGCTTGGCCGTTCCGCAATCCGGCCTGGTATGTAGACCAGATCGATCCCGAAGTGTACCTGTCGCGTGACTACGCGCCGCTGCCGCAGCGGCTGCGCGGCTATATTGGCTATGCGCGCGCCATGCCGGATATTGCTGCTGCCGTGAAGGCGAACCTTCGGACACCGCTGCCACGGAGCTTTGTGGACTATGCGGTGAAGGCATTTGGCGGCTTTGCGGATTTCTATGAGCATGACGTTCCGCAGGTGTTCGCCTCAGTCAAAGACCCTGCCGCTCAGCGCGAGTTGCAGGCAGCCAATGCGCTGGCCATCGGTGCAGCGCGTGAGTTGCGCGATTGGTTCAACGCCCAGCGCCCGAGTGCCAATGAAGCGTTTGCCCTCGGCGCTGAGCTGTATTCGGCGATGCTGCGGGAGACCGATGCGGTCACGATGAGCGTGGTGCAGATCAAGGCGGCCGGCGAGGCGGACACGGCACGCAACACCGCGGCGCTGGCAGCGGTCTGTGCTGGCTATGCCCCGGGCGAGAGTCTGGCGGTCTGCGTTAGCCGAGCCGATGCGCACAAGCCGGCCGAGGGGCCTGTGGCGCTCGCGCGGCTGCAACTCGATCAGCTGCGGGAGTTCGTGCGACGGCAGGATCTGGTGAGTATTCCCAGCGATGAACAGGCGCAGGTCGAGGAGGCGCCGCCCTACAACCGCTCGAATTCCGCCTATATCGTGGTGCCTGGGCCCTATGAACGGAATGTGGCCTATGTGTACAACATCTCGCCGCCGGATCCTTCCTGGAGCGCGCAGGAGCAGCAGCAGTACATCAGCAGCGTGGCACTCACGCGCAATACCTCCGTGCATGAGGTCTGGCCGGGTCACTTCCTGCAGTTCCTGCATTCCAACCGCGCACAGTCGCTGGTCGCTCGTCTTTACGTGGGTTACGACTATGCCGAAGGTTGGGCGCACTATGCCGAGGAACTGATGCGCGACGCCGGTCTTGCACAAAACGATCCGGAAATGACCATCGCACAGCTCACCGATGCGTTGTGGCGCGATGTGCGGCTGCTCTCGTCCATCGGACTGCATACCGAGGGGATGAGCACAGCGGAATCCGAACGGCTGTTTCGCGAAGTGGCTTTTAAGGATCCGGGAACGGCACGTCAGCAGGCTGCGCGCGGTACCTATGATCCGGCCTACCTGAACTACACGCTCGGCAAGCTTGAGATACGAAGGCTGCGCGACGATTGGGTTGCGCGGCAGCAGGTTGATCGGCCGGGCACTGAGCCGCGCGCCTACTGGAAGTCATTCCACGACCAGTTTCTATCCTACGGCGGACCACCTATCCCACTGGTGCGCCGGGCCATGCTACCCGGCGATAACGGTCCGCTACTCTGACGTCGACAGTTCGGCGGAGTCGCTGCGTTCCTGATTCAGGATCGTTTGCGACGGAAGAGCAGGGTCAGAAGAAACAGTCGGGTTTTCCAACTCATCAGTCCCAGAGCGGCACGAGCTTCCTCGGGATGCAGCCGGGCACTGAGCGGTAGCGTGCCGAAGATTCGGCCTTGGATGACCAGACTGGCTCCATCGGTTTCGATGGAGCTGATGTTCATCAATACTTGGTTGTCTGCGCCGTGAATGTTCATGCCGGGCATCGTTGCATCACACCCCTGGCGATGCAACGATGCCTTGGCCGGCGAACGTCTGAAGACTCTCAGGGCTTCAGTGCGCAGCCACCCAGTTGTGCCACCACCTGCGCGGCATTCGGATCCGTGCACGAGGCTGTACCGCCCAGTTCACCCTTGGCCTGCTGCTGCAGGATGAAGCTCTTTCCGCTGCTGCACAGGAGCTCGAAGAAGTTATCGCCATTGGAGGTGGAGGTCATGTAACGGCGTGCCGTAACGCTCTCGCATTCCTTGCCACGCTCACCGAGGAACAGCTTTTCAGCCGCGCCCAGCGTCACTTCGTTGTTGCTGAGGGTGCATTGCACCGGGCTGCCCGAGCCCAGAGCCAGGCAGTTCACCGGGCGCACCTCATTGTCAGGCGAAAGCGGATAGGAGGCTGCCAGAACATGGCCGCCACCGTTCTTGCAGGACGCTTCGATCAGCGTGTTGGTGGCGGAGTGCCCAATGCCGCGCCAGCGATCCAGTTCGCAAGTGGCGCCACTCTTGGCCAGATAGGCTTCAATGGCCGCGCGTTGGGCATCGTTGGCATTGCCCGGGAGGACGCAGCTTGGCGGAACATAAGTGTTCGTACCGCCACCCATACCACCGCCGCCACCACCGCCCATGCCGCCGCCACCGCCGCTAGGAGGCATCGGGCTGTCGTTCACTTCCAGACACAGAGCGGCCGAGGCCGGGATCTTGCCCTGAGCAACGGTCAGCAGATAACCCAGGCCCTGCTTGCAGGTGACTTCATATTGATCAGGGCTGGTTTCGACGACCGGGAAACTGCTGAAGCCGCCGCCGCCGCCGCCGCCGCCGCCCATGCCGCCGCCGCCGCCACCGCCGCCGCCACCACCGCCACCGCCGCCGCCGCCACCGCCGCCGCC